>CALEKY010000001.1 GCA_937902995.1 uncultured Sinobacteraceae bacterium
GTTAGGCACGCCGCCAGCGTTCAATCTGAGCCAGGATCAAACTCTTCACTTAAAGGCTTGTGACCTATCAAGTGACGACCGAGGCTCAATAACTCATTACTGGCTATTGAGTACTCTCATCGTCGATTGCGCTTCGCAATCAGAACCGACGCGAGTCCCCACACAAATTACCTGTTTCGATTGTTAAAGAGCGGGTCTACACGCGAGGCGTAGACAGAAGCGGAATTATAACCGAGTTCCTCGACCCGTCAACCTCACTTTTTCGTCGAGGCCCTGTCGGGATCTCGATTGTGGCGCCGTTGTTTCCGGCACCACCCGCGAGAGGCCGCGCATATTAGCCACGAAAATTTGGGAGTCAACACCCCTCGATCGAAATTTCTTCGCGCCCAATTTTTTCAAGGGAAAACGCGATGAGGGGCCGTATGCACCGCGACATCCGAGCGAACTCAATTCACATTTCCGCGCAGCGAGGAAACGCAATTCGATCTCCGATCGCACGTCTACTGAGCAATCACCCAATGCAAACGAACGAAAGTCTGTGCGTGACAAAACAGTCGTATTGGTTGACGTTTCGCAAGTCGATCTTCTAAGTTCCGGCGGCCACTTGAAATTGATGGAGGAGAATCGAGCGTGCGGCCGCAATCGCAGATCGCTTTCGATTACAAGCCAAGATCGCGCCCCGCTCCGAGTCACCGCCACGCAATTTGGTTTGTTTTCGGACTGTTGCTGCCGCTGGCCGGCGCAATCGTCGTGTACTTCCTGCGGCAAACACCTGATCGACAAGCGTCTGCCGTTCCGGCGGCGGTGACTGTGGATTTACCGTCGATCGCTCCCATCGAAATCGAACCGATCGTCGAAACACCGCGCATAGGCACGCAGACCGATTACGTTGTCCGGCGCAACGATACGTTCGATCGCATTTTTCGGCAGCTCAATCTGAGTCTGACCGATCTCAGCAGCATTCGTCGCCTCGACGGCGTTCGCGAGAGCCTAGACAAAATCCGTCCGGGCGACCGCATCACGCTCATCCACGATGATTCAGCGTTGCTGTCGCTGACACGCCGAATCAGCGAAACGGAAGTACTGACGATCGAGCGCGTAGGCGACGAGTTCACGGTCAGCAAGATCGCGACGCCGCTGGAAATCGTGCACTCGCACGCGAGCGGCATTATCGAATCGTCGCTGTTCGTCTCCGCGAGAGCTGCGGGCATCAGCCCCGAGTTGATCATGCGCCTCGCGAACGACATCTTCGGCTGGAAGATCGACTTTGCGCTAGAAATCCAGCGCGGCGATCGATTCGATATCGTTTACGAGCAGAAGTATCGCGACGGCGAATACATCGGCGACGGACGAATTCTGGCGGCAGCATTCGTCAACGCCGGCAAAGTGCACCGTGCCGTTTACTTCAAATCCGAAGACGGAAAAGTGGACGGCTATTTCGCGCCTGACGGCAGCAGCATGCGTCGCCAGTTCTTGCGCGCACCGATCGACTTCACGCGCATCAGCTCGAACTTCAATCCGCGTCGCCGTCATCCCATCTTGAATACGATTCGTGCGCACAAGGGCGTCGACTATGCGGCGCCGACCGGAACGATCATCAAAGCCGCAGGCGACGGCAAAGTAAGTTTCGTTGGAACTCAGGGCGGATACGGCCGAGTCGTGATTCTCGAGCATGGCGGCGGTATTTCGACGCTCTATGCTCACATGTCGCAGTTTGCAAAGGGCCTACGAGCCGGGCAACGAGTCGCGCAAGGTCAGACGATCGGCTATGTAGGCAGCTCGGGCGCAGCAACCGGTCCGCACTTGCACTACGAATATCGCGTGCACGGCGTGCACAAGAATCCACGAACCGTGCCGCTGCCGGACGCAGCGCCGATCCCCGATGAATACCGCACGGAATTCGAGGGCCGCACAAGCCCAATGCTGGCTGCGCTCGACCGGGCAGCTGACTCGACGATCGTGGCAATTCCGAATGATTCAGCTTGACTCTGTCGCGAACGCCGGGACGACCGCGTAGATTCTCGCGCCGCAGGCGCGGCAACGTTGAAATGCGAAGGAATGAAGCGGCGGCCTAGGCGCCGCTCAAAATCGTCGCGAGTTCAGATCGAAAAAGAAGATCCGCAACCGCAAGTCGTAACGGCATTCGGATTGCGGATGACGAACTGTGCGCCCTCGATGTCTTCCTTGTAATCGATCTCGGCGCCGGCGAGATACTGGATGCTCATCGGGTCGATCAGCAGCGTGACACCGTCCTTCTCGACCTGAGTGTCGCCCTCCTCGACGGTCTCATCGAACGTGAATCCGTACTGAAACCCCGAGCAGCCGCCACCCTGCACGAACACGCGCAGCTTGAGATTCGGATTGGCCTCTTCGCGGATGAGCTCACTCACCTTCGCCGCAGCGGCGTCGGTGAAGATGAGAGTCGGCCGAGATGAGAATTCGTGAGCGGTTGCCATGGTAGGGATGTAGGGGCGTAAGACGACTCGGTCAAGTCTAGAGGCTCGGACAGAAACCGGTCAAAACGCGGATCACGATTTGTCCGTCGCTGTTTTGGACTCCTCGGCCTTCGCCTTGACCTCGCCAGCCGCACGGGGCTCGTGGATCAACTTACCGTTGATTTCCGCGCCCATCTCCATTTCGATGAGGCCGTAGTAGACATTTCCCGTCACGCGCGCAGTCGCACCGAGCTCGACGCGATCATGGGCCAGGATGTCGCCTTTCACGGTGCCGTTCAAGATGACGTTCGGTACCGCAACCGAGCCCTCCACAACCCCTCCGTCGCTCACGCTCAAGGTCGCCCCTGAATCGGGGGGTGCGTCCACGTTGCCCTTCACGTGGCCATCGACATGAAAGCCGCCGCTGAAATGCACATCGCCGATGATGCGGGTGCCGGCACCGATCAGCGTGTCGATCCGCTGCGGCTTGGATTTGTTCTTGAACATGCGCATACGTGCGTCAAATGTCCTGGACTTTCCAGGGGAAGGATTCTCTCACAGGCGGAAGGCGCGCCGAGCGAACCTCGACGTTCACGGCCGTCGGCTCGAAATCCGGCGGCAAAACGACCTGCTGCTCGAGATTCTGAAAGTACCTGAATCGAAACGCCACCTGGCCGTCCGAGCGCGTGTCGCCGCCGACCTCCGCAAGCGTCAATTGCACCGGTCGATTGTCTCTGATGCCCTCGATTTGCATGCTCACCGACCCCGAGACCACCGAGTCCTGACGCATCGACTGAACGAGCACGAGCCTCAGGCGGTAGTGATTGTCGACGCCGCCCGACAACACCTGGAAGCGCTGTATACGCAACCCGCCGATCCCGTCCTCGGGCGAGACGATGCCACGGTAGAAGGTCAGCTCTTCGCGCTGCTTGAGCACTTGAGCCTGCAATTCGGCAAGCGTCTTCTCGATATCGGCATACGTTTTGCGATCGACTTCGCGCGCAAGTTCCGCCGCGGCCACTTCGGCACGCAGCTTCGCATTGGCCTCCTCTAGGGCCTCGATTTTCGCCATTAGCTCGCGGCGCCGTTGAACCTCCGCGAACTTGTTGTAGCCTCCTTCGAAACGACCCCACTCATAGATCCCGTAGAGCAGGACAAGCGCACCCACGGCCGTCGCTGCGAGCACAATGCGACGCCGCCACGGAGAGTGGTAGCGGACGACGAGCCGCCCGGTTCGCATTGCGCTCGAATCTGCCATGCACGTTCGTCGGTCTAAGGGTACTCTTCGCAAGTTTGCGGCGCCGAGGCGCTGCGGGCATTTAATCACAAGGTTCGACCCAGCGAGCAGCGATCGAGCGCTCAAACGGGCATTGCGATAATGCGGGCGACAGGATCCGGCAAATGCTTTGGTTAAAAGCCTTTCACATCTTTTTCGTGATCGCTTGGTTTGCCGGTCTGTTCTATCTGCCTCGGCTGTTCGTTTACCACGCGAGCACAACTGATGAGCCTGGGCTGGCTCGTTTCCGCATCATGGAGCAGCGGCTATTCCGGCTCATGACCGTGGGCGCCACGCTCGCCATTGCCTTCGGGATCGGCATTCTCGTCGTCGCACCGTCTTTCGCCGGGATGGGCTGGCTACACGCGAAGCTCGTGCTCGTCCTCGCGTTGGTGGGGTATCACGTGTGGTGCTACCAACTCGTCAAGGCGTTTCGCGAGAATCGCAACGCGCACTCCGAACGCTGGTACCGCGCTTTCAACGAAGTACCGACTTTGCTGCTGCTCGCGATCGTGCTGCTGGTCGTGCTCAAACCGTTCTAGGGCCGATCTCAAACGAACGCGCATCCGCGCAAGTCCGCGGGTTTATTGGCAGCCTTGGGACAGGCTCGAGAATTCGTCAGCTGATGACGGCCTTCTGCGCCGCGCGCCGCCGCGCGATGTTGCGCAGATTCTTCTCTTGTTCCGACCACTCTGGAAGCGCAGGCGGATCATCCGGAAAGGCGCGTCGCGCAAGCTCATCCAGCGCCCGCGCATACACGGCGCGCTTGAAATAAATCACCTCGCGGACGGGCGTCCAGTAATCCACCCAGCGCCAACTCTCGAACTCGGGTTCGTTCGTCGTATCGAACTGCAGGCGCGAGTCCTCTGCAAGGAATCTGAGCAAGAACCAGCGTTGCTTCTGACCGATGCAAACCGGATTGCTGTGACGGCGGATGTACTGCTTGGGCAACCGGTAACGCAGCCAGTTGCGCGTCGAAGCAACCAGCTCGACATCGCTGGGATCGAGCCCGATTTCCTCCTTCAGCTCCCTAAACAGCGCCTCTTCCGGCGACTCGTCCTGCCGGACCCCGCCTTGCGGGAATTGCCAGCCGCGACCGCCCGTCCGCCCGCCCAAGAACACTTGGCGGTCGTCTCGAATCAGCACGATCCCGACATTCGCGCGGAACCCGTCGGCGTCAATCCAATCGGTCATATTTCATAGGGCAAGCATGGCTTGAAGATTGTTCCATAAGGCATGCAGCGAGGCCATGGCCGAAGGGCTCACCTAGGCGGTCGCGAGCTGAGTGGACAGTCGATACGCAGGTTCATACGCTCCGCCCGTGAAGAATTCCAAGATCCGTCTCACGTACACGCTCCTCATCGTGGCTGCTGCCGCTGCCTTTGCGGCTTCGCTGCTGGTCGGAAGCGTCGCCGTGAGCATTGCCGATCTATGGCGCGTCGCCACTGGTGAAACCGGGACCCTCGCCCACGCGATCATCATGGACCTGCGCTTACCTCGCGCGCTCACCGCATTCGCGGCTGGAGGCGTGCTGGCCGTTTCCGGCGTGCTGATGCAGGTCCTGCTCCGAAATCCTCTCGCGGACCCTTATGTCATGGGCGTCTCCGGCGGAGCGGCCGTGGCCGCGCTCGGCGCGATGTTGCTGGGTGCTGCCGGTCTGGGCATTGATCTCGCCGCCATGATCGGCGCCCTGGCGACGACCGTCCTCGTATTCGTCCTGGCGCACGGCGAAACAGGCTGGACCCCGGGCCGCTTGCTACTCACCGGCATCGTAGTCGCAGCGGGCGCAAATGCAGTCGTGAGCACGCTACTCTCGCTCGGCGACGAGACGCAGCTTCGCGGAATGCTCTTCTGGCTCATGGGCGACCTCTCGGCGAACGCACGCACCAGCCTGTTGATCGGCGCTTTCATTCTTGCATTGCCGATTTGCCTGCCGTTCGCACGTCAGCTGAACGTTCTCGCACGCGGCGAGCTGCAAGCGCGCACATTGGGCGCACCCGTTCGCGGGCTGCGCATCGGCATCTTTCTTGTCAGCTCAGCCCTTACGGCCTTCTCCGTGACCGCCGCTGGAACGATCGGTTTCGTCGGCTTGGTGACGCCGCATATCGTACGCCTGCTGATCGGGGCGGATCATCGGCGGTTGCTGCCAGCTGCTGCATTGCTGGGCGGCACGATGGTGACGATTGCGGATCTTTGTGCGCGCACGCTATTCGCACCTCGCCAGTTGCCGGTCGGCGCTCTGACCGCCCTTGTAGGCGTGCCGCTTTTCCTGATCCTGATGAGGCGCTCGGGAGTACGATCCGATTGAGCTCAATGCGAGCGTGGCACAGCTCGCCGATTCGATGCGCAGCTATCGCTCGAACGCGACGACGTGATCGGGCTCGATCCGAATCCCGATGTGCTCGCCGATCTTGTGATCGTGATGGCTCGGCACGAGAGATAGCAGAACTGCGCCGCTCGGTGTCTTCAACGTATAGAGAAACTCCGCGCCTCTGAACGAGCGCTGACAAACTTCCGCGCGCAACGGGCTGGCATCGTCGTGGATCACGTCATCGGGCCGCAGGAGCAGATCGACGGCCCGACCGGGCGGCAACTGCGCTCCGTTTGCGCGAACGACACCGAGCTCAGTCCGCACTTCGCCGGGACCGACCACCTCGCCCGGGATGAAAACTCCCTGGCCGATGAAATCGGCGACGAAACGCGTGGCCGGACGGTGATACAACTCGTACGGCGGATCCCATTGTTCGAGTCGACCATCGCGCATAACACCGACGATGTCGGCCACGGCGAATGCTTCTTGCTGATCGTGCGTGACGAGCAATGCAGTCGCATTCAGCTTCTTCAGCACGGATCTGACTTCCGCACCGAGCCGCTCGCGCAGCTCGACATCGAGGCTCGAGAAAGGCTCATCGAGCAGGACGAGCTCCGGTTCCGGCGCCAGCGCGCGTGCAAGTGCGACTCGCTGTTGCTGTCCGCCGGAGAGTTGATGCGGGAAGCGCTGCGCATAATCGGCAAGCCCGACGATCTCGAGCATTTCCAGCGCCCTCGTCTCGCGCGCCGACTTGGACAGTCGGTGCAGACCGAAGGCGACGTTGTCGCGCACATTCAGATGCGGGAACAACGCATAGTCCTGAAACACCATCCCGATACGCCGCTCCTCGGGCGGCGCCGAGAAACCGGGCTCCGACAATAGCCTCCCATGTGCCCGAATCACGCCGGCATCGATGGGCTCGAATCCAGCGATCGCGCGTAGAGCAGTCGTCTTGCCACAGCCGCTGGGTCCGAGCAGACAGCCGATCGAGCCCTTCGGCAATCGAAACGACAAACCGTCAAGGGCTCGTCGACTCGGGAACTGACGCACGACCGACTCGAGCTCAAGCCACATGCGCGCCTCGTCGAGTCAGCAATGCCACAGGAACGAGTCCGGCAAGCACGATAGCGACGGCGGGCAGCGCTGCGCGCTGCCACTCGCCTTCGGCAGTCATCTCGAACACGCGAATCGCCAACGTATCCCAACCGAACGGCCGCACGATCAACGTAATCGGCATCTCTTTCATCACATCGACAAATACGAGCGTTGCGGCCGTCGCCAGGCTCGTACGCAAGAGCGGCAAATGAATTCGGCGCAGCATGGCAGCGCCGGACACGCCCAGACTGATTGCCGCCTCATCGACGCTTCGCGTAATGCGTTGCAAGCCGCTTTCGATCGTATTGAAGCCCACCGCCAGAAATCGCGCCATGTATCCGAGCAACACCGCAACCAGCGTGCCTTGAAACATGAGCACCGGCGCGCGATCGCCCAGCCAATCGCGCAAGAAATCTTGCAGCGCGTTGTTCAAGAAAATGATCGGCACGAGCACGCCGACCGCGAGCACGGTGCCCGGAATCGCATAACCCATGGTTGCGAGCCGGATCGTTGTATGGGATAGCTTCGACGGAAAGCGACGCAAGATGTACGCAAGCATCAATCCGGCGGCAACGATGACAACCGCTGCGCTGCCCGCCAACAACAAGCTGCGCGAAACGAATCCGATATAACGCGCGTCGAGATCGCCGAGGCTCTTGTAGGCCCAAATAACGAGCTGAATCACGGGCAACACGAACGCCACCGCGAAGACGGTCCCAGCGAAACCGCACGCTACACGTCGCATCGCGGGCGAAAGAATCAACCTTGGCGATTCGCGGCTCATGTCGCGCGCAAAGGCAAAGTTCGCGCTCGCCCGCGAGCGGCGCTCTAGTACGAATGCAGCCAGCACGAAGAGCATGAGCACACCAGCAAGCTGCAAAGCCGTGTTGACGGAACGCATACCGAACCAAGCACCGTAAATCGCCGTCGTGAACGTCCGGACATTGAAGATGTACACGGCACCGAAATCGGCAAGCGTTTCCATGGCCGTCAGCGCAACGCCCGCGAAAATCCATGGCCGCGCCATGGGGAGCGCCACTTTCCAACTCGCGGCGATACGGCTGTAGCCGAGCGACTGCGCTGCTTCGAGCGCGCGTCGCCCCTGCGTCAGGAACGCGCTGCGTGCGAGCAGGTAAACGTACGGATAGGTCGCGAGCGACAACACGACAGCCGCTCCGCCGAGCGAACGTATTCGCGGAAACCACGCCGAGGAACCGAAGATCTCGCGCAACAGCGTCTGGAAAGGCCCGGCGTAATCTAGAAACCCGACAGCCACGAACGCGAGCACGTAGGCAGGGATCGCAAGCGGGAGCAGCAACGCCCACTCGAAGAAGCGACGACCCGGAAACTCGCACATTGCCGTGAGCCAGGCAAGCACCGTCCCGAGCACTCCGCTCAGTAGAGCGACCTCTACAAGCAGGAGCACGGTGTTGACCGTCACCTCCGGCAAGACGTAGCGCGACAAGTGCGACCAGACTTCCGTATCCGGCGAGAAGGCGGCCAACGCAATGACGACCAGCGGCGCGAGCGCCGGTATGCACAAGAGCAAGGCAAGGACGCTTGGCGCCAGCCGCAGCTTGTGATGGGTCGCGAGCGCGCTCGCGCCGTGCTTAGACATCTCCGTGCCAGTCGCGCTATTTGTAACCGGCGCGATCCATCAACTTCACAGCCGCCGCCTGCAACTCGCCGGCTTTCGCGACATTGATCGGATTCGCCTTGAACTCGCCCCACGCTTCGACGATCGGATCGCGCTTCACGTTGGGATTGGCGGGATACTCGAGATTCAACGCCGCGAACATCCCTTGGCTTTCGTCTTGCGACAACCACTCCAAGAATTTCTTCGCGGCCTCGGCATGCGGCGCATGCGTCGTCACACCCGCGCCGGAAACGTTGACGTGCACGCCGCTGCCCTCTTGATCCGGCCAGAAGAGCTTCACCGGAATATCCGGTTTGTCGCGCAACAAACGGCCGTAGTAATAAGTGTTGACGATGCCGACATCGCACTGACCGGCGGCGATCGCCTCCATCACTTGCGTATCGTTCGAGAAGACGTCGGTGGCGAGATTGTCGACCCAGCCGCGCACGATTCGCTCGGTCTGCTCTTCGCCGTGCTGAGCGATCAGCATGGCAACGAGCGACTGGTTGTAGACCTTCTTCGACGTACGCAAGCACAGCCTGCCCTTCCAGTGCGGCTCGGCGAGCGCTTCGTACGTGGACAGTTCTTCCGGCTTCACGCGCTCGGTGCTGTACACGATCGTTCGCGCACGCACCGAGAACCCGAACCAGCGGTTCTGCGGATCGCGCAGCGACTCGGGAATGTTCGCGGCGAGAATTTGCGAATCGACCGGTCTCAGCAATCCACGCTCGGCGGCATGCCACAGCTCCCCGGCATCGACCGTCAGCAAGACATCGGCGTGGGAATTCGCACCCTCTGCCGCCAAACGCTCGATCAGCGGGCCGGCATCGTCGGTCACGAACCGAATCTGCACGCCTGTCTCGGCTGTGTAGCGGTCGAAGACAGGCTTGATGAGCTGTTCGTTACGCGCCGAGTAAACGACGATCTCGTTGGAACGTTGGGAGCAGCCGCTCAGCCACAGGGCGGCGAGCAGCGGGACGACGAAAACCGCTTTGAGACTCTGAAAATTCATTAAGACCCCCGAATGCGGGCTAGATGCGAATGAATCGCATTAGCATGGTAGCACGGCCGAGCGGCGAGCTTTACGCCAATTCGGCGCGATTGCGGCCGTGTTGTTTGGCTTTGTAGAGCGCCGCATCGGCAGCGGAAAGCAGCCGCTCCGCAGCCGCTTTCAGATCCACTTCCTGCCGGGAAACACTAGCGACGGCGACTCCGATGGAGACCGTCAAAGTCACCTCTGCGCCGGGCGCGACTTGGACAGGCATGGCACACACGGCCTCTCGGATGCGCTCCGCCAGGGCCTGTGCTTGGGCTGCCGTAATACCGGGTGCGAGAACGACGAACTCATCGCCCCCGAACCGAGCTGCTGCGTCGCTCGCCCGGATCTGCATGTCCACACGATGTGCGGCTTCGCGGAGCGCCGCGTCACCGGCGAGATGGCCGTACTTGTCATTGATCTGTTTGAAATGATCGAGGTCGATGACCAGGCACGCCAGCGTCGTTCCGTGCCGTTGGGCTCGCGAAAGCTCTTCTTTCAGTCGCGCATTGAGGTAGCGGCGGTTGTGCCAGCCGGTCAGGAAATCCGTCAGCCCGCTGCGGACGAGCCGAGCGCGATTGATGACGTTCTCGATCGCAAAAGCCGCGATGATGCCGAGATGCGCCAAGAAATCGGTCGCCAAATGCCGCGAGAAACGCTTTTCATCGGCGCTACCGAAATTGAGGCTGCCGATCAGCCGTTCGTTCCGACGCAATGGCACGAGCGCAACGCTCTTCAAGCCCTCGATGCGCGGGAAAATCAATTGGTGGTCGCATCCCATGTACGGTCCGAGCCACGGCTTGTGGAACGACGTGAACTGCGGCGCCATCTCGTACACGGTATCGGCGAAGATGACGTGCGGAAAATCCTCCGGCCGCAACTGTTCCGCGAGCAGCAAGTGACGGATCTCGTGCTGCGGATCCTCGAGCAGCAGCGTCACGGCCTCCAAGTTGTAAGAGGCTTTCAGCGTCTGACCGATCGTCTCGAACAATTGCGGCAGAGTTTCCGCTTTGAGGAGCTCGAGTTCGCGCTCTTGGTTGCGCTTCAACAGGCGCTCGTTGGTCGCTGCTTCATCGACGAGCTCCGCGATACGCCGCCGCAATTCGCGAACCTCAGTTTCCAGGTCGCGACCGCGCATCGATCATTTCTCGCGCACGCGTCCAGCAAGGTATTCGCGCCCCCGCTCCATGAGCGCAACGAAACCTGCCATATCGCCTTCGGAGACCATTTGCCACAGACGCTCGACCGAATCCCTGAGCGCCTGCAACGACTCCCGTCCGTAGTCGTTGAGATATTGAATTTCGAAGTACATTTCCGCGTTCTCGTCGGCGACCTTCGTCGCAACGTCGACTTGCGCGTCGTACGTGGCGCTCGACAGTTGCGCCAGACGCGGCGCCGCCTCGCCGCTTTCGGCAAGCGCGGTGAAGAACGCGATATTCAACGCATGCGACAACCCCAACACATAGGCGATGAGGCGGTCGTGCTCATCGAGGCTCATCACCACCTGCTCCGCCATCGTCGAGGCAAAGAGGTTGCGCGCGGTCTCCAAGGCCTCCCGGTTACCCACGTCGATGAAAATGACGTGCCGGCCAGACAGCAAATCCGTATCCGGCCCGAACATGGGATGAATGGAGGTCACGCGGCACCCGGCATCGCGCAATGCAGTGAGCCCCGGGCGTAACGGTGTTTTCAACGAGCCCACATCGAAAATGACGCCGCGCGGCTTGCGATCGGCGAGCTCCTGCATGATGACGTTCGCGGTGCGCATGGGCGTTGCGACCACGATGAGATCGTCATCGAGCGGCGCCTCGTGCCAATCCTCGAAGTGACCGTAGCCCTCGACACGGGCACTAGGATCGGCAATGGTGACGCCATAGCCTTGCGAGGCGAGGAACTCCACGAACCAGCGGCCCATTTTGCCGGCACCGCCGATCACGAGCGCTTTGAGCCCGGTACCCTGTCCGCCGGCCGCCACACGAATGCGCTCCTGCGTAGCGAGCGAGCCTCGAATCAACAGCCGCATCACCGATTCGGCGAGATCCGGCGATACGTCGAGCTGCGCGGCAAGATCGCGCGCATGCATCAGGACTTCGCGCTCCCGGTTGAAATCGCGCGTGGGCTTTCCCATCGCCCGCTTGGCTTCCGCGACCTCGCGGCTCAACCGCTGGCGCTCGGCGATCAATTCGAGCAGCTGCTGATCGATGGCGGTAAGCCGCGCGCGAAGCTCTTCGAGTGTCATTCTGGCGACCGGTACTGAGAGGATGTGCGCCCTTTTACAGCCGGAAACCCGGCGCCGGCAAGCATGCGCATCGCAACGCGTTACTATGCACGGCGGGATGCGAAACGCGCTTCCCGCACCAATTCGAAGGTCTTGTCATGAACGACTTCCTGCCCGAACCGTTGCCGGAAAGTCCCATGCCGCTGTTCACGCGGTGGTTCGCCGATGCAACTGCGCGGCGCGCACAGCCCAATCCGGATGCGATGGTGCTTGCGACAGCAAACGCCGACGGCAAGCCCTCCGCGCGCGTCGTCCTCTGCAAGAGGATCGATCCGAGCGGATATCTCGTCTTTTTCACGAACTACACATCGCGCAAGGGCACCGAGCTTGCGGCACGACCCCGAGCCGCGGTCGTATTCCATTGGGATGCGCTCCATCGTCAGGTACGCATCGAAGGCCCGGTCGTCCGCTCGCCGGCATCCGAGAGCGACGACTATTTTGCGAGTCGCCCGGTCGCCAGCCGTGTAGGCGCTTGGGCGAGTCGCCAGAGTCAGCCGCTCGCGTCTCGCGCTGAGCTGGCCGCCGAAGTCGAGCGCTTCTCCCGGCAGTTCGGCGTCGACTCGGCGGGACAAGCTCATGTCCCGCGACCGCCGCATTGGGGCGGTTTTCGTCTTTGGATCGAATCTATCGAGCTGTGGGTGGAAGGCCCTGGCCGCATTCACGATCGCGCCGTGTGGTCGCGCGATCTCACAGCCCACGATGACCTCGGCTACGTGGGCGGGACGTGGCGCGCAACGCGACTCAATCCCTGAGCCTCGCGTACGCCTACTTGACGACTTTGAGCGTCGGCTTGCTGCGCTTCGGCTCGCCGCCGCCGGTCGGCGTTTCGGGGGGGCCTTGCGGCGAAGGCGGCGGAGGCGCATCTGCTTCCGAAAAGATCATTCCTTGACCGGTCTCGCGCGCATAAATGCCCAAAACGGCCGCGATCGGCACCGTTACGTTGTAGGTCGTCGCGCCGAAGCGCGCACGGAACGTGACGAAGTCGTTGCCTAGATTCAGGCCGCTCGTCGCGCTGTGACTGATGTTGAGAATGATCTTCCCCCCTTGCACGTACTGGCGCGGCACGTCGACACCGGGGATCGTCGCGTCGACCACGATGTGCGGAGTCTGGGCGCAATCCGTGATCCACTCGTGCATGGCACGCAGCAGATACGGACGACGGGATCGGACGGGAACATCGGACATTTCGTGAACTCCCGAAAGATGCGCGCTCGGTCGGATGGCTGAGCCGTGGGCAGCCGGAAAAGATGGGCCGACGCAGCTCACCTCAAACGCGCATCTCCTGCTCGACGCGCGAGAGACTCTGACGAAAAGCAGGGCGCGAGAAAATCAGATGGGCGTATTTCGTGATCGCCGGCGCCTGAGTTCCCAGATCGATCTCCCACGCGGGCAATCGCCAGAGTATCGGCGCTATCGTCGCATCGACAAGCGAGAATTCATCGGACAAAAAGTACGGCTTTGCCTTGAACACTTCCGCGCTGGCGAGAATGCTGTCCCTCAACGTCTTCTTCGCTTTCTGCGCGAGCTTCTTGTCCGGATCGTTGATCTGCTCGGCAAGCGAATACCAGTCGCGTTCGATGCGATAAAGCGCGAGCCTGAATTGCGCCCGTGTCACCGGATCGACGGGCATCAGGGGCGGATGAGGGAAACGCTCGTCCAGGTACTCCATGATGATGCGCGAGTCGTATAGGACGAGCTCGCGATCGACGAGCGTGGGAATGCTTCGATACGGATTCAGGTCCAGGAGGTCGGCTGGGAGGTTCCCCTCCTGGACATCGATCGTCTCTACGTGAACGCTCTTCTCGGCGAGAACGATACGCGTGCGATGACTCCACGGATCATCGGCCTTCGAGAACAACGTCATCACGTCGGTGCGCCCCTCTGACGAAAGCACGAGAACCGATCGTGCCGCGCCCGCGGTTGGCCGCGGGCACGCCGGATCATTTCACGTCCTTCCAATACTCCTTCTTGAGGAAGTAAGCGAACAGGAAGAAGACGAGCAAGAAACCGAGCACTCTGAGGCCGAGGTTCCGGCGCTCGAGCTGCATCGGCTCAGCAATGTAATCGAGGAAGTTCACGGTGTCGCGCACGAACTGATCGAACTCCTCGGGAGTCATCGATCCTTTCTGCGCGATCTTGAAGCCCTTGAACTCCTTGTGAACTGCATTGCCCTCGGCATCGCTCCTGCCCTCGTACTCGGCCTCCTGATAGCCCTGCAACTCCCACAGCACGTGCGGCATTGACGTCATCGGCAGCACGAGATTGTTCGTGCCGTTGGGCCTCGAAGGATCCAAATAGAACGACTTCAGGAACGTATAGATGTAGTCGGTGCCGCGAGCGCGCGCCATCAAGCTCAAATCCGGCGGCGTACGGCCGAACCAACGCTCCGCATCCAGCGGCGGCATCGTGATCTTCATCGTGTCATGCGGCCGCTCGCCCGTGAACATCAGGTTCTCCATGACCTGCGCTTCGGTGAGCCCCAAGTCCTTGGCAAGCCGGTTGTACCGAACGTACTTGGCCGAGTGGCAGCCGAGACAATAGTTCACGAAGTTGCGTGCGCCGCGCTGTAACGACGCAGTGTTGCTCACGTCGTTGTTCGCGGGTTGCAACTGCACGCCTGCGGAAGCAGCGAAACCGCTGAGCGGCATCGCCAGGCTGACCAGCGCCGCACCGAACAGGGCGAGAAGCGTCTTCTTCTGCGCTGCCATCTTGACTGAAGCCATCTTCTTATCAATGAGCATGGTAAGTCACCCGATCCGGTACCGGCTTCGTCTTGTCGACCCGCGTGTACCACGGCATGAGGATAAAGAACGCGAAGTAGATGACGGCGAAGATCCGCGCCGCGTTCGTGTAGACAGGCGTTGCGGGCTGCAGGCCCAGGAAGCCCAGCGCGAGGAAGCTGATCGCGAACGCGAACAAGAAGGTCTTGAACAACCAACCGCGATAACGGATCGATTTCACCTTCGACCGGTCGAGCCATGGCAGGAAGACGAACGCCAACACAGCAAGACCCATCAGCACTACGCCGAGCAGCTTGTTGGGCACCGCACGCAAAATTGCGTAGAACGGCGTGAAGTACCACACCGGCGCGATGTGCTCCGGCGTCTGCAGCGGATTGGCCGGCTCGAAGTTCGCGTGCTCGAGGAAGTAGCCGCCCATCTCCGGCGCGAAGAACACCACGCAAGCGAAAGCTGCAGCGAACACGATGAAGCCCACCAGATCCTTGACCGTGTAATACGGGTGGAACGGGATGCCGTCGACCGGATGCCCGTCCGGACCCTTCAGCTTCTTGATCTCGATGCCGTCCGGATTGTTCGAGCCCACCTCATGGAGCGCAAAGATGTGCGCGATCACGAGGAAGACGAGCGCAAGCGGCAAGGCGATCACGTGAAGCGCAAAGAAGCGGTTCAGCGTGATATCGGAGATGTAGTAGTCGCCGCGAATCCACTCGACGAGCGACTCGCCGATGCCCGGAATCGCACCGAACAACGACACGATCACCTGTGCGCCCCAGTACGACATGTTGCCCCACGGCAGCAAGTACCCGAAGAACGCTTCGGCCATCAGGCACAGGTAGATCAGCATGCCGAAAATCCACACGAGCTCGCGCGGATTCTTGTACGAGCCGTACATCAAGCCGCGGAACATGTGCAGATAGACGACGATGAAGAACGCCGATGCGCCGGTCGAATGCATGTAGCGAATGAGCCAACCCCATTCGACGTCGCGCATGATGTATTCGACGGAGGCAAACGCTTCGGCCGCCGAAGGCTTGTAGTTCATCGTCAGGAAGATGCCCGTGACGATCTGGATCACGAGCACGACGAGCGCCAGCGATCCGAAGTAGTACCAGAAGTTGAAATTCTTCGGCGCGTAATACTCGGTTGCATGTTCTTTGATGAACCGAGTCATCGGGAACCGCTGATCGATCCAGTCGACCAGCGACGTCATCCAGGAGCTCTTGCGCGCGCCGCTGTTTTCTAGTGTGACGCTCATCAGGCGACCTCCGCATCGGTGCCGATCTGCACGACGTTGTCGTTCAAGAACCGGTAAGGCGGAACAGGAAGATTCAACGGTGCGGGAACGTCCTTGAACACACGGCCCGCGAGATCGAACTTGGAACCGTGGCACGGGCAGTAGAATCCGCCCGGCCAATTCGCGCCGAGCTCAACGTCCTTGGGCGCAAACCGATCGAGCGGTGCGCAGCCCAAGTGCGTGCAGACGCCGACGAGAACCAGGATCTCCGGCTTGAGCGAGCGCACGTCGTTCTTCGCGTAGTCGGGCTGCGCCGATTCCTCGGAATCGGGATCGCGCAGATTCGATTTCACCTCAGGCGAAGAGAGCGTCGCTAGCATCTCCGGGGTGCGGCGCACGATGTAAATCGCCTGTCCGCGCCAGTTCACTTTCAGCACGGCGCCGGGCTCCAGCTTGGAGATGTCGGCTTCCACCGGTGCGCCGAGCGCTTGCGCTCGTGCACTCGGCCGCCATGAAGCAAGGAACGGAACCGCGGTCAATGCCGCGCCGGCGATACCTGTGACGGTTGTCGCGACCAGCAAGAAGTGTCGCCTGCCGCCGTCGATAGGGTCAGCTTCTGAACTCATCCACGATCTCCGCAAGACGGCCCGCATTACGGTTCGGAACCGTCGGACCTTTCAATTCATGCCTAGTGCTACCGCGATTTCCGATGGGCGTCGGTCAGGCGGGCTTATGCACGCAACTTACAATTTTCAAACACCCGAGGAATTCCGCATTATACACACAACGGTCGTGGCGCTTTGAAGCGCCGACGCGTGCGCGCAGTTCGATTCCATAACGCTTGGGGCCCGGCCCTTCCGCAGTGTGACGACGCTCAAGGACACCTTCGTCTTCCTCGTCAAGTGGGCATTCATCGGCTTGGGTGTTGCCTTTGCGATCGTCTTGCTGCGCCCCGATTTGCTGCGCGCACGCAGCGAACCGGCCAATGAATCGGTAGCGCACGCGGACGTCCAGACGCCTCGGCGCAGCTTTGCCGATGCGGTTGCCAAGGCCGGCCCTTCGGTCGTGAACATCTACACCGCCCGACTCGTCAGCATGGAATTCCTTCCGGGCGGCGCCGGCCCGTTGAGTCAGGATCTCCCGTCGGTTCGTCGCAGGTTCGAGAGTAGTCTCGGGTCGGGCGTGATCGTCGATGCCCATGGGCACGTAATCACCAATCAGCACGTCATCGAGAACGCATCCGAGATCCGCGTGCAGCTGGCCGACGGCCGCATCGCGACGCCCATCGTCGTGGGCAACGATCCAGCCACGGATCTCGCGCTGCTCAGGATCGATTTGCCGAATCTTCCGGTCATGACACTGGGCCGCTCGGACGAATTGCGCCCGGGGGATGTGGTCCTCGCCATTGGCAATCCATTGGGCCTAAGCCAGACCGTCACGCAAGGTATCGTCAGCGCGACGGGTCGAGGCAACCCGCGCCTGGCCCGATTCGCAGACTTCATTCAGACCGACGCCGCCATCAACTTCGGCAATTCGGGCGGCGCACTCATTAATACAGAAGGCGAACTGGTCGGCATCAATACTGCCGTTCTTGCACAGAGCCTCGGCACCGAGGGCATCGGATTTGCCATTCCGGTCAATCTCGTCCGCGGCGTCATGGAAGAAATCCTGGCTCACGGACGCGTCCGTCGCGGCCGTCTCGGCGTGCGCACGCTCGGCGATCCCCGCTTATTGTTGAATCCGCCGGTCATCGGACTCGTAGAAGAAGGCAGCCCGGCCCAGCGCGCCGGCCTCCAGGTCGGCGATTTGATCACTCATTTGAACGACCAGCCGGTCTCGACCGATCAGGAAGCGATGAACCGGATCGCCTCGATGGCGCCGGGGTCCGCCGTGAAGATCCGCGTGCGACGCGATGGCCAAGAGCTCGAGCTCACGGCCATTCTGGAAGAGCGACCGAGATCGCTGGACTTGAGAGGCGCGGACTAGGTCGCGAGCTCGCGACCTAGCTACAGACTACAGGCGACAGGCTACAGCACGTTGCGCGCGAACGCGCGCTCTTCCTTCAGCCTTCAGCCCTCGGTCTTCAGCCCTATCCCGGCACTCTTTTAATCTGCGCTCCCAACTGCGCGAGTTTTTCTTCTATGCACTCGTAGCCGCGATCGATGTGATAGATGCGCAGCACTTCCGTCGTGCCCTCGGCAACCAACCCCGCCAACACGAGACTTGCAGATGCGCGCAAGTCCGTCGCCATGACTGGCGCGGCAGTGAGCTTGTCGACGCCGTGAATCACGGCGGTGTTGCCTTCGATACGAATATCCGCCCCCAAGCGACGCATTTCGAGCATGTGCATGAAACGGTTCTCGAAGATCGTTTCGATCACCGTTCCGACGCCCTCCGCGATTGTGTTCAGCGCGGCGAACTGTGCCTGCATGTCGGTCGGAAATCCGGGATAAGGCGCCGTGCGGATATCGACGGCGCGCGGTCGGCGACCGCGCATGTCGAGCTCGATCCAAGTGTCGCCGGTTTGCACGACCGCGCCCGCTTCCTGCAGCTTGCTGAGCACGGCGTCCAAGTGCTCGGGTCGAGTGCCTTTGATCTTGACGTGTCCGCGGGTGATCGCGCCGGCGACCAAGAACGTTCCCGATTCGATGCGATCCGGCAGCACGTCGTAAGTCGTGCCTTGCAGCCGTTCGACACCGTCGATCACGATCGTGGGCGTGCCGGCACCATGAACCTTCGCCCCGAGCGCATTCAAGAAATTCGCAAGATCGACGACTTCTGGCTCGCGTGCGGCGTTTTCGATGACCGTTTGCCCCTCGGCAAGCGCAGCCGCCATCATCAAGTTCTCGGTACCCGTCACGGTGACGGTGTCGAGCACGAGGCGTGCCCCTCGCAGTCGACTGGCCCGAGCACGAATGTACCCGTTCTCGATAGAAACATCCGCGCCCATCTTTTGCAGCCCATCGACATGGATGTTCACCGGCCGCGCACCGATCGCACAGCCGCCGGGCAAGGACACATCGGCACGGCCGAACTTTGCGAGTAACGGACCGAGCACGACGATCGAAGCCCGCATCGTACGAACGAGATCGTACGGCGCGACGCATTCGCGGATGGTCGAAGCGTCCACAGCCACACGCATCTTGTCTTCGATCGTGACGCTCACGCCCATACGTCCGAGCAGCTCGATCATGGTCGTCACGTCCCGCAAGTGAGGCACGTTACCGACGGTAACCGGCGTATCCGACAGGAGCGTCGCCGCCAGAATCGGCAAGGCAGCGTTCTTGGCGCCCGAGATGCGCACCTCGCCTTCGAGCGGTTTACCGCCGTGGATCTGAAGTTTGTCCATGGGTTAGGGCGTGGGGATCAGTCTTAGGGCGTGGGGCTCGGGGCTTGGGACTCGAGGTCCTGATCTCGGGCTCTCGCTGCGCGGTTGCCGATTCGAACCTCGGCGCTCACTTAGCGTCCACTTCGTCCGGCGCGAACGCTTGGATGCTCAGCGCATGAATCTCGCGACCCATGAGCGCCCCCAATGCGGCGTACACCAGCTGATGGCGTTGAATCATGCGCTTGCCCGCGAATTGCGGCGCGACGATCACAGACTCGAAGTGAGTGTCGTCGTCGGACCTCACCTCGACACGGGCGCCGGGCAACCCGGCTTCGATCAATTGACGGACTTCGTCGGCGTTCATGAGCGTTGTGAGCCTTCGGTGGGTAAGTTCAACAGGCAAATATGGCGAAACCGTGGCAGCGCCGACAGGCTCTCGCCTCGCCGTTGCGGAAGTAGGTCTGCATATTCTACGCCCATACGCGCTGCCGAGCCGTTCGATGCTGCCGCGATGGCGGGTCCGACGCGGTATGATCCGACCCCATGAAACCAGAGTTGAACGGCGCGCAGGCGATCAGCCGCGCCCGAGACGTCCTTGCCATCGAATCCGCAGCCGTCGCGGCGCTCGCCGCTCACGTCGACGAGCGATTCGTCGAGGCCTGCCGGCTGATATATGCCTGCAGCGGCCGCGTGGTCGTCACCGGCATGGGCAAGTCGGGCCACATCGGCGACAAGATCGCAGCGACGCTCGCAAGCACGGGAACACCCGCCTTCTTCTTGCACGCTGCCGAGGCCAGCCATGGCGACATCGGTATGATCACGAGCTCCGACGTCGTCCTTGCGCTGTCGAATTCCGGCGAGACGGCCGAGCTCATCGCCTTGCTGCCCGTCCTCAAGCGCATGAACGTCCACTTGATTGCCATGACCGGCAAGCCGCAATCGACGCTCGGCCGCACGGCGGATGTCGTGCTCGAAGTCAGCGTTCCGAAAGAGGCGTGCCCGCTCAATCTGGCGCCCACCGCGAGCACCACGGCGATGTTGGCAATGGGCGATGCACTCGCGATCGCCCTCCTCGATGCGCGCGGCTTCACCGAGGAGGATTTCGCCCGCTCGCATCCGGGCGGCAGCTTGGGCCGTCGATTGCTGCTGCACGTCTCGGATGTCATGAGAACGGGCGATCAATTGCCGGCGGTCAGTCCGACCACGCCGTTGCGCGACGGCCTTCTGGAAATGAGCCGCAAAGGATTGGGGATGACCACGATCGTCGACGAGCAACGCCGCGTGATCGGCATCTTCACCGACGGCGATCTGCGCCGGGCGCTCGACAGGAATTTCGATCCGAGCCTGCCCATGCAGGCGGTGATGACCAAGAATCCGAAAACGATCCGGCCGCGCATGCTGGCCGCCGAAGCGGTTCACGTCATGGAAGAGAATCGCATTACGGCGCTCCCGGTCATCGATGACGCAGGCGTTCTGGTCGGCGCTTTGAACGTCCACGACTTGTTGCGCGCCGGCGTGATGTAATCGATGGATACGCTTCTCGAACGCGCCCGCGACATCCGTCTGCTCGTCCTCGACGTGGATGGCGTGCTCACGGATGGACGGCTGTACTTCTCGGCACGCGGCGAGGAGCTCAAGTGCTTTCACGTGCGCGACGGTGCCGGCATCGTCCACTTGCTGCGCGCGGGAATCCAGGTCGCCGTGATTTCCGGACGCTCCTCGAAAGCCGTCGAGCGGCGCATGAGCGAGCTCGGCGTGACGTGGGTGCGTCAAGGCATCAACGACAAACTGATTGCTCTACGGGAGCTGCTCGACATTCTTGGACTCGGGCCTCAGGCTGTCGGTGTCGTGGGCGATGACGTCGCCGACTTGCCGCTCTTCGAGGTCGCACGTTTGGCCATTGCGGTCGCCGATGCGCATACGAGCGTGAAATCGCGGGCACATTTCATTACCCAGGCGCCCGGCGGCCAGGGCGCCGTGCGGGAAGTGTGCGACTTGATCCTCGAAAGTCATCAGCGGGCTTGAGGCATGAACTGGCGCTGGATTTCTCTCGCCGCTCTTCTCGCCGCACTGGTGGCGGGCTACGGTGCTTTGACCGGTCGCGATGCATCTCACGTGACCGTATCCGAAAGCGACCGTCTGCCGAGTTATTTCCTGCGCGATGCGCTCATCGTGCAAACCGAGAAAGATGGCGCACCTGGACTACGACTCGCCGCCTCGCGCATCGACCAGGACCGGACGGGCGGCGATATTCACCTCACGTCCGTTCGCGTCGAGTTCCTGCGGACGCAGCAACGCGAATGGGTGCTGACGGCGCGCGAAGGACACATCCCGGCCGAATCGCGTGTCATCGAATTTCGCGGAGATGTCCACTTGCGGCCCATCGACAACAAGACAACGACCTTCTTGCGGACGGACGCGCTCAGCATCGATACAGAACGTCAGGTCGCTTATTCGACGAGCACTCCTGTGAACATCCGCTTCGGAACGTACGCCATGACCGTCGGACGCTTCGAAGCAGATCTCAACACGGAAAAGGTGAAGCTCGAGTCCGTGCGCGGCCGCTCGGAGCGCGGATGAACGTGCGACCGATCGTTCTGCTCGCGGCTCTCGCGTCCCTCGCTGCGCAGGCGGCACAACTCGAGCCCGACGAAATCTTCATCGCCTTCGATTTTTCCGAAATCGACACGCGCAAAGACGAGCATCATTTGCGGGGCAACGTGCGCATCAATCAAGGGCCGATTCTCATCGCCTCGGAAGAAGCCATGGTGCAGGGCGCATTCCAAAACGAGGACAGCCGCTGGACGTTCAACGGCAACGTACACTTGCGTACGAACGAAGCGGACCTGCGCGCCGATACCGCAACCGCACACATCATCAATGGAGCGATCGCGAATGCCGTGGTGACAGGCTCCCCGGCCGTGTTCGAGCGTACGAATCCCACTAATAAAGAACGTGTCGACGGGCGTGCCGGACGAATCGAATACGATTTCGCCAAGGGTGTTATCCGTCTCTCGGACGACGTTCAGTTCAGCTACGATGGCAACGAGTTTCGCGGCGCGGTCGTCGTGTACTACGTGCGCGACGAGCGCGTGGTCGTGAATCCGGAAGGACAGAATCAAGGCCGAGTGAACATCACGATCAGACCTCGCCCCGGCGAGAAGCTTCTACGCGACACCCCTTCCGAATCGCCCGACGGCGGGAATGCTCCATGAGCACGCTGCGCGTCCAAGGACTCGCCAAACGTTACCGCTCCCGCCAAGTCGTCAAGGATCTTTCGATCGAGGTGAGGAGCGGCGAGGTCGTGGGCCTGCTCGGGCCGAACGGCGCGGGCAAGACGACTGCCTTCTACATGATCGTGGGACTCGTATCCTGCGACGCAGGCAACATCTATCTCGACGAGCACGACCTGTCGAACCTGCCGGTACATCGCCGAGCGCGTCTCGGTCTCGGCTACCTGCCGCAGGAGGCCTCCGTCTTCCGCAAGCTCACGGTGGAAGAAAACATTCGCGCGATTCTGGAGACGCGGCCCGAGCTCGACAGCGAGCGACGCAAAGAACTGCTCGAACAATTATTGGAAGAACTACATATCAGTCATATTCGGGCGAGCCTCGGACAGAGTCTATCGGGCGGCGAGCGGCGCCGCGTCGAAATCGCCCGAGCACTGGCGGCCGAACCGCGATTCATACTGCTCGATGAGCCGTTTGCGGGCGTGGACCCGATCTCGGTGCTCGATATTCAGCGCATTATCCGGCACTTAAGTGCCCGTAATATCGGCGTATTGATTACCGACCACAATGTGAGGGAAACCCTCGGCATTTGCGCGCGCGCCTACATCGTCAGCGGCGGTTCGGTCATTGCGGCCGGAACTGCGGAGGAGATCCTTGCAAATCAGGATGTCCGTGAGGTGTACTTGGGTCAAGATTTCAGATTGTGATTCGCGACATCTCGAGGCGCGTTTGGATGCTTCATCCTGACACCTGACGCCAGTTCCCAAGACGAATGCTCAAACCCGCCCTGCAGCTAAAACTTGGCCAGCAGCTCACGATGACTCCGCAGCTGCAACAGGCCATTCGCCTGCTCCAGCTGCCGGTACTCGAACTGCAGGCACAAATCCGCGAAGCGCTCGAAACCAATGTCATGCTCGAAGCCGAGGACGAGGTGGGCAGCCTCGAAACCGGCGACGTGCTCGAGCCGGAATTTCAATCCTCGACTGCCGAAGAAGCCGCCGAGACCGCCGAGCGCGAGCAGGAAGTCGACTTGATCGACGATCCCGACTGGGACGAAAGCCAGCTCACGGGACCCTCGGAGACGCCCTGGTCGGGCGACGACGACTTGTCGCAGGACTTCTCGGATTCGCGAGGCGAGACGCTGCAGGAACACTTGCTCTGGCAGTTGGAAATGTCGCGGCTCAACGAGCGCGAGATGCGCATCGGTGCTGCGATCATCGATGCGATCAACGACGACGGGTACATCATCGAGCCGCTCGAGGAGATCGCACGTAATCTCCAACCGGAGATCGTCGCGAGCGTCGAGGAAGTCGAGCAGGTTCTGCGCCACGTGCAAGCCATGGATCCTGCCGGCGTCGGCGCCCGCTCCGTGAGCGAATGCATCCAATTGCAATTGCGTCAGCTCGATCCGGACACGCCGGGACGCGAAACCGCGCTGACGATCGCAGCGAACTACCTTTCCGAAGTCGCAGATCAGCAATACACGTTGCTGCGGCGACAGCTGCGAGTATCCGACGAGGAGTTGGAACACGCGCTCGCGCTCGTACGCGCTTGCCAGCCCCGCCCGGGATCGAGCGTGCATTCGGTTCCGGCCGAATACATCGTGCCCGACGTGTTCGTGCGCCGAACCGAGCGCGGCTGGGCCGTCGAAATCAATCCTGCGAGCCTGCCCCGCATTCGAGTGAATCAGAGCTATGCCGGCCTGATCGGACGCTCAGCCGATCATGCGATGCTGCGCACGCAGCTGCAGGAGGCGCGCTGGCTGATCCGCAGCCTCGAGATCCGCAACGAAACGCTACTGAAAGTCGCACGCTGCATCGTGCAGCGGCAGTCCGCGTTCCTGGAGCATGGCGACGAGTACATGCAGCCCATGATTCTGAAGGATGTCGCGGAAGCCGTGCAGATGCATGAATCCACGATTTCCCGCGTGACGACGAACAAGTACATGCATACACCGCGCGGCGTGTTCGAGTTCCGCTACTTCTTCTCGAGCCACGTCGCGGCAAGCGACGGCACGGAAATGTCGTCCACGGCCATCCGAGCGAAGATCCGCAAGCTCGTCGCGGCCGAAGACCCCGAGAAACCGCTATCGGACAGCCGCATTGCAGAGATTTTGTCCAAAGAAGGGGTGCAAGTGGCCAGGCGCACGGTCGCGAAATACCGTGAGGCCCTCGGTATTCCCCCTTCTAGCGAGCGTCGAAGAGTTCCCGTGAGATAGGACCAGGTGAGAGCGAGCAGGACGAGTATGTGAATGCATCGATAACTGCAGCCGTTAGGAGCTGCGTCCACAGCAACCGCGTCGGTTAAGAGGAGGCGCCATGCAATTGAACGTCACTGGCCACCATGTCGATGTCACGTCCCCCCTCAAGGATTATGTGGAGAAAAAGCTGGACCGGGTCATCCGACATTCCGACCGAGTCATAGACGTTCACTGCATTCTCACAGTCGAAAAGTTACGCCACAAAGCCGAAGCGACGGTCTTCCTAAGAGGTGGCACCATTTACGCTGACGCCGTCGAACCCGATATGTACGCCGCGATCGATGCGCTCGCCGACAAGCTGGACCGGCGGGTAAAGAAACTGAAAGAGAAGCGCGGCGACCACCACGCACTGGAAGTACACAAAATCCGTCTTTCCTGACCGCACGAACCCCGGGCTCGCGGTCGGGCACGGCCCGATCGCGAGCTTTGCTGCACCATCGTCGCTCTTTTACGGAATCTCCCGCTCGAATCGCTGCGGCAGGCTTCACGCAGCTAGTCCTTCCGTCGTTGCACTGCTAGTCTGTCTCTCGCCAGCAGCATGAGCTGCAAGCGAGTTGTCTCCGTATGCGTCTCGTCATCGTCAGTGGGCTGTCCGGCTCGGGAAAGAGCGTGGCGCTGCACATGCTCGAAGACCTCGAGTACTACTGCGTGGATAACATCCCCGCAGGCCTCTTGCCGATGTTCATTTCGCACACCGTGCGGTCCGATCAATCCACGTATCGGCTCACCGCCGTGGGCGTGGACGCGCGCAATCGCGCAGAAGAGATCGCATCGGTGCCCAAGCTCGTTGCGGAGCTCAAGCGCAGCGGCGTGAATTGCGAGCTCATCTTCCTACGCGCGGACGAGCACGTTCTTCTCAAGCGCTATTCTGAGACCCGCCGGCGCCATCCGCTGAGCCGCGAAGGCCTAGGACTCACGGATGCGTTGAAGCAGGAGCGGACTCTGCTCGAGCCCATTGCCGATGCCGCCGACCTCATTATCGACACATCGCGCACCAGCGTTCACGAGCTGCGCGAGCTCATCCGGCAGCGCGTACGCGGCCGAATCGAAGGACGCATGTCGATCCTGTTCGAGTCGTTCGCATTTCGACACGGCGTGCCCCAAGACGCCGACTTCGTGTTCGACGTTCGCAACTTGCCCAACCCGTATTGGGAACCGGGACTTGCCAAACTCACCGGCCGCGACGCCGAAGTGATCGACTACCTCGAACGGCACCCTCAAGTGCAGGACATGTTCAAGGACATCGTCGGCTTCCTCGAGCATTGGATTCCGGCATTCATCGCCTCGAACCGCAGCTACCTCACGATCGCCATCGGCTGCACCGGCGGTCAGCATCGCTCGGTCTATCTGGTGGAGCGGCTGGCGCGGCACTTCTCCGAGAAGTACCCGCACGTACACACCAAACACCAATACCAAACGCGAATCACGAACGGCACGTAACGTGCGGTTGGACTTCCGCACGCCGACTGCCCGAAGAGCTCGAGATTGGCCGATCTCGAGCGACCGTTCGGCCTAGAGTGGGACGCCACCATGGGCTCGCGGCGCTGTCGCCCGCAGGAACCGTTCAGGCGCCGATGGGCGTTCCCGTTCGAGTCTGAGAGTCACTCTCGTTGTTCGTGGCCGCCGACAACGCCAAGCCGCATCCCTCTTCCGTTACACTGCGCGCCACTTCGCGGGCGGAAGACGGATGAAAACCGAGGCAGCAGAGAAAATGACCCGATTGAGCACGCTGCGCAGCGTGCTCGAGCAGGGGTCATTGCGCCATGCCCAGCGCATGATCAACTCGCTGCATCCCGCGGAAATCGCTTCGCTGATCGAATCGCTGCCCCCCGCCAAACGCGAGATCGTGTGGGAATTCGTCGACCCGGAGCTCGAGGGCGAAGTGCTCGTCGAGTTGAACGACGAGGTGCGGGCCGAGCTCATCGGCGGCATGGATGCCGAAGAGCTGATCGCCGCCACTGAAGGGCTGGAAGTCGACGACCTTGCGGACCTGATCGGCGACCTGCCGGAAACCCTGAACGAGCGGGTCATGCGCTCGATGGACGCGCAAGACCGGGAGCGACTGTCGGCCATCCTTGCGTTCCCGGAGGACAGTGCCGGCGGTCTGATGAATCTCGACGCGGTCACGGTCCGACCGGACGTGACCGTCGAGGTCGTGCTGAGATACGCGAGGATGCGCGGCGAGCTGCCGGATCGGACCGACCGGCTGTTCGTCGTGAACCGGCACGACCAATACCTCGGCGCCGTGGATCTCACGAAGCTGATCACCGTCGATCCGGAAACGACCGTCGGCGAGATCATGGACACGACCATCGAGGGTATTCCGCCCGAAACGCCGGCGCGCGAAGTTGCCAAGCTGTTCGAAGACCACGACCTGGTCTCTGCGGCTGTGGTCAGTAAGGACGGCAAGCTCCTCGGCCGCATCACCATCGACGACGTGGTCGACGTCATCCGCGAAGAAGCCGATCACTCCGTCATGAGCATGGCCGGTCTCGACGAGGACGAGGACATCTTCGCCGGCGTGGTGACGAGTGCCAGGCGACGCGCCGTTTGGCTCGGGGCCAATTTGATCACCGCCTTCGTGGCCGCGAACGTCGTGGGCCTCTTCGAAGCGACGATCGAGAAGGTCGTGGCGCTCGCCGTGCTCATGCCGATCGTCGCGAGCATGGGCGGCATCGCCGGCAGTCAAACGCTCGTGCTGATCATCCGCGGTCTCGCGCTCGGGCAAATCGAGCACGCCAATGCGCGCTGGCTACTGGGCCGCGAGGTGGCGGTCGGACTGTTGAACGGCCTGACTGTCTCGGCAATCGTGGCGACGGCGGGCGGCATCTGGTTCCACGATTGGAAACTGGGCGCCATCATTTTCGCCGCGCTGCTGATCAATCTGCTTGCGGCAGCGTTGGCAGGCGTCGGCGTCCCGCTCGGATTGAAACGCATGGGCATCGATCCTGCGCTTGCCGGCAGCGTCGTGTTGACGACCATCACCGATGCCGTGGGATTCGCGTCGCTGCTCGGCTTGGGAACGTTGTTCCTGATCTAGCGGCAGCGCGCTCAAGCTTCTTTCCGTGTCAGCCGGCGCAGCATTCCCGTCGCGCCCGTCGAAGCAATCGACAATCCGCCCAGAAACGCCATCAAGTCGTCGGACCGACGCATCGCGTCCTGATATCCGAGCGCGATCAGCTCCCGCGTATACGTGTCCTGAAACAGCAAGTAGCTCATCAGTTGTCCGCCGCCGGTGTTCAGCGCGCCCATCGTGCGCAACAGCACGCGCAGCGCACGCGGCAGCGAGCCGACGTGATGACGCGCGATTTCGGATAAGTCCCGGCTCGGCAGCATCACGAGCAGATCGATGCGGCGAACGCGCGCACCTTCCGCATTGATCGGTCCCACACGGGCCACGATCTCATTGAGCTGCGTCAGACGCTCCAGATCCGAATAGAGCCCGTCGCTGAACAGCGCATCGAGCATGTAGCCGAAAATTTGCCCGAACGTCGGGCACAGCGGCGGCACCGAGCTCGGCGGGCGCGCTTCGTTGCGAGTACCGATGACCAGGAGCCGCTCCGCTCCCAAATGGATGGCCGAGCTGAACGGATTCGCCTCGCGCATCGCACCGTCGCCGTAGTACTCGCGATCGAGCAGCACCGGAGGAAACAGGAACGGTACTGCCACGCTGGCCATCAAATGATCCAGCGACAACTGCGTCGGCTGACCCTCCCGCCGCATCCGCATCCACGGCTCGACGTTGTGATTCGCCTGATAGAACGACACCGACCGCGCGCTCGTGTACCCCGTGGCGGACATCGCGATGGCCTCGAGGTGTCCCGCCTCGATCGACCGGCGAATCTTCGAGAACTCGAAATGTTCGGCGAGCAGCTCGCGTAGCGGCGAGTTGTCGAGGAGCGAGCGCGGCGGAGGCAGCAGCCACCCGCCCGATATCATGGCGAGCAGCCAATGCAGACCGGAGCGCAGCATGCTCGCGGTATCCGCACGGAACACCTGCTCGACTTTGAAGTTACGCCAGACGCGTTCCAGATTGCCGATCGCGACGCGGAAGCGCTCGGCATGAACGGCGATCGCCGTGGCATTGACGGCGCCGGCCGAAGTGCCGGTGATGACCGGAAACGGATTGGCCGCTCGTGCCGGAAGCAAGTCGGCAATCGCACGCAAAACGCCGACCTGATAAGCGGCGCGCGCACCGCCGCCGGGCAGCACGAGTCCGACTTTCAGAGGGGCAGCATTGTTCTCGTCGACCATGCAAATTCTGCGGAAGCGGCACTGCAGCCCGATTGCAATGCCCGGGCCCTTGGGCAGCGTTCAGGCTAGTATGGCACACTGGCTCGGACATCCCGACGAAGTACTCTCAATGGAGGGTCCATGAAGCACCGTGCCAATCGCCGAATCGATCCCTGGCTCGCAGGGCTCGTGTTGCTCTTGTCGATTGCGGGCTTCGCGCAGGCGCAAACGCTTGCGGTGGGCTCGGCGGCACCCGACTTCAGGCTGCAAGACCAGAACGGCAAGTGGCATGAGCTGAAGGATTATCGAGGCAAGTGGGTTGCGCTTTATTTCTATCCCAAGGACCAGACGCCCGGGTGCACGGCGCAGGCATGCGAGTTCCGCGACAACATCTTCGCGTTCAAAGAAGCGAATGCGCAGATCCTCGGCGTCAGCATCGACGACGTCGAATCGCACAAGAAGTTTGCCGAGAAGCACAGCCTGCCCTTTCCGATCCTTGCCGATCCGAACAAGGAAGTCGTCAAGGCATACGGAGTCTTGGGGCTGTTGGGCTTTGCGAAACGCGAGACATTCTTGATCGATCCGCAGGGCGTGATCGTCAAGCAGTATTCGGTCGGCAATCCCAAAGGGCATTCGGAAACCGTGCTGGCCGACATCAAACGGCTGCAGCAACGTTCCGGCTCATGAGCACCGCACTGGTCGGCGCCATGCCGATCAGTGCAAGGCTTTGATCGCCTCGTCCAGCCCGCTCAGCGTGAGCGGGAACATACGGTCTTCGAGCAGCTCGCGCGTGATCTGGATGGACGGCGTGTACTCCCATCGCTCGACCGGCTCCGGATTCAGCCACACGAAATTCGGCCAGGTCTGCGTGAGCCGCCGCATCCACACGGCGCCCGCCTCCTCGTTCCAGTGCTCGACGCTGCCCCCGGGCTGCACGATCTCGTAAGGACTCATCGTCGCATCGCCGACGAAAATGAGCTTGTAATCGTGACCGTAGGTGCGCATGACTTCGAATGTCGGAATCCTTTCGACGTGGCGCCGACGGTTGTCTTTCCACAAGAACTCATAGACGAAGTTGTGGAAATAGAAATACTCGAGATGCTTGAACTCGCTGCGCGCCGCCGAGAACAGCTCCTCGCAAATACGCACGTGATCGTCCATCGAGCCGCCGACATCTAGGAACAGCAGCACCTTGACGGCATTGCGCCGCTCGGGGACGAACTTGAGATCGAGCATGCCGGCATTGCGTGCCGTCGAATCGATCGTGCCGTCGAGATCGAGATGCTCGGGCGCGCCTTCGCGCGCGAACTTGCGCAGCTTGCGCAGTGCGATCTTGATGTTGCGCGTGCCGAGCTCGACGTTGTCCGCAAGGTTTCGATATTCGCGCTGATCCCACACTTTCACGGCGCGGCGGTGGCGCGAGCCGTCCTGCCCGATCCGAATGCCTTCCGGGTTGTAGCCGTAAGCACCGAACGGCGAAGTGCCGGCCGTGCCGATCCACTTGTTGCCGCCTTGATGGCGTTCCTTCTGCTCCTCGAGCCGTTTCTTCAACGTCTCGATGAGCTTGTCCCAACCGCCGAGCGATTGGATCTTCGCCTTTTCCTCCTCGGACAGCGTGCGCTCGGCCATGCGGCGCAACCACTCTTCCGGGATCTTCGCCATCACCGATTCGAACAGATCCTCAGCGCCTTTGAAGTACGCCGCGAAGGCGCGGTCGAAACGATCGAAGTGCCGCTCGTCTTTGACCAGGCAGGCGCGCGACAGATAGTAGAACTCTTCGGCACTCGCACTCGCGACTCGCGCTTCCAGCGCTTCGAGGAGCGCCAGGAACTCGGTGATCGAGACCGGCACCCCGAAATCGCGCAGCTTGAAGAAGAACGGGACGAGCATGTCAGGCTATCGCACGAACGCTCAGCGTCCCTGGCGTCGGTGCAAGAACACCAATTGCTCGAACAAGTGCACATCCTGCTCGTTCTTGAGCAACGCACCGTAGAGCGGCGGAATCGCTTTCTTCGGATCGTCCGCGCGCAACGCCTCGGGCGGGATGTCTTCCGCCACGAGCAGCTTGATCCAGTCGAGCAGCTCCGACGTGGACGGCTTCTTCTTGAGTCCCGGCATTTCGCGCACCCGAAAGAAGGTCGTGAGCGCCTCGGCCAGGAGCTCTTTCTTGAGATCCGGATAGTGGACGGCGACGATGCGCTCCATCGTCGGCGGATCCGGGAAACGGATGTAGTGGAAGAAGCAGCGACGCAAGAATGCGTCGGGCAGCTCCTTCTCGTTGTTGCTCGTGATGACGATGATCGGGCGGTGCCGCGCCTTCACCCACTGCCGAGTCTCGTACACATAGAACTCCATGCGATCGAGCTCGTGCAGGAGGTCGTTCGGAAATTCGATGTCGGCCTTGTCGATCTCGTCGACGAGAAGCACGGGTTGGACTTCGCTTTCGAAGGCCTCCCACAACCGGCCTTTCACGATGTAATTCGCGATGTCGTGAACCTTGGGATCGCCGAGCTGCGAATCGCGCAGTCGCGACACGGCATCGTATTCGTACAACCCTTGCTGCGCCTTGGTCGTGGACTTGATGTGCCAGCGAAACAGCGGACGATCGAGCGCGCGCGCGATTTCTTCCGCGAGCTGCGTCTTGCCGGTGCCCGGCTCGCCTTTCACGAGCAGCGGGCGACCCAATGTGACGGCCGCATTGACCGCCATCATCAAATCCTCGGTGGCGACGTAGTTGGCTGTACCCTCGAAACGAACAGTCATCGACAACTCCAAGTGAGCTCAAGAACCTGCGCAAGGCTTTCCAAAAGCCGCAGCTCGCAATGCCGCTCCTGAGCGGCTGCCCGCAAACGTGCTCGGCAAGAGTCCCGGCAGGAAGAGCGAGTCTACAGGAGTAGAACGCTCATCATGGAATCGGCGTGAGTCTCAAGCGGTACAAAGGCGTTTCCGGCAGCAACGGCCCAGGCTCGCCTCGTGCCCATGAGGCGTGACCCGCTCCATAGAACGGGGACAAAGGGTGATCGACCGGCCCACCGGGCATTTGGAACAAGCCCTCGTGTTCCCGCCCCGGAGCAACGACGAGCCGTTCGGAAGCACCGAACCGTTTTCCCTGCACACGCGGCATGTGACCATCGCCGGGAAGCGGCTCGGCGGGCATATCCAGCCAATACTTTGCCAGCGGCAACGCCGTGGACAGCGGGTGCCGCATCTCCAAGGTGTTCTGCCGTCCCCATGTGCAGGAGGCCAGCTCGCCGCAAGTACGCTCGAGCTTGGTCAATGCACGGTCGAGCGAGCTCAACAGCGCCTGTTCCCAGCTCGCAAACCGCGGATCGAGCAGGTGCTCCGGACGCTGCGTGACGAGCCGCCAGAGCGACCCCTCGAATTGCGGCGTCGGCCCAAAGCGCATTTCGGGATGTTTCGTGCGCGCTGCCGCCGTGAACCAGTCGAAGACGTCCTTGCGGACGTGCAATCTGAACTCGCGGACGATGCGATACCCCGCATCGTCGGGTGCCGCACGGCCGGACCACCCCTGAACGAGCTCCCGCGCTCGCGCACGCATCTGCGAATCTGCGATCGTTCGCGCATCCAACAGGTCGAGCAACAGATCCCGCCACCGCACGAGGAACAAGGCACGATCGTCGAGTTGAATGGCGGCGAGATCGGCCGGCGAGGCGCTCTGCAACGCGAAGAGGCCGTCACGGATCTGCGCCGCGCGCGCACCCAAGTCGTATTCGCCGTCGCCCAAGAACGAAATCCATGTCTCCACATCGATGGTGCGCGTGTTTGCCGTCCACAGACGACCGCTCGGCGGATCGATGACGCGTGGATACTCGCTCGGCGCACGCCATCCGATCCAACCGGTACCGCTCGCCCGCCACGACGCAGGCTGCGATGGATCGTAATTCGCGCGGATCGGCACGCGTCCGAACAGCGACCAACCGATCGAACCGTTTCTGTCGACGGCGAGGATGTTCTGCACGGGAGCACCCGCCGTGTTCGCCGCATGTAGTAGCTCCGGGACGCTTCTGGCGTTCTCGAAATCGAGCAAACGCAGATTCGTCGCTGTCGGATGATGCGCAGTCCAGGCGAGCGCGAGCGGCCGATCCTGTTCGTCGCGCGCGACGATCGGTCCCCACCGTGTGACGCTCACATCGAATTCGACCGACGCCGCGCCCCGGACTTTGATTTCTTCGCGGCGCGTGACGATCGGCTCGAGCTCGTCGCCGACGAAGTAACGCGATGGATCTTCGGGATCGAGCTCGACGATGACGAGATCGGTCCAATCGCCGTAACTGTTCGTGTATCCCCAAGCGACGTGGCCGTTGCTTCCGACGATGAGCGCGGGCAGTCCCGGCAGCGTGACCCCGACCAGATCGAGACTCCTCTCTCCGCTCCGAACCACGAGCCGCGCCCGATACCACGTGTTCGGCAACCTCAGTCCCAAGTGCATGTCGTTTGCGAGCATCGCCGCACCGTTCGCAGAGCGTGCTGCGCTGACCGCCCAGCTGTTGCTGCCGATGGGCTCCGCCGCTTCGACTTCGAGCCGCGAAAGCGGCGCCTCTCGCAGCATCGTTCCCTGTTGCCGCAAATCGAAGACTTGCGCGTCGGGCATCGGCGGTAGCTGCCACACCCCGCCCACGATCGGCGCATCCCATTCGGTCCCGAGCGGATGCAAGAAGGCGAAAACCTCAGGCGGGAGCGTTGCACGGAGCCTAGCGCGCGCGAGCTCGGACTCGCCGTTCGAATCGTTGAGCGAGAGGTACATCGCGAATGCGACGAGCACCGAATCCTCGGCGCGCCAAGGCGCCGGCTGCACACCGAGCAGCAAGTGTTCCCAAGGCCGGCTGCGCAAGCTATTGAGTCCCGCGTTCACTCCCGCGACATACGCATCGAGCAGCTCGCGATCGGCGTCGGTCGCCTCCTCGAGAACTCGGCGAGCGACGCGACGGAACCCGTGAATGCGTAACTGCTTGTCGGTATCGACGAGCGACGGTCCGAGCAGCTCGGCCATCTCTCCTGCTGCCGCGCGCCGCAAGAGATCCATTTGAAAGAAGCGATCCTGCGCATGCACAAAGCCGGTGCCGAAGGCGAGATCGGAACGTGACTGCGCAGTAATCGTCGGCGTGCCATTGGCATCGCGCTCGATCGCAATCGGCTGGGCGGGACCGGACAGTGCGACTTCACCGTCGAGTTGCGGCAGGCTCGCACGCAGCGCAAGCCAGAGCGCGAGCGCGCAGGCAACGATCAAGATGGCTGCTCCCGCGAGCAGCCAGCGCACGATGCGCATCATTGGTGGCTCTTTGTAGTTATAGCCGGACTTCGAGAATCTTCATCGAGTTCGTCTTGCCGGCGACGCCCGTGAGCTCGCCCTTGGTCAGAATGATGCGGTCGCCGACCTCCACCATGCCTTGCTGCAGCAGCGTCCGGAATATGTCGGCATAGACCTTTTGCGGATCGGTGTGCGTGATATCGAAGTTCACCGGATACACGCCGCGGTAGAGCATCACTCGACGGCGTGTCGCCTCATGACGCGTGAACGCATAGATCGGAATATCGGCGCGGATACGCGACATGCAAAGCGGCGTGGAGCCGGACTCGGTCAGCGCGACGATGGCTTTCACGTTCAAATGATTGGCCGTGTACATCACCGCCATCGCGATCGCCTCGTCCGTGCGTTCGTAGATGTGATCTTCGCGGCGGTGCCGGATAGGACTGTGGGCGGACTCGTATTTCTCCGCACCCATGATGACCTGCGCCATCGCCTGAACCGCTTTGACGGGATACTTACCGACGGCGCTCTCGCCCGAGAGCATCACCGCATCGGTGCCATCCATCACGGCGTTCGCCACGTCGGACACCTCCGCGCGCGTCGGAACGGGATTGTGAATCATGGACTCCATCATCTGCGTCGCAGTGATGGCGACGCGGTTGCGCCTGCGAGTCGCTGCAATGATGTGCTTCTGCAGACCGGTGAGCTCTGCGTAGCCGACTTCGACGCCGAGATCGCCGCGCGCAACCATGACGGCATCGCTCGCCTGGATGATGCGATCGAGATTGGCGATCGCCTCGCTCCGTTCGATCTTCGCCACGAGATAGCCGTGCCCGCCCTCCTTACGCAGCAGATGACGCGCCTCTTCGATGTCGCCGCCGTCGCGCGCGAAAGACACTGCGAGATAGTCGACGCCGAGCTCGGCGGCCAGGCGAATATCCGCACGATCCTTGTCGGTGAGCGCGCCGGCCGACAAGCCGCCGCCTTGTTTGTTGATGCCCTTGTTGTCGGAGAGCTGCCCGCCGACGACGACGCGCGTGCGAATGCGCGGACCGTCGACGTCGAGCACTTCCAGCACGATCTGCCCGTCGTCGAGCAACAAGGTGTCGCCGGCTTGGACGTCCCGCGGGAGATTCTTGTACGCCACTCCGACGGCCGACTGATTGCCGCCTTTCGGGTCGAGACTCACGTCGAGCGTGAAGATCGCATCCTCGACCAGTTGAATGGGCCCGTTCGCGAAACGCTCGATGCGGATCTTCGGGCCTTGCAGATCGCCGAGCACGGCGACCCACTTGCCCACCTCTTCCGCGACCTCGCGCACCATTTTGACGCGGCGAACGTGCGCTTCCGGCTCGCCGTGAGAGAAATTGATGCGCACGACATCCGCGCCCGCACGGATCATGTCCGCGAGCGTTCGCGGATTGTCGGTGGCTGGCCCGAGCGTCGTCAGAATTTTCGTGCGTCGAAGCATGGCGATGAGGTATCAACCTTCCAGCGGTCTTCGACGATATTGGCAAATCCGACGCGCGAGATCATCTCGGACGTTGCCGGCACGCCATGTCGAGATCCCTCTCGAGGCTGCGCTCAGCCGTTCGCGCGGGCTTCGAGCGCTGCGACCGCCGGAAGCTTCTTGCCCTCGAGGAACTCGAGGAATGCACCGCCGCCGGTCGAGATGTAGGAAATGTCGTCTCCGACCCGGTATTTCTCGATGGCAGCGAGCGTGTCGCCGCCGCCGGCGATGGAGAACGCGGAGCTGCGAGCGATGGCTTGCGCGATGACGCGTGTGCCTTCGCCGAACTGGTCGTACTCGAACACGCCGACCGGGCCGTTCCAAACGATCGTGCCGGCCTTCTCGCACATGCGCGCAAAGCTCTCTGCGGTATCCGGCCCGATGTCCAGGATCATCTCGTCCGGACCAACCTCGCCGACCTTCTTGACGTCGGCCTCTGCGCTCGCAGAGAACTCCTTCGCCACGACCACGTCGGTCGGCAACGGAATCTCCACGTTCGAGCTGCGCGAGCGTTCGAGCAAGCCCTTGGCGATGTCGATCATCTCCGCTTCGACCAGCGACTTGCCGACGTTGTAGCCGGCCGCGGCAATGAACGTGTTCGCAATGCCGCCGCCGACGATCAGCTTGTCGACTTTGGTCAGCAACGTTTCGAGCACGGTGAGCTTCGTCGAGACTTTCGATCCGGCGACGATGGCGATCAGGGGCCGCTTCGGCTTCTCGAGTGCAGTCTCGAGCGCAACCAACTCGTTCATGAGGAGCGGGCCGGCACAAGCGACCGGTGCAAAACGCGCGACACCGTGCGTGCTCGCCTCGGCGCGATGCGCCGTACCGAAAGCATCCATGACGTAGATGTCGCAGAGCGCGGCCATCTTGCGCGCAAGCTCTTCGTTGTCCTTCTTCTCGCCCTTGTTGAACCGCACGTTTTCGAGCAACACCACTTCGCCGGGCGCCGCTTCGACGCCGTTCAACCAGTCCTTCTCGAAGCGCACCTTGTAACCGAGCAGCTCGGACAGACGCTTGGCCACGGGCGCCAACGAGAACTCCTCGTCGTACACGCCTTCTTCGGGCCGACCGAGATGCGACATGACCAACACTCGCGCACCTGCATCCTTGGCATGCTGAATCGTCGGCAAGGCCGCGCGGATACGCGCATCGCTCGTCACGACGCCGTTCTGCACCGGCACGTTCAAATCCTCGCGAATCAGTACGCGCTTGCCGCGCAAGTCGAGATCGGTCATTCGCAGAATGGGCATGGGTGACTCCGGAAAGGGTTGCTCGGCTGTTCGATTCTGGACTGCTGCCAGAACGACGAGAAACGAAAAGTTTGTTGTCGGCTATCGGGTCCGGACGCTAGCCAGAGTCCGGAACCCGACGGCCGCCGATCGGATCGCGTTATTTCGCGATAACGCGCACCATCTCCAGGATCTTGTTCGAATAGCCCCACTCGTTGTCGTACCACGCGACGACCTTCACGAAGGTGGGATCGAGCTGAATGCCGGCCTCCGCGTCGAAGATGGACGTGCGCGGATCGCCGCGGAAATCGGTCGCGACCACCTTGTCCTCCGTGTAGCCGAGCACGCCTTTCATCGGACCTTCGGAGGCGGCCTTCATCGCCGCACAAATCTGGTCGTACGTCGTCTCCTTGTTCAGCTCGACCGTCAGGTCGACGACCGAGACGTCCGACGTCGGCACGCGGAAGGCCATGCCGGTGAGTTTCTTGTTCAGCTCGGGAATCACCTTGCCGACGGCCTTTGCTGCTCCCGTCGACGACGGAATGATGTTTTCCAGGATGCCGCGGCCGCCGCGCCAATCCTTGTTCGACGGACCGTCGACCGTCTTCTGCGTCGCCGTCGCTGCGTGCACGGTCGTCATCAAGCCGCGCTTGATGCCGAAGTTGTCGTTCAGCACCTTGGCGACGGGCGCCAAGCAGTTCGTCGTGCACGAGGCATTGGAAATGATGGCTTGACCGTCGTAGGTGTTGTGATTCACACCGAACACGAACATCGGCGTGTCGTCCTTGGACGGGGCCGACATGATGACTTTCTTGGCGCCCGCGGAGATGTGCTTCTGCGCGGCTTCCTTCGTGAGGAACAGGCCGGTCGACTCGACGACGATGTCGGCGCCCACATCGCCCCACTTCAGCTCGGCCGGATCCTTGATGGCCGTCAGACGAATCTTCTTACCGTTGACGATCAACGTATTGCCGTCGACCGCCACCTCGCCCTTGAAGCGCCCATGCACGGAATCGTATTTCAGCATGTACGCGAGATAGTCGGGCTCGAGCAGGTCGTTGATGCCCACGATCTCGATGTCCGAGAAATCCTGCACGGCGGCGCGGAAAACCATGCGCCCGATACGACCGAACCCGTTGATGCCGACTTTGATGCTCATTGACTGCTCCAAGTGAAAATGTCGGGCCACTGCTGAATGATTGATCCGCCGAGTCGCAGCTCGCGTTTCGAGAGAACCGGCGACGGTCGACGATCAACCCGCAACGCGGGACCCTCAGAGAATCGACTGAACTACCTTCACGACGTTTTCAACCGTAAACCCGAAGTGCTTGAACAAGTCCTTCGCGGGCGCCGACGCACCGAACGAGGTCATGCCGATTACCGTCCCTTTTCTGCCGACATAGCGCCACCAAGTCTCGGGCGAACCCGCTTCGATCGCGACCCGACGTTCGACGCTGCTCGGCAGCACCGATTCCCGATATACCTCGTCCTGTGCGTCGAACACATTCGTACTTGGCATAGAGACCACACGTACGCGGCGTCCGCCTTGTTCTAGTGCCGCGGCCGCTTCGACCGCGAGCGCCACTTCCGAGCCCGTCGCGATCAGAATGACCTCAGGGGTACCCGCACAGTCCTTGAGCACATAGCCGCCGCGTCGCACGTTCGCGAGCTGCTCGGGGCTGCGCGGTTGCGCCGGCACGGCTTGTCGGGTGAGCGCGAGCGCCGTCGGCCCGTCGCGACGTTCGACGGCATCCACCCAGGCCACCGCGGTCTCGTACGCGTCGCAGGGCCGCCAGACCACCATATTCGGGATGATGCGCAGGCTCGCCAATTGTTCGATCGGCTGATGCGTCGGTCCGTCCTCGCCGAGCCCGATCGAATCGTGCGTCAAGACATAGATCGCGCGTTGGCGCATCAGCGCCGACATACGGAGCGCATTGCGCGCGTAATCGGAGAACACCAGGAACGTGCCCCCGTACGGAATGAAACCGCCGTGCAACGCCAGGCCGTTCATGATCGCGGCCATGCCGAACTCGCGCACGCCGTAATGCAAGTAATTTCCGGTCGGTTCCTTGGCGCTCCAAACGCGCGAATCCTTACGGTTCGTATTGTTCGAGCCCGTCAGATCGGCCGAGCCTCCGAAGAACTCCGGCAACGATGGGCCCAACGCATTCAGAGCCTGCTGCGAGCATTGGCGCGTCGCCAGCGCCCCGCTCTGTTTCGCCGCTTGTTCGAGACAGCTCGCCACGATTTGCGGCCAGTTCGTGGGCAACTCGCCGGCCATGCGCCGTTCGAACTCCGCCGCGAGCTCGGGATACGCCGCTTGGTACGCCGCAAACTTGGCTTCCCAGGCTGACTGGGCCGCTGCGCCGCGCTTACGCGCATCCCACGCCTCGGCAATTTCGGTCGGAATCTGGAAGGGCTCGTACGGCCAATCGATGTTCTTGCGCGTCGCCGCGACCTCGTCGGCGCCCAACGCCGCACCGTGCGTCGCCTCGGTGCCCTGCTTGTTCGGCGCGCCCCAGCCGATGATCGTCTTACAGCAAATCAAGGTCGGGCGAGTCGTTTCCGCCTTCGCTTGCTGAATAGCCCGCTCGATAGCCGCAGGATCGTGCCCGTCCACATTCGGAACGACGTGCCAACCGTAGGCTTCGAAGCGTTTCGGCGTGTCGTCGGTAAACCAGCCATGCACCTCGCCGTCGATGGAGATGCCGTTGTCGTCGTAGAAACAAATGAGCTTGCCGAGACCGAATGTGCCGGCCAACGAACAAGCTTCGTGCGAGACGCCTTCCATCAGACATCCGTCGCCGAGGAAGACGTACGTGTAGTGATCGACGATCTCGTGGCCGGGCCGGTTGAACGTCGCTGCGAGCGCCTTCTCGGCGAGCGCCATGCCGACTGCATTGGCGAGCCCTTGGCCGAGCGGGCCGGTCGTCGTCTCGATACCGATCTTCGGATCGTGCTCCGGGTGGCCCGGCGTATGCGAGCCGAGCTGCCGAAAACGCTCGATCTCGCTCATCGGCAGCGGGTAGCCGGTCAGATGCAGGAGCGCATAAAGAAGCATCGAGCCATGGCCGTTCGAGACGACGAAGCGATCGCGGTCGGGCCATTGCGGATCGGCGGGGTTGTGCTTGAGGTGGTCGTTCCACAGCACTTCCGCGATGTCGGCCATGCCCATCGGCATGCCCGGATGACCCGAATTCGCTTTCTGAACGGCGTCCATCGCCAAGGCACGAATTGCATTAGCCAGTTGCCGGCGATGCAACGACATTTGGAACTTCCCAGGGTGATTGAAAAGGCGCGCATTTTGGACCATCGAGCCAGTCGAACCAAGGGGCCGAACGGGCTTTCCGCGGGTCGTTCGCAACCCGTTTCAGGATTCCCCAATTGACGGAATGTCATTCCGCCTGCCGCCAAGCGGTGTTGCTCCAAACCTACGCCGACTGTCTGTGTCCGCTGACGATTCGCCGACCAGTGAGACGGAGCGCAAGAATTGGCGACTCCGAGCCTCAGCGCGTGGAACGTTTTGACCTCGGTCACCCTTTTGCAACCGAGCTGACCGGTAAGATTTCTTCGAGTCCACTACAGGATGATTATGTCGTCCGACGTCGTGTCCGCACGGCCCGGAAGCTTCACACGACGTCATATGCAGTCTTTCCGTCTCATACAGTTCAGCGACACGCATCTCTCGGGCGACGCTGTTGCACGATTGCGAGGCATCGCGTGTCTCCCCGCGCTTCAGGCCGCCGTCGCCGACGCGTATCGTCGCTGCCACAACCCCGACGGCATCCTGCTCACGGGCGATCTCGTGCAGGACGATCCCGAAGGCTATCGCTGGATCCGCCACGTGTTCGGCGAATCGCGGGTTCCGGTGCTCTGCCTCGCCGGCAACCACGATCTGCCCGATCACATGCGCAACGAGCTCGCCGGCGAACCCTTTCAGGTCGGCGGCGAAAAGGGGTTCGGCCGCTGGCTCATCGTGCTGCTGGACACCTGGGTTGCGCACTCCGCCTCGGGCCGCATCGGTCGCGAAGGGCTTGCGCAGCTGCGCACCGTCCTTGCGCAGAATCCGAACAAGCACGTCCTCATCTGCCTGCATCACCATCCGATTGCGATGCGCAGCGAATGGCTCGATCAAGTGGGACTCGAGGACGCGGACGAATTTCTCGCGATCGTGCGTCAGCATCCGAACGTCCGCGGCGTGTTGTGGGGTCACGTTCATCAGTCGCTCGACAGTTTCGTCCACGGCGTGCGTTTCATGGCCTCGCCCGCGACGTGCGCGCAGTTCCTGCCGGGCAGCACGGATTTCGCCCTAGACAACCGCCCGCCGGGCTATCGCGTGCTCGAGTTGATGCACGACGGGACGATTGCCACAGAAGTTGTCTGGCTCGAAGCCTACGCGGAACGCAGCGTCGCCTGAGTCACGAGATCGGGCTCTGGCCCCCGATCTCGAGCAAGGGCATCATCCGACGATGCGCCAGCGACATCTTTCCTCCTGCGGCCTCGCGCTGCTGATTTGTTTTCTGTTCGCCTCGGCCGCACGCGCCGACGGACAGGCAATCCTTTGGTCGCTCAAAGGCAAGGCGAACACGGTGTATCTGCTCGGCTCCGTGCACTTCCTGCGACCCACCGATGAGCTCCCGCAAAAGGTGAAAGATGCGTATGCCGACGCCGAGCGGTTGCTCATGGAAATCGACATGGACGATCTGGATCCCGTAGAGGTTCAGAATGCGACGCTCCAGCTCGGCATGCTCCCGGAGGGCGAGACACTGGAATCGCAGATCGGCGCGGAGAGCTATGCGAAAGTCGCAGAGTACGCGCGCTCGCTCGGCTTCGAACCCATCCTTCTCAACCGTTTCCGCCCCTGGCTGGCCGCCATCACGTTGGCACAGCTACAAATCATGAAGCTGGGCTTCGATCCGAACGCCGGCATCGAGCAGCGCTTCGTGGCGCTCGCCGCCAAGGACAAGAAAGAGATCCTGGGTCTCGAAACACTGCGCGAGCAGCTCTCGATGCTCGCGAGCTTACCGGCGCCGCGCCAACGCGAATTCCTGCTCTACACCGTCGAAGACACGCAACGTGCGAGCCGCGAGATCGACGAGTTGATCTCGGCGTGGCGCGCCGGCGATACCCAGGGTCTGGCGAAGGTTCTGGCGGAAGGCTTCGAAGAGTATCCGGATCTGTACCGGCCTTTGACCGTCGATCGCAATCGCAAATGGATTGCACCGATCGAAGCGCTGCTCGACGACGAGGACGACTACTTGGTCATCGTCGGTGCACTTCACCTCGTCGGCAAAGACAGCGTCATCGAGTTATTGGAGAAGAGAGGGCATCGGGTAGTGCGGCATTGACGGCCAGAGGCCATCAGGCCGCAGGCTGTAGACTGTAGGCTTGCGACAGCGCGCTCGCGCGCCAGCCACTCACTACTCACCACTCACTACTCACGATCCGCCATCCCCCTCGAATCACGAATCACGAGCATGTGGAAACCCCTTCTCGCCATCTGCCTCGGCGCCAGTCTCGGCGCTCTGTTGCGCTGGTGGCTCGGCACGCACCTGAACGCGATTCTTCCGACGCTGCCGTTCGGTACGCTAGCGGCCAATCTGCTCGGCGGATACTTGGTGGGATTGGCGATCGCCTTCTTCGCGTTTCAGCCCGGCGTGCCGATGGAGTGGCGCCTGTTCGTCATTACCGGGTTCTGCGGCGGACTGACGACGTTCTCGACGTTCTCGGCGGAAATCGTCTCGCTACTTCAACAGCGCCAGATCGCATGGGCTTGCGGAGCCGCGGCCATTCACCTGTTCGGTTCGGTCGGGATGACGCTGCTCGGAATCGCGACGTTCGCCTGGATCAAACGCTGAGCGTCAAACTTCGATCATCTCGAAGTCTTCTTTTCCCGCACCGCAATCGGGACAGCGCCACGACAGCGGCACGTCCTCCCAGCGTGTTCCAGGAGGAATGCCAGCGACGGGATCTCCCTTCTCCTCCTCGTAAACGTAACCGCAGATCACGCACATGTAAGCTTTCATCGCAGGAGGGTGTCGCCGTAACTGAAAAGACGCGCGATTAAAGCGAGAAGCCCGCGGAGGAGCAAGCCTTCGCCACGATTCCGGCTATTTCTTGCAGGCTCTGCCGTATCGGGTGCCGCCGGAATTCCGCACCGCCGATCACCAAGGCTTTCCGAAACCCGTACACTGCGCGCCTAAGACTTCGCAAGGAGCCAAGACCGTGTCCTTATTCACTGAAGCCGCCCGCTACATCCCTGGCGGCGTGAACTCGCCGGTACGCGCATTCCGCGGCGTCGGCGGCGAACCGATCTTCATCGAGCGCGCGCAGGGCTCGCGGATCTACGGCGCAGACGGCCGCGAGTACATCGATTACGTCGGATCGTGGGGCCCGATGATCCTCGGCCATGCACATCCGAACGTCATCAAGGCCGTCCAGGAACGCGTACCTCTCGGGCTGTCGTTCGGCGCGCCGACCGAGATCGAAACGAAACTCGCCGCGAAGATCTGCGAGCTGATGCCGTCCATCGAGCTCGTGCGCATGGTCAGCTCCGGCACCGAGGCGACGATGAGCGCGATCCGGCTTGCGCGCGGCTTCACCGGCCGCACGAAGATCGTGAAATTCGAAGGCTGTTACCACGGCCATTCGGATTCGCTGCTGGTCAAAGCGGGCTCGGGCGCATTGACCTTCGGCGTGCCGACCTCGCCCGGCGTGCCGGCCGAGCTCGCAGCTCACACGATCACGCTCGCGTACAACGACATCGCCCAAGTCCAGCAAACGTTCAACAACCTCGGCAAAGAGATCGCTTGCGTCATCGTCGAGCCCGTCGCCGGCAACATGAACTGCGTGCCGCCGGTCCCAGGCTTTCTCGAGACGCTGCGTTCGGTCTGCGATCAGCACGGCGCGGTGTTGATTTTCGACGAGGTGATGACCGGATTTCGCGTCGCGCTCGGCGGTGCGCAGGCGCTCTACGGCATCAAGCCCGACCTGACGACGCTCGGCAAGATCGTCGGCGGCGGCATGCCCGTCGGCGCATTCGGCGGTCGGCGCGACATCATGGAGCACATCGCACCGCTCGGTCCGGTGTATCAAGCGGGCACGCTTTCCGGGAACCCGATTGCGATGGCCGCGGGACTAGCAACGCTCGAAGCCATCGGCGTACCGGGCTTCCATGAACGGCTCGCCGAACTCACCACGCAGTTGGTCGAAGGACTCGCCAACGCAGCGCGTGCAGCGAACGTGCCGTTCTCGACGAATCATGTCTGCGGCATGTTCGGCCTGTTCTTCACCGACAAGTCGCCCGTCCGCTATTTCCGCGAGGTCATGGCGTGCGACGTCGAACGCTTCAAGCGTTTCTTCCACGGCATGCTCGCCGAAGGCGTGTATCTCGCACCGTCTGCATTCGAGGCCGGATTCGTGTCGAGCGCTCACACGGAAGAGGATGTCGAGGCCACAGTGGCCGCAGCCGCCCGCGTGTTTCAGCGCGTTTAGGTCGCGTGCGCTACTTCGACACGTATGGGCCGAACGGTCCCGGCGGATGGCCGCAGGCCATGAAGTACTGCAGGTAGTAGCGCGGCGGATTGAAGAAAGCGGCCGCATCGCCCTTCGCGAAGCGATCCTGCACGAGATCGTCGCGCACGAAAAAGGCATTGACGCCCGCCAGACAGGAACCCACGAGGCGATAGCCCTTCGCGGCGCCCAGATCGGCAAGCGACTGTAGCGAAGCGCCGTGATAGTCGGTGAAATTCCAGCGACGCTGGGTGTTTTGCGCCATGACCCAACGCGTCGGCGGCCGAAACTTCGCGTTGTACTCGATGACGACGACGCGCGGACGAATCTCGATCGATTCCCAGATCCAATAGTCCGGACCGTCGACGTCGATGCTCAGCAGATCGAGATTTTCGAAGCCTGCCGACCGAATGAGCTCCCCAATGTTCGCGGGCGTGACCCATTCGTTCAACAGTTGCAGCCGCCCCTCGCCGAGCTCAGTGGAAAAATTGCGTCGGATAGCAGCGCACGCTTTGCTATCGGCCTCGATCCACAACCCGCGCCAACCTTGATACAGCAGCAGGCGCGAGTTGTTCTCCATTCCATCCTGCACCCCAAACTCGACGAACGTGCGGTGCTCGATGCCGATGCGACGGAAGATCTCCTCGATGATCCCGTCCTCGTCGTTCTGCGAAAAGCTCCGATAACCGTAGGGCTCGAGACGGCCCGGATCGGTGTACGGGGCCTTGCTCAGCAGCTCGCGCAAATGCGTTTCCGCCAGCAACTGCCCGTGCGCCGTGAGCCGCTCGACGATCGGTACGGCTATACGCTGACGCAAGTATCGGCCTAGACCCATGAACCCTTCTTAGAAGTCGTAGCTGAGATACAGAGTCGCACCATAGATCTGGTAGATCATGTCGCCCCACGCCGATTGCGGATCGTCGGGCAGCAACTGGTCGCGCGCGATCTTGTCGCTCGCACGAACATCGAGCGACAGATGCAAGCCCGGCGCAATGTCGCGCCACTGCAGGCCCAATCCGCCGTAATAGCCGTAGGCCGCCGTCGCAGCATCGTATCGCGCCGCACCGGCAAACACGCTCAGCGCAAGATGCTTGCCGAAGCGCCACCGATAATCGAGCGCCCGAACGCCGATGAGCGATAGCCCGTCCACTTCGTCGAACTCGACGCGCACGCCAAGATCCGATTTCGAGGTCATTCTGCGCCGCACGCCCATGGCGGCGTGCAAGCCGGTCGTGGAAGCTTCGTATCTTCGCGTGAGGCCGCCGTCTGAGGGATCGAATGTGAGCTCACTCGCGTTCACACCTGCATCGACGAAAACGGACGTCAGACGTGCGGCGCGGCTCGCTATATCGGCATCGATCATCCGCGCAGACGACGCCGCCCTTTGCCCGGGCGCAAATCGCAGGAATCCGCTCACCCGGGCGAATTCTTCGTCGAACACATCGACGCCCGCCGCCACCTCTACACCCGCCGTGAACTCGTTCCGGGTTCGCAAATAAGCAAGCGAGAGCTCGTGCTGGCGACGATAATCGAACTGCGAGTAGTCCTCGTTCTTGAGAGTTCGGTAACGTAAATCGAACAATCCGCCGAATGCCGGCGCCCAACCCAGCCGCACCATGTGGCTTTGCGCGCCGATGGCATCGAGGAGCACGCGCGCATCGGCGCCCCAATGACCGATGACGCGCCCATGGTTCGATGTGCCCTGCGGGTACACGTTGTTGACATACCAACCGTTCTGCCAATCGGAGATCTCGTAAGTGAAATCGAATCGATTCCACAAGTAAGGAATGTCGATTCCAGCGGACAAGGCCGCGTTCCCCAACCGCCATCCCTCCAAGCGAGACCCGTCCTCGCCTGCGTACTCGAAGTAGACACTGAAAGGCGTCGCACCCGGAAACACCATTCGCGTAGAGAAAGCGGCGATCTGATTGCCGAACTGCTCATCCCGTGAGAGTTCGTCGCTGATGTTGTCGTACTTGGTCGGTTTCAGAAATGCACGCAAGAAGTCGCGAAACGATGCGCCGCGGGGACCACCTCCGAACTGAAGCAAACGGCTCGCGCTCAATGACCAGCCGGGCACCGGCTCGATCGAAACATGCAGCCCCGCTAGACGAGGATTACCCGTTGCTTGCCCTCCCTGGTAATAGATGTCGTCGACGCGGCTCATGCGCGCCGCAAAGATCTCGTATCGAACGCCCAACCGCGAAATGGGCGTGTAGTTCGACAACGTAACGCCCGGCATCGGCTGTGCGTTGGTACTCACGAGCATGCTGCTATCGGTCATCGGCGACCACCAATGTTCGCGATAACCGATATCCAGTTGCACGTACTCGCTGCCGACGCTGACCCACGAACCCGCCGGCGTCGCCTCGCCTGGGTACGCCATGCCTCCTAGCTGAACCAGGAAGAAGTCGCCCGGCTGCCAGTAGGCCTGCACGGATGCCGACCAGTCATCGCCCTGAAACATGCCGCGTTGATTCGGCCTGCCGGCAGAAGACACGTCGCTCGAGCCGCCTTCGACGCCCGCGTGATTCAAGCCGGCGGTGCGCATATACCCGTTCAAGTACTCGCGCACGCGTCTGCACAACGAGATGTCGATGCGGCAGGCGTGCGGCAATGCGTCGAGCACGGCAGCCGCCGCAAACGGACGTCGCGTGACCGCCTGATCCGCCAAGATCAGGACTCTCTCGATATCGCGCTCGATCTCGGGGGCCATGTTCATCGGCAGATAGGGACTCACGCCGCGCGCGTGGACCGGCGATTCGATCGCGAGACCGGCCAGCAAGAGCAGCATCAGAGCCAGATGCCGCGTGCGATCCGACAGAATCGTGAACGGAAATCTCATGGACAACACAGCACTCGATGAGTCAGGACGCAGTGTACCTGCAGCTCGCCGACGGTGCAGAAGTGTCCCGATTCAGCTACGCGCAAAGAACACGTCGCGGTGTCGATTGTCCATGCCTTGCGAGAACTCGAGCACTTCCTCGACCGGCACGGTCCGTTGCGGATCGTCGGCGAAACAGCGCACGGCGAAACGCTCGAGAATGGCGCCGAGACGATTGCGATCGAACTGCGGGCGATCGATCCGCGAAACTTCCATGACCCCGCAATGCACCTGCGCCCAAAACGCATCCGACAACGACGTCACGATACGTTCGTCGAACCCCTGCGTATCCGACTTCCACACGATCGGCAAGGTGCGTTGCGACGGTTCGAACGGCGCGAGCAATTCGGCTTCATCGGCAGCCACGCCGCGAACTCTCGTCGTCGTGTATCGCTGCCCGCGCATGGCATCCGGATTGAGCGAATAATTCCCGGCGTTGCGCAAATCCTGATAGAAGACGAGATCCCCTCCCGCCATCCCCACCGCCGCTTGCACGGGATGGCATTGCGGAAGATGACTCAGGTTACGCTGCAAGTATTTGAAGCTCGCAGGGTGCGGCTCGAAACACGCCGCAGCCACGATTTGCGGCAGAGCATGAACCAACTGCCGCGTCATCAGCCCCACGTTGGCACCGATATCGAGCAGCACGCATGGCTGCGCCGGCGCATGCGCTTTGAACAACTCGAGCACATCGGTTTGCCAGCGGCCTCGATCGAGCACGTCGGGTGCGATGACTTCGTCGATCGGCAGCTCGACCGTGGCCCCGCCGGCGCTCGAGTAAAGCGGACTGTCTTCGGGAACGCGTAACTCGACGGCAACAACGTTCAGATGAGCGCAGCTCAATTGCAGAGCTCGGCGCGGCCGCCGGGCGACGAGCCGTTCCAGCACCCGGCGCGACAGACTTTTCATGCGAACGAGACCTCAGGCGATCGACCGATTGTTCTTCTCGAGCACAGGATTGCCGACGTGGGGCACAGGCGCCAATTGCAACGCATGGAGCGCAGCACGAAGGCGCTCCGGAAAGCCACGCTTGTTCTGCAGAAACCAGCTTCGCGCACGCTCGCCGACCGACGCGCACTCCTCGTCTGACATCTCGAAGGTGCGTTCGATGGCTGCTTCGAGCGCGGCCTCGTCGACCTGATGGGTCGTCGACAAACACTGCGGCGCGGCTGGGCGGGCAGCCACCAGGATGCCCCGCTCTTCGCTCACGAGCTCGTTCATCGGCGGAGCGGCTGTGGTGATCGTCACGGCGCCCACGCTCATGGCTTCGACGATGTAGTGACCCCACCCCTCGGCGATCGATGGACACAAGTGAAAAATGTTTTCGTTCTGCCAGGCCCTGAGCTGCTCGTCGCTCACATAACCCGTCATGATGTGAATGTTCGCGGCGCGGTGCCAGGATTCCCGAGGCGAGTGAGCCACCACGGTCAGCGGCGGCCACTCGGGATGTCGGCTCCATACTCTAAGCAGGCGATCCGTTCCTTTCGTTACGCTCTTGCCGGCAAGATGAAAATAGCTGCGACGCCTCGGAACCGTTGGATCGTAGCGATCCTCGCTATCGAACCCCACGAAGCTCGCGCTGGCACCTTTCGCTTGAAAAACCTGCTGCGTGTAGCGGGTCTTGGCCCAGACGTGATCGATCTGCCCCAAGAATCGGCAATCGCGCCGATCGAACCATTCGGGATTCGGTATCGCGACATTGAATCGAGCGAATGGGAGATGCTGCATCCAGACGTGCTCGAGCATCAGATTCACGTCCGCACGTTGCCGAAGCCGCGGTGCGAACCGACGCATGATTCTCACACCGCACTGAACGAGGAAAGACCGGCGTACGCGCGAGCCCTTCTTGTCGATGGCGAGCTCCGTCACTTCGCAACCGATCGCACATAGCGCATCGCGCAGCAATTTCATGTCTCGAGCCAGTCCGACGCCATTGGACTTGCCGATGACGTTCACTCGCAACGGATGCGCCTCGGACGTTTCAGCGCGAATCCTGTCGTGGATCGAGTTGAGGGGCATCGTTCCGTCGAACCGAGGAAGGTGCGTTCGAGTATATCAGAGCAGATCGCACGCTCAGGGCTCATCGTTGTCCATCCACGGGCGTGCGATTGCTCTGCACACGAACGCTTCGGTCTCGTGTCGCAATCGAGCGACGCATTGCCGATCAAGTGGCTGCAGTGCGCTCTCCGCTCCGCTCTCGCGAGTAGCGATTCACAGTCTTGCGCTCGCTCGCGGTAATTCGCCCCAGCCGCTCCAATCTCGCTTCGATACCCGCCAGCGTCCGTCCGAATTCCCGTGCAAGCTCGGCGGGTCGACGGCCTCGATCGAATTCGGCGAGCAGCCGCCGATCGTCTTCTTCGCTCCAGGGCTTGCCGACGTTCGCCGGTAGATCGGATCGCTGCCGAGAGCGTGTCTCAACCGGCGTCTTGAATCGTTCGAGCGCTGCATACAACGCACGAACGACATCGGCATGCTGATATGGGCTGTTGGGCGGCGTCACTTCGCCGGTGAACGGATTGACGCCCTTCGCCAACGCGGACAGGATTGCAACGACTTTCGAATCGTCCATGGGTGCCTCCTTGCAGAATCGGTGGAACGAACGCCGAACCATTACAGCAGTCGCACGCTTGGGCTCGCGAGCGAATTTCCGTGCATTCATCGAGTAATGCAGGCGATGCACGGCCCAACTCCCTTAGTTTCGAGTTAACCAACCTTTCGAGACGCCGATTCAACCATGCGGTCGTTCCTAGCTCTGGTCGCCTTCCTCATCGCAGCCTTGGTCGTCGCCTCGGCGCTCGCGTATCCCGCTTGGCTGCTCGTCGGGCTCGTTTCCGATCAACCGATCCATCGCGTCATGCACCGCATTGCAATGCTCGTCGCATTCATCGGTTTGATTTTCATCTTCAGGCGCTGGCGCGTCGCCAACAAGGAGGCGCTCGGCTACGGCTTGCCGAAAGCGCAGTTCTTCCGTCAGTTCGCGATTGGCTTGTTGGCGGGCGCCGCCGTCATGGTGCCGCTCTTGCTCACGTTGTTCGGACTCGATGTTCGCGAGCCGAAGCCCGAGATCGTATGGAACGTCGGTACTGTTGCCGGCTTGCTCGCAAGCGGCCTCTTGAGCGGCTTGGTCGTCGCATTGATCGAAGAAACGTTCTTTCGCGGCGCCTTGTACACGGCCGTCAAGCGCGAATCCGGCGAAGCGCTCGCGATCGTCTTGCCGAGCCTGTTGTACGCCTCCGTGCACTTTCTCGGCGGGCGATTGCGCTTGCCGCGCGAAGAGATCGAATGGAGCACCGGGTTTGCGGTGCTCTCCAAGCTCTTGGAGAAATACGCCGCGCCGCTCGAGCTCGTCGATTCGTTGCTCGCGCTATTCGCGGTCGGCGTGCTCCTCGCTTTCGTCCGAGCGCGCACCGGCGCGATTGCCGCCTGCATTGGCTTACATGCCGCATGGGTCTGCACGATTCAATTCGTGCGACAGGTCTCGTACGTCGACAATGCGTCGCCAGCCGGCTGGATCGTCGGTTCTTATGACGGCGTGATCGGATGGGGAGCGCTCGGATGGATCGCACTCATCCTGCTCGCGTTCTGGGTCGCTACGCGACGACAGAGTCAAGCGGCTTAGCCTGCATCGTCGACCGCGAGCTGAACGCGCGAGCGCAAATGATTGAGGCGCTCGAGCGGATCCCGCATCTCCAAGCAGAGCTGTTTTTCCGCCGGCGGCAACGGCAACAGCTCGACGAGCCGCGCGCCGACCCACGCAGCATCTTCGTAGGACACGGGCGTGAAATCGTACAGCGGCGCAAGCTCCGGCAACGCCCGCTGCAAGAGTGTCACGAACGGTTCGCAGTCTTCGGGAACCGGCAACGAAGGTTCGCTATCGAGCCATTCGACTTCGGCGAGATTCAACCCATCCGCTTGGAGACTGGTCGAATGAATCCGGAAACTTCGCTCGCCCACGGCAGTGATGCCGAGCAGCCCGTCCGGCAATTGCTCGAAATCGACGATGCGTGCGGATGTGCCGACGGACGCCGTCGTTGCCGGCCCACCCGCTTCGACGCCCTCCACGATCATTGCCACGCCGAACACCGCGTTCTCGCGCATGCAACGGCCGACCATGTCCAGATAACGCGGCTCGAAGATCCGCAGCTTGAGCGGACCGCCCGGAAACAGGACGGTGTGCAGCGGAAAAAGCGGGATCGTTTCCATTGGCTTCGGTTGCGGCGCTGGCGGCAGACTCCATCGACCCCATTGAGTCACGAGTCACGGGTCACGAGCGAGCCTTTCAAGGAGCTTGCCGTGAATGCCGCCGAACCCGCCGTTCGACATGATCAACACATGATCGCCGGGCTGCAACGTCCGATTGAGATCCTCGACGAGCGCATCGATGTCCGTCGCCACGTGTGCGCGGTTGCCGAGACTTGCCACTGCGCCCGCGACATCCCACTGCACACCGGGTCCTTGATATAGCCACACGACGTCGGCCCGCTCGAGCGACTTTGCGAGCGCATCGCGATGCGTGCCGAGCTTCATGGTGTTGGAGCGCGGTTCCAACACAGCCACCAAGCGCGCTGCGCCGATGCGTCTGCGTAGCCCATCGATCGTCGTTTCGATGGCCGTCGGATGATGTGCGAAATCGTCGTACACCGCGATGTCGCGAACCACTCCGCGGACTTCCATGCGACGCCGCACGCCTGCGAAGTCCTTCAGCGCGGCGATCGCATCGTTCACGGCAACGCCGGCATGGCGTGCGGCGAGAATCGCGGCGAGCGCGTTCTCTGCGTTGTGGCGGCCGACGAGCGACCACTGCACCTCGCCGATCTCGCGTTCGCCTTCCCGGATGACGAACCGCGAAAAGTCGCTTTCGGATTCTGCATCGACGGTCCAAGCGGCATTGTGCTCAGCGCTCGATGCAAAGCGCTCGACGGGCGTCCAGCAACCTCGTTCGATCACTTCCATGACGTGCGGCGATCCGGCGTTCGCAACGATCAACCCGTTGCGAGGAACCATCCGCAGCAACTGATGGAACTGCCATTGAATGGCCGCGACGTCCGGATAGATGTCCGCGTGATCGTGTTCGAGATTGTTCAGGATTGCAGTGCGCGGCCGGTAGTGGACGAACTTCGCACGTTTGTCGAAGAACGCAGTGTCGTATTCGTCGGCTTCGACGACGAAGTGTTTGCCGTTGCCCAATCGCGCCGTCGTCGAGAAGTTGCCGGGCACACCGCCGATCAGGAATCCCGGCTCGAGCCCCGCGTATTCGAGAATCCATGCGAGAATGCTCGAAGTCGTGGTCTTGCCGTGCGTGCCTGCTACCGCAAGCGTCCAGCGCCCTGCAAGCACGTGCCGCGCCAGCCATTCCGGACCCGACGTGTAAGGCATGCCGCTGTCGAGCAACGCCTCGACGAGTGGATTGCCGCGGCTCATGACATTGCCGACCACGACGATGTCCGGCTTCAACTCGAGTTGCTTCGGGTCATAGCCTTCGATGAGCTCGATGCCGAGCGCAGCCAACTGATCGGACATCGGCGGATATACGTTCTGATCGGAGCCGGTCACGCGATGCCCCGCCGCCCTGGCGAGCGCCGCGATACCGCCCATGAACGTGCCGCAGACGCCGAGGATGTGAAGATGCATGGTGAGTTGACAGTTGACAGTGGATAGTTGATAGCGAAGAAAACTCGTTCAGCCGACAGCGGGTTGATTGTCGAGCAGCGAACGACTCACCATCGGCAAACTCGACGCTTGTATCGCCTGGATGCAATTCGAGCCTGACTTACACTCTTCGCTGTCAACTATCAACTATCAACTACTCATGTCCGATCCTCTCTACGTGTCGACGCGCGCAGATCTCGAGCAGGCGATCGATCTGCTGTCGCGCTCGGATTTCATCGCGCTCGACACCGAATTCATGCGCGAGAGCACGTACTACGCCGCGCTGTGCCTGATTCAGGCGGCGACGCCGGACGGCTGCGTCCTGGTCGATCCGCTTGCGCTCGACGACCTGCAGCCCTTGTGGGATCTGCTCGACGACCGCAATCGTGTGAAAGTCCTGCACGCGGCACGTCAGGACCTCGAAGTGCTGTCGCAAGCGCCGCGCTCGAGCGTAGCCGGCGTTGCCGTTCCCGAGGGCGGCAGAATTCCAGGACCGATTTTCGATACCCAGCTCGCAGCGGCGTTTCTCGGTCATCCCGCGCAGATCGGTTACGGAAGCCTCGTGGCGGCACGGCTCGGGCGAACGCTCGCAAAAGGTCATGCTCGCACGGACTGGACGCGCCGCCCGTTGAGCGCCGAGCAATTGAGCTACGCGGCCGACGACGTTCGTTATCTCGTCCCGCTATATCGCGATCTGCGGGATGCGCTCGCCGAGACTGGACGGCTCGAGTGGCTGCTAGAGGAAACGCGCAAACTCGAAGATCCGGCGCTTTTCCGCACCGACCCCGATGAGGCCTGGCGTCGACTCAAGGGCCTGGATCGACTCAAACCGGCTCAGCGGCTCGCCGCAAAGCTCTTGGCCGCTTGGCGAGAACAGAAGGCCATGAAACACGATCGACCGCGGGGCTGGATTCTTTCCGACGAAGCATTGCGAGAGATCGCCGAGCGGCTTCCTGCGTCGGCGGCCGATCTCGAACAGATTCGCCAGCTGCCGGCCGGCGTCGTCCGCAAGAACGGCGACGAGTTTCTGGCCATCGCCGAGCAAGCGCGGCGCGAAGCGCACAAGGAACCCGAGTACGAGCTGCCTGAGAAACCGGATCCCGATCAAGTCGCTCGCGTGACCCGCTTGATGTCGGTCGTGCGCAAGCGCGCCGAGGAAATGAAGATCGCACCGGAGCTGCTCGCTACGCGTCGCGACATCGAGCAGCTGGTCTTCTCCGGACGCACGCAGAACATCGCTTCCGGGTGGCGACGCAGCGCGATCGGCGAAGAGCTTCTCGCGCTCGCGCTGGCGCCCGGTTAGTCGGTCACTTCTTACGCCGCGGAGCGGTTTTGCGTGCTGGGCGCTTCGCGGCCTTACGGACCGTCTTTTTCGTCGTCCGACGCTGCGGCTTGGTCGCTTTGGCTTTCGCCTTGCGCACACTTCGCGCAGCTGCACTGCGCTTCTTAGCCGTCGTCTTGGTCTTGGCCTTGGTCCTGGTTTTCGCCTTGGTTTTGGTTTTCGCCTTTGCCTTAGCCTTGGCCCGGGTTTTTGCGGGTTTCTTGGTTGCCGCCTTCTTTGCCGCGACCTTCTTCTTGCGCGCGGGCTTCTGCGGGCTTGCTTGCTCGACCGTCACGGCTTCAGGCGGTACCGGCTTCGCAAGCGCTGCCGCTTCCATACGCTCGAACACCTCGTCGAGCTCGCCCTCGCCGGCGATTTCCCGCAACAGACCCAGCTGAGAATAGTGAGCGACGAGCGGGCGAGTCTGGCGCTCGTAGACCTCCAGACGATTTGCGATCACTTCCTCCTTGTCGTCGGGCCGCTGATACAGCTCGGCGCCGTCCTTTGCACAGGTCGTCGTACCCTCCGGCATCGTGTGCACGTTGTACACAGTGCCGCATTGCGGACAGATGCGCCGGCCGGCCAAACGCTGCATGAGCGTCTCGCGACGGACGTCGAGCAGCAGCACTGCATCCAACGGCTGATTGAGCTCTGCGAGCAATTCGTTGAGCGCATTCGCCTGCTCGATGGTGCGCGGGAATCCATCCAGGATGAATCCGTTCGCGGCATCGGGCCGGCTGAGCCGATCGCGAATCAGCCCGAGCACGATGTCATCCGAGACGAGCTGACCGGCTTCCATGACGGCCTTCGCTTGACGGCCGAGCTCGGTCCCGCGCGCGACTGCATCGCGCAACAGGTCGCCCGATGACACTTGCGGCACGCCGTACTTGGCCTGCAGACGCTGCGCCTGTGTCCCCTTGCCAGAGCCTGGCGCACCCAACAATACGATCCGCATATCTTTCGATCCTGAGCCTCGTCCAAAAGAGCCGCTACCCTACAGTAAACGGCGGGTTTGTGGGTACTGGGGAGCCGTTTTGGCGCCCAGCGCCAAAACTCGGGCTCTGGGCTCTGGCCCTGGGCTCTGGTCAGAAAAGGGCTTCGGAACCAAACCCGAGACGACTCACGCTCGAACGATTCTCGCACCGCAACTTCAACTTCGATCACGCGTTGTGCGCGCAGCGCGTTCGCAGTGCGCGCTTGCTCGTCTGCTGTCTGCGAGTCTTGCTTTCGAAGACAGGCACGCGAACTCGGACGCTGACCAGCACCAGAGCCCAGCGCCCAGCGCGCCTGCTATGCTTCGATCAATCATCAGCGATTCCACGAACGAGGTGTGCAATGCCCGCCACGAAGCCACGCAACGCTTTTTACGCTCAATCCGGAGGAGTCACGGCGGTGATCAACGCATCCGCATGCGGCGTGATCGAAACCTGCCGCAAGCACAAGGCCAAGATCGGCAAAGTGTACGCAGGCCGTCACGGCATCGTCGGTGCGCTCACGGAAGACTTGATCGACACGAGCAAGGAATCTCCGGCTGCGATTCGGGCGTTGCGGCATACGCCGGCGGGCGCATTCGGCTCGGCGCGCTACAAGCTCAAGAAATTCGAGGACGACCCGGCCCAGTACGAGCGCCTGATCGAAGTCTTCAAGGCGCACAACATCGGCTACTTCTTCTACAACGGCGGCGGAGATTCGGCAGATACGTGCCTGAAGGTTGCGCAGCTCGCCGAGAAGACCGGTTATCCGCTGCAGGCCATCCACGTACCGAAAACGGTCGATAACGACCTGCCGATCACGGATACGTGTCCCGGTTTCGGCTCGGTCGCCAAGTACGTCGCGGTGTCGATCCGCGAAGCCGGCTTCGATGTGGCCTCGATGGCCAAAACGTCGACGAAAGTGTTCATTCTCGAAGTCATGGGCCGTCACGCAGGCTGGATCGCAGCCGCCGGCGGCCTCGCCGCCGAGCGCGACGGCGATTCGCCTCACGTGATCCTGTTTCCCGAGATCACGTTCGACGAAGACGCCTTCTGTGCACGCGTGAAGGAATCGGTCGAGCGCTACGGCTATTGCTCGATCGTCGTCTCCGAGGGTGTGAAGAACAAAGAAGGCAAGTTCCTTTCCGATGCGGGGCTACGCGACGCTTTCGGCCATGCCCAGCTCGGCGGCGTCGCGCCGGTCATCGCTCAGCTCGTGAAGGAGAAGCTCAAGTACAAATATCACTGGGCCGTCGCCGACTACTTGCAGCGTGCCGCCCGCCACATCGCCTCGAAAGTCGATGTCGAGCAGGCCTACGCCGTCGGCAAGGCAGCCGTGGAGCTTGCCCTCAAAGGACACAATTCGGTGATGCCCACAATCGTCCGCGTCTCCGACCGTCCGTACAAATGGAAGATCGGCATCGCACGCCTGGAGGATGTGGCCAACAAGGAAAAGATGCTGCCGCGTGACTTCATTACGCCCGACGGCTTCCATATCACCGCGAAGGCACGGCGGTACTTGAGCCCGCTCATTCAGGGAGAAGATTACCCGCCCTACGAGAACGGGTTGCCGCAGTACGTCAAGCTGAAGAACGCGGCCGTGAAGAAAAAGCTGAGCACGACCTTTATGGTATAGTCGCCCGCCATTTTTCCGGGAGATTCGCACAATTCAGCGCGGTTTCCCGGGCCCGATACGAACTGTTTTCGATAACGAATCCCTCGGGGGGAGGAAATTCATGTCCACTGATGCTGCGCTTTGGCTCGCAATCGGCGCTGGCCTTTTGGCCGTGCTGTACGGCGTGTTTTCGTTCGGGTGGATCAACAAACAGCCTGCGGGTAACGACCGCATGCAAGAAATCGCTGCGGCGATTCAAGCAGGCGCCAAGGCTTACTTGAACCGCCAGTACTCGACGATCGCGATCGTCGGCGCGGTGTTGTTCGTGCTCCTCGGTTTGGCGCTCGATTGGCAGACCGCAGGCGGCTTTGCGGTAGGCGCGGTGCTCTCGGGCGTGGCCGGCTTCATCGGCATGAACGTCTCGGTCAGAGCGAACGTGCGCACGGCACAAGCGGCGAGCGTCGGCTTGAATCCCGCGCTCACCGTTGCGTTCCGCGGCGGCGCCATCACCGGCATGCTCGTCGTCGGCCTCGGCCTGCTCGGCGTTTCGGGCTACTTCGCATTGCTCGGTGCCGATCGCGATGCACTGCACGCACTGGTCGGTCTGGCGTTCGGCGGCTCGCTGATTTCCATCTTCGCCCGCTTGGGCGGCGGCATTTTCACCAAGGGCGCGGACGTCGGCGCGGACCTCGTCGGTAAGGTGGAGGCCGGTATTCCGGAAGACGACCCGCGCAACCCGGCGGTGATCGCCGATAACGTGGGCGACAACGTCGGCGACTGCGCCGGCATGGCCGCCGACTTGTTCGAAACCTACGCGGTGACGGTCGTCGCGACGATGGTGCTCGGCGGCTTGATGTTCACGGCGGCCGACGGCGGGCTCGACATCCGGTACGTGCTCTACCCGCTCGCGCTGGGCGGCGTTTCGATCATCGCCTCGATCATCGGCGCCTTCTTCGTGAAGGCCGGCGAAGGCGGCAAGATCATGTCGGCGCTGTACCGCGGCACTGCGGTCTCCGGCATCCTGGCGCTGATCGCGTTCTATTTCGTCAGCGATGCGCTCATGGGCGATCGCGCGACGGACATGTTCATCTGCGCGGTCATCGGCTTGGCCCTCACGGCTGCGCTCATCTGGATCACCGAGTACTACACGGGCACCGAGTACAGCCCGGTGCGTCGCGTTGCCGAAGCCTCGCAGACCGGTCACGGCACGAACGTGATTGCGGGTCTGGCCGTCTCGATGCGCTCGACCGCATGGCCGGTGCTCGCCGTCTGCGCCTCGATCTGGGGCGCGTATGAAATCGCCGACCTCTACGGCATCGCCATCGCTGCGACCGCGATGCTCTCGATGACCGGCATGATCGTCGCGCTCGACGCCTACGGCCCGATCACCGACAACGGCGGCGGTATCGCCGAGATGTCCGGTCTGCCGAAGGACGTGCGCAAGATCACCGACGCGCTCGATGCAGTTGGCAACACGACTAAGGCCGTCACGAAGGGCTACGCCATCGGCTCCGCAGGCCTGGCGGCGCTCGTGCTGTTCGCCGACTACACGCACAACCTCGAAGCGGTGGGCAAGCTGCAAGAGTTCAGCCTCTCCGATCCGGCCGTGATCATCGGTCTGTTCATCGGCGGTCTCGTGCCCTACCTCTTTGGCGCCATGGCGATGGAAGCCGTCGGTCGCGCCGCAGGCTCGGTCGTGATCGAAGTGCGCCGTCAGTTCCGCGAGATCAAAGGCATCATGGAAGGCACGGCCAAGCCCGACTATTCGAAGGCCGTCGACATGCTGACGCGCGCGGCGATCAAGGAAATGATCATTCCGTCGCTGTTGCCGATCCTCGTGCCGGTCGCCGTTGCGTTCGGCATGAACTACCTGATGGGCGAAGGCGCTGGCGTTCGTGCGCTCGGCGGCTTGCTGATCGGCACGATCGTCACCGGCTTGTTCGTCGCGATCTCGATGTGCACCGGCGGCGGCGCCTGGGACAATGCCAAGAAATACGTCGAGGAAGGCAACTTCGGCGGCAAGGGTTCCGAGACGCACAAGGCCGCGGTCACGGGCGACACCGTCGGCGATCCGTACAAGGACACCGCCGGTCCCGCGATCAACCCGCTGATCAAGATCATCAACATCGTCGCGCTGCTCATCGTGCCGCTTCTCTGAAGCGGCACGAAAGGGCGCTGGGCACTGGCGCTGGCTAGAGGCCGCCTGAAGGCGCCTAAACCATCGCTTGCCCTCTCAGCCTTCCTGAACAAGGCGCACCAAAAAGTCGGCTGCAGCAAATGCAGCCGACTTTTTTATTACTCAGCGATTCAAGCTGCGAAAATCCTGCCCGTTGGAGCCTGGCCCGGCCGCGCTTGAACTGCCCACCGAGTCGAACTGCCAAGCTCGGACGAAGGACGCTAGAGCTCTCGATCAGGTCGAGACGCGAAAGAGGGAACGTGGACAAAGAAGACCGCCGGCACCAGCGCACTGTCGCGGCGTGAGCAACCTCTTCTGACCAGTGCCCAGAGCCCCGGGGCCCAGGCCCCCGGACGTACACAGCCCGAACGTCCCTACAGCCTACAGCCCGCGCATTCGCGCCTACGCGCTCGCGCGCGCCACCGCCTTCGCCAGCGGCTGCGGGCGACCCAGGTAATAGCCTTGGACGAAATCGACACCCATGCGCTTTGCGGCCTCGAGCGCGCCGCCGTCTTCGACCTGTTCGGCAACGACCTGGAAGTTGAGCGTGCGCGCCAGCTTGATCATGGCAGCGACCATCGCTTGGTTGACCGAATCTGCTGCCAAGTTGCGGATGAAAGTGCCGTCGATCTTCAAATAATCGAGCGAGAGATTCTTGAGATTGCCGAACGACGAGAGACCACGGCCGAAATCGTCCAACGCAAAGCGGCATCCCATGCTGTGCAGCACGCCAATGAAGCGCTGGGCGTGCTCGATGTTTTGAATGACCGAATTCTCGGTCACTTCGAAACACAATTGATCGGGCGACACGCCGGTACGATCCAGGCAATCGACGACGAACTCGAGGAATGTCGGATCCCCGAGCGTCTGCCCTGACAAATTGATGGCCAAGCAGCGATTCGGCGGCAAACGAATGCCGCCGCGGCCGAGCGCGGTCAGCGCCGTGCTGACGACCCAGCGGTCCACATCGGACATGAGCCGATAACGTTCGGCTGCGCGCAGGAATTCCACCGGCGAAATGCCGCCAGGCACGTTCTCGTCCTGCAAGCGCAGCAGCACTTCGAGCGCCGGGCCTTCTTTCACGGTCGTTCCCGTCGCAACGATCGGCTGGGCCATCAACTCGAACCGATTCTCCTTGAGCGCGGTCTGGAGCCGTTGCAGCCACTGAATCTCGCCGCGGTGCCGCGCGACGGCTTCGTCGCGCGCGGAATACACATGAACGTGATTGCCTTGCTTCTTCGCGACGTAACAGGCCGAGTCCGCCGCGCTCATGAGCTCTTCGGGCGCACCGCTCTCGCGCGAGATTTCGACCAACCCCACGCTGACGCCGATGTTGAAGATCTTGTCCTTCCACACGAACCGGTAGTCGCTGA
>CALEKY010000002.1 GCA_937902995.1 uncultured Sinobacteraceae bacterium
GGCGATGAGCAAAGTTGCTTAGCAGCGTGTCCACGATTTCGGGGGAAGATCACACTAGCCCATCGTCAGGGTCGACCACTTCGCCGAGGTGTTCGAATCCACATGACTTCAACACGGATGTAGATGCATTGGTCTCTGGCAATGTGTGCGCGATCACGACGGACGCACCGAGCTGGTAGGCCAACTCCACTAGAGCTGCCGCTGCCTCTTTGGCGTAGCCGCGCCCTTGCCATTCGGGATCGATGGCATACGCGATCTCTACCAGTCCCTCTTCATTGGGTGGTCCTTTGAAAGCGCAGCTCCCAACGGTTTTTCCGGAAAGCGGTTCCCGAATTGCAAAACCATGAGTCCAAGCGCTCGGCGGATTCGACTGCAGTTGCTCGAGCCATGCGGGTGAGACTTGCGCGCGGTCAGCCGCCGGCAATGCCTCGATTCGCGCTAGCACCGCCTCGGTGGCTTCGAGAACGAGCTCCTATCGCGGTGTCTTGAGCTGTAGCGGTTGCACGGGCTCTCCTTCGGTCTCCTAAGCGTGAACGCTTCTTGAAACATATATGCAGCTTCGGAACAAGAGCAATGGAATCGCCGGACCAAGAGGATGTACAGCGGGTCTTGTCGGTAAACGGTTGCTGCAGCAACGGATTCGGGCGACCACCCTTGGGGGGCATCGATCGCATCACTTTGGACCGGATCACATTGGACAGCCACTCAAGAGTCTCTTCGATCTCCGTTTAAGTTCCGGCGGTTCAGTTACGGCGCTCTCCGTTGGCCACGAAGTGCAGCTTGGGGTTGGTGTCGAAGATTTGGTGGGTGTCCAAATCCTCTGAAAATCCTCTGGCTCCTTACGGTGGTGTCTAATCCTCCGGTTCGGTGGATGTCCAAATCCTCCGGTTCAGTCGCGTGCTGTGGGTGTCCAGTCGTGGGCCCAGTCGGTATCGCGGGTCTCCAATTCGCCGTCATCAACAGGACCTCTCATGGCGAGCGTCGAAACCAAGGTTGTGGATCACTGTCGACAGCCGACGAAGCGCTCAGCGATACTGGCGTTGTTCTTCTTGGCAGGCTTGGCGCACGATGCTGGGTTAGTCGTCGCCCAACCCTAGGCGGTGAGCTACCCAAGCAACTAGAAAGATCAGCAGAAACGAAGCAACGATCGTAGCTGCGATGCGCACCGGACTCCCCAGCAGGTAATCCAGCACGGCTGTCCGTTTGTTGGAATCCATACTCATGACTATCAATGCGACCGGCGCTTCGGCGGTGAGTCCCGCTCCGATCCAGAAAGCTGGCGACTGTGCCCATACGGATTTCGTGCGGCCAAGCGATTTCTTCATCGGTTTCGTGGTCCTGGCTCGATATTCCGTTTGCATGCACATGCGAACCGCGCGACCCGATCGGCGCGAGCTGCGTCTACCGCCTGATCTGTCTCTCGCCACTATAACCTGAGTCTTTCTTCCGGAACGGCCGCGCGTTGTCCCCGCTGACGCGGGACGGAAAAGGACGTCGACCGATGGGTGTCCAGGAGCGTCCTCCACTGACGCGGGACGGAAAAGGACGTCGACCGATGGGTGTCCAGGAGCGTCCATGGGTGCCCGGGGGAGTCCTGCCGAGTCGGCGGCTTCGAGGGCCGAGAACGGTATGGGGCAGGCGTGGCTGTGGGAGGGCGCTCGCAGCCCTCCCAATCCCGAATGATTAGTCGGACTGATCGGCGCTGGCCAACTTCGGCTGCGTGAACGACCAATGAGTTTGGATGATTCGCCAGGTGTCGCCTTCGCGGCGATAAACCTCGGTGCAGTTCCAGCGGCTGGTTGCTTCGTTCGTGGCTTCGGCGACGTAATTGAAGGTCAGGACGGCGGCGTCGCCGATCACTTGGACGCACGGATCGATGAGCTCGAAACTCTTGACTTGTACTTGGCCGCGGATCGACTCGTAGAGTGCGCGGAGCTCTTCGAGTCCGTTGAGTCGTCGAGCTTGAAACGGATCGAAGTAGACGACGTCGTCGGCGGAGATCTCCAGAAATCCGGAAGGGTCGCCGTTGCCCCATCGTTCGAGCGCAGCGCGTTCCATTGCGATGATGGTTTGGGCGATATCGGTCGAAAGTTCTTTCGCAGCGGTCATGAGGTTGCTTCGTTCTTGGTTCTTGGTGAAGGCGTTGTCCGCCTCGCCATCGACTCGGCGAGGCGCCGTTTAGACGACGCGGAGCGTGCTCGGGTTGCCGGCGTGGGCGGCCGCGAAGCATCGAAATGTTGCCGAGCCGTCCGATATGACGGCCGATGTCGTGAGCACGTGCCTCAGCGCACGCTCGTGGCGCCGAGTCCGTGCGACGGCGCGGATGCGGAAGACATAGAAGAAGGGGAATCGCCGAGCCCGCAGTCGTGCTGGGCGCGCGGGCCAACTCAACCGTTGACGACTTTGATTTCCGGCAGCTCTTTGGGGCGATCGTCGATCTTCGATTCCGGCGGCGAGGTGTTCACGACCACCGGCATCGGACTGATGCGCGGGATTGCATCATTTCCGTGCAGACGTTGATTGGTGTTCGCGAGCCAGCGTTCGATGTGGCGACGAAAGCGCTCGGTCTCACGTGCGCGAAAGACGGCGATGCCTTCGCCGTCGTACATGAGCTCCTGAGCGGGGCTCACGTGATACCACCACTGCAAACGATCCAACTTGTCGCCGGAATAAAAAGGCAGCGAGATCGAGAAGCGGCGTCCCTTGCGCGTCGGCTCGGTTTCGGCATAAGCGAAGTACTCTTCGAGTGCCCGCGGCAGTTCGATGTGTCTCATTCGGCAAGGGAGAGTTCGACGAATGACGTCCCGATAATATCGAGTCAGAGAATTACCTGCTACCGTTGAGAAGATTTTTGTTCTCGATTTTTGTCTCGCTTGCCAGCAGGGCGATCGACGAGTACACAGGATCGCTGCTCGGAAGCAGTGGAGAGAGGGGACACGGTGCGCACCGATACATATATATGTATGCGAGCGCGGGAGATCGGCTCGCGGATGTGGGCAATTTTGGGTGCGATCGCGCTCGTCGGCTGCGAGGGTAATGTCACGCTCGATTTGGAGACGACGGCCGCTGCCGATCCGTCGATTGCACAAGTGCTCGTCGCGCTGGAGGGTGTCGAGATTCGCGGCGATGGCGGCACCGAGACACTGCGATTTGACGATCCGGTGCCAATCGATCTGGTGCAACTCAACGGCGGCAATCTGCTTCGACTGTTCACGGAGGAAGAGTTGTCTGACGGACGTTACACAGGCGTGCGCCTGATGTTCGCGCCCGATGACGACGAGGACTTTGCCGTAGTTCTCGCCAACGGAGACGATTTTCCGCTCACGGTGGTTGGCGACGCTTTCAGCGATGTCGTGTTCGAGGTGGACAAGGACGATTCGACGCGCGAAAGCATCGTGCTGACGCTGGACCTGCGTCAGTCGCTCAGCTTCGACGACGATGCGGATCGCTATACGCTGATCCCTGTGGTTCGGGCGGTTCGTACGGAAGATGCCGGGCGGATCGCCGGCGACGTGACGGCGGGGTGTCCGGCGGGCAGCTCGCTCGCGGAGGGCGGCGCGGTATATCTGTTCAGCGGCGAGGACGTCACGCCGGATGATCGAGATAACGCCGGCGTGGAACCATACTTGACGAGTCCAGTGATCGGCACGATCGGGCTGCCCGGATATTCGTTCGAGTTCGTGCCCGCAGGACGTTATACGCTCGCGTTGACCTGTGAAGGTCACGAAGACGATCCGGCCACCGATGATTCCATCCGTTTCCGCGATACTGCCAATGTGAGAGTGCGAGCGGAGCGTACGGTGACGCACGATTTCTCTGGGCCGTAAACCGTAGGCAGTAGTGAACACGCGTTCGCGTGTTCGATCCTCCTCAGGGCTGTAGACCGAAGACTAAAGGCTGAGGGCGGGTGCCCTTGCGCCGATTCTTACCAGCGCCGGAGTCCCATACGAATCACGACGGTCACCCGTCGTCTGTAGCCTGCCGCCTGAATTGCAATTGCCTTTCTTGATATGCGCCCCCGTGGGCGGGGCGTTAACATGTGCGGCCCCAACGCGGGGCCATGGCGCGACCGCTCGTTAGAAGCGAGACCGCCCTCCTTATTTCTGTAGACGAGAACTTCCGTGACCGATGCCACTGTGAGCAATGCGGAGAAGCGCACGATCCTGACGGCGCTTGCCGTTGTCATGCTGCTGAGCGCGCTCGATCAAACGATCGTGGCGACCGCCATGCCGCGGATCATCGAGCATTTGCATGGTCTGTCGATGTACGCGTGGGTCACGACTGCTTACATGCTCGCTTCGACGGTCTCCGTGCCGATTTACGGTAAGTTGAGCGACCTGTACGGCCGCAAGCCGATCCTCGTCGCCGGCGTCATCATCTTCTTGATCGGATCCGCACTCTGCGGACTGGCCGGTGAGTTCGGGGACCTCCCGGTACTCGGCAGCGGAATGATGCAGCTCGTGATTTTCCGCGCCATTCAAGGCCTCGGCGGCGGTGCCCTGCTGAGCGTGTCGTTCGCCGTGATCGCAGATCTTTATCCGCCCCGGGAACGCGGTCGCTTGTTCGGCTTGTTCGGCTCGGTGTTCGGTTTTGCGACCATCGTCGGTCCGTTCATCGGCGGCTTCTTCACCGATCACGGCACCGTCACGATGCTCGGTTATGAGGTCGCCGGTTGGCGCTGGATCTTCTACATCAACCTGCCGCTCGGTCTGCTCGCGCTGTTCATGCTCGTGTACCGGCTACCGGCGCTCAAGCATCGCGGAACAGGCAAAGTGGATTACGCCGGTGCGGCGCTCGTCATTCTGACCTTCACGCCGCTGTTGCTCGCATTGACGCTCGGCGGTACGCGGCATCCCTGGGGTTCGCCGCGCATCCTCGGTCTTTTCGCAATGGCGATCGTCGCCTTCTGCGTATTTCTGTTTGTCGAGGCGCGTACCGCCGAACCGATCCTGCCGCTCAAGTTGTTTCGGATCAAAGTATTCCGGACCGCGATCGCTGCCTCGTTCGTCATGAGCATGGCGTTTCTCGGCGTCGTCATGTTCATGCCCTTGTACATGCAAGTCGTGCAGGGCATCAGCGCCACCCAAAGCGGCACGGCGCTGCTGCCGCTCATGCTGGGGATGATCGTGAGCAGCATCATGAGCGGGCGACTCGTGACGAAGACCGGCCGCTACAAGGGATTCATGATCGCGGGCGGCATCATCCTGATCGTCGGTGTGGTCGCCTTGACTCAGATCCGTCCGGATACGACACCCCTGGACCTTGCTTGGCGGCTGGCGATCACGGGCATCGGGCTCGGACCCGCGCATACGCTCTTCAACATCGTGATTCAAAACGCATCTCCTGCCGGCGATCTCGGCAGTGCGACGGGAATGAGCCAGTTCTCACGCCAGATCGGCTCGACCGTCGGCGTGGCGATCTTCGGCACGTTCCTGACCCTCAGTCTCACGAGTGAGCTGCCGAAACACCTGCCGCTATTGCCGGGTACAACTGAACACAAGATCGATCTCGGAGCGGCACAGCGGCGCGCGATGAACGGCGATGTCGTGCGCAATGAAGTGAAGGCGGCGCTCGAAGCTCGATTCGAAGTCATCGAGCAGGCCTATCGCGGCGACGAAGCGGCAGTGAACGAGGTGCTCGGCGATCCGCGTCTGCCCGATGTAGTGAAACAGCCGTTGCGCGAGGGCGGGTTCAGAGCGCGCGTGCATGCGCAGCTGGAAGCGCGCGCCGATGCCATCGAAGCCGAGCTCCGTGCCGGCGAGGAAGGGCGCCAGCGCTTACTGCAGGATCCGCAGCTTGCTGCATCGCTCAAGGAGCAAGTCGCGAACATTCCGTCGCGCGCGTTGCGCGACCCTGAAGTGGTCGACACCCTCGTGCGCCTGTTCCGCGGCTCTGTTATGGCGAAGGAAGGGGCGATGGTCGAGCGAGCCACGAACGAAGCGCTGGAGCGGCTCCGCAAGGCGATGGACACCTACGGGGAGCAACTCATCGAGCGCATCGAGCGCGGTACGAAGGAGGCGTTTGCGACCTCGATCGCGGAAATGATGAGCCGCGCGCTTTGGATCGTGGTCGCTGGTGTTGCGTTGATTCTCTTCATCCCTGAGATTCCCTTGCGCGCGACCCAGCTCAAGGCGAGCGAGCCGCAGTCCAGCGCCTGAGGCTTCGCTATCGGCTGCTGCGGCGCTTCCTTCCGGCGCTCTTTTTCCGTCCGGTTCTCTTCCTGCGCCCCGTGCTCTTCTTGCGGCCACGCTTCTTGCGGCCGTTGCTCGATTTCTTCGGGACCTTCGCGCCTTCGCGGCGCGATTCGGACAGGCCGATCGCAATCGCTTGCTTGCGGCTCGTGACCTTACGGCCGGACCGGCCGCTGCGCAGCTTGCCTCGCTTGCGCTCGCGCATCGCGCGTTCCACCTTCTTCGATGCCTTCTTGCTGTACTTGCGTGCCATGGCATGAATCTCCTCGAAGAGCCGTCTGTGTGGCGTGCATCGGCATCCAACTGACAGGCAGCTTGCGATGCGAACGCATGGCAATGGTCAGTGTTCCGCGGAGACTCGAGTGACTATGCACGATGCGTGCGTTCGGACGTGCAATCAGGTGTAAAGGAGAAACGCCTGGCGTTCTTGCAGCCAGGCTGCTTCGTCGGGTTGAGTGAGGGCTTCCAGATCGCCAGGTTGCGCAGCGGCATCGTCGACCCAGGTTCTCAATAGCTCGCTGCCGTTGATCACATCGATGGCCAGGCGATCGTGAACGTATTCGTAAGGGAAGTCGCGCCAGAGCGGGTAGTCGGGATAGAGACGGCGGAGCGCTTTGAACGCCAGCGCTTGCAATCGCCATGGGCGGAACGCGTCGTGGTCGTAACTGGGGTGCTCGGTATGAACCTGCAGTCCTGCGCACAACTTACCGACATGTTTGTGAAACGTCGGCTCGAACCAGCACGGACGCAGCTTGCAGCCGCGTAGCCAGCGCGGCTCCAACGCTTGCATTTCTGCGAGGACCGCGCGCGCATCGATGTCCGGCGCGCCGAATAACTCGAGCGGTCGCGTCGTGCCGCGTCCCTCCGACAGCGTCGTGCCTTCGAGCATCACCGTTCCCGCATAGGCGCGCGCCATCCAGAGATTGGGTGCATTCGGACTCGGATTGATCCAAGTGCGTTCGCCGAGCGGCCAGCCGTAACCTGGACCTGCCGACGGACCCCAGCCTTCCATCTCGATCACGCGTACATCGACGTCGAGCTTGAAATGCTGCACGAACCAATGCGCGAGCTCGCCGAGCGTCAGTCCATGGCGCATCGGCAGAGGACCCGCGCCGACGAAGCTTTCCCACCCCGCACGAAGCTTCAATCCTTCGACCGGACGGCCGACGGGGTTCGGACGGTCCAGAATCCAAACCGATTTCTTGTGCTGCGCGCCGGCTTCGAGCACGTAGAGCAGCGTCGTGATGAATGTGTAAATGCGGCAACCGAGGTCCTGAAGATCGACGAGCAGGACATCGAACGTATCCATCATGGCGGGCGTGGGCCGACGCACTTCGCCGTACAGGCTGAACACCGGGATGCCGTGAATCGGATCGTCGAAGTCCGGCGACTCGATCATGTTGTCCTGTTTGTCGCCGCGCAGACCGTGCTGTGGCCCGAAGGCGGCAGTGATGCGTACATCGCCGGTCGCCATCAACGCATCGAGCGAGTGCGTGAGATCTGCAGTGACCGATGCGGGATGTGCGAGCAGAGCGACGCGTTTGCCGCGCAATGGGGCCCGCAGCGTGGCGTCGTCCAACAAACGATCGATTCCGAACTTCATGAGGTCGATCCCGTCTCGCGTAGCTCACGTCCGCTCAATGTGAAATTTGCGCGCGCATGAAAGTCAGGTTTGTCAGCACAATGTGCCAGTGCCCAATAGGAAATGCCGCCGTCATTCGTCTGTAGCACGGAAGAAATGCCTACGCGATCGAGTGCTGCGGCAACCGCCAGCGGAAGCGGGCACGTCACCGTCACCGCGAGCTCCCGTGGCGATCGAACGCATGCAATCGCAGGCGCCGAGCCGAAGTCGGCGGGACGCATGCCCGCGCGGTAATCGTCGAACTCGTACACGGCCCACTCCTGCGACGGCGAGAAATTGAGCTCCCAATAGCGAGCCGAGTTTCTCGGCTGTAGAAACAGCTCGAAACAGGTGCTGCGCCACAGCTCGTCGCGACGATGCGGTGGCGCCAGCGGAGGGATTCGCAGCGCATCGATGTGCCCGGCGACACTGTAGCGAAGCGTGAGCTCGCCGTCGGAATACGCGAGTTGCACGTCGATTCTCTCGATCTCGCGCGCGGGCGTCGTTGGGTGGGGGATCAAACGAAGCGAGGGCATGCAGGGATTCTATGGAGGCAACGGGTGACAGGCTACAGCGAGAGTGCGCGTACGGGTGTGCGCGCATTTCTTGGCTCCCTCCGAGAGCAGCGGGTCAATCGTTGCCTATAGTTGCGGATGTCGGTTGCGCGCGTGGCGGTCGGTTCGTCATGTAGATGCCGAACGCGATCAATGCGAGCGCCACGATCAGCCGCGGGGTGATCGGTTCATGCAGCAGCATTGCACCCGCGATGACCCCGAATACCGGCGTCAGGAACACGAACGAAGACACTTGCGAAGCCGGATAGTGTTTGATGAACCAGAACCAGAGCAGATAGCTCGCGAAGGCGACGACGATGACCTGATATCCGAGCGCGGAGAGAACGAGCGGTGTCGGGTCGAATATGCCTCGCTCGCCGGTTGCGAACGACGTGACGATCAATGCGCCAGCAGATACGACGAGCTGATACATGAGCGTGCGCTCGGGCTCGATGCGTGCAAGGCGCGTGCCCTTGACGAGCACCGTCGTCGCACCCCAGGCAATGGCGGCGCCAAGCGCCATCGCATCGCCGATGAGCGTGCTCGTCGTCGGTGCGCGAAATCCGTCAGCGAATGCGATCGCCACGCCGACGAACGCGGCAAGCAGGCCGAAGGTCTTCGCTGGGGTTAGCCGATCGTTCGCGAGCACGAAATGCGCGCCGAGCGCAACGAAGAAGGGCGATGTATTCAGAAACACGACGCTGCGTGCCGCGGTCGTGTATTCGAGGCCCCAGTACAGCAACAAGAACTCGATGGCGAACAACACGCCCGCTGCCACGCCGGGGCCGGCCGTCCGATCGTCGCGCCACAGCGCGATGCCGCGGAGCTTGCACCACAAAGCGAGCAGGATGGCCGCACCAGCAGAGCGCAATCCCGCTTGAAGGATCGGCGAGATGCCTGCGTTGCCGATCTTGATCGCGACCTGACCCAGCCCCCAAAGGGCGCACAGACCGATCAGCCCTAAAGCTGCGAACGAACCGAGCGTCTTGTTTCGAATGGCGTTCAGGGCGAGCTCCGCGAGCGTTTTCTGATGTGCAAAACGAAGCCGCGGCACATGACGTGCTTTCGGACGGGTCTGTGTTTGAACATGTCAAGCATGGCGATCGGCGAGGGAACTCGCTGTATAGTGCGCGGGACTCGCCCAAGGACGCGGGCAGGCAAGCCAGCGCCTAAATCAGTTGTTGGAAGAACAAAGAGCATCAGGGGGATCAATGTCCGATTCAGCGAATGCCACGGTCGAGCCCGCCGCCTCGTCCGCTCCAGCATCGCGTACTGCCGACTCTTCGTTGGTCGGCGGTTGGTATGCGAAATATGTGCTGGTCGTCTTGACGATCGTCTACGTGTTCAATTTCCTCGATCGTCAGATCATTTCCATTCTGGCCGAGCAGATCAAGGCAGATCTGAACATCACCGATGCCGATCTCGGCATTCTCTATGGAACGGTCTTTGCCGTGTTCTACGCCTTGTTCGGTATTCCGCTCGGACGCATGGCCGATGTCTGGGTGCGCAAGTCCATGATTTCGGTCGGTCTGGCGTTCTGGAGCTTGATGACCGCGCTATCCGGGACGGCCAAGTCGTTCGGTGTGCTGCTCGGCTATCGCATCGGCGTGGGCGTCGGCGAAGCCAGCGCGAGCCCTGCCGCCTTTTCGATGCTCGCCGACTACTTCAAACCGCAACAGCGCGCGACAGTCATGGCCATCTACTCGAGCGGCGTTTATATCGGCGGCGGTCTCGGTTTGGCGATCGGCGGCGTCGTGCTGGATACCTGGCACGGCTGGTTCCCCGATCACACGACCGCACCCTTCGGCTTGAAGGGATGGCAAATGGCGTTCCTGCTGGTCGGCATCCCGGGCATCCTGATGGCCTTGTGGGTGAAAACGCTTCGCGAGCCGCTTCGCGGCATGAGCGAAGGATTGACGGTCAAGACCGAAGCTCATCCCTTCAAGGTCACAGGCCGCGAGCTGATGGGCGTCTTGCCCGTGCTCAACTTCATCAATCTCATCATCAACAAGGCCGGCACCAGGGCCATCGTAACGAACCTGTTTGTTGCCGCCTTGATCGCATCGTCCGCATGGCTGCTGAACAAGGTGATGACGAATCCGGTGCAATGGATTGCGATGGGCATCGGCGTGTATTGCACGTTCACCTGGGCGCAGGCATTGGTGATTCGCTCGCCGATCGTTTTCGAGGCGATCTTCAAGAATCGCACCGTGATGCTGACGTGCATCGCGTTCCCGTGCATCGGCTTCGTGGGCTACGGCAGCAACTTCTTCGCAGTGCCGTATCTGCTGCGCGCTCACAACGTCAGTCACGCCGAGATCGGCACGGTCATCGGCTTGACCGCCGCAGTCGGCGCGTGGCTCGGCATTTCGGTCGGCGGCTATCTGGCCGACAAGCTCAAGGCGCGTTGGGAGCACGGACGGCTGCTCGTCGGCTTGCTGTGCATCGTCATGACCGTTCCCTTTGCCGCCGGTGTGTACTTCGCGCCGAATCTCACGACGGTGTACATCTGTAATTTCATCGTCATGTTCTTCAGCCCGATGTACATCGGTCCGGCCACCTCGACGGTGAACGATCTGGTTCCGCCGCAGATGCGCGGCACGGCTTCTGCGGTGTATCTGCTCATGATGACGTTCATCGGTCTGGCGATGGGGCCGTTCACGATGGGACAGATCAGCACTTACTACGCTAAAGCGGGAGTGGCCGCCGGGCCCGCATTGCGCCTCGGCGTTGCATGGGGCTACCTCATGCTCGTCGTCGCGTTCGTGCTCATCGTCGTCGCCTGCTTCACGATTCGCAAAGACAAAGAGAAGGCGATGGCGTTGATTGCGCGGAATGCCCATGACTCGTGATTCGTGACTCGTGATTCGTCGTTCTGTTCTCGCGAGAACTGTCTCGTGGGTACCGGGGCGACGAGCTGCGGCCGAGGTCGATGGCGAAGCGGCGACATCGCGACTGGCAAGCGTTGAGGGAAAACCCGCGCACGAGTGCGGCTCTTCTTTCCCTCCCCTGCGATTCAGCGGGGGCGGGGTGAGGGAGGGAACGAGCGGCCACAGCCTAGGGCAGGCACTTCGCTGATCTCCGGGCAGTCTTTTCGATGCCCCAAACTCTCGAGCCCTCATACCTTCACAAAATTACACGCGGGCTCGCTCATCGAAATTGGCGGGCTGCGTAGCGCGTTACAAACGCGTCACGGCGTAGCGACCGCTACAGAAATCGAGTAGCAGCTGCTACACTTCGCGCGGGCGCTGTCCTGCCCGTCCAAGTTTTTCCGTTGAACCCGATGCCACATAAGTTTCGAGCCTATGCCGGGCTAGCCGGCCTATTCGTCTGTGCACTTTTGTTTTCCGGTGGCTGCTCACGCGGCGATCAGGCCGCCAATCAAGGCGGCGCAGAGATTCCCGTAACGGTCGTAAGAGTTACCCCGAAAACGGTGCCGCTGGTCATCGAGACCGTCGGGCGCGCGGAGGGGTCGAAGGAAGTGGAGATTCGGGCCCGCGTGACGGGAATCCTGGAAAAGCAGGTGTACAGCGAAGGCGAGGCGGTGAAGGCAGGGCAAGTGCTCTTCCAGATCGAGGCAGCGCCATACGAAATCGCGCTTCAGCATGCGCGCGCAGCGTTGGCTCAGGAGCGTGCGCGCAATCAGCAAGCGCGACGCGACGCCGAACGTCTCACGGCGCTTGCCGAGCAAAACGCCGTGAGTCGCCGTTCCGCGGACGACGCCCTGAGCGAGCTCGAGAGCTCAGAAGCGGCGCTGCTCGCCGCGGAAGCCCGAGTCCGCGAAGCAGAGTTGAATCTTTCCTATACCAAGGTCGTCGCACCGATCGGCGGCATTACCGGACGAGCATTACGCTCCGAGGGCACGCTCGTCACGGCCGGAACGGATTCGAGCCTGCTGACCACGCTCACGCAAACCGATCCGATGTGGGTGCGTTTTGCGCTCTCGGAATCGGAATACGCCGCGTTGCGCGCCGCCGAAGATTTACGCCGCAACTCCATGTCCGTCAGCCTTCTCGGCAAGAACGGCGAGGCTCGCGCCGAGAACGGCAAGTTGAACTTCGCCGCTTCGACGGTCGATGAGTCTCTCGGTACCGTACAAATGCGCGCGGAGTTTGCGAATCCCAAGCTTGCGATCCTGCCGGGAGAGTACTTGCGCGTGCGGCTTTCGGGCGGATCGCGTCAAGCGATCCTCGTGCCGCAGAAGGCGGTTCAGCAAAGCACGCAGGGCCCGTTCGTGTGGCTTGCGACCGAGGAAGGCAAAGCGCAGCAGCGCAGAGTCAAGACCGGCGCGTGGTCCGGTTCCGACTGGGAGATTCTCGAAGGTCTCCAAGAGGGAGATGTCGTGATCATCGACAATCTCCTGAAGCTGCGGGCCGATGCGCGGGTCAAGCCTAGCGAGGCCACCGAACAATCTGCGAGCGCCGAATCCGGAGCGGTCGCTTCGGCCGTGAACGAACGATGATTTCCGATCACTTCTTGAAACGGCCGGTGTTGGCCGGCGTGTGCTCGATCATCATCGTGCTCGCCGGTCTTGCCGCGTATGCCATTTTGCCGTTGGCGCAGTATCCGGACATCGTGCCGCCGACCGTCGTCGTCAGCGCCAGCTATCCGGGAGCGAGCGCTGAGACGCTCGCGCGTACCGTCGCTGCGCCGATCGAAGAGCAACTCTCCGGTGCCGAGGGTTTGCTGTACTTCAATTCGACGGCTTCGTCGAACGGCCAGTTGCAAATCACCATCACGTTCGACACCGGCACGAACATCGATACCGCGATTTTCGAAGTCACGAATCGCGTGCGATTGGCCGAGCCGCGCCTGCCGGAAGAAGTCAGGCGCAACGGTCTTACCGTACTGAAGCGTACGAGCGAGCTCTTGTTGTTCGCAGCGCTCACCTCGCCCGACGAGTCGCTCACCACGCTGGACCTGTCGAACTACGCATCGATCAACATGGTCGACGAGCTCAAGCGTGTGCCCGGTATCGCGGATCTGACCATTTTCGGTGCGCGCGATTACTCGATGCGCATCTGGCTGCAGCCCGACAAGATGTCGCAGCTCGGAGTGACGACGTCGGACGTCGCGAACGCTCTGCGCGCGCAGAACGCGCAATACGCGGCGGGCAAGATCGGGGGCGAGCCGGCACCGCCGGGGCAGGCCCTGGCACTGACGGTCAACGCAACCGGGCGATTGGTCGAGCCCGAACAGTTCGGCGACATCATCGTGCGCGCCGGCGGACCTGCGGGCGTGCTGCGCATCAAGGACATCGCCCGCGTCGAGCTCGGCGCGCAGAACTACGAAGCGATGTCGATCCTGGACGGCAAGCCGATGGTGGGTCTCGGCTTGTTCTTGCAAACCGGCGCGAATGCGCTCGATGTGGCGGATGCGGTGAAGGCGAAGTTCGAGGAGCTCAAGCAGAAGTTCCCGCCCGGCATGGATTACGTCGTCGTGGTCGACTCCACGGATTTCGTGAAGGAATCGATCAATGAGGTGACCCAGACCATTTTCGAAGCGGCACTGCTCGTCATCGCAGTCGTCTTCCTGTTCCTGCAATCCTGGCGCGCGACGTTGATTCCGTTCATTGCCGTCCCGGTGTCGCTCATCGGCACGTTCGCCGGGTTGTATGCGCTCGGCATGTCCATCAACACGTTGACGCTGTTCGCGATGGTGCTCGCGATCGGCATCGTCGTCGACGACGCCATCGTCGTGCTGGAGAACGTCGAGCGCCTGATGCGCGAGAAGGGCATGGGGCCTGCACAGGCGGCGCGCGAGGCGATGCGCGAAGTGTCCGGAGCGATCGTCGCGATCGTGCTCGTGCTCTGCTCGGTGTTCGTGCCCGTCGCCTTCCTCGGCGGTATGGCCGGACAGCTCTATCGGCAGTTTGCCGTGACCGTGGCCATCGCCGTCGTCATTTCCGGATTCGTCGCGCTGACGCTGACGCCAGTGCTTTGCGCGCTGCTCCTGCACAAGGAGCACAAAGAGCTGCCGATGTTCAGACCTTTCAACAACGGATTCGCATGGCTGACTCAGCGGTTTCTGTCGTGGGTACAGTTCGTGTTGGCGCATCGATGGAAGGCGTTCGGCATGTTCGGCATCGTGGTCGTCATTGCCGTTACGTTGCTGATGACCATTCCGCGCAGCTTCTTGCCGCCCGAAGATCAAGGGCAGGTGATGACTTCGGTTCAGCTACCCGATGCGGCCACGCTCGAGCGCACGCTTGCGGTGACGCGCGAGCTGCGCGAGCTGATCAAGGACGAAGATGCATTGGCCACGATGTCTGCGGTGAACGGCGTCGACCTGATCGGCGGCGGCAACAAGACGAATGCAGCGACCGTCTTCGTACGTTTGAAGCATTGGGACGAGCGCGAGACGTCGGCCGACGATCTGGCCGCAACCATCATGCGCAAGGGTGCGCAGATCCCCGAGGCGGTGATTCGTGCATTCGGGCCGCCGCCGATCCGAGGCTTGGGTTCCGCAGGCGGTTTCGAGTTCTACGTGCAAGCGCGCAGCGACGTGTCCACGGTCGAGCTCGAGCAGACGGTGCAGCAGCTCATCGGCAAGCTCAATGCCCACCCGAAGCTTGCGTTCGCGAACACCTATTTCCGCGCGACCGTGCCGCAATTGCGCGTCGATGTGGAACGCGAGAAGGCACTGGCGCTCGGTGTGCCGGTCGACGATGTGTTCGAGACGTTGCAGAGCACGATGGGCGCCCTGTACGTGAACGACTTCAACAAGTTCGGCCGCACCTATCGAGTCCAGCTCCAGGCGGACGCAGCTTATCGAGCGAAGCCCGAGGATCTCGGCAACGTGTACGTCCGGTCGGTGACGACCGGCGAGATGATCCCGCTCAAGGCCATCATCACCGTCACCGAAACGGTCGGCCCGGAGCAGCTGGAACGTTTCAATGGATTCATTGCCGCGAAGGTGCTCGGCAACGGTAAACCCGGCGTCTCTTCGGGCGAAGCGATTCGTGCGGTCGAAGAAGTCGCACGCGAGGCGTTGCCGGACGGCTATGAGCTCGCGTGGAGCGGACAGGCGTTTCAGGAGCTTCGTACCGGAAGCGCATCGATCTTCGCGTTCGTGGCTGCGATCGTCATGATCTTCTTGATCCTTGCAGCTCTTTACGAACGTTGGCGGTTGCCGTTTGCCGTCGTGTTGGCAGTCCCGTTTGCCGTTGCCGGCGCGCTTGCGCTCGTCTGGCTGCGCGGCAAGGAGAACGACATCTACTTCCAGATCGGTCTCATCGTACTGATCGGTTTGTCGGCGAAGAACGCGATTCTGATCGTCGAGTTCGCGCAGCAGGGCTTCCTCGCCGGCAAGAGCGCGTTCGAAGCGGCGGTCGATGCGGCGCGGCTGCGTTTCCGTCCGATCGTGATGACCTCGCTTGCGTTCATCCTCGGCGTAGCCCCGCTTGCGATTTCCTCCGGTGCCGGTTCTGCCGCACGGCAATCGATGGGAACGGGCGTGATCGGCGGCATGCTCGTTTCGACATTCGTCGCCACGATCTTCGTTCCGATGTTCTTCGTTCTCGTCACCGGCCGATCGCGCGTGCGCAGGTACGACGCCGACCAAGCCGGCGAGTCGGATTCGCTCGAGGCGAGCAAATGAACGCACGAGCACCGGACCGGCTCGCGGCCCGCCGCGAGCGAATTCTCGAAGAGGGCAGGCGCCTTTTCTTGAGCAAAGGCTACGCCGGCGCCAGCGTCAACGAGATCGTGCGGCGTGCAGGCGGCTCGTTGGCGACGCTGTACAGCGAGTTCGGCAGCAAGGAAGCGCTGTTCGCGGAAATCATGCGACGTCGCGCCGACGTGCTCTACAAGTGGCACGAAGCAGGCTGTTTCAAACAGCGGTCGGCACGCGAAGCGCTGATCGCGCTCGGGAGGCACCTGCTAGAGCGAATCCTCGATAAGGATGGACTGGCTTGGTATCGCATCGTCATCAGCGAGGCGCCGCGCTGCCCGGAGTTGCGCAAAGCCGTGTTGGAGCAGAGCTATCCCGTGTTCATTCGCAGCCTCGGCGATGCGCTCGTCGACCTCAACATTGCATCCCCCAAAGACAGTATCGAGCTCGCCGAGGAGTTCTTGAGCCTGATTCACGGGCAGATCGTCTTTCGCGCCGCGTGCGCGGGTCGTTCGACGATGTCTTCCAGGGCCCTCGTGCGACACGTCGAGCAAGTTGCGGATCGATTCCTTACACTGCACCCTCTGCGAAAGAGCCAGACATCGGTCACGGCAAGGCGCCGCCCGCGGGCTCGTGACGCGGCCAGTCCCGGCGTGCTTGAATCAGCACCCAAGGTGAACGCGTGAAAATTGCAAAACCCCTGTTGTTGACGCTGACGCCGATCGGCATGGCTGTCGGTTTGTACGAGGGCTACCGACTGGCCGGCGGGTTGGTGTTTCTCATGGCGGCGATGGTTTGCGTGATCGCCGCCGCGATGGGCTCCATCATTTTGACCATCCGGCGCGAGCGTCGAGCTGAAGAGGAAAGGAAGCAGCACGACGCCGCCAACGACAACGATCGCGAAGTGCCCGGCAAATAGCCGATCGGGGTGCTGCGGGCCGGATCTCGCAGATTCCAGCATTGCACTTGCGGAGCGAAGGCCATGACACCCGCGCTGTTTGCATTCCTGCACCACATCGCAGCGTTCGTCATTTTCGGCGCACTGTTCGCCGAGCTGATGCTGCTCAAGCCTGAACCGACCCAAGCCCAAATTCGATTGCTGCCGAGGATCGATGCCATGTACGGCATTGCGGCGATGGTCTTGATCGTCGTCGGGCTCGTGCGCGTTCATTTCACGGAGAAGGGCGCAGCGTACTACCTGCATAGCGCGACGTTCATCGCGAAGATCGTGCTGTTCGTCGTCGTCGGACTGTTGTCGATCCAGCCGACGCTGCGCTTCATGGCTTGGCGGCGCGAGTTGCAAGCGGGTCGTCCGGTTGAGCCGAGCCCTGAGATGCTCGCCCGAATCCGTAAGTTCGTACACGCGGAGCTGGGACTGCTCCTGATCGTAATCCTGTGCGCAGTGCTGATGGCCCGCGGTATCGGCTATTTCGGTTGAGTTCGACGGGGCAGCCTTGAGCTCATCTAGCGTGTCGACCGAGGCCCGCTCGGCAGCGCCCGGAGGTCGTTCGTTCGCGGCATTGAGACACCGCGGCTATCGCGGTTTCTTCTTCTCTTCGGCCGGCGCGATGATGGCCGACAGCATCGAGCACGTCATCAGCTACTGGGTCATTTTCGAAAAGTTCAATTCGCCCGCGCTCGGCGGCTTTGCCATCGTCTCGCACTGGCTGCCATTCCTGCTGTTCTCCGTGTATGCCGGAGCGCTCGCCGATCGGTTCGATCCGCGACGTCTGATTCAGCTCGGCATGGCGCTGTTCATGTTCGTCTCGATCGTGTGGGGCGTGCTGTTCCTCACCGATACGTTGCAGATGTGGCACGCGATGGTGCTGCTCGTGCTCCACGGTTTCGCTGGCGTGCTGTGGAACCCGCCGTCGCAAGTGTTGCTCCACGACATCGTCGGTGCGGACCTGCTGCAAAGCGCAGTGCGATTGAATGCGACGGCGCGCTACCTCGGACTGTTGCTGGGTCCGGCGGTCGGCGGCGTCATCCTGCTCGTGATGGGGCCGACCTACGGGATTCTCTTCAATGCGCTCTTGTACCTGCCGACGATCCTGTGGCTCTGGCGGGCGCCGTACGGGCCGCGCTTTCGCACCACGCCGCGCCCGGTGCGCGCGATCCGCGGGTTTCGCGACATCGTGACGACCATGCGCGAGATCGCCACGCATCGCACGATCATGCCGATGACTCTGCTCGCGGGCGGCGCGTCGCTGTTCATCGGGACCGCTTACCAAGCGCAAATGCCGGGATTTGCGCACGATCTCGGCCACACCGACGCCGACCTCTCGTACAGTGTCTTGCTCGCGGCGGATGCCGCAGGTGCTTTGATCGCGGGATTCGTACTCGAAAGCCGCGGGTTGCTGCCGCCTAATCCGCGTACGGCTTGTATCTTGGCGTTGCTTTGGTGTGCAGCGTTGGTCGGATTCGCCGCTTCGACGATATATCCATTGTCCTTGGCTTTGTTGTTCGTCGCCGGATTCGTCGAACTCTCTTTCAACTCGATGGCGCAAACGCTCGTACAGTTGAATGCGCCGGCGGACATTCGCGGTCGGGTCATCGGTATGTACTCGATGGCAGCTTTGGGTATGCGAACGTTCAGCGGCGTGACCGTCGGGGTCATCGGCGGTCTCATCGGCATTCATTACTCGCTCGCGCTGAGTGCACTGATGCTCGCGGGTGTTGTTGCGGTCTTGTTACCCCTGACGATGCGTACTGCCGGACAGCATTCGTAGCGCACGCGATCGGATCCGGCCGGAGCAGTGCTAAGATCGCCGTAGGCCTCATAAGGAGCGTCCATGCGTCCAACCCGATCCTGCGTGTTGGCGGCACTTGCGGCCGCAGCCTTTGTTTCGACTCCGGTCTCGGCCGCCGAACAGGGTTTTTATGTCGGATTTATGTACGGCGAATCGAGCAAGGACTATGCGTTTCCGCAATTCGACGGCTTTGCTCGCTCTCTGTACACCTTTCTCGAATATCAGCCGGCGCAGCGCGCATTCACCAAGGAAACGGACGGCGAGTCCTACGGCTTTCTGGCCGGTTATCGGTTGACGCAGCATCTTGCGATCGAGGGCGGCTACATACGCTTGGGAAAACAGGGATACCGGGAGAACTCGACCGGAGTGTTCATTCCGGACCCTGAACAAGAACCGATCAATGAGACGTGGGACCTGAGCTTCGCGAGCAGGACTTCAGGATTCATGCTGTCGGCGCTAGGCATACTGCCGATCAGCTATTCGTGGGAAGCGTATGCGCGCGCAGGCGTGCTCATCGCCTCGAACACGTTCAGCGTTTTTGCGAGCAACGGCCAAATCGGGTTTCGGGAGGAGTTCAACGAATCGAGCAGCGATTGGCTTGCGGGCGTCGGCATCTCGATGTCGCTCGCCGAGGTGTATTCCATTCGCGCCGAGTATCAACGCATCTTCTCGGCCGGCAAGGATGTATTCGGTGAAGCCGATCTCGATCTGGTGACGATTGGGATCACTGTGGCGTTCTGACGCGCGCGAAGCGCGTAAAGACTGAAGGTAGAGCGCGCTGCGCGCCTCGATTCCCTCTCTTGCGAGCAACGCGAAGCGAGGGACGTGAGAGAGGGAGCCAGCAAAGCGACTGTGCCCTGCCCGGGCTGGGCACAGCCGAATCACGATTCACGATCCTTTCTGCATCTGCCGAGCAACCTTCTCGGCTTGCTCCAAGACTCGGAGCACATTCTCCCCGGCCAGCATTTTCAGTTCTCGATCGGTCCAGCCGCGGCGAATGAGCTCGGCGAACAGCGCAGGATAGGTCGAAACGTCGTTCAGGCCCTCTGGCCAAATGTCGTTGCCGTCGAAGTCGCCGCCGATGCCGACGTGCTCGATGCCCGCAACGTTCCGGATGTGGTCGATGTGATCGGCCACTTTTGCAATTGTGGTCTTGGGCAGGACGTATTTGCGTCGCAGCTCTTCGGCAATCCGCTCGCGTTCGGCAGGATCGACGATGCCTTCCGTCCGGATGCGCAGCTCCTCGCGCCTTGCGCGCTCGACGCGCGCGATCTCGGGATCGATGAACTCCGCGACGAACGTCACCATCACGACGCCGCCGTTCGCCGGCAGGCGTCGTAAGATTTCATCGGGAACGTTCCGCGGCACGTCGCAGACTGCGCGCGCGGAAGAGTGCGAAAAAATCACGGGCGCTTTCGAGACCCGAAGCACATCGTCCATCGTCTCGACGGCGGTGTGAGACAGATCGACGAGCATTCCCAAACGATTCATTTCCAGCACGACCTGTTCGCCGAACTCGGTCAAGCCGCCATGCACCGGAGGCAATGCCGCCGAGTCCGCCCAGTCCGTATGAATGTTGTGCGTCAATGTCATGTAGCGCGCGCCGAGCTCGTAGTACATGCGCAGCAAGGCGAGCGAGCTCTCGATCACATGGCCGCCTTCCATGCCGAACAGCGAGCCGATCTTTCCGGCGCGCTTGGCCTGGCGGATTCCTGCAGCCGAATCCGCGTACTGCAGCGCTTCGGGGTAGCGCGCAACGATGCGCTTGGCGATGTCGAATTGCTCGAGTTGCGTGCGCGCCCAATTGCCGGGCGGATTGCCCGGAACGAACACGGACCAGAACTGTGCACCGACGCCGCCGGCCTTCAGACGTGCCAGATCGGTCTGGCCCGAAACCTCACCGCGCAAGTCGTAGCGTTCGACGTCTTGAGGAAACTCTCGATTGATCCGCACTTGCCATGGCAAGTCATTGTGTCCGTCGATCAGGATCGTCTTCTTCAGCAACTTACGCGCACGCTCCAACGCCGGATCCGATGCCGAATCGCTTGCCTGAACCGCATGCGGTAAACACGCAAACGTCAGTACGAAAGCCAAGGACAACGCTCGCAGACGACTCATAGATCGATCCCCATGCTCAAGGTCAACGGTTCGAGCCCGGCGGCCGCACGCCTCAGGACGGCATCGCGTGCCTGGCTGAAAGCTGAACGTTACCTGACTCTGCGCATTCAGGCACGGATCAGCTCTGCGGAGCGATAGTGAAGCCGCAGTCGAAGCAGATCGACTTGGGTGGAAGGAGAAGACAATGAAACGCATCCTTGCCGCAGCCCTGGCCGCCACGTTGCTCGCCGGACCTGCGTTGGCCGAAGCGGGAGATCGGAGCCATGCACGCCACGAAGTGCGCAGCTCGCACGGTCATCATCATGCAAAGCCGAAGCACGCGGATCAGCATCACAAGGTCCATGTGGTGCGGCATGTGCACCATCCCGTACGGTATCATGCCGGTCACTATCATCCGCCAGCGGGTCACCGGCATCAGGTTTGGCACGTCGGCGCGCGCTTGCCGGCGGCGTACTACGCTCCCCGCTACATTGTGCACGACTATCACGTCTATCACCTGCACCATCCGCCGCACGGCTATCACTGGGGGAGAGTCGACAACGACGTCGTGCTGACCGCCATCGCCACTGGCGTGATTGCAGCGGTCGTTCACAACTTGTTCTACTGAGGGTGCCGTCCGGGATAGCAGACTGCGCCGCTGGACGCGGGTAGGTGCGCGAGAGCATGGGGCAAACTTTTGCTTCTCTGCTATCCCCTTTATTCGCTGCGCGAAAAGGCTACAGGCGACGGGCTGGAGTGACAGCAGTCTGCGTACCAGGCCTTGGCAGAGATAGTGCAGCGACCCTCACGTATCACGGATCGCGACTTGCTCGCCTGTAGCTGCCCGCGCGGAAATCCGCGCGAGTCGCGAGGATCTTCTCCCCGCTTCGCACGTTGCACCAATACACCGGACAGGTGCTGCTAGGCGAGGAAATCATCATGTGTCTTGCCGATTTAACCGAGACTCGTGAAGTCATTACAGCCGCGGCGACGGCCGAGGTGCCCAGCGACAAGCCTCCCATTTGCGGTACGGTGATGTTGCACTGCCTCGACGGCGGCGAGCCGTTGCGCTTGTCGATGCCGATGCTCGACGCGCTGCTGCTGCTGAACTCGTTGCGACAGATCGAAGAGGAGTTCGGATTGGAGGAATGGACGGCACGGCTCGGCTCCGGCATGAACACGATCGAGGAGTTAGGCGCCGAATTGCACGATCTGTATCTCGATGCGCTGGAAGAGAATAAGAGACATTTGAACTCGTGATTCGTGATCCGTGCGGTCGAGCGTGACTAAGATGGCCGTGCGGAGCTTTCGTGCAGCTCGCCCGTCGGAAGAATTCCTAAGGGGCCAACTGACGCCCGTGCGAACGACGGACAGCGGCGGCGATTGGCTGGCGCGGATGCGCCATGACCCACTAGCCACGAATTCACGAAACACGGTCACGACAAAGCACGGCACAAACCCTCGTCCCAATGCGTTGGGAGTCTCGATCCACACACGGAGGCTCCCAATGGTGCAGAAGCAGGTGCTGGCGACGTTTCCTTGCCGGGTGCGTCGTCGTACGCGAATCTCGATGCCCGCCATGGCTGGGGCTCGGGTTCTCAATGTGTCGCGGCGCGAACACCGATATGGACCGCCGCCCGGCATGTGTTCGACGACGCCTGCCTACGGTGTGTTGCTGGCGCGCTGAGCGGCGAGATGGACAAGTCGCTGCGATTGAAAGAGGGTGTACCGCACCCGCGCGGTGCGACGTGGGATGGGAAGGGCGTAAATTTCTCGCTGTTCTCGGCGCATGCCACGAAAGTGGAGCTGTGCCTGTTCGATTCTCGCGGCAAGAAAGAGCTGCAACGCATCGAGCTGCCGGAATTCACCGACGAAATCTGGCACGGTTATGTCGAAGGACTCGGACCCGGTACCGTGTACGGATATCGCGTGTACGGTCCGTATGAGCCGGAGCAGGGACATCGCTTCAATCCCAACAAGCTGCTGCTCGATCCATACGCGCGCGAGCTGATGGGCGAGTTGAAATGGGATCACGCGTGCTTCGGATACACGATTGGGGCAGAGGGCGACGATCTCACGTTCGATGAGCGAGACAGCGCACCGTTCGTCCCGAAGTGTGTCGTCGTCGATCCTTCTTTCGACTGGAACCAGAGTCTGAATCCGCTCGTGCCGTGGGACCGTACGATCCTCTACGAGACCCACGTTCGCGGATATACGAAGCTGCATCCGAAAGTCCCGGAGCAACTGCGTGGGACGTTCACGGGGTTGTCCGTGCCCCAGGTGATCGAGTACCTGAAGTCGCTCGGTATCACATCGATCGAGCTGCTCCCGATTCACATGTTCATCAACGATGCCCAACTGCTCGAACGGGGGCTGACGAATTACTGGGGTTACAACTCGATCGGGTTCTTTGCCGCCGATCCGCGTTATTTCGCCGACCCGATGCGAGGCGTGCAGGAATTCAAGGAGATGGTCGCGCGTCTACACGACGCCGGGCTCGAGGTGATCCTCGACGTCGTCTACAACCATACGGCCGAAGGCAACGAGCGCGGGCCAACGTTATCGTTCAAGGGTATCGACAACGTTTCCTACTATCGGCTATTGCCGGATCAAAAGCGCTATTACATCAATGACACAGGCACGGGTAATACGCTGAATTTGAGTCATCCGCGCGTCATTCAGCTCGTGACGGACAGCCTGCGATACTGGGTGCAGGAGATGCGCGTCGACGGGTTTCGATTCGATCTCGGCACCATCCTTGCGCGCGAGCCTGACGGTTTCGACACGCAAAGCGGTTTTCTGAAAGCGTGCTCGCAGGACCCCGTGCTAGGCGGCGTGAAGTTGATTGCCGAACCGTGGGATTGCGGGCCGGGCGGCTATCAGGTCGGCGAGTTTCCGCCGGGGTGGGCCGAGTGGAACGATACGTTTCGCGATACCGTGCGAGACTTCTGGCGAAGCGAAGCCTCGGCAGCCTCCCTTGCGCCTCGCCTGTTGGGCTCGCCCGACCGATTCAACAAGTCCGGACGCAAGCCATACGCGAGCGTCAATTTCATCACCGCGCACGACGGCTTCACGTTGCACGATCTCGTAACGTATAACGAACGCCACAACGAAGCGAACGGCGAGGACAACCGCGACGGGCACGAGCACAATCGCTCGTGGAACTGCGGCGTGGAGGGACCGACGGACGATCCCGAAATCAATGCGCTGCGCACTCGGCAGATGCGCAATTTGCTCGCAACCTTGTTCGTCTCGCAGGGTACGCCGATGCTGCTAGCCGGCGACGAGTTCGGGCGCACTCAGCAGGGCAACAACAACGCGTACTGCCAGGACAACGAGATCAGTTGGGTCGATTGGAGCCTTGCCGACGAGAACGAGCATCTGGTGCGCTTCGTCCGCAAGCTCACGCTATTACGTCGTAGGTATCCGATTCTGCGCCGCAGCCGGTTTCTTTCGGGTGAGGTGAACGAAGATCTCGGTATCAAGGAAGTGACTTGGATCAACGCGACGGGCGAGGAGATGCAGGCAGAGCAGTGGACCGACCCTATGATGCATTGTTTCGGCATGCTGCTCGATGGCCGGGCTCAAGAATCAGGAATTCGACAGCGAGGTCACGATGCGACGATCTTGGTCGTGTTCAATGCGCACCACGATCTCGTCAATTTCACGCTACCCGCCACTGTCGACAGCGCGTACTGGCAGCTCCTGATCGACACGAACCTGCCAGATGAGGGGCTCGGCAGAACTGAATTCCAGCCGGGCGATGTCTACGGCGTGACCGCGCGATCCCTGCTTCTGTTCAGCATGGGCGCTGAATCGTGACTCGTGATTCGTGACTCGGCTGTGCGACTCACCCTCCCCCGCTATCGCAGGGGAGGAATCCCAGCGCGCCGTTAGCCTTCAGTCTTGGCCTTCAGTCCTGTCCCGGCCTGCGCGCGACTGCTGTCGCGCGCTCAACTGTTGCCTGTAGCCTGTCGCCTATAAGTCAGTGTGTCAGACTCTGCGAGTGCTCGCCGCCCGGTTGCGAGATATCGCGCAATGCTTCGCCGGCTTCTTCGATGGCGCCGTCGCCGTTGGCGATGTCGCACAATGAAATGATGCCCACGAGCCGCTTCTGGCGATCGACAACAGGCAGTCTCCGGACCCGGATGTCGCCCATGTTGCGAGAGACCTCTTCGATGGTTTGATCGGCGAAGCAGTACTTCACGTCCTCCGTCATGACTTCGCGCACCGGCGTATCCGGTCCCAGGCCTCTAGCAATTCCGCGAATTGCGATATCTCGATCGGTCACCATGCCGATGAGCCGATCGTTGTCTCCCACGGGCAAGGCGCCGATGTCCATTTCGGCCATCAGTTTTGCGGCTTCACGCAGTGTCTGCGTAGGCGCGGTCAGACGTACGTCGCGAGTCATGCAATCGCTGACTTTCATGGCGTTCTCCTCGGGATTGGGGCAGGGATTTCGAAGGGGGAATGCGCTCGCTTCGGACAAGTTCCGCTCTACTAGAGATGGCGAGCGGGCCGGGTGTGCTATCGATCGCGCGTTCGGCTATCCGCGCCCGGATCGGATGCGCTTCCGTCGGTCCTTCGCGCCGTCGTCGGCGTTCTTGCTTTCATTCGTTCTGGCGGAACTCGACCGTTCGTCGGTTTCGCCGATCTCGGATAGATTGTGTTTGACGTCTCGCAGCGAGATGCTGCCTTCCAGCGATCGAGCAAAGGCACTTACGAAGGCATTGCGCACGACGCTGACGATGGTGATCCAGATATTCGCGTCGGGATCGTCGATCGTCCCGGAGATCGGAGCGCGTGCGGCCACTTGTCCCTCGGTCTTGTTCTCGAAGACGTTGGCCGCGAACTCGACGATCCCCTCCCAGAGCTTCCGTAATGGATTGCCTTCCTCTTCGGCCGCGCTCGTGATCTCCACGTTGCGCAAGATCGGCTTTGCGTAACCTTTGAATTTCCCCTCGGCTGCCGCGATCTCGAGATACAGCTCGAAGTCGCCGCTCTCGGCATCGGCTTTGATGAATTTTCGCAGCCAAGGATTTACTTGCGGCAGCGACACGTGTTGCACCTCGACATTGACGTCGAACGTGGGATCCTTTGCCCATGGGTCGAGGCTTCCGTCCACACGAGCGGGCGAGTTGCCCAGTACGCTGCCTCGAAACTCGAACTGCGCGAACGTTTGTCGATTGGCGTCCTCGACGTTCGTCAAGTTCGTGACGATCCCATCCACATGTTCCGCGGTAAGGGCCTCTTGACTCCGGATACCTGGCGCACGGAATGTCACCGTGCCGTCGCGAACCTGGATCGTGTTGAAACGAAACGGGGCGAGCTCTTCGATCGTCGCTTGCCAATCTTCTTCTTGTCCGAACTGAGATTTGGATTTCGACTCATCCTGAACGAGGTTCAAGACCGGGCGCGTGAAGACGACTTCCGAGACCAGTGAACCTTTCAGCAAGTTGCGCCATTCGACGGCGAAGTCGACCTGCTCGCAATCGAAGAATGGCGTCTCGCGCTCGACATCGCTCTTGACGATTCGGATGTTCTTGACTCGGTAGGCGCCCCGCAGTAGCGACAAATCGACATCGTCGATGCTGCCGTCGTAAGCCTCGAGGTTCTGCAACGTACGGTTGACGTATTTCTCGATAGCGTAGGGAAGCGCTGCACGGATCGCGAGAAGCGAGACGGCGATGATGCCGATCGTCACGAACAGTTTGTCTCTGCGCGACATGGTGCGGCTCTCGACTACATGCACTCGCAACGCCGGCGTAGGTGTGGGGTTCCTCGCGAACCGGCGGCACAGTGCACCAAAGTCGCGCAGCATCCCTCTTTGATGCATACAGAAGATGCGTTGCACGACATGACGTCGGCGTTGCGCGACACTCGTGAAGTGTGTTTAGCCGATCGCCGTCGCAATTTGCTTATTTATTTCGACTGCAAACTGTAGGACAGTGCGTGCGAGGCACTTCGCGATGCCCTTCCATCGGCGGACGTTTCGCGTCACGCGATCGTTACAGCGGTTCGAAGAAGTGCCGAGGACCTCAGCGTCACGGTCGACGACTCGATGCGCATCCTAGTCGGGCACCCAATAGGCGAATCGGGTCAGGCGATTCGATCGACCGGGAGCAGGCGATCGAGTTCAGGTGCGCGATTCACAGCGAGTAGGAGCTTGGGTCATGGATGCATTCGCGCCGCAGCAGGCGTCGGACATACGCGAGGTGTCGCCGGAAAGCGCAAGTCGATTCGTCGTGCCCCAAGAGTCGGCATCGCTGGTTCCCGAGCAATCTCTCGCGAGCTCCGAGCTGCGTAGCCTGTACGAAAGTACGCAGATCGCTGCAGTGCTTCTCGATGGCTCAATGCGCATCCGTGCGTACACGCCTGCGGCGACCACGATCTTCCATCTGACGCCCGGCGATCGCGGTCGCCCGCTCAGGGAGATCGCATACCGGCTGTCGGATATCGACTTGCCCGCGGACGTTCGTCGAGTCTTGGAAGAACGAAAGGCGTTCGAACGCCCCGTGCGAATGCAAGACGGCAAGATCGTTTATCTGATGCGCATCGCGCCGTGTCGGATCGCTGACGCCGAGGAGGGGGTCTCGATTGCGTTCGTAAACGTCTCTTCTGTCGTTGCCGTAGAAGAGCAGCAACGGATCCTCGTGGCCGAGCTCAATCATCGCGTGCGCAACATGCTGCAGGTCGTCATCGGACTGGCCAATCAAACGGTGCATCGATCGGAGGATTTGCAGCAATTTTCCAAGGCATTTTTTGGACGCATGCAGGCGCTCGGCCGCGCCTACGAGCTCCTATCGCGTGACGGTTGGCAGAAGGTGCCCATCGGCGAGCTCGTTCGCACGCAACTCGCGCCGTTCGCATCCGAAGGCAATCGTTACGAGAGCCGCGGCGAACCTTGCGTGCTGACCGCTAATGCTGCGTTGTCCTTGGGTCTGGTGCTGTACGAGCTGGCCACGAACGCCACGAAGTACGGTGCCTTGTCGGTGCCTGCCGGTCGGGTCGAAATCGAATGGCAGCTCGTCGGAGCCGAAGACGCTCGACGAGAGTTCATCCTGCGATGGAAGGAGATCGGCGGTCCTGTCGTAAAACCTCCGACGCGACAAGGATTCGGTTCGGAGCTCGTACAGCGGCAACTCAAGTACGAGCTCAACGGGACGGCAGAGATGGCTTTCAACGAGGACGGTCTTACCGTGACATTGGCTGTGCCTGCAGAGGAAGCGGTGGAGACCGTTGCAGGACAGAGAGGCGGGCGGTGAACGATCTACCGAGCTCGGGCGACCGGTTGCGCGGGCTGAGCGTACTGGTCGTCGAAGACAACGGCCTGTTGTGTTGCGTGCTCGAAGAGACGCTGCGCGAAGCAGGTTGCGAGGTCGTGGGGCCTTATGCGCGATTGAGTGAAGCGATGGACGCCGCCGAAGCTTCGCGCATCGACCTTGCGCTCTTGGACATCAACGTCCGTGGCGAGCTGGTATCCCCGCTTGCCGATCGGTTGCGGGAGCGCGGTGTGCCTTTCGTGCTGACCTCTGCCTACGAGGCTCGAGAGCTGCCGTACGCGCTCCAATCTGCAACGCAGCTTCGTAAGCCCTACACGGATCTCGACTTATTGGATCGTCTTGCGTCTCTCATCAGCGAGCGCAACTGCGAAGGTTGACCGCCCGGAACCTTCTCCCGCCTTTGCCGTTAGCTGTCGGAGCACATCGGCATACGAACGTCCGGTTTTCGAGGAACGGACCCGACTCTGACGGATTCAATCAATGTGGGTCGTTCGTTCGACCGATGCGGGCGATTGAACGGCGCCTGTCGGACCGAACCGATCGATTGCGAAAGTATTTCGCCTTCATTTTTCGGAGGAGATCTTCCATGCGAGCCTTGATTGCATTGTTTGCCGCCGCATTCCTGATCGCCGGCTGCTCGAGGCAAGCGGGCCAGCAGGATTCCGACGCGGTTCCGCCAACGACGACACCCGATACGACGAATCAGCCGATGCCGACTCCGCCACCGGAGGACACGACTACGATGCCGCCACCGAGCGACGTTCCGCCGGACGAGACAATGCCGCCGCCGAGCGAAACGCCGCCACCCAATCAGTAAGGGAATGACGAGCGGCGCGGTCGCTCGAGTTTGCCATCCGAAAGCGCGAGAGCAGGAGTGCTCTCGCGCTTTATCGTGCGATGCGGCAGGATTGCCGCATGCACGAGAACAACAACGAACGCGTCTGGTGGGTCTATTTGTTGGCTTGCAAGAATGGGCGACTGTACGCAGGCGTTGCGCTCGACGTCGAAGCGCGTTTTGTCTTGCATGCAACCGGCAAAGGCGCGCGCTTCACTCGCGCGAATCCGCCCGAACGAATCCTAGCCGCTCGACCGTTTCCTACACGGTCTCTCGCGCAGAAGGCGGAGTGCGCGCTCAAAAAGCTGAAGCGCGCGAGGAAGCTGGAGTGGGCGCGGGAGAACGCGGTTCGTAGTTGACAGTTGATAGCGTTGCGGCAGCGATGCGCAACAACTTGCATAGGCGAAGATCGCCGCGTTCTTCGCTATCAACTCTTCTTCGCAACTATCAACTATCAACTGACTGCCGCGGCTTTGCCGCAGCGCTTTTACCATTTGAGATCGTCCGGCACCACGAAATCCTTGTACGGGTCGTCCTCGGCCGGTTTCGGATCTTCCTTCGGAAGCTCGACGACTGCGTTCGGATTGAGCGCGCGAATCTTCTCTGCGATTTCAGCGGGGAGCATCTCGTACTTACCCTCGCAGCGGACGAGCACGATCTCGCCATTGATGATGCGTGTCCGCAAGGTGTCGTCGACGCAAATCCGCCGCACTTTCTGGCGGTGGATGAAATTGAAGTACTCATCCGTCTCGAGCTTGGGCAGCCGGTGCGCCATGATGAGCTGCTTGACTTGCTCCGCGCGAGCTTTGGCTTCGGCAGCAAGCTGCCTCTGGCGGTTGAGCTCCTGATCGCGCGCGATTTTTGCAGCGCGCGCTTGTTGTGCGGCGCGCTCGCGTTCGGCAGCTTGCGCCGCTTTGTCCTTTTGGTGCCGTTGGCGCTCCTGCCGCTCCGCCTCTTTCGCCTGCTTTTTCGTACCGAGACCTGCGGCTAGAAGCTGTTCTCTCAAGGACAAGCTCATAATCGCCCCGATGTGGTTCGCTCGAGTGAGTATGTTAAGGGAAGAAGGGAAGGATAAAAGGGAAAAGGGAAAGGGGAAAAGGGAAAGGGGAAAAGGGAAAGGGGAAAAGGGAAAAGGAGGGCAGTGGCTGCCCTCCGTTACGAATCACGGATCACGCCGCTACCTGCTCCTCCCGTCGACCGGAATCCGCTTGATCGTCGAGAGGTCGACGCCCTCCAGACAGCGCACGTTGATTGCCGCGGTCTCGGTCCCGTTCGGCGCCTTTCCCGTCGCGAAAGGGGCGCAGCCGCAGGTTGGGCAAAAATGATGATCGACAACGTGCTTGTGGAATTGATAGATGGACGTCTCGCCCTCGCCGGATTTCAGTCGCAAGCTCGATCGAGGAACGAACCACAGCAAGTAGCCTTTCCTGCTGCAATGGAAGCAGTTGCACTCGTTGACTTCGCTGAACTCGCCCTCGACGTCGAAAGCGATCCGTCCGCAATGGCAGCTTCCTGAGTACATGGCTTCCTCATCTCATCTCGATTTCTGCGGCGGAATCGTAATGGTTTTTCTATGCCGCGGGTTTGCGCCGCCGATCGTTACATACGCCGGTCGGCACGGCAATTGACTCATGCCGATGTTCAGAATTTTCTGAAAATCCGCGCGGGCCGGATCGTTCGGCTCGCTGTCCTCCACGAGCCCGAAGACCTCGAGCTGTCCGTCGCCACGGCGACGACATTGCTCCCATCGCACGGTAAACACATGATTCTCATGGGTGCCACGGTAGGCGACCTTGAAAACGATTTCGTCCGCATCGGAATCGTAGGACAGATCCACGATGTTGAACGCCAACGCGCAGGTCGAGAACGTTGCCAAGAGGACACCCAACCACAAGGTCATGGCGCGTGTCGGTTTCATGATCATGCTCCTCGGTGAGATCGATCTGTCGATCTTACGTAACGGCAGCGTCGGCGAGCCGAGTGGGCATTTGGCTCGAAGCGCTCGAGGACATTTGCTGCGGGCTTCGAGGACGAAACGATGCAGACGGCTCTGCTGACGTCGGTGGCGGTCACGATACTGTACTTCCTAATATACCGCTCTCGTGGGAAAGGACTAATCGATAGCCTTGGAGCCGCACTTCGAGACAACGTGCGAGATCGTCTTTGAGCGATATGTCGCCTGGCGTCTATAGCGGCCCACCGGGTCTTGGGTTCCGGTGCTGGTGAGCTCGACGCTGGAGACAAACTACAAGCGCCGGACGAGCGCACCGCGCATGGACGGGAAACCGAGACTTGCATTCGCTGTCAACTGTCCGCTGTCAACTATCAACTGGATTCTCAATCCTCCATTCCCCATTGCTAGAATGCCTGCGCCAGCGGTGTTCTTCCGGCGATCGCCACCGACATGAGCGCAAAGTCCAAAACGAAAAACAAAAAGGCGGGGAAGCTGGCATCGCCGCGCCGTCATCTGACGTCTGCAGCGCGCCGGGAGCAAATCCTGAGCGCAGCTCGAGAGTTGATCTTGCAGCAGGGATCGCTTCCGCTGTCGCTCGAGCAGCTTGCGGAAAGGGCAGGCACGAGCAAGGCGCTCATCTACGTGTACTTCCCTTCTCACTATGAGCTCTACAACGCGATCATGCGGGCAGAGGTCGCAGATCTCGAAACCGCAGGAATGCAGGCGGCCTCCATGAAGAAGAACCTGCAAGATGCTGCTCTGGCGTGCGCAAGAATTTATTTCGAGCACATCGCCAAGCGCGGCACGGTACTGCATCTGATCCTGCGCGATCTGTACATGGTCGGGCACATCGATCCGCAAGTCGCCAAGTTTCGCGACACGGTCGTACGCAGGCTTGCGCGGCTGGTGAGACGGAAACTGAACCTGCCTGCCCGCGAGAACATCGCAGCGATCAATCTGGCGATCACCATTCCCGAGGAAGCCGGCCGATTGGCATTTCAAGGCGATTTGGCGCCGGAACGAGCGTGGCTCGTGTGCGAGGAGCTGATATCGGCCAGCATCGCGGCGCTCGCTCCGCAACGGTCACGTAGTGAAGGTTCAGGCGGCGGGTCGTTCGCGCTTCGATAGCGAGGCAATGCGCAGATTGCCTTGAGTGACCATGGCCAGCGTCAAGTGTTGAGCAGTCGCCAGCGGTAAACGGCGCCTCGCCAAGAGACGGCCCGCACGCAAGCACAGATTCGTCAGAATCACCGTCGTCGCCAGCGCGAGATCCTCTGGGACTCCATATTGCTGCCGGAAACGCGTAGCCGTCGCCAGTGCGCCCGAACGGCGCCGGGCCTTGTTTTCCGTTCGCAGCGCGCTGCGTACCTCAGGGCTGCCCAATAAGATTTGGATCAGTGCGCCGCGCTCCTCGACTTGGCGCAGATAGCTGATCGTAGAGAGCGTGATTCGCGTCAGGTGATCGGTGCCGCGATTCGCTTCGGCTTGCCGCGTCGCATTCATTGCTTCCAACTCGCGACGTGCCAACGCGACCAACAAGTCCTGGCAGCGAGGGAAATAGTTGTAGAGCTGCGCCTCGCTGATGCCGCATTCTCGAGCGATTGAACGCATGCTCAATGCGTGCAGGCCTTGTTTCGCGACGATGCGACCGGCTACGTCGATGAGTTGCTCGCGACGGGCTTCCGGAGACAAGCGCGTCCGGGGTCGGCGCGAAGCGGATCTCGAACCGGCAATCAAGCAAATTTCATTGTTCCCTTCGGGCGCCGGCGGCAATGGCGGCGGAGGCTCCTTCTTGCCGGCTTTGCGTCGTGCCCAGTAACCGCGAGTGGGATAGGGCACGAGCAGTCGATCGCAGATCTTGGCGAGCGCATTCGGGCTGATGCCGAGTTCCCGGGCAAACGTGCTGAGCGGCCTGGACCACACGGCACGGTGCAGCTCGCGGCGCGTGAGCTGAACGCGTCGACGGCTAGGCCGGCTTCGTGTTTGCGCCGACGCCTTCTTCGCGCGAGAGGACCGGGAAGTGGCTGGTGTTTTCATCAGCCTCCCAAATACGGTATGGCCGGATGAACGTCAAGGAAAGTGCGAAGGTCGCTTGGGGACTTGGGACTTGGCGCTCGGGGCGAGCTGCAGCCCACAGCCCTCAGCCTTCAGCCTAGATCTCCCGGGTCCGACTCGCCCAATATCTTTGTCGTACGACGCGTCGCTGTAGCTTGCCTGTTTCGGACCGCGGCAGCTCTGCGACGAAATCGATCCGGCGAGGTGCTTTATAGCTGGCAATGTTCGAGCGCACGAATGCGATCAGCTCGGCGGCCAGCTCCGGGGATGGGCTATATCCCTCGTTCAAGACGACAACGCCGCGCACTTCCTCTCCCCACTCGTCGTTCGGTACGCCAACGGTGCATGACTCGCTGACGGCTGGATGTTTGAGCAGAACCTCGTCGATCTCTTGAGGATGGATGTTGACTCCGCCGACGATGATGCGGTCGGCCGTGCGGCCGACGAGGAACAGATAGCCATCCTCATCCACGTATCCGAGATCGCCGACCGAGAAATGTTCGCCGCGCCAACGGCCGCGCTCGTGCTCCGGTGCATTGAAATACTCGAACGGCGATTGCGGGTTGTTGCGGAAATAGATTTCGCCGACGACACCGGGCGCGGTGGGCTTGCCGTCCTCATCCAGCACTTGCGCGCCGCATTCGGGCTGGAGCTTTCCGACGCTGCCAGGCTTGCGCAGCCATTCCTGCGACGAGATGCGAAATCGCGCGTTGCCTTCCGTCGCCGCGTAGTACTCCCAGAACACCGGACCCCACCATTCGATCATGGCGCGTTTGACCTCGGGCGGCGTCGGTGCCGCCCCATGCATTACGACCTTCAGACTCGATAGGTCATAGCGAGCTCTGGTGGCTTCGGGCAGCTTCAACAAACGCTGAAACATGGTCGCAACCATGTGCGTGTGCGTCACGCGATGCCGCTCGATGAGCTGCAGCATCGTTTCGGCATCGAACTTTTCCATCATCACGATCGGCACGCCGGAAACGAGCGGATACGTGACATCGAACGTGAGCGGACCGCCGTGATAGGCGGGGCCGCACAGCAAGTTCACATCGGTGTCCGGATCGTAGTTGGCGAGCGTGCCGGCGTACTGCGGTCCGATGTGCAAGGGGTTGCGGCGATACACGCCCTTCGGACGACCAGTCGTTCCTGCCGTGTACAGCATGATGCCGCCCAGGCGCGGATTCGTCGGGTCCGTGTCCGGCTGTCCATGGAGTGCATCCTCGTAGCTGTCGAATCCTGGGATCGCCCCGCCGATCGCAAGACGCACCGCCAAGCGCTCGTTGCAAGCTTGTGCGGCCGCGGCGGCAAAGTCGGCATGCGCGATCAGCACTTTGGCGCGCGAGTCGGCCACGATGTGCGCGACTTCGGGTCCGGTCAGGTGCCAGTTCACGGGCGTCAATCTCAAACCGCTGCGACGGGTCGCGCAGTAGACCTCGAGGAACTCAGGGATGTTGGGACAGAGCAGGGCCACGCCGTCGTCATGACCGATGCCTGCGTTCGCGAGCACGTGCACGAGGCGGTTGGCGTTCGTGTTGAGCTGCGCGAACGTGCGCGTGCCTCGTTGCGAAAACACCGCGATCGCATGTGGTTTCACGCGCGCATGAAACGACAATGCCATGCCGGTGCGCGCGAGCGATTCGAGCTCGGAAGGCAGGCAAAGCTCACGCTCGGCTGTGGACATCGGCAATTCCCCTAACAAGGATCATCGGGTTATTGACTTTCATACCAGCTGCGACAATCGTTCGGGAAGCATGGGGGACCTCGTCGAAGGAATCGCGCGTCACTGTCGCAGCGACCTGCTCGGGTGACGCCATGGCAAGCGCGCCTCGAGGAATTTCCAAGATTGAAGCCGCCACCTGACATCGCGGTGCCAGTCGCCGCAGCGCCCAGCGCGTCGGTCACGCGTCGCTATCGCTCTTACGTGCTCTGGCTGCTGATGCTCGGATGCACGTTGAATTTCCTCAACCGCCATGTGGTCAACATACTTGCCGAACCCATCAAGCACGAATTCGGCCTGAGAGATTGGCAGCTCGGCGTTCTGACAGGGCTGTCCTTTGCGATTTTTTTCGGTTGTCTCAGTTTGCCGGTCGCGCGCCTGGCCGACCGGGGCAATCGGTCTGTCGTTATTACAGCGGCCGTGGGGACCTGGAGTTTGTTCACGGCGCTCAGCGGGTTCGTCACGAGCTACGTGCAGCTGCTCGTGGCGCGCATGTTCGTCGGAATGGGTGCGGCGGGCGGCGGTCCGCCGTCACAATCGCTCATCTGCGATTACACACCGAAAGAAAAGCGCGCATCCGCCCTCGCGTTCTACACGATCGGCATGCCGATGGGATCGCTCGCGGGGTTGGCGTTGGGCGGGCTCATCGCGCAGGAATACGGTTGGCGTGCGGCCTTCATCGCCGCGGGTGTCCCCGGATTGTTGCTTGCCGTGTTGATGGCATTTACGCTGCGCGATCCTCTGCGCGCTTCGACGCAGTCCGATCATCCTGCGCCGCCGTTACGGGAGGCGCTGCGCGAAATTTTCTCGAAACGCGCGTTCCTGCTGATTACCGCCGCCGGTTGTCTCATCAGTTTCGTGAACTACGGACAGGCGGCATTCGTCGCGTCGTTTTTCCTGCGTTCGCATGCGGACGGTTTGGCGTACCACACGATCGAGATCGATCGGATGCTCGGGTTGACGTTGGACGCGATCGGTTTTCTCGGCTTGGCGCTCGGACTAGCCAAGGGCTTGAGCGGAATCGTCGGTACGCTCATCGGCGGACATGCAACGGACTTTGCAGTGCGAAGCAGCTACGCGGCGCTGGCGATCATTCCTGCCGCCGTCGCCTTGTTGCGCATTCCGTTGGTTATCGGGGCACTGCTAGTTGCGGACTCGGCACTGGCGCTGCTGTTGCTCACTGTGCATTGGTTCATCATGGGATGCGGTGCACCGGCCGCGTACTCGAGCATTCACGGGCTCGTGCAGCCGCGCATCCGTGCGACTGCCGTGGCCATTTTCATGTTCGTCCTCAATCTCGTGGGTCTGGGGCTCGGTCCGCTGTGCTTCGGTCTGTTGAGCGATGCGCTGTCCGCGAGCGGGCTCGGACCCGCCGACGGGCTGCGCTGGTCGCTCATTCTGATGTCGATGCTCCTGCTCGTAGCCGCAATGCTTTCCTGGTCCGCTCGCAAGGCGTTAATGGCGGAAAGCGTGAGCTGACGGAGTCGCCTCATCTCCGCGGACGAAACGCGAGCAGCACATTGCCTGGCAGCCTGCCGTAGCCGGATTGCACGTACAGCGTGCCGTTTGCCGCAACGTACGCGCCGTTGTCGATTTGTCCGCCGCGACCCGGCGTGCCGTCAATCGTCTTGAATTCGCGTACGGTGTCGTACTCCCAGACGACCTTGCCGGTTTCGGCGTCGAAGATGCGCAGCCTTCCATCCACGGCGCCGCTGACGACGGACTTGTCGATGACGAGCGGCGGCGAGGAGAGGCCGTAGAAATTGCCGCACTGAGGGACGATCTTGTCCCGTCCGTTTTCGCAATCCGGCTGCGCCAGGTAGCGCCACAATACGCGCCCGGTGTCGATATCCATCGCGTTCATGCCGGGCTCGTGGGAAGCATGGCGATTGGGACGCACGGAATCGTTGATCGGCGCAAAGACGCGTTCGCCGTCGATGGCCAAGCCGAAGTGGACTCCGCCGAGCGTCGTGCCTTGACCGAAACGGCGCACCCAAAGCAGCTTGCCGTTGTCGTCGGGATCGAGGGCCCAGACATGGCCAGACTTCTGGCCCGCGAGCAGAATGTCGCGTCCGTCGCGGCGCTGCGCGATCACGACAGCGCCGCCGAAGTCCCAGTCGCGCTGAATGCTTTGTTCTGCCGGCGGGCAGTTCGCGCCTGATCGCTCGGTACCGCAAGAGCTGTTCCACGCATCGTTGGGCGTGCCTTGAAAGCTCCAACGGATCTCGCCGGTTTGCAGATCGATGGCGAGAATGGCATCGCTCGTGTTCGTCGGCGGCAACGAGAAGTTCTCTCCCGTCGCGGCGTAGAGGACGCCGCGCTTCTCATCGAGCGTGAGATTCGCCCAGATCGGCGCGCCCGACGGTCCCCACTGCAGCGCGCCCGCGGCGTTCACGCCGCGCAGCGTGGCACCTTCCATCGTATGCGCTTTCCAAATTCTTTCGCCGGTGACCAGGTCCAGTGCGACGACGGCACCGCTCGTGCGGCAGCACTCGAATTTGTCGTTGGTCGCAGCACTCGCCTCGCGATTCGACAAGGCGATGTACGCTCGGTCGCGGTACACGAGCGGCGCTGCGGTGAGATTCGAACGATCGAACAGCCGCACGTCCTTGACCCAGATGCGCGTTCCGGTCTGCGCATCGATTTGATGAACGCGTCCGGCCGTGTCGCCGAACATCAGAACCTTGCGGCTGCCGTCCGGCAGTTCCGCATACGTGGGTGACGTGCGTAGCGGCGTTTCGGATTTGTAGGTCCATTTCACGCAGCCCGTCTCGCTGTCGAGCGCATACACACGGAACGCTTCGCCGACGACGATGAACAGCGTCGTGCCGACGACGATGGGTTGCGAACGCAGGGCGGCGACTTGCGGAAACGCAACCGCCCACGCCAAGCGCAGCTTTTTCAGATCGGCGCTCGTGAGGCCGGCTTGCTGCGCGGTCATGCGACGATGCGATTGCAAGTTCAGACCGAACGAGCCGACCGTCGGCGGGCTGCTCAAATCCACGACGCGGCGCTTGGCGCTGCATTGCATCCGCTCGGCCCACGCGGCATGAGGATCGGGCGCCGAATCGGCGAGGTACGCGATCAGTTGCTCGCGATCCGCAGACGACATGCCTGCGGCTTGCGCGCGCATCGGACCTTCGGTGAGCGTGAACCGCAGCGTTTCCGCGCTGAGTCTTCGCAAGCCGTCGAAGTGCGGTGCACGCGTACCTTGCGGATTGTCGTGGCAGGCAGCACACCACTGGCGATACAGCGCATGACCGGGGTGCGATTCATCCGGTGCTCTTCGCGCGGTCTGCACCGCCGGTCCGGAATCGTCCTGCGCGTGCGCGCTCGAGACGACGCCAACGAGCGCAAGCCACGCCGCAATGCCTACCCACTCGATTCGATGCTTCACTGTGAGCTCCCGCTGATCGTTGGTGTTAGTTTCGGGAACGGGGTCGGAACGCAAGCAGCACGTTGCCGGGCGGATGGCCGAATCTTCGGTAGCCCGCATTCACGAACAACAGACCGTTCGCTGCGGCAAACGGCGCGTTGTCGATGCCTCCGCCGTAACCCGGGACGCCATTCACGGTTTCGTAATCGCGGATCACGTCGAACTGAAACAGCAGCTTGCCGGTCGCTGCCTCGAAGATGCGCAGGAAGCCGTCTGTCGAGCCGGTCACGAGTGCGCCGTCGATGAGGAGCGGCGCTGCCGACAGTCCAATGCGCCGATTGCAGTTCGTTGCGCGTTTGCTGCGATGAGGACCGCAGTCCGGCGTCGCGCGAAAGCTCCAGAGCACATTGCCCGTATCGGCATCGAGCGCGTACAGGCCTGGTCCATGCAGATGTTCGCGGCCCGGTCCGATCGGATCGTTCAACGGCACGAACAGGCGCTTGCCGTCGAACGCCAGACCCCAGTGGATGCCTCCGGCCGGCGAACCCGGCCCGAAGCTGCGATGCCAAATGACGGCACCGCGTCGGTTGGGATCGAGTGCCCAGACCGATCCGGACTTGTGGCCCGCGAACAGCGCCTCGCTGCCGTTACTCAATTTGCCGAGAATCGGTGTCGCGCCGAAATCCAGGTCGCTCACGATGCTCTTCGAGCCGAAGTCGCAATTCGAGCCTTTGCGCGAGCACGCGCCGTTCCAAACGTCGTTGGTCGCGGCTTGGAATACCCAGCGACGCGCGCCGGTGTCCAGGTCGATGGCAATCAGCGCATCGCTCGTGTCGGTGGCGGGCAGCGAGAAATTCGTGCCCGTGCCGACGTAGAGAACATTGCGGCGCGCATCGATGACGGGCGTCGACCACACCGGTGCGCCTGACGGACCCCACAGCTGCGTGCCGACTCGGCTGCGGCCCTGTTTCACCGGCGGCGGCATCATGCGCGCCGTCCAGATCTGTTTGCCCGATTCGAGATCGAGCGCGACGACGGCACCCTGACTCTTGCAGCACTCGTAAGTGTCGTCGGGTGCGTAGTTGACTTCGATCGACGAAAGCGGGGTATAGACGCGCTTTTCATGAATCACCGGCGCGCCGGTGATGCGCTGCTGGTCGTCGAATTTCGTGTCCGTTTTCCAGACGAGTGCGCCAGTCGCGGCATCGAGCGCATGCACGAAACCGGCTGCGTCGCCGAACACGAGCAGATGCTTGCCGGGCTCGAGCGTGCCGTAGGAAAGCGAGGAGCGCAGCGGCGTCGTCGATTTGTACACCCACTTCACGCAGCCGCTTGCGGTGTCGAGCGCATAAAGGCGCGCCGAATCGGTGGCAGCCACGAAGATGGTCGTGCCGACGATGACCGGTTGCGAGCGCATCGTCGGCGTTTGCGGGAAGCCGATCGCCCATGCGAGCTCGAGGTCGGCAAATTGTTCGGTGCGTAGGCCTGCCTGTTCTGCCGTGAGACGCCGGTAGCCGAGCGGATCGACGCCGAACCAAGACACGGTCGGTGCCGCTCGCAGATCGACGGCACGGCGGCTGGCGCTGCAGCTTGCGTTCGCAATCCAAGCGTCGTTGTCGGGCGCGTCGTCGCTGATATAGCCGATGAGCTGTTCCAGTTGCGCAGGCGGAATGCGCGCTGCCTGGCGGCGCATGTAGCCGTCCGTGAGCGCATAACGGACCGTCGGTTCATTGAGCTGACGCAGCGCTTGCAGCGACGGTGCGCCGGTATTGTCCGAGTTGTCGTGGCATGAGGCGCACCATTGGTAGTACACCGCTTCCCCGGGATGACGCGTCTCGCTGCCCGTTCCCTGGGCGTGCGCGATGCACGCCCAGGCGCTCAATGCCGCCACGACGGCAACCGATTGCAACGTATTCATTGACGCGACCGCTTACCGAGATCCGCGTTGCGCCGCTTCCTTCTCCTCTTGCCGCGCACCGCGCAGCACGCCTTCCAATGCGTAATTGCCTTCGTGGCAGGCGTATTCGTAGATCTGTTCGTTCGTGGCGTTGAAGGAAACCTCGCCGCGCCAGGGCCGCGAGTAGAAGAACGGATCCTCGACCGTGAATTCGTAGAGGATCTGTCGGTCGGAGACGCGCGTGAAACGCTCGGTGACCTTTGCGTTGGGGGAGAGCGCCGTACCTGCTTCGGCCTGCAACGGATGGAAGTTCGTGGTCTCCACGACGAGCGTGTCGCCGTCCCATCGACCGACCGAGTTACCGAACAGCTGCGGAATCTGTTGCGGCGTGCGTCGGCCGTTCAGCGGGATGATGCGCGCATGCGCGATCATCTCGACGCGAATCACGAAATAGTCGGCCGTCTGCACGATCTGGTAGTTGTTGTTGTACAGGCCATTGATCATCGGCGGTCCGACGCGCGTGCCGATGCTGAGACAACGCTCGCCGAGCGGCCGCACTTCCGGGCCGTCGAAGGACTTACGCTTTTCCGCCAATTCCGCGAGGAACTTGCGGCCTTGCTCGCTGTACGGGATTCGTCCGTCGGCCGGGTCGACGATCCACGAGGTACGGTACTCGCCCTTCACCAAACCGAAGCTCATGCCAGGATCGATCCAGAACGCGTTGTAGCCGCGTCCGCGCTGAAGGTCCGAACCGTCGAAACTGCTGTTGGAAACGTTGTCGTCCGTTCGTTGCCGCACGACTTGCGGATGCGCTTCGGTTTCCGCGGCCACTTCATCGGGCGTCAGGACGAGAGATTTGTAGCGAGCCGGGCGCTCGAGCGACGTGATGGAGGCGTTGCTCCATATGCCTTGCAGATCCGGTTGACCGTGCTCGGTGCGCGGAGGGCTGTAGGCGGCGCTCTCTTGCAGCGTGCCGCAAAGCCCGAAGGCCAATCCCGCCAACACAGCCGTGCGCGTCGCGCGGCGCCATCTCGGATACTTCATTGCCGAATCCCCCTGCATGTGCGCTCGCGATGCCCGACGGTAGACCGGGGTCGGGTCGACGGCGCCGCACACATTACGAGCCACTAATGGATACATTGTCAACGGGGAATCGAGCCGCGGTGCGAAGGTCGTTTCCCAAATTGACAAGATCACTAATAACTGGCCACACTCGCGTCCTGCGAACGCAGCACGAGCTCGGTGTCGAGGGAATATGCGCGGCTGAGGATCGCGGAACCTGCCGACTCCGTCATCGGGATGCGTTCTGACGTCAGAACTAATAGCCGTAGTTGAACGTGCCTTGCACGCCGTTCGAAAAGGGGGAACTCATGAGATCCGTATTGAAGCCTGCGGTCGCTTCAGTCGCTTATCTGTCACTCGTGCACGCGGTCGCAGCGCAGCAGAGCGACCAGAGCGTGCAGCAGGCCGAGCTCGAAGAAGTGGTCGTCACGGGTACGCTCATCAGCGGGGCGTTGCGGACCGGCTCGATCCCGGTGCAGGTGATCTCCGACCTCGACTTGGAAAAGCGCGGTTCCCCTTCGACGCTGGACATGCTCAAGGAGCTTCCGGCGATCTCGAACGCATTCGGCGAGACCAATCGACTCGCCGGTCAGATCGCGGGCGGTTACACCGTCAACTTGCGCGGCCTGGGTCCTGACAAAACGCTCGTGCTGCTCAACGGCCGTCGCATGCCGACGCTCAACGTCGGCGGCTTCGACGGCGCGGTCGATGCGGCGTTGATCCCGAAAGCGGCAATTGCGCGTGTCGAAGTGCTCACGGACGGCGGCGCAGCGACGTACGGATCCGATGCCATTGCCGGTGTGGTGAACTTCATCACCAAGCCGGACTTCGAGGGCTTGAAGATCGACGGCAACTATACGTACATCAGCGACACCGACGGGGATTACGAAGCCAACATCGCTTGGGGTACGACCAAGAGCTGGGGCAATTTCCTGGTCACGCTCGGCTACAACCACCGCTCTGAGCTCAACCAAGCCGATCGCGACTGGGCGATCTATGCTTATGACGGCGGACCGCAGCCCACGAGCCGCATCACCAATCCCAACATCAACCCGCAGAACGGGTATGCCGCAAGCGGCAATCCCGGTGCCTACATCATCCCGGCGTCGTTCACGGCCGAGGGCTTCACGGTCGGTTCGGGAGCGAACAACGGCAGATCCTTCGTCGATCCAGCTTGCGAAACGTTCGCAGGGTTCCTCCGCGGCACGGGCAACTCCGCGCGCTGCATCTATCACAATGCGCCGTTCAATGCGCTCGTCGACGACGTCGACGGCTATCAAGTGTTCGCGCAGTTGAACGTGGATCTGTCGGCGAATCACCAATTCCATTTCGAGGCGCTGTTCTCGGGACACAACGTTCCGCACGACGTACAGCAGCCGAGCTACGCGCCGAGCAACTTCCCGCTGAACGAAGAGTGGGGCGGCAACAATCCCGTTCCGGCGCCAGCGGGTCAGGACCGAATCCGCGGCTACTACATTCCTCCGGAGAATCCGGGGCTGCAGACGCTCCTCGCGCTGTATCCGGAAGCGTTCTCGGCGCAGGACATCGAACGCATTCAACAGTACGGTGTGATGACGAACAGCGTGGCCGGCGCATGGCGTCCGTACGGCTACGGCGGCAATCCGCTCACCGGCGACGCATTCCGTTCCAAGCGCGAAGGCAACGCCTTCCGCATTTCGACAGGGTTCAGCGGCGACCTGCCATTCAACATGCGTTACGACGCGAACGTGACGTACGGGCGTTACGTTTTCGAGCGCTATACCGCGGAAATCGTGGTGGAGAACCTGCAATGGGCATTGCGTGGTCTCGGCGGTTTCGGATGCACGCCGGGCGGCAGCGATCCGGCGACGAGCACGCCGGGCCAGGGGCCCTGCCTGTGGTTCAACCCGTTCTCGACTGGCGTCGAGCGCAATGCGCAGACCGGACAGATCAATCCGATGTATGCCGCCGCCGTCGCGCTCAATCCGCAAGCGGCGAACTCTCGCGAAGTCGCGGAATACTTGCAGGCGTACGGCTACGACTTCCACAACGAGAACCGCACGGGAACGATCGATCTGGCGCTGAGCGGTCAGCTCCCGTGGCAGCTGTGGGCGGGTCGAAACATCTCCTGGGCTCTCGGTGCGCAATACTTGCGCTCCTGGGACATTCAGGAGGTGCCGCCGGAAACGAATCTGGATACGGCGCCGTGTCCGGCAACCGGCGTCACGGATTGCCTTTCGCGCACGGGACCGCTCACGTTCTTCGGCGCGCTGCCTGGCTATGACCTGGTCACGTCGCGCTACGCGATCTACGGCGAGCTGCACTTGCCGATCACGGCCGATCTCGAAGCGCAGGTCGCGGCGCGCTATGAAGATCTCGGTGATGCGGGCACGACGACCGATCCGAAACTCGCGTTGCGTTGGCAGGTGACGGATTGGTTGGCGATGCGCGGCTCGGCGAGCACTACGTTCCGTGCACCGTCGCCGTGGAGCGCCACGGGTATGGTGACGAGCGGCTTCGTCGTCGCGCAACTCGGTCAGTTCAAGGCTACGGACAGATTCGGTAATCCGAACCTGCGTCCCGAGTCCGCCGAGAACTACAACCTCGGCCTCATCTTCACGACCGATTTCGGTCTGACGGCGAGCGTCGACTATTACGAGATTCACTTGAAGGACGTCATCGAGACCGATAGCGCGGCCAACATGGTGGCGGCGTTCTTCGGCTCGAGCGTCAGCAGCCCGAACCACTGCACATCCGATCCCAACGATCCGTACTGGGGATTGCAGCAGCGCTTCACCTTCACGGGCGGCGTTGGCGATCCTGCCACGTGCGGGCTGCAGAATCTGCAGCGCATCCGTCTGACGAGCGACAACAAGCAGGACTACGACGTCACAGGTATCGACGTGGTGATCGACTACCGCTTGCCGTTCTCAGTGTTCGGCGGCGATATGCGTATCGGCGCCGACGGCAACTACGTGTTCAAGTATCGCGGTACGGGTAGCTACACCGAAGGCATCCTGATCACCCAAGGTCGCGACTACGCCGGTACGACCAATTTCAATGCCTTGCCGCGATGGAAGGGCAACCTGTACGTGGAGTACGCCTGGGGTTCGCACAACGTCCGCGCGACGATTCATTACGTCGACGGGCTCGAGAACGACTCGCCGTCGATCTTCCCGGCGAACGCCACGAACTTGTTCGCGAAGCGCATGGAGCCGTGGAAGCCGATCGATCTCGTGTATCGTGCCGAGCTGCCGTGGGATACCGTCGTGACGGCGAGCGTGTTCAACTTGCTCGACCGCGATCCGCCTGCGATGCGGCAGGACTTCGGCTACAACACGTTTACGGCCAATCCGCTCGGCCGCTACTTCCGCTTGGCTCTGTCGAAGAAGTTCTGATTCGCCGGTGGGCCAGTATCCGGGTGCCGCTCAATAGGTTTGCCACACGCCTTTGAGCGGTGCCCGGTACATTCCGGGATGCGACCAGTCGCAGACGCCTTCCGGAAAAATGCGTTGCAGGCGCGCGCGTTCGGCTTCGGTGAACTCGACCGAGTAGTCTGACCAGTCGATCGGCTTCAGCTTGCATTTCCAAATGTCGCCTGCGAGCGGCGCTCCAGCCGCCAGGCGCGGACTCGAGTGCGGCGGATACAGACGATTGCACTCGCTATTCGCACCGTAGACCGCCGGCTCGGCAATTTTCCTTCCGTCTTCGGTCCAGCAGGCGTCGGTGAGCGCAGCCGGTCGTGCACTGAGCGTTTTCTCGCGCGGCGTTCGTTCCGATGTATCGGCCGTCAGCGCATCGAGCCACTGTTCCATGTGCGACAGCAGCTCGGCCTGGACTTGCTGGAACACGGCGCCCTTTGGCGCGCGCAGGATCACTTGATTGTCGGCATCGCCGTTCTCCGCGATGAGCCGAGCGCGAGCGCGGAACGAGTGATAGCTCTCGTGAAAGTTGCCCTCGGCATCGAGATACGCGCGTGCATCGATGATGGGGATCCATGCAAGGCTGCCTTTGCCCGTGACGGTCTTGCCCGATTCGTATGCGATTCGAATGGCCTCGGGATCGCCCACCGTGCGTTGCGGCTGACGATTCGTCTCGATGTCATAGCCGCCGATCTTCTCGTTGAGATCTAAGAACTGTTCCTTGGTGATGATCCCTTCGTTGAGCGCGCGCAAGCCGTACTGCACGCCGACATTGTCGTGGGGGCGACGTGCGAAGCCGGTCTTCGGATCGCGTCCGAAGATGTTCACCATGCCGTCGTAAACCGAGCAGCGCGCGCCGCCGGGATTGCGCGTGGGGTGATAGCGAAGCGACTCAGGGATACTCGCGTCGCAATCCTTGGGATCGAGCCGGCCGGGACGGTTCGCGAGCGAATCGTCGCACGTCGCCCATGTCGATACGCCGGTGATGGCGACCTTTTGTTCTTCCGTCAGCGTCGTGGAATTGAGGTACGGACGCAGCAAGAGCCGGCAATCCTCGCTCTCGATGAAATACGTGATGGCATCGGCGAAGGACGTCAGCGGTACGATGCCGTCGAGCAGGCCGGGATAGTTCTGCGCGATCTCGTATTGCGCCATCGCGCCGCCGGAGCTGCCCCAACCGATCGTGTACTTCGGTACGCCGATCGTTTCGATGAACCGCTCCTTGACCATCATGAGCGTTTCGGCCGATACGACGCCGTTGCAGTTGTTGCCGAAGACGTTCAGGGAGGAAGAGGCGACGGCATAGCCGCGCGACAGATGTAGATCGTTCAGAACGCCGCCATTGCTCTTGCCTTGCACGTAGCCGGCCATGCAGCTGCCGCCGAAGGTGTAGATCAAACGTCCGTTCCAAGCGCCTTCGAGCTTGGCAATTTGATAGACCGCGCGATTGATGGTGCCCGTCTCGACACGGACGATGTACGGCACGGACTGACCGTTCACTTCGATCGTCGCGAGGTCGTCCGGCCGATCGTCGGGCGAGTTGAGCGGCTTGAATGCGGCAGCACCGGTGCTTTGCGAGCTCGTGGGCTTGTACAGCCACTTCACCCGGGTTTCGGCGCTGCAGTTCTCATCGAGCGGCGGACCGAGATCCCACAGCTCGGTCTGACATATATAAGGAGTCTGATGCGGACCCGAGAACACCGGGCCCGTGATCGGATAGTTGACGAGATCGATTGATGCTGTGTCCGATCCCTGGCGCACGACCAAGGTGTTCGCGCCGAGGCGTAGCCCCTTGAGGAGCCCGACGATGCTTCGCTCGCCCTCGGTCCGGACGTCGGTCCACTGCGCGTCGCCGTCGTTGACCGTCGACGCCCAATCGGAGCTCGCATCGATGCCATCGATCCTGATGAGCGCATCGCCACCCGTGATCATGTCCGGCCGGCTGGAAAGCACCTCGATACGCAGACCGGATTCCGAGCCGCTCGGCGATGAGCACGATGCGAGAAGAGCCAACAGCGCGGCGATGGCGGGGCGGGTCGGCGTGAGTCGCATATCGACGCCTCTTATTGGTGAGATTGTTTAGGACAGGCGATGTATAGCACAGGCCGCACATTCGGGCCGGCATCTTCAAAGATCTTTGGACTGTAGCAGTACGACTCGTCTCCTCGAATGGAAGCTTTCTCCGCCGGATTATTTCGCGGAGGCTGTCCCGTTCGATCTGTTACGTTGCCGCTGTTCCGCGATCCACGCTCGTGCACCCGCGATCTTCGTCGCGTCCTCGTCTGACGTCGAGCTCGTCCATTCTTCCATCGCATCCAACAGCTTCTTGGCGAGTTCTCGATCGAGCGCATACAGGCGCAAGTAATTGAAGCGGGCGCGGTCGAAGTCGCCCAATCCCAAGTACGCCTCGCCTTGATACTCGATTGCGTAGACGTAATCGGGTTTCAGCTCGAGCGCAGTTCGGTATGCCTCGAGAGATGCTTTGTAACGGCCGAGCTTGCGGTGGATGTAGCCCAAGTACGTATGTGCTTCGTACATCGCGGGCTCGGCGCGAACGGCTTCCTCGAAGGCGGCTTGCGCACGTCGATAGATCTCGATGGCTTTATCGGCACTCGGTTCGGATGCGGCGATTTCATCGAGCGTCCAGACGCCGGCGGCGTAGGCATCGCGGGCACGTTGGCTGTAAACGACGCCGCCATCGAGCGGTCGTGCCATGTATTGACGCGGCTCTTCGGCGAACGTGGCAAGCGCGACCAATAGAAGCGTCGAAGCGAGCGTGATGCGAGTGTGCATGAAGATTCTCCGGTGCAGCATGCTTCACGGCCGCTAGTTGGACGAACGAGAGGTCGTGCGCACGACACGCGGTCCGCCCCTCTCGGCAAGAAGAGGGGCGGAACATCGCGATCAGAATCGGGAGGAGGTCAGCTCGATGTCCGCGTGCTTCCATGCTTCGCGGAAATCCGCTTCGACCGCCTTCGCCATTTCGGTCTTGCCTTGCGCGCGAAGCGCTCTTGCGAGACCGAACAGCGCCCAGCCGTTCTTGGGATGCACGGCGAGGTCGTCCCAGTACACGGTTTCGGCCTCATCGAACCGGCCGGCGAGCATCAGTACTGCGGCGAGCGAATGACGAACGGGATAGTGCCAATCGTCGGGCTCGGTGTACGCGAGCGCATCCTGCAAGCGCACGGCTTTTTCTAGGTGCGCAATGGCTTTGTCGTAATCGCGTTGCTCGGCAGCGAGCTCGCCCGCCAGTGTTTCGTGGGCGATCCGCAGCACTGCATCCGGCAAGTTCGCGGACATGGACGCCGGTGTGGCGATGAGCTGCGGATCCTCCGCGATCTTCTTGAGGGCAGCGAGCTCTTTGCGCGCCTCCGCAAACTTGCCTTTACGCGCGAAGGCCATACCGCGTGCATAGTGTCGCACGCCGCGCGTGAACGGCGAGTCGAACCGCAGCGCAGGCAACGCGAGGATCTCGTCCCACTTGCCGAAGCGCACGAGCGCGTAATCCTCGGTGAGCAGGAACGTTTGCAGGATCGGCATCTCCTTCACGGTTTGCGGCGGGATCGAATCGGCCGTCTTGCGTGCGGAGGCGATGGCCAGCTCGCTTTGCCCTGCCATCGTCGCGCCGAACCAAAGGAAATGAATGTTGTGCGGGTAGTACCCGAGCGGATACAAGCCCTGCGCACGACATTGAGTGATGTAGTCCTCGTCCGCGAGGATCGCCAGTTGATTCGCCTTCACGACATCGGCATAGCGGCCGACTCGTTGATAAATGTGCCCGGGCATGTGGACCAGGTGGCCGGCCGCAGGTGCGAGCGGCAGCAAGCGGTCGGCGGATGCCTCGGCGCGCTCCGGCGTGCGGCTGCCTTCCCATAGATGAATGTGAAGATGCAGCGCGCCTGGATGCTCCGGATTCTTTGCGAGCACGCCGTCGAGCGCCTTGATGATCTCGGGTGTCCCGCCGTGAGGTCGGCCGTCCCGCAGCCAGTAATCCCACGGCTGAAGATCCATCAAGGCTTCGGCGTACAAAGTCGCCGCATCCTGATCGTCGGGATATTTCTCGTGCAGGAGGCGCATGGCGCCGGCGTAGGCTTGGTCCGCGGCCTTGCGGTCCTCGGGTCTGCCGGTGTAGCGCACCGCAAGCGCATCGATGTAGTCGCGTTCGCGCTGACTGACATGATCTTTCAGCGCGATGGCCTTCTGGATCAGCGCGTGCGCCTTCGGCTCGTCTTCGGGCGCCATCGGAGCGTTGATGTTCGGGCCGAGCACGAGCGCTTGGCCCCAGTAAGCCATCGCGGCGTGCGGGTCCAGCCGCGCAGCCTCGGCGAACGCGCGGCCGGCCTCCGCATGATTGAAGCCGTACGTCAGATTCAAGCCCTGATTCATGAACAGGCGCGCTTGCTCGGAATGCGTCGTGACCGGAAAGACGTGCTTGCCGACGTTCTGCAGTCGGGGTGCGAGCGCCCCTGTGGGCGATGGCTTGGAAGCGCCTTCCGAATCGTAATGTTTGTGAACGGGTGTCTGTGCCGGCACAGCGCTCGGAGCGATCAGGGCCAAACCGATTAGCGGTGTGACCAAGCAAAAGTGTCGATAGAGATTGCGAGTACGCACGATATCGCCTCCCTGGAAATGGAGCCAGGACGGTACAACCCGTTCGTGACGCGGTCGTGCAAGGTGGCGTGAAAAGGCCGTGAAAGCGCGAGAGTCCTGTGCTGCGACAGCACAAGACGCAATTGACAATTGGTCATGGACAATTGACAACGGCGAAGGGTGCAAGCCATCGCCCAGCGCCCGCTCTTACTGTTGCCCGCCACCTGTCGCCTGCTATCTGTAGCCTGACGAAGAATGTCCGTCCCCATGCGCATCTCCAGTCCATCCGGCCTCGCGGTTGAGCTGACTTCCGCCGGCTCGCTGCGCCGCATGCAGTTCGGATCGACATGCATCAACTTGTTTCTCGGCAACGAGGTGGAGGGCGGTCCGACGAACATCTACTTGCGCCGGACCGACACGCGCGAGTTCGTGCCGTTGCTGGGGCCGCAAAGCCCTACCGCATTCAGTGCCGAATCCGAGCGCCGCATCGTCGGCGAGGGCCGTTGGCATGGGCTGCACTATCGCATCGAGCTGTGTCTAGCCTCGGATGTTGCGGCATGGTTTTGGCACGTATGGATCGCGAACGAGTCGTCCGACCCGCAGCGCGTCGACTTGATCCACGCGCAGGACATCGCGCTCGCGCCATACGCCATGGTGCGCACGAACGAGTACTACGTGAGTCAATACGTCGATCGCGCGCCGCTCGTGCATCCTCAGCGTGGAACCGTCATCGCTTCGCGTCAGAACCTGCCTGCAAACGGTTGCCATCCGTGGTGTGCGCTCGGCTCGTTGCGCAAGACGGTGGCCTATGCGACCGATGCGCTGCAGTTTCATGGTTTGGCGACGCGCGCCGCGCTGGCACCGGTCAGTCTGGTCAATCGACTGAGCTCGCGCCGCCTGCAGCACGAACACTCGATGGCTGTGTTGCAGGAGGACGAGCTGGAGCTGATCCCTGGCGCGCACGTGCATGGGGGCTTCTTCGGCATCGTGCTTGCCGATCATCCCGCTGCGACCGACTCCTCCGATCTCGCACACGTGGATCGAGTCCTCGCCTTGCCTGAGGCGATTGCGCCGAACGTCGCTTCGCGCGGTGTCGCTCGAGGACCGCGCAGTCGCTCGCTTTTCGTTACGGCGCCCAAGCTCGTAGCCCTGGATCTGTCACTGGACGATCAACACGCGCTATTCGGACCCGGCCGCCGACACGTCGAAACCGATGCGCACGGCAAGCGCCTGTCGTTCTTTTGCGGCGCGCAGTCGCACATCGTGTTGCGCTCGAAAGAGTTGCACGTCGAGCGCCCGCACGGTCATGTGCTCAAAACCGGAAACAACCTCACGCCGGACGAGCGGGCATTGACGTCGACCGTATGGATGAGCGGCGTGTTCAATTCGATGCTCACTCAGGGGCACGTGAGCTTCAACCGGCTGCTGTCCGTGCAGCGTAGTTACTTGAGCTTGTTCCGCTCCCAAGGGCAACGCGTGTTCGTGGAACTGAACGGTCAATGGCAGCTCCTCGATCTGCCTTCGGCGTTCGAGATGCAGCCGGAGAGCTGCCGTTGGATCTATCGCCATGCCGAGGGGTTGATCGAGGTGCGCGTTTCGGCACGGAGCGATGCCCATGAGATTCGAGTCGAGCTCAACGTGCTTCTCGGTGAGCCGGTGCGGTTTCTCGTCACGCACCACATTGCGCTCGACGGCGACGACGGCGCAACGCTTGCGCCCGCTGTTTTCGAGCATCGCGGCGCCGAGGTGCACATCATGCCCCCGCCAGGCTCCGAGTTGGCGGAACGATTCCCAGGCGGAGCATTCGTCCTGGCCGCAGATTCGGGGACGACGTTCGAGCAAGTCGCAGGCGATGAAGTCCTTTTCGAAGATCGGCAATCGCGCAACGAGCCGTTCGTGTGCGTCACGACGACGCGTACGACGCGGGCCGGATTGCGGATCGTCGGACGCTTGGTGCGGAACGGCGATGTCCCGTCCGGACCGCAAGGCGAGCGTGCGATCGATCGAGTGTTGTTCTTTGCGCCGGAGACCAGTCCGATCGCCGAGCGACTCGAGCGGCTCGGCGAGATCGTTCCCTGGTTCACGCACAATGCGCTGATTCACTATCTGTCGCCGCGAGGCTTGGAGCAATTCACCGGCGGAGGATGGGGGACGCGGGACGTGACTCAGGGGCCCGTGGAGCTCTTGCTCGCGTCCGGTCACACCGAGCCCATTCGCGACTTGCTGTTACGCGTGATGCGTGCACAGCGAGCCGATGGCGATTGGCCGCAGTGGTTCATGTTCTTCGATCGTTATCGCGAGATTCGTGCAGCGGATTCGCACGGAGACATCGTATTTTGGCCCGTGCTGGCACTTGCGCAGTACTTGATCGCTTCGGCGGATGAGAGTGTGCTCGATGAGCGTGTCCCGTACTTCGACGGTGCCGATGCGACGGTGTGGGAGCACGTGGAGCGAGCGCTCGCCGTGATCGAGCGCCGAACGATCCGCGGGACGGCGCTCGCGGCCTACGGTCACGGCGATTGGAACGATGCATTGCAACCAGCCGATCCCGCGCTGCGCGAGCGCATGTGTAGCGCGTGGACGGTCACTTTGCATCATCAGATGCTCACGACGCTCGCCCGTGCACTGCGGGCGGTCGGACGGGCGGAACATGCTCCGCGGTTCGAGCAATGGGCGGAGGTTGTGCGCCGAGACTTTCAGCGTCTGCTCGTCGTCGACGGTGTGCTTGCCGGATACGCAGTGTTCGAAGGCAGCGACGTGCGCTATCTCCTGCATCCGCGCGACGAGATCACGGGCGTCAAGTACAGCGCGCTCGCGATGATCCACGCCTTGCTCGAAGGTCTGTTTTCGCCGGAGCAGGCGCGCGCGCATCTCGCGATCATGGACGAGCACCTGTTGGGTCCCGACGGAATCCGTCTGTTCGATCGGCCGATGGCCTATCACGGCGGGCCGCAGCGCTTGTTTCAACGCGCGGAGAGTGCCGCGTTCTTCGGCCGGGAAATCGGGCTGATGTACATGCATGCTCACTTGCGCTATGCGCAGGCGCTTGCGTTCGTCGGCGAAGCCGACCGGTTCTTCCGCGCACTGTGCCAGGCGAACCCCATCTCGATCCGTACGCTCGTGCCCCAGGCGACGCTGCGGCAGGCGAACTGCTATTACTCGAGCTCCGATGCGGCGTTCGAAGACCGCTATCAAGCAAGCGACCAATACGAACGTATCCGGCTCGGCACGGTCGGGCTCGATGGCGGATGGCGCGTGTACTCGAGCGGCGCAGGCATTGCAGTCGGTCTCATCGTGCGCCGCTTCCTCGGCTTGAATCTCGAGGCCGATGCATTGAGCCTCGATCCTGTGATTCCGCCGTCGCTGAACGGATTGCGAGTGGAGCTCGATTTGTTCGGCAAACCGCTCGAGATCGCTTATGAGCTTGCCGGCGCCGGTTACGGCGTGCGCGACGTAGAGCTCAACGGCGTGTCGCTCAGTTTTGCGCGCGAAGCAAATCCGTATCGCATCGGCGCCGCTCGTATCTCTGTCACGGAGCTACGTCGATTGTTGTGGGATAGGCAGAATGTGATGAGAGTGGGTGTGGGGTAGGGAATGGGAATGGGAATGGGAATGGGAATGGGAAAAGGGAAAAGGGAAAGGGGAAAGGGGAAGAAGGGAAGAAGGGAAGAAGGGAAGGACACCTACGGTGATCGTTCTCGCAAGGGAAAAGAGAGGCGTGCCAAGAGTTGACTGAAGTCACGTCAGAGATCTTGCTTACGAAGCTTGACAAGAAGGCCGCGAAGGCGACCTTCCTGTCACGAGTCACGAGCCCTTCTACGGCCTGATTGCCTTGACGTTGTCGAAATCCGCCGAGGCATTGTTCGTGATCAGTCCGTAGTTCCCTGTGGGTAGCGCATCGTCCTCGGCTTCGAGATACAACCAGCGGCCGACGTACATCCGAATCGATGAGCCGACGGCTTCGAGACGCACGGTGTGCGACACGTTTGCTGTCACTGGGAACGAAGCTTCATCGAGGGTCGTAACGACACCGTTGACGACTTTGCGCAACGAAATACGGCCGTTGTTCGACAGTACTCCGTAGTAGTGGTTGGACTCGTCCTTGTACCGCGCGATGACGCCGGCGAATCCTTGGCTGTTGGCCTTGAACTTTCGCGGCCGAACCGTGGCGCTGACGACTTGATCTCCCGTCGGGCCGCCATTGATGGCTCGCGCGACACCGGACGTGCTCGCTTGCCGATAGACGAATTCAGTGCCCGAAGGAACGATGGTCCACTGATTGGCCGGAGCGACTGTCCACGGTCGCTCGCGAAAACCGCCGCAGCACGGTTGCGGGAACGGATCGACGAAGAGCTCGCGTTGCGGCGATGAAGTAGCGATCACGTTGTCGTACTCGCTCACGGAGCGCCACATGGTAAGGCCGACTTTCCCGCTCGGATGCGTATCGTCGATGGCCTCCGCGACGAGCTCGCCGTTGAGGAACGCGCGGATGCGCGTGCCGATCGCCTCCAAACGAAAACGATACGTATGGCCGAGCGTGAGCGTGAAGGGGGCTCGCGCGATCGGACCGAACGTACCGTGGACGTTGCGACGGATCTGGATCGAGGTCGCGTTCACGAGCAGGTAGTAGAAATTGTTCGGGTCCGTGTAGCGCACCATGAGGCCGGCCCATGGCGTCGGGCCTTCCATGGAAAGGATGCGAAGATCTGTCTGGATCGCTTGGTCAGTACCTTCGAAGGTTTGCAAGATCGCGCGCGCATTGCCTTCGATGTTGCGCTGACGGTACGCGTGGGACGGCCCGGCGCCGACGACGCGCCAGTCGGTCTTGCCCCACGGCTCCCAATCCGCCGGGTTCGTGCCTTCGAACCTTTCCTGGAGCAGAACCGGCTCGGGGAGCGGGGTCGGGATCTTGAACAAGTAGATGGTCGCTTCATCGCCGCCGACCGCCGCAACTCGATTTCCGTCGACGTCGTAGGACCGTAACCAGAACTCGTTCGCGGTCGCATCGGCGAGATCGAGCGTAGCGCGATGTCGATACACGCGGTCGGTTTCCTGTTCGAACATGACGATTGCGCCCTCGGTCAGGGCGAACGCACGTTTGTTCATGAAACGAATCTGTTCGAACCTGTTGAATCGCTCGGCGCTGATGAGGGAGTGTTTGACCGTCCAGTCGCCGGAGGCGGAGCGGGAGAAGAACGCGGCAACTTCTCCCGGCACGGTCCAAGATCGCATCGAGAGAGCGACTTCATCGCCGATGGCCGCGGAGTCGTATTGCTTGGCGGGTAGCGTCGCCAGCTGCCATTGGCCGTTTACGCGGTCGAATATCTGGGTGTCGGAAACGATCGGTCCCTGTTGTCCCCCGGCACGATAGTCGCCGCTCGCAACGGCGATCTGATGACCTGCGAAGGAGAAGCTCAGGGGTCCGGAGAAATCCTCGAATCCGGAATAACCTGGATTACCGACCGCAAAGCTCGGTTCGCTCCAGGCGCCGCTAGCGGTCTTGGTGACGAGCGCTATCGTGACGGGCGCCAGAGTGTTGGTGGAGAACGCTGCGGTTGCGCCATACACGTCGGCACCCGATGCGCTTCCCAAGACGGGCGTGGCCTGCCATCTGGAGCCGACGAGCTCGGCAACGTAGGACGATCCTGCAGGCGTCGACATGGCGACGAGTTGATCGTTGCACGCCAAGTCTTCGTTACTCCAGATGTCTTGGCCCAGCTCGACGGGGTCGGCAACCACTTCTTCGACGAACTGCCACGTTCCAGACAGTTTCTGGAAATGCAGCAGCACCCACGCCTGTTGGTTGAAATCGTGCTCGCGCCGCGCGACTACGAGAAGGTGGTCGTTCTTCAAGCAGGCATGCGAGGCGAACCGGTACGGCGCGGGAATCTGGACGCGTTCCGCTTCGTGCAGATCGGCCGGTCGCGATTGCGCCAATGACGGCAAAGCAAGAGCGGCGCAGGCAAGGGCGGCCCTTGCCGGCGTGCAGGTTGGGTTACGCATGGGAGATTCCTTACAACGGGCGGATTGAGTAGTGACGATCGCCAGGCGAGCTCGCCCGTTGTAAAGTCAATAATACGCGTCGTTCTGGTATCGGGGCAGACTGAGATTGCTGATGATCTTAGGTCTGATGGACAGCTGGGACGGGCGAGCTCCTTTCAAAGGCTGTAGACCGCAAGCTGGGGGCTGGAGCAAGAGCGCGCACCTGCGCGACGACTCTGGCTCGAGCCCCACGTGCAGAACCCACTTCCTATTGACCCGCGCTTTCTTTTTTCACCAGATATTCCACGAGCGCGAACATCTCGTTCACGCCGCCGGCGGAGCTGACCGTGAGCCGGTACTTGCCGTTGACGACTATCGTCGGAGTCGAATCGATACGGGCCGCGCGCAACCAGTTTTCCGTGCGGTTGATGGCGGCCTGTACGCCGAAGGATTTGGCGGCAGCCAGGAAATCGGCCGCTTTGATGCCTGCCGTGCGCTCATAGAATTTCGCGACATCTTCCAGCGTCGGTTGCGGGTTCTTCAGACGGTTCGTCTTGCGGTCGACGACGGCGAGCTCGCCCGTCTCCCAGATCGCACTCAGCATGGCGTCGTGAGTCTTCTCGCGAATACCGAGCGCTTCCGCGGTCAAGAATGCGCGCTGAAACAGCGGCCAGCTCTCTGCCGAGTTGAACGACGCGTGTTGATAGATGAACTGTGCATTTGCCGGCAGCATCGTCTGCAGCTGTTTGGCGATCGGATTGAACGCGTAGCACGCCGGGCAGCCGTACGAGAATGCCTCGGCGACTTCGATCTTGTCGGCGGGCACGCTCTTCGGCGCCGCCGGCCGGATCAGGAAATAGTGCTTCCCTTCGACCCAGGTCTGTTGAGCAGGGGAGGTGGCGGGAAAGAAGGTCAAGAACGCGAGGACTGCTGCGAGGAATGTGCGCATGGGTCGTAACTCGTGACTGGTGACTCGTGACTCGGAGCGCGATGCGTGCGCAACCTGCGGCCTACAGGCTATCAGAGTTCGAGAATCAGTTGATAGTTGACAGCTGAAATCCATTGACAATTGTCAATGGACAATTGACGACGAAAGGCGAAGGGCGCTCTGTGCGCTGTACGTGAGTGAACGAGCGCGCACCGCGCGCTACCTTCAGCCCTCAGCCTTCAGCCTTCAGTCTCAGGTCCGCCCGGCTCAAGCCTTGAGCCGATACCCTGTCTTGAAGATCCAATAGATCGCTGTCACGCAGCCGGCCATGAACAACACGGTCATGCCGAGGCTGATGCCGACGGCGACGTCGGAAATTCCGTAGAAGCTCCAGCGGAAACCGCTGATCAGATACACGACCGGATTGAACAGCGTGATCTTCTGCCAGAGCGGCGGCAGCATGCTGATCGAATAGAAGCTGCCGCCCAAGAACGCGAGCGGGGTGATGACCAGGATCGGGACGATCTGCAGCTTCTCCCAGCCGCTGGCCCAGATGCCGATGATGAAACCGAACAAGCTGAAGGTGACGGCCGTCATGATGAGGAATGCAATCATCCAAAACGGATGCGCGATCTCGAACGGTACGAAGACGCGGGCGGTTGCGAGGATGATGAGTCCGAGCATGATCGACTTGGACGCGGCCGCACCGACGTATCCGACGATGATCTCGAACGCCGAAATCGGTGCGGACAACACCTCGTAAATCGTCCCCGAGTAGCGCGGCATGTAGATACCGAAGGACGCATTGGCGATGCTCTCGGTCAGGATCGACAGCATGATCAGACCTGGAACGATGAACGCACCGTAGCTGACGCCTTCCACTTCGGCGATGCGCGAGCCGATCGCTGCGCCGAACACGACGAAATACAACGAGGTGGAGATCACGGGCGAGGCGACGCTTTGCACGATCGTGCGGAACCAACGCGCCATCTCGAATCGGTAGATGGCTCGGATGGCGTAACCGTTCATCGCTTGCCTCCGATCAAGGTCACGAAAATTTCTTCGAGCGAGCTCTCTTCGGTGTGCAGGTCCTTGAAGTCGATGCCGAGCTCGTTCAGCTGGCGCAGCAGGCTCGCGATGCCCGTCGAGTCGCTCTGCGTGTCGAACGTGTAGACGAGTTGTGTGCCTTCCGCAGTGAGCTCGAGCTGGCGGTTTGCCAGTTGCGGCGGGACGCGCTCGAGCGGTGCTTGCAAGTGCAGCGTGAGCTGCTTGCGACCGAGTTTGCGCATCAGAATGTTCTTGTCCTCGACGAGCACGATCTCGCCCTTGTTGATGATGCCGATTCGATCGGCCAGCTCCTCGGCTTCCTCGATGTAATGCGTCGTCAGGATGACCGTCACGCCGTTCTCGCGTAGCGAGCGAACCATATCCCACATGCCGCGGCGTAGCTCCACATCCACGCCGGCCGTCGGCTCGTCTAGGAACAGGATGTCGGGTTCGTGCGCCAGCGCTTTGGCGATCAACACACGGCGTTTCATGCCGCCCGACAGCGCCAGGATCTTCGAATCCTTCTTGTCCCAGAGCGACAGATCGCGCAGCACTTTCTCGAGGTAGGCGTCGTTCGGCGGTTTGCCGAACAGGCCTCGGCTGAATTTCACCGTCGCCCAGACGCTTTCGAATGCGTCCGTCACGAGCTCTTGGGGGACCAGTCCGATCTTCGAGCGAGCGGCGCGGAAATCGCGAACGATGTCATGGCCGTCGGCGAGAACGGTGCCGGAGGTCGGCGTGACGATGCCGCAGATGATGTTGATGAGCGTCGTCTTACCGGCGCCATTGGGACCGAGCAGGGCAAAGATTTCGCCGCGCCGAATTTCGAGGTCGACGCCCTTCAGCGCCCGAAAGCCGCCGGCGTAGGTCTTGACCAGATTGGTGATCGAGATAATCGGCTGCACGTACGCACCTGCTCTCTGCGGATGAGCCGCGCGATTATAGAGAGCCGCGAAGGGAGAATTGGTGAGCGAGCGTCAGGATGTTGTTGATTCAAGGCTGAAGGCTGAAGACTGAAGGCTGAAGGGGTGGGCTTTCCTCCTTCCCTGCTTCCCTCATTCCCTTTTTCCCCCTTTCCCTTTTCCCTTTTCCCTTTTCCCTTTCCCGATTCCCTCAGCCCCGCTCCATTTTCGGTGCCCGCGTGAGCCACCACACGCCGCCGATCACCAGCGCCGTTCCCATGGCGATCCAGATCGTGAACGGCTCATCGAGAAGCCATACGCTGAGCAGGATGGTCGAGAGGGGGCCGATCATGCCCATCTGAGACGTCAGCGAGGCGCCGATCCGTTCGATCGCGAGCATCACCAGCAGGACAGGCACGAAGGTGCATAGCGTTGCGTTCAAAATCGCGAGCCAGATGACTTGCGGCGCGACGACCATGGCGCTGGGCGGCCGAAGAGCGAAGAACTGCGCGATGCAGAGGACGCACGCGATGCTGGTTGCGAGGCCGCTCAGCCGAAGCGCGCCGAGACGCTTCACGGCCGTGCCGCTGTAAACCAGGTACAGCGCGTAGCTCACCGCGCTGCCAAAGACGAGCGTCGCGCCGAGCAAGGCCTGACTGCCGCTGAACTGAATGTCGTGTCCGAAGACAACGAGCACGCCCGCGTAGCTCAAGGCGAGCGCAATCCATTGCGCGCGGCTCACGCGCTGCCGGAACAGTACGACGCTCAAGAGCAGCACGATCGTCGGGTTCAGATACAGGATCAAGCGCTCGAGGCTCGCGCCGATGTACTTCAGGCCCGCAAAGTCGAGGAAGCTAGCGAGGTAATAGCCGCTGAAGCCGAGACCGCAGACGACCAGCCAATCGCGGTGCGTTAGCGGCTGTGCACCGCGGCTCGTTCGCCATGCGAGCAAGGCGAATAACGGGAGCGCGAACAACATGCGGTACATGATCACCGTCACCGCATCGACGCCGTAACGGTAGGACAGCTTGACGATGATGGCCTTGCCGGAAAAGGCGCTCGCCCCGGCAGCGGCCATCGCGAGCCCGCTCAACAGCGTTCGCCGCTCGGCTGCGCCCTCGATCATTCGTGCGTTCGCAGTCAACGCAGGCTTCCGAAAGCGCGTTTGAGCCCGAGCTCGCCCGCAGGCCGAATGGTCACGAGCCGGGAACCGCGTTCGCGCCGTGCCCAGCCGCGCTCGAACAATCGTTCGAGAAACGCTGCGCCGAGCGCGCCGGCGAGATGATTGCGTCGCTCGCTCCAATCGAGGCATGCACGACAGAGCGCTCGGCGCTGCGAGCGCAATCGCTCGACATCGATTCCAAAACGCCTCATCCAGCGTACGCCGTCCGCGCTCAGTGTGAGGTTCTCGCCGACGAAACAGAGCAGCTCGCTACGCAGCAACCTTTCGTAGATGTCGACGGCGATCTCGCCCGCGAGGTGGTCGTAGCAGACACGCGCCCTGCGCAGCGCCGGTTCTTTCGGCCCGACGTGCAGCCGTGGATTTGCCGTACGCGCTGCGACACCGATCATCTGCTCCAGCAGATGCGCGACGTCTTCGTTGGCGATACCGAAATAACGATGCCGCCCTTGCGATCGCACGGTGACCAAGCCCGCATCCACGAGCCGCCGCAGATGGCTGCTACCGGTTTGTTTCGTGATGCCGGCGCAGCTCGCCAGCTCGGTTGCGGTGAGCGCGCGTCCGCCCATCAGCGCGGCCAGCATTTCCGCGCGTACGGGATCGCCGATGGCGGCGGCGATGCGCGTGATACTCGGTCCGATGCTCATGAGTCGTTCGCCATCGTGTCTGCAATTGTGAACTGCCGTGCCGTCTCGACGGTTCGATTCAGCTCGAACCGTTAGTGTGCCACGTCTCGCTATCGTCGCATCGTCCAACGATAGGAGGCCGAAGACGATGATCGCTTGCTTCATTCGCTATCGGGTCGACCCGCATCGGCTCGAGCTCTTCGAGCAATATGCGCAGCGCTGGGGCGAGATCATTCCGCGCTGCGGCGGGCGTCTGATCGGATATTTCCTGCCGCACGAGGGGACGAACTACGAGGCGTGGGGATTGATCGGCTTCGAGAGTCTTGCAGCGTACGAGGCCTACCGATCGCGCCTCAAGACAGATGCTGCCGGCGCCCAGAATTTCGCCTTCGCGCGCGAACATCGCTTCATCTTGCAAGAGGAACGCACATTCGTGCGTATCGTCGAAGGGACGTTCCAACGAGAGTCGCAGGAGGTCAGGTCGTGATCGCGGTCATTTTCGAGGTCGAGCCGACTGCCGAGGGGCGCGAGGCGTATCTGAATCTCGCCGCATCGCTCCGGCCCTTGGTCGAAGGCATCGATGGGTTTCTCGGCGTCGAGCGGTTCGAGAGTCTCACGACACCGGGCAAGCTGTTGGCGCTATCGTGGTGGCGCGACGAGGAAGCCGTGCGCGCCTGGCGCGAGATGCCGGAGCATCGCGAAGCGCAACGCAAAGGACGCGAGCAATTGTTCTCGAGCTATAGCATACGGGTAGCGGAGGTGGTGCGGGAGTACGCAATGGAACGTGATTCGTGAGTGTTGAGTAGTGAGTGGTGAGTAGTGAATGGTGGGGGCGTCGCGCGAACGCGCGACCTTCCCTCCTTCCCTTATTCCCTCATTCCCTTTCCCTTTTCCCCTTTTCCCCTTTCCCTTTTCCCTGGGCTTCCCCCGATTTCGCGGACACCTTGC
>CALEKY010000003.1 GCA_937902995.1 uncultured Sinobacteraceae bacterium
GGAGCCTGACTTCACGTTGACGGAGGAAGATCTCGTTCATCCCGAAGTGAAGAAGCGGTTGCATGCGAAGAAAGGACTGCAATTGCATCCGGTCGACGATCGAAAAAACCTGCCAGAAATGATCGCTGCAAAGGCGGCTGAGCTCGAGGGCAAGATCGTCGTCTTTCTTTCATCTGTGGAACACGCGGAGAAGTGCGCCCAGTCACTGAGTAAGGCTAAGAAAGGGAGAGTTGCAATCCTGACCGGCACGATGCGCGGGGCTGAACGGGACAAGCTTCTGCAAGATCCAGTGTTTGTTCGTTTCCTTCCACGACCCGTAGATGGAGTGGAAGCGGTCGACGGAACCGTCTTCCTGGTTGCTACTTCCGCCGGCGAAGTCGGCATCGATTTCTCCGCAGACCATGTGGTTACGGATCTTCCGCCGTTCGACGCTCTCGCGCAGCGGTTGGGAAGAGTGAATCGATACGGAGAAGGCGACGCCGAAGTACACATCTACTGTGAGAATCTTCGAGAACCTCCTCCGGCCAACGATGACGAGCAGGAAGAAGACGAAGACGAAGAAAAATCCGCGGCCCGAAAGGAGAAATACGAATTCGCGCGTTTCTTTACGAAGGCGCTCCTGAATGACTTACCCATTCGGGACGACGGTCGGCGTGACGCCTCTCCATGGGCGTTGCGCATGCTGCCTAGAGATTCGCGTGCACAAGCTTCGACTCCGTCGCCCGATATCCCGCATGTTGACGATCTGCTTTTCGACCGCTGGTCGTACACGACAATCAAAGATGAATTTCCCGGTAGGCCGCCCGTAGCCGATTGGCTTCACGGGAAAGCCGAATGGGAACCTCCGCGGACGACCATCGCTTGGCGAAATGAGGTGGCTTGGCTAACGACAGAACTTCTCAGTCCAGATACGCTGGACGATTTATTGGAGGACTATCCTCTACGTGCAAGAGAAACACTGAGCGACGTTACTAGCCGAGTACGGAAACACCTGCAGAAAATTGCAGAGCGCGACGAGTCAGGAACGCAATGTGCTTGGCTCATTCGCAACGACCGGCCCGCGACCATAGTCAAGCTTCGGGATCTCATCGATACATACGACCCGAAGAAGAATCCGACGCTGGATAACGCAACGATTGTGCTTGCGCCGGACGTCGGAGGATTGAGAAAAGAAGGATTTCTTGATGGCTCCGCCGAGTTCGATCCGGCCATTAAGTACGATCTCGGATCCAAGGACGAAGAGCGCATCGCCTGCGAATCCGACGAGGCGCCGCAACCGCCTGATGGACTGCGATTGGTTCGTTCCATTAGGCGTGTAGTCGAAGGAGATGATGTGCTGCGCTGGTGGCATTTGTACGCGACCCCACAGCGTGCGGATGACGACGGCTCGCTCACCAGCCGAAAGGAGCTGTTACTCGATGTGCATCTGCGGCGAACGGAAGCGTGGGCGAACCGGATAGCCGAGCGTCTCGCACTATCTGAATCAGAACGAAAAGCGCTGGTGTGCGCTGCGCGAGCGCACGATCTCGGTAAGCGGCGGCGCGTGTGGCAGCGCTCGATCAAACGTTATACCGATCCCCCGCTCGCGAAAGGACCCATGCAACCCTCGCAATTGGGCCATTACCGGCATGAACTTGGGTCGCTTCACGATGGCGATTTCAGCGGGCTGAATGAGTATGAAAAGGATCTTGCGCTTCACATTGTCGCAGCACATCACGGTCGAGCGCGTCCCCACTTTCCGTTGGTGGAAAGCTACGACCCAGAGCTCAGCGACGATGTAGTCGCTGCACTGGTACGTGAGGTTCCGCTGAGGTTTGACCGGCTCCAGCGTCGTTTAGGTCGCTGGGGACTTGCATGGATGGAGTCGATACTTCGTGCCGCAGATCTTCTTGGTTCCGAAGATATGGAGGTCGGCTAATGATTCGATTCAACGTCGAACTCACCAATCCTGGCCAATTCTTCGGCAGCTGTGGAGTATTTGAACTCGCACATCGCCTGTGGCCCGACGTAACCGCTCACTATCAGAACCGGGAATTCATTGTCTCTGATGGCGACTTGACTGAGCTTGTCGAGACGACCGCACAGGCGCCGCTTGAGGTCCTCGAACCCGGGAATGAAACCTCCTCGGCGCTGCTCCTCGGACATCCTTTCAACCTGCGCCTCGACTGGTGGAAGTCTGAGCGCGGTCTGAAAACCTGGGCCGGGCGCATGTCTGTCGATCGCATAGCGAACAGTCTCCAAAGGGATCTTCCGAACACCTTAAAAAATGGATTTTTTAAAGATGGGCACGTCGTCATCGGTGTCGACGGAAAGAAGGTCGAGCCCTACTACTTCGATGGAAGGCGTGGAGCGGCAGCATTACCGCTCGACATAGGATTCTCGAGCGACGCACTGTCTCTCGAAACTGTCGCATATCCCGCCACAGAGTTCTTCACGCTCGTGGGGCTTCAGCGTTTCCGGCCCCAAGAAGTGAAGCTGCGCGTTTACCGGTATCGCGCGTGGGGCACGCCACTTCCTGCAACTCTCGCTGCGCTTTCAGTAGCGAATGCGATTCCGGCTAAAGGCCCGCAATATCAATTCGAAAGCGCATTCCGCACAGACCAACGCAAGCACAAGGCATTTTCACCGGCAATTCTCGTAGACGGAGACGATCATGAATGATGTGAATTTCGAGGTATGGATCGAGGACTCTGCGGAGACACCTGCAGCCGTGGTATTGCGGGAATATCTTGTTCCTGTTGAAGGCAAGGATGGAGTGTTCTTTCCGCCGACGTTTGCTGCTGCGGAGAACTCCAAGGAGTTTCCTGGCGGCTACAACATCGACGAACTCGGCAACGGAGAGAATGTCTGCCTTGTCGACTCGGTGGGATCACAAGCGAACCGTATCGAGCCCATGTTCGCAACCGGTGAATACGCCGCTCTTGTTCCGCAGCTGGTCATCCAAGCAGGAAGTAAGAAAGTAAACATTCTCGAAGCAGGGCATCGCGCTGGCGATGCCATTGTGCGTTGTAGTGAATTACGCGAGGCACTGAAGAATGCATTCACTGCCTTGAAGTCGGGTGATGCAGTCCCCTTAGCGAAGCTTGCACCTACATCGCTCATTTTTGGAGTGTGGGACTCCCGAGACACTCAAGCCAAGGCGCCTCGGTTACTCGCGTCCACAATCAGGGCGTTCAACGTCTCAAGGCTGACGCGTTCAGCACAATACAACCCCGCTATCGATTACGTCGAAGAGGGATTGCTGGAAGATACCGAAGACAAGAACGCATTGAAGGCCTACTCGGAGAGAGGGTTCCGTCACGTGCCTGCATCAGCGACACACGGCGGCGTTATCGCAAAGGGCGACATTCGTCGCGAAGTGACGCTACACGTGGCCGCCCTGCGATTGCTGCGCGGCCCAACGGAAGACGAGACGAAAAAGCTGAGAGCCTATCTGCTGGGGCTTGCGTTGGTGGCTTTCACTAAGCCAGCAATCGGATATCTCCGCCAGGGGTGCAACTTGGTTCTCGATGGCGACAAGAAGCCGGAACCCAGGGCGGTATTCTTGGATGGCCGTCGCGAGGCTCTGCAGTTCACACATTCCGAAGCTTTGGCCTTTGCGAAAAAGGCCGCTACAGCCTTTGGTGTGGGCCAAAGCAAGTCTGTGAAGTTCGATGCCAATCTCGCGAAGGATGAAACTTCCGGCGAAAGCAAGAAAAAGGCGTCGAAGAAGGCGAAAGCATGATGAGCCGGCACTTCATACTGTCATTCCGCTTCCTGTCGCCGTGGTTTCACGGGCGGGGAGATGGAGGAGCGCCAGAATGGCCGCCCTCACCATTGAGGGCATTCCAAGCCCTCGTGGCTGCTGCAGCTCGCGGAGGTAGGCTCGAAGCTACTCGCAATGCTCTGCGTTGGTTGGAGCAGCGCGAAGCTCCGCTGATAATTGCGCCGGATGCAACCGAGAGCACCGTTGGATATAGGCTTTCAGTGCCGCACAACGCGATGGACCTTGTTGCAAGGCAATGGAGTCGCGGCGGTGAAGGCAATGCCTCTGAGCACCGCACGATGAAGGACCTGCGTCCGTGTCGTTTGCCGGAAGATTCCACCGTCCACTATGCATGGAGACTTGATCGCGACGAATCTCTCGCGCCCGAGCTAATCGCTGCTGCGCGTGGTGTGGTGGCGCTCGGTTGGGGTATTGATCTTGTCGTAGGTGATGCGGCAATCGTTGAGGAATCGCAACTCGCGGCGATTGTTGCTTCCCTTAAGGTATGGAAGCCCCGTGCGGACGGGTTGTGCGAGCTGCGGGTTCCTGTAAAGGGTACGTTGGAAGATCTGGAGCAACGGCACGCCGCGTTCCTTGCGCGAGCTAGCCTTGAGGATCCGACGCTGCGACCGCCGCCTGCGCTCTCAGCTTTTGCGATAGAGAGTTACGCCAGATCTGACCAGCCTACCTCGATCGACGCAGCTTGCTTCACGCTAATGAGTGCGCAATCCGACAGCTTGCGAGCTTTCGACTTGTCGCGCCGTGGGATGGCGGTCGCAGGGATGCTACGTCATACAGTGCGCATGGCCGCCCAGCGAGCCGGTTGGGATGAGGCACGTGTGAACGCTACAGTTTTGGGCCATGGGGGCGGCAGCGAATCACGCCTGCTACTCATACCAGTTCCGAGCATTGAACCGCGAGGACCTGAAGCAGAAACGGTCGGACCAATTCGACGCGTAATGCTCTTTTCAACCGAACCTAGGAGCAGCGACATTGCATGGGTGCGTCGCTCTCTAGGGGGCATGGAGCTCATTGACGAGGACACTGGTGAGATCCAGGCAGTTCTCGCTGTGACCTCACGACGAGACCGTGTCTTGAGTCGCTACGTCACGGAGGCAAGAAGCTGGGTGACCGTTACACCTGTTGTGCTCCCTGGGCACGATGATCCAGGCGGCCTTCTCAGAAAACTCCGTAATACAAGACAGGCGGACGAGCAGAAGGCCTTGCTTGAACGCCTGGCAAGGCGTCGTGAAGCTTTAGTGCGAAAAGCTCTGCGTCATGCGGGTTTTGGAGATGAGTTGGTTTTCTCCGTACAGATCGAGACAAGAGAGACAGGCTTCATCGCCGGAGTCGACAAAGCCTCGCGCTATGCAGTACCGGCGCACCTTGCACATGCGCCTCGCTTTCACGTCAAACTGACTTGGCCTACGAGAATCGCAGGGCCTATCTGCATAGGTAGCGGACGGTTTTATGGGCTCGGCCTGTTTGTAGCGGAGTGTGCGTAAGGTTTCCCGATATTGATTCCATAGTCTGATTCAATCTGCTGAGGAAAAACTGAGCCTAATTTCGAACTCTTCTTGCGCCGCTATTGGTGAACTGTGACGCACCGCACCGTCTTCTTATCGCTTCTGCGAAGCGCGCCACTGTTGCAACCTCGACAGTACGTACTTTATAGGGAGCGATTCGTGAGCAAAGGCGGACGCGATGTCCGATCAGGCGCAACAGGATCTCCCGCTGCCGTTCCCGGAACTTTCCGGCGATCTGCCGCTGCTTCCGGCGCGCATGGTCAACGAGTACCAGTACTGCCCGCGGCTTGCCTACCTCGAATGGGTGCAAGGGGAATGGTCTGAGTCTGCCGATACGGTTGAAGGGCGGTATGTACATCGGCGCGTCGACAGGCCGTCCGGCGATCTGCCGCGCCCAGGTGAAGACGGCGAGGGTGTAGAAGAAAAGATTCACGCACGCTCGATCACGCTGTCGTCGAACCGGCTCGGTTTGATCGCGAAGATGGATCTGATCGAGGCGGAGGGTAATCGCCTAACGCCAGTCGACTACAAGCGCGGCAAACGTCCGCACGTTGCGCGTGGCGCATACGATCCTGAGCGAGTCCAGCTCTGCGTACAAGGATTGATTCTCGAAGAACACGGCTATGTCTGCGAGGAGGGCGTGCTCTATTTCGCGGGCAGTCGAGAGCGCGTTCGTGTTCCGTTCGACGAAGAGCTTCGAATGCTCACGCGCAACGCAATTGACGGTCTACGACTAGTTGCGATCGGCGGACAAATACCCCCACCGCTTGAAGACAGCCCGAAGTGTCCACGCTGCTCGCTGGTCGGCATCTGTCTGCCGGATGAAGTGTATGCGCTTCGTCGAGAAGATGTATCGCCCCGGCCGCTTGCCGTAGCAAGAGACGAAGCCCTTCCGCTTTACGTTCAAACTCGCGGGGCGAAAGTCGCGAAGAAGGGCGAAACGCTGGAAGTGTCGGTCGATGACAAGCCGGTGCAGACGGTGAGGCTCATCGATGTGTCGCAGCTCGTGCTGATGGGTCAGATCTACGTGACGACGCCGACGTTGCACGAGCTCATGAGCCGAGGCGTCCCGGTAAGCTGGCATTCGTTTGGAGGCTGGTTCATCGGTCACACGGTCGGTACCGGTCACAAGAACGTCGAGATTAGGACCGCCCAGTACAGAACGAGCTTCGATGAGCAAGCATGCCTCAGAATCGCGAAAGCCCTCGTTAGTGCGAAGATCCAGAATCAACGTACTTTACTGCGGCGCAACTGGAAGCGTGAACAAAGCTTCGACGCGATCGCTGACGGTTTCCAGCAGGATCTCCGCACGGTACAGCGTGCCAGCGACTTGCAATGCTTGTTGGGAGCAGAAGGAAACTCCGCCGCGCGATATTTCGGAAACTTCGCAGCGATGATCAGCCGCCACGACGACGGCTTCGCGCAATTTGATTTTCAGAAGCGCAATCGACGTCCCCCGACGGATCCGGTCAACGCATTGCTGTCGTATGCCTACGCGCTTTTGGTCCGTGCGTGGACAATGACCTTGAGCGCGGTCGGATTCGATCCGTATCGAGGGTTCTACCATCAGCCGCGATACGGTCGACCGGCTTTGGCGCTAGACATGATGGAACCCTTCCGCCCGCTGATCGCCGACTCGAGCGTCATTCAGGCGATCAACAATGGCGAAGTTCGCCCCTCCGACTTTCTGAGTGTGGCTGGAAACGTCGCGCTCACAGATGACGGCCGGAAGCGCTTCATTACGACATTTGAACGACGAATGAGCCAAGAGATTACCCATCCGTTGTTCGGTTATCGAGTTAGTTATCGGCGATTGCTCGAGCTGCAAGCCAGGCTTCTTGCTCGCTACCTGCTGGGCGAGATTCCGGAGTTCCCGAGCTTCACGACAAGGTGATGCCATGAAGGAGGAGCATCTGTACGTCGTGACGTACGACATAAGCGATCCGAAGCGCTGGCGGCGCGTATTCAAGATCATGAATGGCTACGGCGAATGGCTGCAGCTTTCGGTCTTTCAGTGCCGCTTGAGTCAACAACGGCACGCCGAGCTCGTGGCACTGCTCGATGGAATCATCCAGCGCGGAACGGACCATGTGTTGTTCGTGGATGTCGGTCCGGCTGATCGAGTTGTACCCAGGGTGATAAGCTTGGGCAAAGACTTTGAACCGGTCGGGCGCCAACCCATCGTCGTCTAGTTTCGCCGAGCCGTGCGAGCGCTGAGGTGATGATGAAAACCCCGGGGAGCGCTCGCAATCGGTAGCTCTTTGAAAATATGGCGAATATTCTCAGGGGCGCATCCATCGCGGCATGGGGGTGCCCCTTTGACCCACCCTCTCGCACGGACCTCTCGCATTTCGCCTGAGAATGCGAGTCAAATTATGATCTTGCGAGCGGGCTGCATCCGCAGCTGAATCGCTGCGGCCTCATTGAAGCGCCTTCTGCGGGCTGTCCTTATCGGCACCCTCGTCGCATCCGCAGCTGAATCGCTGCGGCCTCATTGAAGCAAACCTGTGTCCAACGAAGAGGAGATAGACTGATGGCGGCATCCGCAGCTGAATCGCTGCGGCCTCATTGAAGCGCCGGTGTCGTCGCCAAGATCTGCTGAGCTTGCGCAGCATCCGCAGCTGAATCGCTGCGGCCTCATTGAAGCGGCGTTCGCAAGGAGGCGTTCTACGCTCTGCAGTTCTGCATCCGCAGCTGAATCGCTGCGGCCTCATTGAAGCCGTTCCGCGTGTATCCCAGCCGAATGCGCAGTGTGGCATCCGCAGCTGAATCGCTGCGGCCTCATTGAAGCCATTCACGTCGAGCAGCCAGCGGAAGATGCGCGGCACGCATCCGCAGCTGAATCGCTGCGGCCTCATTGAAGCCGGGCACTCCTCGCGCGTAACTTTCCCGACCTCCTGTGGCATCCGCAGCTGAATCGCTGCGGCCTCATTGAAGCCATAGCGGCACGTGGCATCATCAACGGGGCGGCACAGCGCATCCGCAGCTGAATCGCTGCGGCCTCATTGAAGCCTCCCCGGCAACGGATCAGCCTCTGCCTGCTGTCGGCCGCATCCGCAGCTGAATCGCTGCGGCCTCATTGAAGCCTAAGGCCGTGATGATCCCGGCAACCCCCATGAGGCATCCGCAGCTGAATCGCTGCGGCCTCATTGAAGCACGGCATCGAAGATTACAACGACATCGGACCGCGCGCGCATCCGCAGCTGAATCGCTGCGGCCTCATTGAAGCTGCAGCATGTCCGTGCCGCCTCCCACCCACTCTTCGCATCCGCAGCTGAATCGCTGCGGCCTCATTGAAGCGCGTCCGCCGCGGGGGCCGCCGTTGATGCCTCCGCGGCATCCGCAGCTGAATCGCTGCGGCCTCATTGAAGCCGAAATATCGACAGCCAAAACAAAAAGCCGACCCGGCATCCGCAGCTGAATCGCTGCGGCCTCATTGAAGCGATCGTCCGACGCGCTACACGATCGAAGGGGTCTTCCTGCATCCGCAGCTGAATCGCTGCGGCCTCATTGAAGCGGTGTGTTGGGTGGGGATGCATTCCAGAACAACGCCGGTGCATCCGCAGCTGAATCGCTGCGGCCTCATTGAAGCGCAACGCGAACAGTGTCCTGCTGCCACCAATGCGCCTGCATCCGCAGCTGAATCGCTGCGGCCTCATTGAAGCAATACAAACTGGACCAAAGGAGATACGACGATGAACGGCATCCGCAGCTGAATCGCTGCGGCCTCATTGAAGCAGAAACAAGTGCGAAGTGGAACCCCCTCGACCCTGCAAGCATCCGCAGCTGAATCGCTGCGGCCTCATTGAAGCTTGCTGAGCTGAGTCGGCGTGCTCACCGGTACCCCCTGCATCCGCAGCTGAATCGCTGCGGCCTCATTGAAGCGACGTGTCGTAGTTCAGCAAGAGCTGCTTCCGTCGGGCATCCGCAGCTGAATCGCTGCGGCCTCATTGAAGCCGTGTGGTCATCTTGATGAAGGCGAGCGCTTCGATGATGGCATCCGCAGCTGAATCGCTGCGGCCTCATTGAAGCTACACAACCATGCCTTTGTCACACAGTGTGTTACCGCGCATCCGCAGCTGAATCGCTGCGGCCTCATTGAAGCTGCAGGAATGTTTGCTCGACCAACTGGCGAGCAAACGGCATCCGCAGCTGAATCGCTGCGGCCTCATTGAAGCCGTGGCCGGCCCATGACCATAGGCTACCCCGCTCGGCATCCGCAGCTGAATCGCTGCGGCCTCATTGAAGCGGCGCGTTCCAGCACGTCGTCTCCGCCGAGACGGGGCATCCGCAGCTGAATCGCTGCGGCCTCATTGAAGCCCCGTCTCTAATCGCTTCACAGAGCCGCCTACACCGTGCATCCGCAGCTGAATCGCTGCGGCCTCATTGAAGCACCAATGGGTGTTGGAACTGACGAAGCGCGGCAGGCCGCATCCGCAGCTGAATCGCTGCGGCCTCATTGAAGCCACCGCAAGCTCGGCCCCGGCTTCCACTGGCTGATCGCATCCGCAGCTGAATCGCTGCGGCCTCATTGAAGCTTCGTAACGTCGCGACCGTACGCGCTGGAGGCGGAGCATCCGCAGCTGAATCGCTGCGGCCTCATTGAAGCTGCGTTGTCGGCGACAGGGAACACGGCGCCTGCGCGCATCCGCAGCTGAATCGCTGCGGCCTCATTGAAGCTTGGAGCCGCGCTTCACGGTGATGGCCCGATTCAGGCATCCGCAGCTGAATCGCTGCGGCCTCATTGAAGCTTTGGGCAAACAAAACATGACACATCGGCTCGCCGAGCATCCGCAGCTGAATCGCTGCGGCCTCATTGAAGCGATGCCGTATATGCAGAGCGGCGAACGCGCGCTCGGTCGCATCCGCAGCTGAATCGCTGCGGCCTCATTGAAGCCGTTGGAAATTCAACTATTTCGCCCGTCGTGATGACGCATCCGCAGCTGAATCGCTGCGGCCTCATTGAAGCGAACTGTGCTCTGGCAGCCGCGCGCGCTTCGTCGGCGGCATCCGCAGCTGAATCGCTGCGGCCTCATTGAAGCTGTCGTACGCCATCATCGCGCGCCCATATTGCATGTTGCATCCGCAGCTGAATCGCTGCGGCCTCATTGAAGCCCCCAGTGGTCGCAGCCGAGCGGGCCGGTTTTCAGCTGCATCCGCAGCTGAATCGCTGCGGCCTCATTGAAGCTGGCCGCCGCTGCCGAGCAGTCGGAGGTTCGTGGCCGGCATCCGCAGCTGAATCGCTGCGGCCTCATTGAAGCGCATCACCTCGTCCGCTCGCAGAGGCGGCCACTATGCATCCGCAGCTGAATCGCTGCGGCCTCATTGAAGCAACAGCTGTTCGGACAGATGGGGACAGTGCAGACCGGCATCCGCAGCTGAATCGCTGCGGCCTCATTGAAGCTAGTGACCGCCCGCAGTCGCGCTCGCGTAGATCACGCATCCGCAGCTGAATCGCTGCGGCCTCATTGAAGCTCCAACGGGATCACCGCTGCTTGTCTTATTGGACACCCACCAATGTGGACTGCGGTAGCCGCCAGCCAGCGGCCA
>CALEKY010000004.1 GCA_937902995.1 uncultured Sinobacteraceae bacterium
TTCGCATGCGGCGGCGGATTCGGATGTGGCTGCGGGTGCGCGTGCGAGTTCGGTTTCGGCTGTTGTTTGGCATCGTGACTCGAATGCGCGTGCACCGACGCGACAAGAGCAAATGCAACGACGCCAGACGCGACTGCCGTCGCCAGCTTGGACAACTTCATGGATCCCCCTTAATTGTTGTTCGACAGGGGAAGTATACGATCGGGTGCGACTCGGCGCTGATGTGACGAGCAGCCGCCCTTAAGCCGCCCACCTCCCGATTCCGACATGTGAAACGTATCGCGTGGCGCTCACTCGTCACGTCATTTGGACACCCAGGATCTCTATCAGTTTGGACACCCACTCATCCCTCATCACTCACTCAGCTTGGACATCCATCGATCTCGGTACATCGCGGCTCCCGCATCCCGGTCCGGTTCATGGACGCCTGACACGTGGATTACCCGGTGGAACGTCTCGGGCTTACGACGGGCGGATGCTCAGGTCGGGACCGGCGCGGTCGCCCGGCGAGGTTGTGGTTTTCGTGGGTGTGGTTTTCGTGGGTGTTCAAACTCGACGGGTGGGATGGGCGTCCGACCTCGCACTGCAGGATGGACGGGTGTCCAACTCATGCGGATGGGCGGGTTGGGTCGGCCTAATCGATGGGTGTCCAAACTAGAGGGTAAGATCGGGGCTCAGGCGTCGAGCGTCTCCTTTCGGGGCTGCACATGTCCATTGCGAACTTCGCTCGAATCGTGCTTCTTGCGGTTGCCGCTCACGGCACTGCGCTCACCGCCGCGGCAGCCGAGCAGAGCGCAGCGATACCGGTCATCGAGCGCACGGGGGATTGGCGGGCGGCCGTGCGGCGCTTCGCCGAAGAGAACTTGAAGCATCCTGCCTGGGGTGCATCGCACTCGCTGCGAAACTATCGGCTCGCGAAAGAGTTGGCTGCGGTCGACGGTGTGGCTGTCGATGACGATGTTCTGTACGCGGCGGCGTATTTGCACGACGTTGCTGCATTTAGTCCTTTCGCGAAGCCGGGTGTCGATCATCAGGATCAGGCCGCCGACATCGTCCAATCGATGCTCGAAGGAACTGGCTTCCCGATGCAGAAGATCGATGCGGTGCGTAGTGCGATCCGCACGCACATGTACGGGCGCGACCCCGTTGGGCCTGAGGCGATCTATCTTCACGATGCCGATGCGCTCGACTGGCTCGGTGCGATCGGCATTGCTCGCGTGTTTGCGCTCGTCGATGCGAATGGCGGTAGTCCCGACGGACCTGCGATCGCAAGAAGATTGGAGAGCACGTTGAAGACGGTTCCGCCGCGCATCGTATCGAAGGCGGGCAAGGCGCGCGCCGAGCCGCGCGCACGGGAGCTCGAAGAATTTCTACGAAATTTACAGGCGCAATCGGCTGACTACGAAGCGCTCTAGCCCGAGTGGCCAAAGCGCTTCGAGCCGCATCAACGGCCGGCTTGGCGCAATCTGGTGGCTGATTCGGACTGAGCCGCGGCGCCTTTATAGACGAGCCGTGCACGTTTGACGCCGCACACCAATTCGTACGCAATCCTCTGCGACGCTTTTGCGACTTCGGAGACGCGAACCGTTCGTCCCCAAAGCTCGACTTCGCTGCCGATGCCGACGTTCGGCAGATCCGTGAGATCGACGGTCAGCATGTCCATCGATACGCGTCCTACGATCGTGGTGCGCTTGCCGTCGACGGCGACTGGTGTTCCCGAAGGTGCGGTTTGCGGATACCCATCGGCATATCCCGCGCAGACCAAGCCGATGCGCATCGGTCGATCGACGACGAAGGTCGCTCCATATCCGATCGCATCGCCCGGTTGCACCGAACGCACAGCGAACACGTGACTGGCGAAAGTCATCGCGGGTACGAGATTCGGCTGCTCTTCGTTGCCTGGTGAGATGCCGTAGAGCATGAGCCCCGGACGTCCCCACTCTCTGCGAGCTTGCGGCCAATTCAGCACACCGGCGGAGTTACACAGACTGCGTGGACCCGGCAAATCCTTGGTCGCCGCATCGAAACGCTCGATCTGCTCGGCAGACATGGAATCGTTCGGCTCATCGGCGCGGGCAAAGTGAGTCATCAGCACGATCGAGCGAACCTTGCTCGTTTCCTGCAAGCGCCGATATACGCGCGGCGCATCAGCGCAGTCGAACCCGGCGCGATGCATTCCGGAGTCGATCTTGAGCCACACGTCGAGACTGCGCGCGGCAATGCTCGTCGTCTCGAGCATCCGCAGCTGCGCTTCATGATGTACGACGAGCCAGAGTCCGAGCTCGCTCGCAAGCTTCAGCTCCGAGCTCGAGAAAACACCTTCCAGCAGCAGGATGGGATTGCGTATTCCGCTCTCGCGCAGCGCGCACGCTTCATCCAGGAACGCGACCGCAAATCCATCCACTTCGTCGGCGAGCGCCTCGGCGCAGGCGATGGCGCCGTGACCGTAGGCATTTGCCTTGACGACGGCGAGCGCGCGGGCGCCATGCAAGCGTCGCGCAAGGCGATAGTTCTCGCGCAGCGCATCGAGATCGATGTGTACAGCCGTCGGACGCGTCATGCCGGGTTCTCGCCAGGTCTTGTGAGCGGTGCATGCCGCACCTTCATTCGTCGATAGCGGGAGAGGTCCAGGCCCTCGGTGCTGATCGCCGGGCGGTTGCCGGTCACGAGGTCCGCGATGAGCTGACCCGAACCGCACGCCATCGTCCAGCCGAGCGTGCCGTGGCCGGTGTTGATGTACACATTGCCGAAACCGCTGTGACCGACGATCGGCGTGCTGTCCGGTGTCATCGGTCGCAAGCCTGTCCAGAACCTGCCGCGCCGAAGATCGCCGCTGCCGGGGAACAGATCGTTCGTCACCATTTCCAATGTCTCGCGGCGGCGCGGCGGCAGGCTGAGATCGAAACCGACGAGCTCCGCCATTCCGCCGACACGAATGCGATCGTCGAAACGCGTGATCGCAATCTTATAGGTCTCATCGAGCACCGTGGAGACAGGCGCACTGGATGCATCGACGATCGGCACGGTCAGGGAGTAGCCTTTGACCGGATAGACTGGGATGTCGAGTCCGAGCGGTGCGAGCAATTCCCTCGAATAGCTGCCGCAAGCAACGACGTAAGCGTCTGCAGCCAACAGCTCATCGCGAGTGCGAACGCCGACGACTCGATCGCCGCGAAGCTCGAATCGTTCGACGATCGTGTCGAACAAAGTCGTCACACCCAAATCGGCTGCTGTGTCAGCCAGTCGTTGCGTGAAGAGATGACAGTCGCCCGTTTCGTCGTTCGGTAAACGCAGGCCGCCGGTCAATTTGTGCTGGGCGGCTTCGAGCGCCGGTTCCACGCGCGAGAGCTGTCGCGAGTCGAGCAGCTCGTAAGGAACGCCGGTTCTCTCGAGCACCGCGATGTCGCGTCGTGCTGTCGCGAACTGATCGCGCGTGCGGAACAACTGCAGAGTGCCGCCCGTGCGCTGCTCATATTGAATACCGATTTCGTCGCGCAATTGGCGCAAGCAATCGCGGCTGTACTCGGCCAGCCGGAGCATGCGTTCTTTATTGATCGCATAGCGCTCGGCGGAGCAGTTGGCCAGCATCGCCGCCAACCAGCGCAATTGGTACAGCGATCCATCCGGTCGAATGGAAAGTGGGGCATGCCGCTCGAACAGCCAACGCAAGGCTTTCAGCGGTATACCGGGCGCCGCCCACGGCGTCGAATAACCCGGGGAGATCTGGCCGGCGTTCGCAAAGCTGGTTTCGAGTGCAGGGCCGGATTGGCGATCGATCAAGGTCACCTTGGCGCCCCGCCGCGCGAGATACCACGCAGTCGTTACGCCGATGACGCCGCCGCCGACAACGATTACGTGCATGGGTGCCTACATTCGGAAGCCTGGATGCTCAGGATTGTAGAAATCTGGCGGGAGTGACTTTCTCTCGTTTCGCCGTGCCCGGTAGTGACTTTTGCGGAGAAGCGGCTGGGGCGGCCGCCATCGGCAGGGAAAAACACTGGCAGCACGGCGGCCCGGCCGGCTCGACCCTGTCGGTGCTCTTCCCTATGCTAGCGGGGCGGCAGGCGCTGCATTGGGTTTCGAAGGCGTTCATGAGTCAGCTTGATCGTGTCGATCGAAAGATTCTCGACATTCTTCAACGCAACGGACGGATTTCCATCACCGACCTCGCCCAGAGCGTGGGGTTGTCCGCGACACCCTGTGCCGAACGTGTCCGAAGGCTGGAGCGCAACGGCATCATCACCGGTTACCATGCGCATGTCGCACCCAAGGCGCTCGGCAAGAACCTGCTGGTGTTCCTGGAGATCAAGCTTTCGGTCAAATCGGATGAGGTTTTCAAGAAGATCAAGGACGAGCTGCAGCGAATGCCGGAAGTGATGGAATGCCATCTGCTTTCCGGCGATATCGATTATTTGGTCAAGGCAAGACTTGCCGACATGAACGACTACCGGCGATTGTTGGGAGACATCCTGCAACGGTTGCCGGCATCTGCCGAGTCGCGCAGCTATGTCGTCATGGAAGAAATCAAGGAAACGCTCTACCTACAGGTGTGATGCGCTGCACGGCCTGAGTTGCCCAGAGCGAGTCCTTGAAATGGTGGAGATCATCCGCGCGGTACTGCGCGGCCTTCAATAGAGTGTCCACGATTCGGAGCAGAGATCATGTCAGCAAATTTGCAGCAGGCTCCGGAGCTCTCGTCGCTCTCGCACTGGATCAATGGTGGCGAAGTCGCCGGACGTTCCGGCCGTTTCGGCAAAGTGTTCAATCCGAGCACCGGAGAGGCGATCGGTCAGGTTCCGTTTGCGAACGCGGCTGAGCTCGAAGAATGCGTGCGCGTCGCGCGCGTAGCATTCGAGTCATGGTCGGCGCAGACGCCGTTGCGCAGAGCGCGCGTCCTGTTTCGTTTCCGGCAATTGCTCGAGGAAGCGAGCGACGAGCTGGCGGCGGTGATCTCCCGCGAGCACGGCAAGACGCTCGCGGATGCAAAGGGGGAAGTGACGCGCGGTCTCGAAGTGGTCGAGTTCGCTTGCGGCATTCCGGATTTGCTGAAGGGCGAGTTCAGCGAGAATGTCGGTGCCGGCATCGATGCATTCAGTATTCGCCAGCCGCTCGGCGTGGTCGCAGGCATCACGCCCTTCAACTTCCCCGCAATGGTGCCGTTGTGGATGGTCCCCGTCGCCGTTGCCTGCGGAAACACGTTCGTGCTCAAGCCGTCGGAGCGCGATCCGTCCGCGTCGATCATGCTCGCGAAACTGCTTCAGGAAGCCGGACTGCCGCCGGGTGTGTTCAACGTGTTGCACGGCGATCGCGAGGCCGTCGACGGTTTGCTGAAACATCCTGATATTGCGGCGATCAGCTTCGTAGGTTCGACGCCCGTGGCCAAGCATGTGTATGTCGAGGGAACTCGCAACGGCAAACGCGTGCAGGCGCTCGGCGGCGCGAAGAATCATGCGATCGTGATGCCCGATGCGGATCTCGATGACGCCGCCAAAGCTTTGGTCGGCGCTGCATACGGATCGGCGGGCGAGCGCTGCATGGCCATTTCCATTGCGGTTGCCGTTGGCGAAGAGACAGCGCAGCGACTCGTCGAAAAGCTCGTGCCGATGGTCAAGGCGTTGCGCGTCGGTCTGCCCACCGAGAGCGAGACCGAGATGGGACCGCTGATCACGGCCGAGCATCGCGCGAAGGTGTGCGATTACATCAAGTTCGGCGTGGAAGAGGGCGCGTCTCTGCTCGTCGACGGACGAGAAGGCTACGAAAACGTCTCGGGATTCTTCCTCGGCGGATCGCTCTTCGATCGCGTGAAGCCGGACATGAAGATCTATCGCGAAGAGATTTTCGGTCCCGTGCTCGGCATCGTGCGCGTGGGTGGCCTCGAAGAGGCGATTCGGCTCGTCAACGCTCATCCGTACGCGAACGGCACGGCCATCTTCACGCGTAGCGGTGCTGCGGCCCAAGCGTTCGTGGACAAAATCGAAGTCGGCATGGTCGGCGTCAACGTGCCGATTCCGGTGCCGATGGCGTTCTACAGCTTCGGCGGTTGGCGGGCTTCGCTCTTCGGCGACCACCACATTTACGGACGCGAAGGTGTCCGGTTCTACACGCGGCTCAAGGCCGTCACGCAGCGGTGGCCGAGAGAGACGACGGGACGGGCCGAGTTCGTGATGCCGACGATGAAGTAGCGTGGCGACCGGATCGGCGTGCGCTCTAGTCGCTCATCGGTGAGACCCGGAACTCGACGACCGAAGACAATCCGCTCAAAGCATCGCTCAGCGCTCGTGCGTTGTCCGCATTGTTCGTTCTGATCACCATCCGGTACTCGAAGAAATCCTGCTCGGCGTCGAATCGGTAGTTGAGGTTGGCGATCGTGAAGCCGTGTTCGCGCAGCAAGGCGCGCATTTCGGACTCGGGCATGGCTACGTCGCGTGCGAACCGAACGAGGAAATGTGCGTAGAACTGCACCGGCATGCGGTTCTCGATCCAGCGGAAGAGCGAGAGCGTTCCCAAAGTGATGACGGTCGCGAAGATTGCCGGGAAATAGAACCCGATGCCGACGAGGATGCCGATCGCTGCCGTCGTCCAAATGGATGCTGCCGTCGTCAGGCCGCGAACGGTCAGCCCTTCCTTCATGATCGTGCCGGCACCGAGGAAACCGATGCCCGTCATGATGCCTTGCGCGAGCCGCGTCGGATCGAGCGCAATGCGTCCTTGGGAGACGCCTGGAAACCAGCGGTTCTCGTAAACCGTCACGAGCATCAGCAGCGCAGTGGACATGCAAACGAGCGCATGCGTACGGAAGCCGGCAGGACGGCCGTGATAACTGCGCTCCAATCCGATCAGCGCGCCGATGAACAGCGCGCTGACGAGGCGCAATGCAATCTCCCAATGGACAGGATCGAATAGGCTTTCGAGCGTGCTCACAGTGTGGAGAGCATAGCTAGGGAGGGGGGAAAGGGAAGGGGAAATGGGAAATGGGAAAAGGGGAAGAAAGGAGGGGAAGGGCGGGCCGTCAATCGACAATTGACAATGGGCAATCGACAACGGCGGCGCCAGCCCCTCTGCACGAATCACGAATTACGAGTCCCGTCCCGTCACTTCCGGTTTCTCTCGCTCGCCTTCGAGCAATGTTCGATAGACCAAGCCTGCGATTGCTGCGCCGATGAGCGGAGCGAGCCAGAACAGCCAAAGCTGTTGAAGCGCCCAATCGCCGACGAACAGTGCGGGTCCTGTGCTGCGAGCTGGGTTCACGGATGTGTTCGTGACGGGAATGCTGATCAAGTGAATCAGCGTGAGCGCAAGGCCGATGGCGAGACCCGCGAATCCGACCGGCGCTCGCTTGTGAGTCGCGCCGAGAATCACGATGAGGAACATGAACGTCATCACGAGCTCGCTCGTGAATCCTGCGGCAAGCGAATAGCCTCCAGGCGAATGTTCGCCGTAGCCGTTCGACGCAAAACCGCCTGCAAGACTGAAGTCTGCTTTGCCGCTCGCGATCAGATACAGCACGCCGGCCCCAGCGATGCCGCCGATCACTTGCGCGACGATATAGGGAATCAGTTGTGAGGCGGGAAAACGGCCGCCCGCCCACAAGCCGACCGAGACGGCGGGATTGAAATGACCGCCTGAGATCGGACCGAGTGCGTACGCGCCAGTGACCACCGTCAGACCGAACGCCAGGGAAACGCCGAGCAAACCGATCCCCAGCTCCGGAAATGCAGCTGCCAACACGGCGCTGCCGCAGCCGCCCAGCACCAGCCAGAACGTTCCGAGAAACTCAGCAATGACCTTCGCGAACATGGTGAACCTCGCTTGTTGTGGCGGACGCCGGCCCGGCCTCCGCACGTCGTTATTGATGCGCGATCAACAAGCGCACATCGTGACGCGCGAATAGAGCTACGTCATTGCGGATTACACCGAGTCGGCGCGGCGCAGCAGACAGGGTTCGTTCCTCTTCCTCGCAAGAGGGGCGAGCAGATGGTTGGCAAACTGTCGCGACCCTGCGCGGCAGGGAGCTCGAGAAGTCATTCCAAAGCGACGTCCTCGTGCGCTGCGCCATGCTCGATCTCGGAAGTCGATATGAGGTCGCACAAGCGCGGCCGCAGCCGCCGGGGTGGGACGGGTGCCGAGCGGAATACTGGGCGCTGATCGAGGGCGCTGCGGAAGGCGGCCTTCAACTTCCGAAGCCGGCGTACGAAACATGCGAGTTTCGAGAAGACGTTGCCAATGCGGCTGCAGCTGAAAAGTCGGATGAGGGGCGCGGCGAGAACGCGACCCTCATCCCAGCCCCCTCCAAACGAGGTATTGCTCGCTCCGTGAGCGGTCTTGCCTCTCGCCTGATAACTTCGCCCGGCCCTCTCCCGCGCGCGCAACGCGCGCTCCTACTTTCAGCCTTCAGCCTTCA
>CALEKY010000005.1 GCA_937902995.1 uncultured Sinobacteraceae bacterium
ATGCCGTTCTCCATCGTGCGCAGCTGCCCGAGCCCGTCGAAGTGCTCGAGCGCCAAGCCGATCGGATCGGTCTTGCGGTGACAACCGGAGCAGCCCTCGTTCTCCATGTGATCGATCAACCGCTCACGCACCGTGCCTTTCGTGCTGTCTTGCACCTGCGAAAAATCGACGTTGGCTGGCGGCTGCGGCGTGGCTTGGCACATGAAGATCTCGAGCACCTTGATACCGCGGCGGGTCGGCGACGAGGTGCCCGGATGCGAGTGCAGCGCCAAGAAACCGATATCGGTCAGAATGCCCGAGCGCTCCGCTTCCGGCGGGAACGTGAACTTCGCCCACGGCGCCTTCGACGCGTACGGCACGTTGTACACCGAAGCCAGCGGACGGTTGATGAACGTCTCGTTCGACGTGAACAAGTCGCGGTAGTCGCCCTGCTTGTGCACGAGCAGATCGATGGTACGCATCAACATCTGCTCGCGGGCGCTCTCCGCGACGAGCTGATTGAACTTCGGATAGATGCCCGGATCCTTGACCATGTTGCCGAAGCCGTCGAGCTGCAGCATGTCGGCGAAGAACGCGCGCGCGCCCTGCTCGAACTTCGGCGAGCTCATCATGCGATCGATCTGTTTTTCGAGCTCGGCTTGCGAATGAATGGCCCCGCTGCGCGCAGCCGCGAGCAATTCCTCATCGGGCGCCGAATCCCACAACAGGAACGACAAGCGCGCGGCTTTCGTGTAGCCGTCGAGACGCTTGTTCTGCGGATGCGCCGGATCGGGTTCGGCATATTCGATGCGGAACAGGAAGTCCGGCGCGACTAGGAAGCTCGTCAACGCGAGCTTGAGCCCCGCATAGAAATCCCGCGCCTGATTGGCGCCGAGCGCGGCGCTCTTGAGACGGCTGGCGATCTCGGATTCCGTCAGCGGCCGGCGAAACAGCCGCTCGCCGTATTTCTCGATGAACTTGCGCGCGCACGCATCGTCCGCTTTCGATGTGTCTGCGGGCACGCAACCGACGATGGCGTCGCGTTGCTTGCCGTCGAACACTTGATCCGCAATCGCGCTCGCAAGCGAGAAATATTGCTCGAAGCCCGAAGACGTCAACGACAGCATTGCGCTGCCGAGCGCGAGCAAGCCGTCTTCGCGGCGTTCAGGTTCGAAGCGGGCTTCGATCTTGACCTCGGGACCGAACACATCCGTGATCGTGTGCCGGTACTGACTTTCGGTGATGCGGCGCAGCGCAACCTTCGTCGATTCGCTGGGCGCAGCTTCGGCCACGAGCCCGGCGCTCAATGCCCCCAGGGAGCTTACGATCACGCAAAGCGAAGCGGTCTTCTTGAACAAAGCTGGTCCCCCTCGAAGCGGCGGACGCGCTCGTTGCGCCTCCCCGCGAAGCGGGACCGTATTACATTACTGGAGCGACCGTCAATTACGGTTTGGCCGAGAAAAACAGCCTTAACGTAACTTACGAAACGCGGTTGGATGCAGTGCAAAAAGACTTGGGACGACCGCCCCGAGCCCCACGCTCTCAATCGTCCTCTTCCCTGAACTTATCGTGGCAGCTCTTGCACGTTCTGCCGAGCGCTTGCCATTGCGCACGGATCGCCTTGACATCGTTGCCGGCCGCAACCTGGACGAGCTTCGCGGCGTGCTCGGTCATGGCCGTCTGGCTGGCTTTGAATTCCGCTGGCTGTTGCCAAATCTCCGGCTTGGCAGCCGTTTCGATTTCCGACTCGGGACCTGTACCCGGCGGAAACCAGAGATGCTGTTGCTTCGCCAAATCGTCGATCTGCTGCGCATATTGGCGAATGAGCGCCACCGCCGGCTGCGATTTTCGCAGCTCGTCGGTGATGCCTTTGAACGCCGCACCGATCTCGCGCAGCGCCGCTTGCCGGCCGGCAATCACCGGCTCCGGATCGAAATCATCTTCCTGCGCGAACGCGAGACCGGCGAATGCGGAAATGACGGAGAAACCTAGAACAATCTTCGAACGCATGAACAACCTTGATATGAATCGGATCGTTCGTTGCACTCCCTGCATCGAAAAAGGCGCGCGATTGCGCGCCGTGCCCACTACAGCCTACAGCCCGACTTCAGCCTTTCTTGGTCCACGACACGCAATATCCCTTGGCGCTCACGGGACTCGTCAGCACTTCGCATGCGCCGCAGCTGTCGCCGGGTTTGGCGGGTTTGAAATACGCACATGTGCTGCATCGCTGTTGCGGATTCTCGCCCTCGTCGGTGTACTCGAGCGATTCCCGCATGCCGAGCACGCTATCGCTCAGATCGTCGGGATCGACACATGCAGACGCGCTCGCCTTTGCGACGAAGACAAGGGTTGAGAACTGCAAGCTCGAAGCAAGGAATTTCCGGCGATCGAAACGCGACATGAGCGAAAATCCAAATGCAAAATACGTACGCCGCGGGCATAGATACTCGTTAGTGGTGGGATAGTCAACTTCGTGCAGCGGGCGGCATCGTTCCGGAGGCGTGCTCCAGTTGGTTCCTGCCGCGCATCGTCGGCATCAGCAAAGCGCTCGAGTGGTGTTACTCGGCACGCGTCTTCCGCTCTGAGGAAGCACTTGAAGCCGGTCTGCTGCGCAGCCTTCACGCGCCCGAGGATCTGCTCCCGGCCGCTCGCGCGCTGGCGAAAGAGTTCATCGATAACTCTTCCGCCGTCTCGATCGCCTTCGTCCGGCACATGATGTGGCGCATGATGAGCGCGCCTCATCCGATCGATGCGCACGAGA
>CALEKY010000006.1 GCA_937902995.1 uncultured Sinobacteraceae bacterium
GATCGCGTAGCGGAACACGCCGTAGTAAATTCCGGGTAACCCGCCCTAAATCGAAGGGGTGAGTGAGCAAGACTGCGAACGCATCGCCCGGGCGTTCGTCTATCCGGTTTTCGGATGGCTGCGGCTCGGTGAGGCGGCGAGCGCATTCATGCGTTCGATACGATCGCGAACCCGGACAAGCTGAGCTCGTTCGCCAGCCTTGTCACAGAACTCCAGGGCGCTGCGTCTTCCAGATGAAATCGCCGCCTTCGCGGCGACCGTCTCATCCTTGACGTCCTTTGCTCAGAGATGACGGGTCTCTGCAGGCGCTTGCATCCAGTTGTCGTTGCGGCCATCCGCGTAGCGCACAGGGCCCGCAAAGATCTCCTCGACGGGAGCATTGTCGAGACAGGCGACGGACACGGAGTAGAAGTCACCGCCAACGGATTCGTGATATCCCTTCTCAAAGGGGTGAACGCCGCAATGCTTGCAGAAGTAGTGATGAACCCGCTTCGCGCCGAACTGATAGACCGAAAGATCCTGCTCGCCCTGGATCAGACGAAAGGCGCTGGGCTGCACGATGGCGCCCCATGCACGCGACTTGGTGCCTGGACGAGAGCGCGAAGACGCGGCTTCACCACGCAATCGCTGCTCTTATCCTTAGATCGACATCGTCAGATTCAATGAATAGTAATGAGTGTCGCCAGTGCGGGGTGCATTCGGCGCGGTTTCCAAGAAGCGCCCTTTGAATAGCAGCACGACGTCTCCTTCGAAACGCAGCACTTTCGGAATCAACCAGTAGCGAAGACGAGTGTCCAGTTGATGGCCTGCGAAGTCTCCCGAGCGGCCGGATGGGTCGCGAACGCCGGACGTCGAGAAGCTATCGGTTCGCGACTCGAGCCAGAGTGCTTTGTAAGAGACAAACGCATCGAGGCGCGAGCTCGGTGTGAGCTCGAGACGCAAGCCGGCCGCACGGATGTTGGCACGTGCCACCGCAGCATAAATGCCGGACGGCGCGATGTCGGCGCGACGCATTCCGAACAGAGTGTCGAAGCGTCCGTAGTGGCGTGAGTTGTCATCGCCGCTGGCTTCGTCGTACTCGATCGAAAAGCGAGGCGCCCAAGCCCCGGCGCCTTGATAGCCGACTTCGAGATGATAGAAGTAGGCGCTCACGTCCAGCATTTCAGCGCTCTCTGCGGTGCTCGCGCGGATTGACCCTGTTTGATACATGCCTTCCAGGTCGTAGTCCCACGTGCGGGGCCCGGAATCCTTGAAGAGTCGAGCGCTCCATGTGTGGAGCTGACGGTTGCGCGTCGCGAGGTCAGGTTGATCTTTTTCTCTGAGATTGAAGTACGAGAGCTCGAGCATAGAACTGCCGATCGCATTCGGTAGCGTGACGATGCCACCCCACAGCTTCAGTGCCGAACTTTCCTCATCGAGCTTGACGTCGTTATCGAGAATCGACGGCAAATCGTCCGGCAAGCGCCGTTGAGGCAGCGTGTAGATGAACGATGCACTCGGACCGCCGGCGCGTTTGATGTCAACCCTGAGGCCCGTGTAGCCGTTGGTCGTGTTGCGATAATCGTCCGCCGCCACCAAGCGTCGAGATCCGAGATTGAGCGTGAAGCGACCGGCCTGCACGGACGCACTCGTTCCCTCGCCGAGAGAATCCTTGAAGTCCACGGCGACATACGCCTGCACAGGCTCGAGCGCATTGACTTCGCCTGTGCCGACGCCGCTGCCGGCTTCGCTTGAGTAGGCTCGGCTGTCATAGAGCTCGCCGCCAATCCGCAGGTGGTTCCATTTGTACTCGGCGAAGAGTGTCGTTCTGAATGTCAGTAGATCCGGCGATGAGTCGAGCCCCGGGCGAGGTTGCCCGTCGATCGCTTCGTATCGAGTGCGAAACGAGCCAGAGAGTTTCAGGTTGTCCGTCGCATCGACAATCGAGTGGAGCGTCCATGTATCGCGCTCCGCAGCGCGAGCGGTAGGGTGGAGCGCGGAAGCGATGAGCCAGAGTGCGACGGGTTTGATGAATCGACAACGGATCACGCGCATGGTGGCAACTTTGCTCAGAGCTAAGACCCTGACCGGCTTTCCGTCAGGGCACGCGGCGCACAGACGGCTACCACTCGTCAGTAGCTCCGGCACTCGATGCTCGATAAATGCCCTAGTTCGTGCCGCCGAGTCGATAACGACGATCGTACAGATACTCAGCGACCCACTCGCTATAGTCAACGAACAAGACCTCGCGGCGCCTTACGTCTATGAGGCGAATGATCAGCACGATCTCGATGCGACCAGCGCGCGATGCTCGCTGATAGGGCACGAAACCTTGGTCGAGCTCCCGGCCTTCGGACACCAAAGTTGGGTGCCGCATCACCACAGAGCGCGGGACTAGTTTCGCGTTATCCCGAAAAACTCCCACATCAACTCCGTCGCCGAGATTGCTCGCGACGGAGTACCGTTGCCGAGAGGTTTCTCGCCGCCGGGCCAAGAGTGGCCGCCGTCTTCGGTGACGCAGAGTTGAAGCCAGACAGCCGCAAGCCGCCCATTCTGCAGTCGATTTCGTGATGACCTCGACAGATAGGATGCGTTTCTGTCTTCCCTCGCCGATCCCTGCCGCTCTATGACTCGCTGGACCGACCCTTTAACAGCAGTGTCGCGAAGACCAACGCCGCAAGACTGAGCAAGCCGAAGAACCAGAGCATGGAGTCATAGCCCGCCGGATTAGCGAAGCTCGCACCGCTGCTGTCGTTGACGTAGCCTGCCGCGATGTTCGCGAGGAAGACGCCCGTTTGCTGAAGTGCGGTCATTAGCCCATACGCGGTACCGAGCTGCTCGGCTGAGCAGTAACGGGCGACTGCCGGCCATAGCACCGCCGGCACGAGCGAAAAGCTGGCGCCAAGCAGGATCGTGGCCGCCGATAGTCCATCGGTGCCGTGCGAACCGAGGATCAGGAAACTCAGCGGCAACCCAAGCGCGCCGAGCGTCAAGAGCAGACCATGACGCTGAATGCGATCGACGAGCAGTCCGAACGCCGGCGTCAGAAACATCGCCGCGAGGAACACATAACTATTCAGCGTGCCGGCCGCTTCGAGCGACAAACCGTGCGCTTCTTGGAAATACTTGATCGCGAACGTGCTGCGGAAGGGAAAGATCACCGAGTAGAACGTCACGCAGATGCCGACGACGAACCAATACTCGGCGCGAAACTTCAGCAGATTGCTCCAGTCGATGCGGTCGCTCGGCGGTGCAATTGCCAGCGTACCGCGGGCCGCCTCTCGACGATCGATGAGCCAGTACGCTAGCGCTCCTGCGACGGCGAGCGCACCGAACGCGGCGGCGAGCCACAACGGCGGCTGCCAGCCTTGCGCATACAGATCGCTCGCGAACGTCGGCGAACGATCCGCAAGATACGAGCCGAATCGCGCCGCCGTGAGGTTCAGCGCGAACAGCAGCGCGAAGTAACGGCCGACGAACCACTGCGCGAACGCGACGGTGATCGCAACGATCATCGTCTCGGCGCCGAGACCGAACAGCAGGCGTCCCGCCACCATCACCGGGAACTCCGCTCCCAGCGCGGTGAGGATCGCTCCGAGCAAACAAACGATCGCAGTCGCGAGCGTGACCGAACGCGCAGAGAACCGGTCGACGAGCACACCGCCGATCAGCACCATGAGGATGTTCGGAAAGCTGTAGATCGCGTTCAGCGTGCCGATCTGCGTATCCGACCACCCGAGCTGCCGCGACAACAGCTCGGCGACCGGACCGATCGAATCGTAGATGTAGTAGTTGCCGATCATCGCGAGCGAGGTCGCGATGAACATTCCAACGATGGCGGCGAGTGATGGTCGTTGGGCAGGGGCTTGTGTCATGGGTGAGCCGTCGCTTCGCTGGGCGTAGGGTTACGGCAAGAATAGATGGCGCTGCCTAGTGCCCGCTATCGCGAGGCAGAAGGTCCCACCGTCCCAGATAGTCAAGCGAATGGACTATTTGGTGGGTGTCCAGAGCTGTCTAGCGGTATTGCGGCAGCGATTCGAAATCCTTGACGCGAACGCCGCGCTCATAGGCGGCGTTGCCGACGATGAACGCTTCATCGGGAAGATCGGTCGTCTTGATACCGACTTTCGCAAACAGGTCGCGACAAAGACGTCGTCCCTCCGCATCCAAATGCGGAACCATTTCCGGCGTCATCTTCAGATCCGGCAACAGACCGCCGTTTCCGCCCGTGAGCCACTTCATGTATTTGATATGGATCCATGGATGCCCGCCGATGACCAGCGACGGCCTTTGCAGATCGTAGAAGCCGCTGGCGATCGGCTCATAGCGCCAATACAGCTCGCGCGCGGACTTTAGGTCGCCCGTGCGAAGGTACTCCAGAAATTCGCCCACCCACGGCTGATCCGGTGACTGCACCGAGTCGATCGCCCACTGTCCGGTCCACTGCATCGGATACTTGAGCGCGAGCAGCATCATGACTTCGAGATCGACCACCGCGAGTTGCAAGCGATCGCCGAGACGGTCTGCGATCGTCAACGCCGTTGCCGGCCGAAGCTCTTGCGTAAACTTGATTCCGATGACGTTATCCAGATCCGCCAAACGATCGAACGCGTCCATGGGCAGTCCGGTCGGATCGAAGCGTTCGACGGCCGGACTCGGGCTCGCATAGAGCACGATTCCCAAGGAGGTTTTTTCAACGACGCTTCGCATCTGCTGATACATCGCTTCCTGCGACGCGAGCTTCGGATTGAAATACATCAACGCATGCGAGAAGCCGTGGCTCTCCATCTGACGCACGCGGCCTTCCCACTCTTCCCACGTGCCCGCGCGAATGACGCCGACGGTGAGAATCCTCCCCTTCGCTTCGTCGGCGACGACTTCATAGAATCGTTTCTCGGTCTTCGCATCGATCCCGAGCGGGAGCGGCATGATCGAACAGAATCCTTGAGCGATGGCGTGGCGAACATCGCGGCGGACGCCCTCTTCGTCGAGCGTCTTCAAGTCCGGCTGCATCGACGGCATCACGAAGGATTCGCCGCCACGCAATGCGCGTTTGGCCCATTCCTTTCTGGATTCCCCGCTGGCGACCTCGAACGACATGCGCCGCGTATCTCGGGATTCCGCAACGCTAGCGCCCATCAACCCGAGTCCCGCCAGCGCGCTCGCGCTCACGAACTGCCGACGATCTAGCGACATCGAACGTCTCTCCAGAGAGATGTATTGTTGCGCCCGTATACTAGAGCAGTTTCGAGCAATCAGACAGCGATCATCCGTTCGCACTGCAGGCGTACTGCGGACCAGGGCCGATCGTCCAACACGTCAGGTGTGTGAGGTCTGACAGTCGGCTGGTTAGAGCAAGTCGAAGCTCGTTCTTGCGCCTCCCTCCTCCCTGGAAGCCCTGCCTCAGAGTTTCGCTTGGGCCGAGGCTGTGTTCGAATGCAGTTCCATCGTTCGGGCGGTTCGATCATGAACATCTACACGCGTTGGCGGCCTCGCGACACGAGTGCAAGGCGGCGAGCTACATTCGCCGTGGCCGCACTGTTGCTCCCCTCACTGCTCCCCTGCGCGTCGGCGCAATCGATTCGAGGCGATCCTCCCGCAAAGGAGACGCTGTGGCTGGTCGGGAACGAGTGGAAGCTCAAGACTACTGTCTACGAAAGCGCCAAGTTGAGCAGTCACCCTGTGCTGGTCGTGGTACTTCACGGCGACTTGCTTGGAGTCTTCAGCGTTCCACCGACGACCTACCACTACGTCTTTGCAGATCAGGCGACCAAGAAACTCGAGGATGTCGTGGTGGCAGCCGTGCTGCGTCCGGGTTACAGAGACCATAGCGGAGAACGTTCGGACGGGGACCAGGGGTTCGCCACCGGCGACAACTACACGCCGGAAGTGGTGGACGCCCTAGCGGCAATCACCGAACAGTTGAAGGCGAGATTCCAGCCTTCGCATACGGTGCTCGTAGGACATTCGGGAGGTGCGGCAATCACGGGAGACTTGCTGGGCCGACGGCCTTCCGTGGTGGATGGTGCGCTGCTGGCCTCGTGCCCGTGCGATTTGGTCGCGTTCCGTGAGCACATGATGCGGATGCAGAAGGACAACCCCCTCTGGTCGAAGCCGGTCCGCTCGCTTTCGCCGCAAGAGCTCGTGAGTAGCGTCTCCCCTCGCGTGCACGTCGTCGTGCTCGTAGGCGAAAAGGACGATGTGGCACCGCCATCGATGAGCGCGAATTACGCTGAGTCTTTGAAGAAACACGGCGTCAACGTAACGCTCACGATCGCACCGAAGTTAGGTCATGAAATTCTCTGGGAGCCCGTTACCTATGAGGCGCTGCAAGACTTGGTGCAGGGTCTCAAGCAAAGCGGACAGAGGTGAGCTATGCCGACGGCTGCGTGCTCTCGCACGCAGCCGTCGCAGTGCTATCGCTCAGAGCCCGAAGTTGACGCGGAAACCGCCGTACACGAAGCGGCCGACCGCGCTGATCGGATAGGTCAGTGCGCTCGCTTCTCCTGACGAGAGAGAAAGCCACGCGACCATCTGCACCCGAACGCACACGGCACCAGCAACTACACTACTGCATTCTGCTTTGCCGTCTCCCGAAACCAATGCGCACTCATCTTCGGCGTGCGCTTCTGCGTCTTGAAATCGACGTACACCATCCCGTAACGGTTGCCGTAGCCCCGTATCCACTCGAAGTTGTCCATCATGCTCCAGTGGAAGTAGCCCTTGACCGGCACGCCGTCGGCAGTCGCACGTTGCAGCTGCGTGAGATAGGCGCGCA
>CALEKY010000007.1 GCA_937902995.1 uncultured Sinobacteraceae bacterium
CGCTCACCATGACGTAGTAACCATCAGGATCGCGTAGCGCGAATTCGCGGGTTCCGGTGGAAGGATTGATGGTCGGTTCTTCTTCAAGGCGTTCGACGAGCGTTCTTGCGCGTTCGAGCGCGGCATCGAAATCGTCGATGCGGAAGAAGAGCAGCAGGCCGTTGCCGGGCTCGGCGCGCTCGGGGCTCGCCAACGGCGGGTGTTCGTGATCGCCCCATCGATGCAGGCACAGCAGGACCGTGCCGTCGTCGTCGAGGATCTGACCGAAGAAGTCGTGCGCGGGTGCGGAGGGCGGTTGGCCGAACAGGGCTCGATACCAGTTGAAGCTCTTGGCCACGTCTGCGACGCCGATGATCGTCCAGGTGCGCTTCATCGTCTTCCTCCGCAGAAAATGCCTTGCTTTCATCGCCTGGTGAGCGACCGCCGCAGCGAGGCTCGCAATTGCAGGAATCCTCGCATGCGGTGCGATCCGTGCATCTGCGAGGATGCTACAGCTGCGCGAGTCGCCGCGGCAAAGAATCGCGCAGCAGCGAAGCGCTATTGCACGACCGCGATTTCCAGATCGCGCACATCGACGCCGCCGCGGTCGTCGACGGCGCGCACCAGATAACGTCCCGTGCGAGTCGGCGTCCAACCGATGGTCGTGCCCGGCGCGGAGCTGCCGACATAGATGTCGTCGACGAACCAATGCACGCGGCGGACTTCGCCGCTGGTGTTGGCCGACAGCGGGATGATTTCCTCGCCGAGCCGCGCTGCGCGCAGCGTGTAAGTCACGGATGTCAGCGGCGAGGTGATACGCGGCGGCGCGAGATTGGCGGCTGCAGTCGAACATGCGGCCGGTTCGGGCGGTTGACGGCGCGGCATGCCGGCTTGTGCGAAGAGCTGCATGAGCTCGCTCGGCCAGAATTCGAAGACTTCGCTGCGCGTGTACCGAGGATCGTAGGGCGGGCACGCCTGTTCGCCCGTCCGAATATCGATCCACACGCGCCGATGGACGTCGCTCACTTTGATGGGCGATACGCCCGGGATGTACCAGGTCAAGGCGGTTTGCGGACATTCGGCGTTCGGCAAATCGCCCGATGCTGCGCACACTTCGACCCGCGCGAGGTTCGGCGGCTGACGGAAAATCGGCTCAGTGAGCGAACGGTCTTGCGCGACGATCGCATCGATGAGCCGGAAGAATAGCGGCGCGGCGGCTTGTACGCCGACGAACGCCGGATTGCCTCGGCCGTCGAAATTCCCGATCCACACGACGAGCACATAGGGTCCGAACACGCCGGCCGTCCACGCATCGCGAAATCCCCACGACGTGCCGGTCTTCCACGCCACGCGCACACGATCTTGTTTGCGAGTGAACGGATCTTCCGGACGCGGCGCGCTCTTCAGCATCTCGAGCGTCATGAAGGCGGCTTCTTCCGACAGTAACCGCGTGCGCGGTTCGTCATGTCCGTCGAAATAGCGCACCGGTTTGGCCGCGCCGCGATTCGCGAGCACACCGTAGAGCAGCGCAAGCTCTTCCATCGTCACTTCGCCGCCGCCGAGCGCAAGCGCAAGGCCGTAATGGCGCTCGCTCGCCAGGTTCGCGACGCCCGCGGTTTTCAGGAACTGATACAAATTCGGCTGTGCGAGCTGCGACGACAAGCTCACGGCCGGCACGTTGCGCGAGCGGGTGAGCGCTTCGGTGGCCGAAATCGGTCCGACGAAGCGTCCGTCGAAATTCTCGGGGCTGAACGGGCCGAACGACGCCGGAGCGTCCTTGAGCACGGTCAGCGGATGGATCAGTCCTTGATCGATCGCGAGCGCGTAGATGAAGGGCTTGAGCGCCGAGCCGGGCGAGCGTTTCGCGAGCGTGCCGTTGACCTGCCCGTGAATCTCTCTCGAATGAAAATCGGCGGAGCCGACCATCGCCCGCACGGTCATGTCGCGAAAGTCCACGAGCAAGACGCTTGCATTACGAATGCCGATGTCTGCGCGCTCGCGCACGTACTGGCGCAGTACGCGCTCTGCGAGTTGTTGCAGCGAAAGATCGAGCGAAGTGACGACCCGCTGCTGGACCGCATCGGCCCAGTGATTCGTGCGCTGGGCACGCAGAATGTGCTCAACGAAATGCGGCGCGGCGAAGGGCAGGTCGGCGACGCGAGCAAACGTGAGCGGCTGCTCGACGGACTCGCGCCAGGTTTCGGCTTGCGGGTGTTCCATCACCCATCGCTCGAACAGCCGCAGCCGTGCCGAACGCAACGTGTCCGGCTCGGTGCCGTTCGGCGCACGCCGTGTTGGCGATTGCGGAATGACAACGAGCGCGAGCGCTTCCGCAAGATCGAGCTGATCGGCGCGCTTGCCGAAGTAGATGAGACTCGCGGTGCCGACGCCTTGCACGTTGCCGCCGAAGGGCATGAGGTTGAGATGCGCTTCGAGCAGCTCGCGCTTCGAGTACATCAGCTCGAGCTGGATTGCGCGAGCGATTTGCTCGAGCTTGCCCGGGATCGTGCGGGTGTTCAGGCCGTACTTGAGCCGCGCGAGCTGCATCGTCAGCGTCGAACCGCCGACGCGCGTGCCGCCGAGGTAGGTGGAGAAGGCGGCACGGATGAAGGCGAGCGGATTGAAGCCGAGGTGCCGATAGAAATGCCGGTCTTCGTGTAGCAGCAGCGCTTCGACGAGCTCCGGCGAGACGTCTTCGAGATTCGTCCAGAGTCGATATTGCTCGTCGCTGGCGAGCGTGAGCCGCAAGAGGCGTTCGTGGCGATCGAAGACGGCCGTCGAGGAGGGGATTTGCGCGCGCAGCGGTTCGCGCGGCCAGTAACGGAATGCGACAGCGGAAATAATGAGAGCGAGCAGTAGAGCACCGAGCATTCCGACGCGCCGCAGGGTGCGGGCGCGTCGACTTGTCGTTTGGTGTGCTCGCGGTTGCGTCATTTACTGTGGGTACTGGACTCTGGGCGCTCGGCTCTTGCACAGCTCCTCACAGGCACGCTCCGCTCTGCCAGCCTCTCCCCGAGGAGAGGCGAATGTTTGTCCGCTGCCGCGCACAGCCCCTCACCGGCACGCTCCGCTCTGCCAGCCTCTCCCCGAGGAGAGGCGAATGTTTGTTCGCTGCCGCGCACAGCCCCTCACCGGCACGC
>CALEKY010000008.1 GCA_937902995.1 uncultured Sinobacteraceae bacterium
GAGCAGTGAGTGGCGCGCGCGACTGCGCGCCATCTTCAGTCTTCAGCCTTCAGCCTCAGCTTAAGCGGCGCGCCTTCCTACAGCCTCCAGCCTAAAGCCTACAGTCTGCGTTAGAGCGCATTGCGCTCTAACGCATCGAGCGCTTCCTTGACTCGCTGTGCCTGGATCGAATCGCTGCCTTGGGTGCGCGACAGGATCGGATAGGACTCGCGGAGCAGCGGGGCGGCTTCGTTTCGAATGCCGAGCTCGAGCAAGGCCAGTCCGAGGGCGGCTTTCGCGAGCGTGAGCGGGTTGCTATCGGGAGGGAGAGTCGCAACACCCATCGCGACCGATTTGCGCAGCGTTGCTTCGGCAGCGCGCGCGTTGCCTTGCGCCAGTTGCGCGCGTCCGAGCCCTGCGAGCGCGGCTGCGATATACGCGTGCTGTTCCGGCAACGTTTGCGCGTAGATTTCGAGCCCTGCGCGATATTCGCGTTCTGCATCCTTGGGTCGATTAGCATCGAGCAGCACGTGTCCCAGATTCACGTGATCGTGACCGACATACACATGCTGCTCGCCGCGCGCAGCGCGGTCGCGTGCGAGCACATCGCGCAGCACCTCTTCGGCCCGCGCGAGCGCGCCGGTCCGCCGCAGGAAATTGCCGAAATTCGCCAGCGCATCGAGCGTGTGCGGATGATGTTCGCCCAGCACGCGCTGCAACAACTCGACCGATTCGCTGTATAGGGGCGCAGCTTCCTCGAGCTTGCCTTGCTGTTGCAGCGTCAGCGCCAGATTCTGGATGTGCATCGCCACTTGCGGATGGTCCTGTCCGAGCGCGGCGCGATCGATGTCGAGCGCAGTCTTGTACAGCTGCGCCGCACGGTCGTAATCGCCCTCCTGCAGCGACAGTCCGGCAAGGTCGTTGTAGATGGACGCTGCTTCCGAGCGCTGCAGCATCCGATGGTGGCGATAGATATCGAGCCCTTGCTCGTAGAACTGCTTGGCTGCGTTCAGCGAGCCGCGTTGTTGCGCGAGCTGGCCCAGGCTCATGAGGGTCGGGGCGAGCTCGACGGCTGTCGGTCCCAAGAGCTCGCGTTGCATGGCGAGTGCAGCGGTCAGGTAATGCTCGGCTTCCGCGAATTCTCCTTGCTCGCGTAGCGCATCGCCCAAACCTGCCATTGCGCGCGCCACTTCGGGATGGCTCGGTCCGAAGAGCTTGCGGCGCGACTCCAGCGCTTCGCGCTGCAATGCAATCGCGTCCTTGTACAGTCCCAGGCTTCGGTAGACCCGGCCGATCGTCCCGAGCAGCGTCGCACGCGTTTCCGGTTGATCCTGCAATCCGGCGCTAACTCGTCGGGCGCCTATGTCGAGCAGCTCGCGCGCCGTCACCTGGTTGCCGCGGCTTTTCGAGGGGTCAGACAGCTCGAACAGCTCGACCAAGAACGACGAGACCTGCTCGGCTCGCAGCTGCTGTGCGGCCGCGATATCGCGCTCCTCAGCGATGCGTTGGGCTTGCACCAAGGTGATGACCGCAAAACCGGCCAGCAACGCGATGGCTAACGCGGCCGCTGAGACCGCCAGTGCGTGCCGCTTCACGAACTTGCGTGTGCGATACCGCCACGTGTCGCGCGTGGCGATGACCGGTTGGCCTTGCGCATGCCGTTCCAGGTCTGCAGCGAGCTGCTCGGCCGATTCGTAGCGGCGTGCCGGGTCCTTGCGCATGGCCATCAGCACGATGTTGTCCAGGTCGCCGCGCAAGTCGCGCTCGAGGCGGGCGGGCGTGGTCGAGCGGCACGCCGCGATGTCGTTCGCGAGTCCCGGGAATTCCTGCAGCGTCTTTGCCACCATCGCGCTCGGGGCGAGCGGTTCCTGCTCGCAGATGATTTTTTCGAGCTCGTGAATGCGGCTGCCGAGGAGCTGGAATGGGCGACGCCCGGTCAGCAGCTCGTACATCAGCACGCCCAGCACGTAGATGTCGCTCGCCGTCGTGATGGTGTCGCCGCGAACCTGTTCCGGACTGGCATGGGCGGGCGTCATGACCCTGTAGTCCATGTGCGTGACGGCGAGCGTGTGCAGCGATTGGCGCGCATCGAGCAGCTTGGCGATACCGAAATCGAGCAGTTTCGGCACGCCGTCCGTCGTGATCAGGATGTTGTTCGGTTTGAGATCGCGGTGAACGATCAGGTTCTGGTGGGCGTAATGCACCGCCGCGCAGACCGTGCGGATCAGCGCCAAGCGTGCCGGTAAATCGAGACGACGCCGATCGCAATAGCTGTCGATCGGTTCACCCTCGACGTACTCCATGACCAGGTACGGTGTGCCGTCAGGCGCCCTTCCGCCATCCAGCAGTCGCGCGATGTTCGGGTGTTGCAGTCGGGCGAGGATCTGGCGCTCCATCCGCAAGCGGCTTTGCACTTGCGGGGAATACACGCCCGATCGCACGAGCTTGATTGCGACGCGCTGTTGATACTCGTTGTCGGCGCGTTCGGCGAGATAGACGTCGCCCATCCCGCCGGTCCCGAGCCTGCGTTCGATGCGATATGGCCCGAGCCGTTGACCTTCCATCCCGATGGCGGGCTCGAGCGCACCGGCATCCGGCGGTTCGTCCCAGAATGCCGGGTCTCGAGCATCCTCCCCCAGTGCCGACAACACGATCGACAGCAGCTCGGTGTCTTCGCCGCACACGTGACGCACGAACTCAGCGCGCTCGCGCGGTCCGAGCTCCTGCGCGTGTTTCACAATCGTGTCGATGTCGTGTGAAGGCATGCGCGAATGATGCATGACCCATCGCGCCGCGTGTAATAATCAAAATCGCGGCGAACCGCCGGAATCACGAGTTCGTGGGACTAACCCTGGAGGTGGACAATGGCGAGCAAGAAGAAAGCCAAGAAGACTGCCCGAAAGAGCACGAAGAAGAAGGCCAAGGGCGTAAAGAAGGTCAAGAAGATTGCAAAGCGCGGCGCCGGCGCACGCAAGGGCGGCAAGAAGTCCCCTAAGAAGGTCGCCAAGAAGGCCGCCAAGAAAGGCGGAGCGAAGAAGGTCGCCAAGAAGGCTGCCAAGAAAGCGGCTAAGAAAGCCAAGAGGAAGGCTTCCCGCAAAGCGGCTGCGCCGAAGAGCGTGGAGGTGACGACGACCGCTGCCACTTCGGCGGAGTCGACGGAGCAGCCGGCTTCGAGCGAATCGAACGCGGCCGCCATGGCCCATATCCCGCGTCTGCCGGAATGACAATTTTCCGCTGCGGCTGCCGTCGGATCGACGTGCAGCCGTCAGCGGATTTCCCGCATAGCTCCGATGTCCTATTCGCCTCGCCGCCAACCCGACTTGGCGACGCTCGAAATCCGCGGTCTTAAGTTTCAACTCTATCGCTGGCCCGGCGAACGGTCGCAGCCGATCGTGTTCGCTCACGGTTGGGGCGATACGGCCGAGACCTTTCAATTCGTCGTGGATTGCCTGTCGCCGCGTCACACGGTCGTCGCCTTCGATGCGCGCGGATTCGGCCGGACCGAATGGCCGCAGGAAGGCTACTGGTTTCCCGATTACCTCGCCGATCTGGATGCGCTGCTGCAGCATCTCTCGCCGGATGCCCCGGTCGATCTGCTCGGGCACAGCATGGGCGGCAATGTGGCGATGATGTATGCAGGCGTGCGCCCGCATCGCATCCGTCGACTCATCAACCTCGAAGGCTATGGACTTGCGCCGACGACGCCCGATCAGGCGCCCGTGCGGTATCGGCAATGGCTGGACGAAGTCGCGCGAGGCACGCGGTTCGCGACCTACGACAGCTTCGAGCAATTTGCCGCGGTGCTCGCACGGCGCAATCCGCGCACTCCGCCCGAGCGTCTCGATTTCATTGCCCGGTCATGGGGGCGCGTGCGCGAGGACGGGCGGATCGAGCTGCGCTGCGATCCGAAACACAAACGCATCAATCCCGTCCTGTATCAGCGCGATCAAGCTGAAGCCTGCTGGCGCGAGATCACCGCGCCCGTGCTGTTCGTCGTGGGTGCGCTTTCCGACGTCGCCAAACGACTGGAGGACCCGAATACGGAAGCGCATTTCCGACAGCAACTCCGGGATCTGTCGCTCGTGGCGCTTCCCGAAACCGGACACATGATGCATCACGAAAGGCCGGAGGAGATTGCCGCCCTGATCGAACGCTTCTTCGATTAGGGCGGGCTCTGGACACTGGGCTCGGGCGCTGGCGGGCGCTGGTCAGAAGCGCGAATCGCGCGAATGCACGCCTCTTCCTGCAGCCTTCAGTCTTCAGCCTGTTTTCACTCGCGCAGCTCGTCCACTGCATCGTCGATTTTGGTCGCTGTCGACTCTTCGCCGCGCTTCATGGTGTCGATGGCCTCGTCGACTTCTTCGCCCGCTTGTTCGAGCGGCCCCTTTTTATCGCAGGCCGAAAGGCTCAAGCTCAATGCGCATGCGATCGCGATGAGCGAGCCGTTGAAGAAACGCGTCATGTTTGTCTCCGATATCACCGCCGGCCGCGGTTGTGAACGCAACAACGTCCGCTCGTTGCAGGCGGTTCCATACATACCGTGGGGGTATTGGAAGTCGAGAGCGCAGGGGCGGAAGTGTTAATCGTGCTTGCGGAAGGGGAGAGGCGGTCGAGTGCGACCGCTACTGCAGCCCGTCGCCCGTCGACTGAGTCTGTCGCCAGTGCGCGGCGCTCAATAGCGCCGCGTGCTCACGTAAACAGCAACGCCTGACTGACCGCCACGCGCACCGTTTCCGGCACGAAGGGCTTCGTCACGAGGAATGTCGGTTCCGGTCGCTCGCCGGTCAGCAGCCGTTCCGGATACGCGGTAATGAACACGATCGGCACTTGAACTTCGCTCAGAATCTGACGGACGGCATCGATGCCCGAGCTGCCGTCTGCAAGCTTGATGTCGGCGAGCACGAGACCGGGCTCGGTGCGGCGGGCTGCGCGCACGGCTTCATCCCGAGTCGTGGCGATCGCGGCAACCGAGTGACCCATCTCTTTGACGATGCTCTGCAAATCGAGCGAGATGATGGGCTCGTCTTCGATGATCAGCACCTTCGTCGAAGGCTGCGAGGAGATTTCGCGCACTGCGTGACCCACCATGTCCTTCACCTCGGCCTCGGAGGCGCCGAGAATGCGTGCGGTTTCGCTGATGTTGAAACCTTCCATGGCGGTCAGGAGTAGTGCTTGCCGATGCTTGGGCGTGAGCTCCACCAGCCGCCGTTCGACCGTGCTGGCCGTAGTGCCTGCAATCGAACGAGACTCCTGGTCCGTCGTTTCCCAGATCTTGTGGAACAGTCGATAGAGACCGACTCGCGGCGTCAGGTCGGCACCGAGTACCGAAGGGTCGGCAACGATCGCCTCCAAGCAAGCGCGAACATAAGCATCGCCGCTCGCTTGTGTACCGCTGAGGGCGCGAGCGTACCGGCGCAGATAAGGCAGGTGCTCGGCGATTGCATTGGCCAGGGCCATAGTGCGGGGCTCCTCGAAAGACTTTACTTTATAGCGTGTGTAGCGTGGGCTGAGTCGCGCGCGAACGCGAGCGCGGTATTACTATGTCCGACACAAGAAAAAGTTCCCAAATGCGTGGAACTTTTGCACGGTTCCGACGTTGCAAACAGCTAACGGCGCCGGGCATTTGCATCTCACCTGCGTCTATTAACGATGATCATCATGAGTGAAAGAACCAAGCCAGACGAGGCTGAGGTCGGCCCGAACACCGACCCTGGCGAACAAATACCCGACTGGTTGGGCGGGCGGCTGCGTCGCATGTTCGCCGAAATGATGGATGAACCGGTGCCGGATGAGTTCATGGCGCTGCTCAAACAGCTTGAAGAGAAGGAGCGCGGCTCCTAAACGGGGTAGCCCGTCCGGAGCCCAATGCCATGAGCCAAGACAGATTCCTGGACCAAGTCACTGCATTGCTGCCGGCACTGCGAGCCTTCGGCCGCTCGCTGTGCGGCGATCCAGCTCGCGCAGACGATTTGGTACAGGACACCGTGCTCAAAGCCTGGACGAACCGCGACCAGTTTCAGTCGGGCAGCAATCTGAAAGCCTGGCTGTTCACCATTCTTCGCAATTGCTACTACTCGGAGCTGCGCCACAGGAAGTTCGAAGTGGAGGATCCCGATGGCGTGTGCGCAGCGCAGGTTGCGATTGCACCCGACCACGATGCGAAGCTGCACCTTCGGGATCTGAACCGCGCGTTGCAGGCGCTGCCTGTCGATCAGCGCGAGGCGTTGATCCTCGTATGCGCAACGGGATTGTCTTACGAAGAAGCGGCCGACGTATGCCAAGTGGCGGTCGGTACAATCAAGAGCCGCATTGCGCGGGCACGCGATCGGCTCGTCGATCTGTTGGGTGAAGACGCGGCACGTGGCGTGACCGGCTCGGTGCGGGTTGCCGATGCCGACGAACCCGCGCAGCGTATAGGAACATCTTGATCTCAGCGTGAGACCCGCCGGTCGCGTTTGGAATGAAGAGTCACAAGCCCGCAGCCGCGAAGGGACGCTGGTGGGGTCGCAACGCCGGCTTGCGTGCCCGACTCGTGCTCATCGTGGGCGTGGCGATGTTGGCGCCAGGCGTGCTCGCCGTTTTCCAGGCGGTCTCGAGCTATAACAGCAGTATTCGCATTCTCGAACAGAACCTCGCCCAAGCGGCGCAGCTCGCAGCGAACGAAGAAGTGAGCATGATCTCCGCTTCGCGAGAGATCCTGACGAGCCTTGCCGCCAATCCCGACGTTCAGACGCGCAGAGGGCTCGCATGCCGGCGGGCGCTGCAACGCGCGATTGCCGGGCTGGATCAATATGCCGGCGCGATCGTCGCCGACGAGACCGGGACGCTGACCTGCTCTTCGAACACGGTGCCCGAGTCGATGAACGTCGGTAATTTCGTTTGGTACGACGAGATCATGCGCGGCGCGCCGTTCGTCGTCAGCGACTTGTTGTTCGCACCGTGGCTCGAGCGTTGGGGAATGGTGACCGCCGTTCCGCTGCTCGATAACGAAGGCGAGATTCGCGGTGCCGTGGCGCTGTTCATCGGGCTCGATTGGCTGACGCGCCGCTATCAGAACGCGGCGCCCGGCGACGATACGGTGCTGGCCCTGCTCGACAGCAAGGGCGATCTCATCACTGCAGATCGACGGCAGGATGCGATCACCTCCGGATTGCCGCGCGGCAGCCTGGTTGCACAGCACCTGCAATCCCACACCGAAACGTTTCGCGCGCGCGGTGCGGACGGCACGTGGCGTCTGTACGTGTTGAGCCCGTTGTTGGGCGGACGTGTGTTCGTGATCCTGGGCACGCCGCTCTTCGCTGCCATCGGACCGCTCGCGATTCAGGTCGCATGGGGCGTGTTCACGCCGATCCTCATGTGGGGCCTTGCGGTGCTCGTCGTGTGGGTCGGTATCGAGCATCTCGTCGTCCGCTGGATCACATATCTGGAACGCATCACCTCGGCCTACGCTTCCGGCCGTCAAAGCGTGCGGCCCGAACGCGTCAGCGCCGCGCCGGCCGAAATTCGCAGTCTCGGCGAGACGTTCGCGCGCATGGCCGATCTGATCACGGCGCGCGAGAACGAGCTTCGGGAATCGCTGGCGCAAAAGGAGCTGCTCGTGCGCGAGATCCATCATCGCGTGAAGAACAATCTGCAGCTCGTGATGAGCCTGTTGAATCTGCACGCGCGACGCATTCGCGACCCGCGCGCCGAAGCGGCATTCGCGGAAGCTCGCAGCCGCATCAACGCGCTCGCCACATTGCATCGGCGCTTGTACGAATCGGAGAACCTGCAGCAGGTCGACTTGCGCTGGTTTCTCGAAGATCTCTGCGTCGAGCTGCGCAGGGGCGGGTTGTCCGGCAATCGGCATATCGAGCTGACCGTGCATGCGCCCGACGAGGTGATCGGACCCGAGGTCGCCGTGCCGCTCGGCCTGCTCGTCACGGAGGCGATCACCAACGCCTACAAGCACGCCTTCCCCGGACGCGACTCCGGCAAGATCGAAGTGCGCGTGACGCGCGAATCGCCCACGCACTTGATGCTCGTCGTGCGCGACGACGGCACCGGCTACGAACCCGGGCAACAGGAGGCGAGCGGGCTCGGCCGCTCATTGATCGATGCTTTCGTTCGCCAACTGCGGGGGGAGCTCGAAATCGAGTCGAACAACGGCACGCAGGTGACGGTGCGATTTCCCTCCGGCGTTCCGGAGCCGCCCGGCACGAAGACGCCCCCGTCTACGGTCGCCGAAGCGGCGGAAACCGTGCCGCCATGAGCGCGTTTGCGCTCCCGTCCCCAGGCTGAACCTCATATTCGACCAACTCGAAAGCGGGCGGTGCGCTATGCTCACGCGCCGTTTCGTCCCGTTGTTCTCGAATGTCTCAATTGCGCCGGCGCGCCTTCGAAGTGCTGCGCCATCCCGTTCTCGTCCGCTATCTCACTGCCCGCTTGCTGGCCACGCTGGCAGCGCAAGTTCAAACCGTTGCGGTCGGCTGGCAAATCTACGAGATCACCCGCGATCCGCTCGACTTGGGTCTGATCGGTCTGTCGCAGTTCCTGCCGTTCGTCGTGCTCATCCTGCCGGCCGGTCAAATTGCGGATCGCTACGATCGGCGCAACATCGTCATGGCGTGCTATGCGACAGAGACGCTCTGCGCATTGCTGTTGCTCGCCTTCACGATCTTGCACATCAGCGATCCATGGCCGGTGTTCGCTGCAATGACGCTGCTCGGCTGTGCGCGGGCATTTTCGATGCCGAGCGGGCAGGCATTGCTGCCGAATCTCGTGCCGCCCGAACAGTTCGGCCGGGCGGTGGCTCTGAATTCCTCCGTGTTTCAGATCTCGACGGTCGCGGGGCCGGCCATCGGCGGCTTGATCTACCTCGGCGGACCCGCGTTCGTTTACAGCTCGGTCGCGACGCTCGCGGCGATCGCTACGTTGCTGATGCTGCGGGTTCATGCACCCCAGCAGCAGTCGGCCACGCGCGAACCGACGAGCCTGTCTACGTTGCTTTCGGGACTGAAATTCGTGCGATCGAAGCCGACCGTACTCGGCGCGATCTCGCTCGATCTGTTCGCCGTATTGTTCGGCGGCGCGACGGCGCTGCTGCCAATCTATGCGAGCGACGTGCTGCACATCGGTCCTGCAGGTCTCGGCTTGTTGCGCACGGCACCCGGAATCGGTGCAAGCCTCTGTGCGATCGCGCTCGCCTTGTATCCGATCGGACGCAACGTCGGACGGTGGATGTTCGGCGGCGTGTTCGCCTACGGCGTTGCGACATTGATCTTCGGACTGAGCTCGTCGTTCTGGTTGTCGCTGCTCGCCCTGATCGTGCTCGGCGCCGGCGACATGGTGAGCGTCTACGTGAGGCATCTGCTCGTGCAACTCGAGACGCCCGATGAGATCCGCGGGCGAGTGAGCGCCGTCAGTGCGGTCTTCATCGGCGCATCGAACGAGCTCGGCGAATTCGAATCCGGGCTGACTGCACGTTGGTGGGGTGCCGTTCGATCCGTCGTCATCGGAGCGATCGCCACGCTGGTCGTCACCGGTCTATGGATGCGTCTGTTCCCGGTCCTGTGGAAGATGGACCGTTTTCCGCCGCCTGCCCCGAAGTCGCCGGCCGCCGCGAGCCCTTAAGCCGATCACGACTTGCGCCTGTATATGCGTCCAGTACCATGGCTGCATGCCGAAGTTGACGCGAACTGCAGCTCGGACGGGACGCGGTGCCGCCTCGAATCCGCCGGGGCGGTTCGAAACGACGCGTGCTGAGCTCGCAGACGACGGGTGGGGCACCCTCGACGAAGAGCTGCCGCCGTTCGAGACGACCGTCGCGCCCGAGCCGGCGCGGACGATCATTTCGCACAATCGCTCACCCGATATTCCGTTCGACCAGTCGATCAATCCGTACAAGGGATGCGAGCACGGATGCATTTATTGTTATGCGCGCCCCTCGCATGCCTATCTGAATCTCTCGCCGGGTTTGGATTTCGAGACGAAGCTTTTCTACAAGCCCGATGCCGCGCGCCTGCTCGAGCAGGAGCTCGCAAGGCCCGGCTACGTTTGTTCGCCGATCACGATCGGCGCGAACACCGATCCGTATCAGCCGATCGAGAAACGATATCGCGTGACACGCTCGATCATCGAGGTGCTGGCGAAATACCGGCATCCATTCTCGATCATCACGAAGAGTGCGCTGATCGAGCGCGACATCGATCTGCTTGCGCCGCTCGCCGCCGACAATCTCGTGCACGCGTTCGTCAGCGTGACGACACTCGACAACGTGCTGAAACGAACGCTCGAGCCGCGCACCTCATCGCCCGCTGCACGCCTGCGAGCGATTCGTACTTTGAGCGAGGCCGGCGTGCCGGTGGGCGTCATGGTTGCGCCCGTCATTCCGGTGCTGACCGACAGCGAGCTCGAACGTATTCTCGAAGCAGCCGCGGCAGCCGGCGCGCGATCGGCGGGTTACGTGGTACTGCGTCTGCCGCACGAGCTCAACGCGCTGTTCCGCGAGTGGCTCGAGCTCAATGAACCTTTGAAGGCCAAGCACGTACTTGTCCGATTGAACGAGCTGCACGGCGGCCGCGACTACGATTCGTCGTGGGGTCGGCGTCAAAGCGGCCAAGGCGTGTATGCAGAATTGTTGCGGCGACGCTTTACGGTCGCGTGCGCGCGCTTCGGGCTGAGCACGGGCGAACGGTTCGTGTACAACGTCAGCGCGTTTCGTCCGCCTCGGTCCGGACCCGAGCAGCTTTCATTGATTTAACGCTTGCGCTCCGCCTACGGCAGTTGCCGAATGCTACATGCGCGTTTTCCGGCGTTGCCGTTGAAAACGTTGGCGTATACTCGAATCGTCTTTATCGTTTCCTAGCGAACTTTTGACGCAGACGATCATTGACTCAGCACTTCGGGAAGGATCCTGCACCGTCCTCGGAGATGACAAAACATGACGCGGCCATTTCGCGGAATCGCCCTTCGGTGTTTGCGGTCGAGCACCTCGCGATTTCGTTCGCAGCCGGTCGTCGCAGCCTGCATCGCCTTGACCCTGTCCGGATGCATGACTGCAAAGATCGAAGAGCTGCGTGAGGCGCCGACGCAAATCTCGTCGAACGAAGCCATCGTCCTGCTCGCCAAGCCGAGTTTGGAAGGTACGGGAACAGAACAGAAATTTCTCGATTGCCTGGAGCGCGAGCTCGTCGGCGTAACGGTCTCCGCCAATGTGGCGCAGGCGCAAAAGTCGGGTAAGCGCGTCGCGGCGCGCAGCAGTCTCGAGAATCGGCCGTTCCAGATCTATGCCGACAACGAGTTCGTGGATGCGCTCTATCCGTGGCTCGAGCCGAGCACGGCGCCAGCGAACGCGCAGGGGTTCAGCGCATTCTTGAGGCGGCCGGGCGTCGCCGAACGGGTGACGGAGATGGGCGTCCGTTACATCGTGTGGGTCGACGGCGTGACCCAAAAGACCGATGGCGGCGGCAGCATTGCCTGCGCCGCTGGTCCCGGCGGTGCGGGCTGTTTGGGGCTCGGCTGGTGGGAAAAACAGTCCGACTACGAAGCGACGATCTGGGATTTGCGCCACGGTATCAATGTCGGGACCGTGACGACCGACGTGCGCGGCACTTCGGTGATGATCGGTGCGATTGCGCCGATTCCGCTGATCTCGCCCGTGCAAAGCACCGCTTGCGATCGCTTGGCGAGCCAGCTCAAGTCGTTCTTGCTGGGATCGGATGAGAATCAGACTCTGAACGCGCGTCAGTAGCCTGCGCAGTCGGCATCTGCCTGACACTCTCCGACTCGCATTGAGGCAGGGAAGCAACCAACCCGGATCGTTCCGAGTTGAGTTGACGAATGGATCCGAGACGAACGTGCGCCGATGACGATCAGCGCACGTTCAGCTTGCGCGTCGCAGATTCTGCTGTTGCGTTCGGGCGAGCGTGAGTGAAGTCAAAGAGAGAGCGTTCGATCTCGAACGCGAGCGGAGATACCGCGATGTCTACACGCCAATCCCTACGACGGCTCCTCGCCATCGCGATCAAGACGGCGCTGGTCGGCGCGACTTCTTCTTTCCTGATCGGCGGCTGCGTCGATAAGTCTTCCTCGAGCAGCATGCCCTCTCCGTCGATCCCGAGCCCCTCGGGCGGTTCGTCTGGATCTTCGGGCGGAGGATCCTCTGGAAGCTCGGGCGGCGGCGCTGGTCTGCCGAGCGGCAGCAGCTCCGGCTCGAGTGGCGGCGGTTCGAGCGGCGGTGCAGGTCTCCCATCGGGTGGCGGTTCGAGCGGCGGCGGAGGATTGCCGTCCGTGCCAGGTGGTAGTTCGGGCGGTTCGAGTATGCCGTCCATGCCGGGCGGCTCATCGGGGGGAGGATCGGGCAGTGCCGGCGGTTCGTCCGGAGGCTTACCGGGCGGCTCTTCCGGAGGTTCCTCTGGAGGCGCGGGTCTTCCCTCGATGCCGGGCGGTTCTTCCGACGGCAGCGCCGGTGGCGGCGGGAGTCCAATCGGCGGTTCGACCGGAGGTGCGGGTGGCCAAGCAGGACTGCCAGGCTTGCCGGGCAGTGCAGGTGGCTCGGGGGCAGGGACTCAGGCTGCCGGCAGCGCGGGCGGAACGTCTGGTCAGGGCGGCACCGGTGCGAATGTGGGCGGTGGACAAAGCGGCGGATCGTCGGGCGGTGGCGCGCAACCCTCGATCGGCTTGCCTTCCGGAAGTGACGGATCAGCGGGCGGATTCCCGAGCCCGAGTGCAGGTGCGTCCGGCGGCGGCCAAGCAGGCGGTGCGGGCTCAGGCGGTGCGGCGGGCGATGACGCGTCGTTCCCCTCGGCACAAGGCAGCCCGTCTGCAAACGAAAGCATTTTCACGGGTTCGAGCGGTGCTGCCGGCAGCGGTGCCGTTGCCGGAGGTGGCCAAGGCGGCGGACAAGGCGATGCATCCGCGCAATCCTCCGGCGGCAGCGGATCCGCGGGAGGTGCTTCAGGTGGCTTCCCGACGGTTGCAGGAAGCGGCGGCGGAGCCGCCGGCGGTGCGGGCGGTTTTCCAGGCGCCGAAGGACCCGGAGGCGAGGCGGGCGCCGGGGAAGGTAATGCGGGAGGCGGAGACGGTGCCGGCGGCGGCGCGGGTGCTGTGGGCAGCGCGCAAGCTGGCGGTAGTTCCGGACGCGGCCCCATGACTCAGAACGAGCGCACGGCGCAAATCGACCGTCAGTTCGATGTCACGTTCGGTGTGTTCGACGAGACGATCCGGCAGGAGCAAGCCGTGATCGCCAGTCAGCGCGGCGGACGAGGCGGCGGACTCGGGGGAGGCATCGGTGCGATCGGTGCGGGCGACGACACCCTCGGCGGTGATTCGAGCGGCGGCGCTTCCGGAGAAGGCGACGACGGATCGGGCGGGTCGGTCACTGCGAGTGCCGGTCAGGGCGGTAGACAAGGTCAGGGACAAGGCCAGGGTCAAGGACAAGGTCGCGGGCAGAGCGGCGGCGGCAGCGGTGTGGGCGGCGGCCCGGCCGGCGGCGCGGGTCCGAACACGATTCCTGCCGACATTCCGGACGGCCGCGACGACGACATCGTTGCGCGTCAGTTGCGCGAAGCAGCGATGAGCGAGACGGATCCCGAGCTGCGTGAGAAGCTCTGGGAGGAGTATCGCAACTACAAGAAGAACGCCGGCTGAGGCCGTGTCTGGCGATGTTGGTGTCGAGTCTTATGGTTGAAGTCGAGAGCGAATCGCGATCATGAGCCAAGCACTTCGAACTTTCGTCTTGGGCGCGTTTGCGATCGTTTGCGTAGCGCTGAGCGGCTGCATGACGCACGAGACGCGTCCGCTGCCGCGTATCAATGCGATCCGGGCGACGACCGAGATTCCGCCGGATCAGTTGCTCGATGTCGGCGTGCGGTTGCTCGACGAGAACGTCCCGCAGGACGAGAAGAAACAAGAAGAGGAACGCATTTTCCCCGACGTACGGCGCGCGGAAGCTCGCTACATCGCGATGCAGATCCGCAATACGCTCGAGGGCACGGGTCATTGGGGTCAGGTGCGCGTGATTCCCTCCGATGCCGATGCGCTCGACGTGCACGTTTCCGGAAAGATCATCGAGTCGACTGGCGCAAGGCTGCGTCTCGAAGTGACGGTCAGCGATGCGACGAATCGCGTCTGGTTCAAGAAGCTCTACGAGCAGCCTGCCGACACGCGTTCGTATCGCGACAACACGGGACGAGTACGCGATCCGTTCCAGAACCTTTACAGCACGCTCGCGAACGACATGCTCGCGTACCGGCAGCAGCTCGCCCTGGCAGACCTGCAGGCGATTCGCCGAGTTTCGGAGCTGCGTTTCGCGGCGTCGCTTGCGCCGTATGCATTCGGGGACTACCTCAGCGAGGACAAGAAGGGCGTATATCGCGTCGCGCGTCTGCCGGCCGACGACGATCCCTTGTTCGTGCGCGTGGATCGTATCCGTGAGCGCGACTATGCGCTCATCGACACCATCAACGAGCATTACGCGCTGTTCGCGGAGAACATGTCCGATCCGTATTTGAGCTGGCGGCGTTACAGCTACGACGAGATCGAGGCGCAAGACGAAGCGAAGCGGCAAGCGTTGACGCGCAAGCTGCTCGGCGCCGCCGCCATCATCGGCGGGCTCATTGCCGGTACCGAATCCGGCACGTACGTGGGCCAGGCAGCAGCGACGGCCGCAGTGTTCGGCGGCGCGTACGCCATCAAGAGCGGTTTCGACAAAGGTGCCGAAGTGAAGATGCACTCGGATTCGCTGAAGCAGTTGGGCGAATCGTTCCAGGCGGAAGTGCAGCCGATGGTCGTCGAGGTCGAGGGCCGCACGCTGCAATTGCGTGGAACAGCCGACCAGCAGTTTCACGAATGGCGTCGGTTGCTGCGCGAGCTCTACGAGAACGAAACGGGCGTTGCCGTGCCTGCCGAAACGACGGCCACGACGGTGCCGGCGCAATAGCGGACGATCGACAGGTGCATGCGGCATCGAGAACAGGCGGTTCGTCAGTCGAGTGGATCGGGGGCCGGTCGACCTGTATGTGCCGACGTACCGACTATCGATGGATTCGAAGTGCTCCGCCGCTTGGGGGCAGGCGGTGGCGGCGAGGTCTGGCTCGCGCGCGATCGCGCGCACGATGAGCTCGTAGCGCTCAAGTCGCTCAATCTCGAGCGCGACGCACTGGCAGCGTTCGAACGCATGACGGCGCAAGTCGCCGCGCTCGCCGATCCGCACATTTTGAACGTCGAGCGGATCGTCGAGACCGGCGGAGCGGTTTGGCTCGTCATGGAATACGCCGCCGGCGGCGATCTCGGGCGCTTGCGAGGCAAGGCGTGGCCTGAAATCGTGCATGCCGTGCTGCCGATCGCACACGCGCTGGCCCGACTGCATCGCACCGGCATCGTGCACCGCGATGTGAAAGTCACGAACGTGCTCTTGATGGCCGACGGCACACCGCGGCTTGCCGATTTCGGTGCCGCACTTGCGGTCGGCGAAACGCCGGGACGGGATGTCGCTCGCGGTTCGCTCTACAGCATGAGCCCGCAATGTCTCGATGGTGCCGCAGCGAGCGTCGCCGACGACATTTACGGCTTCGGGGCGATGCTGTACGAATTGTTGAGCGGCTATCCGCCTTTTTATCCGCGCGTCGCGCCCGAGCGAATTCGTCGCGAGATGCCCGGTCCAATCCACGCGAGCACCCGTATTCCGGAGCCGCTCGAGCGGCTCGTTGCGTGGTGTTTGCGTAAGGAACCCGAGTTGCGCCCGGGTAGCATGGAGGTCGTCGGGGCGCACTTGCAGCACATTCTCGAGGATGCGTCCACGAGCGAAAACGCAAGGTTGAAGCTTTCGATGTCAATGAACGAGTCGAGCAAAGAACTGCCTGAACGGCGTGAGACGCCGGTCATCCAGCCGCCGTCGACGCCGGCAGCGCCTTTGCGTGTCGAATGGCATCGGACGCCGCCACCCCGTGCGAACGAGTCTGCCGTACGCAGACAAGCATTCCGCCGCATCTTGACTGCATCCGCAGTCGCCATTGGCGCGCTCGCGTTGATCGTCGTTTTCTTCGTGCTGCCGAAATGGGTCGAACCGCAAGTGCCGGCACGAGCCGAGCAAGTTGCGCCGAGTGCCGAGCCGCCGAAAGAAGAGACGCCGGCTTTGCCTGCGCCTGCCGATTTCGCCGCGCTCGCCAAAGCGAAACAACGAGCCGATGAGGTGCGCGAGCCGCTCGTCGAACGGCTCGAACGGCTGCGCGAACGCGGTGTCGAGCAGTGGGCGGCGGACGATTACAGGCGGGCAACCGACGAGCTCGCGGCCGCCGATACCAAATACGCCGAGCGCGAGTACGTTGTAGCAGTCGAGCATCTGGAAACCCTCGCACCCATGCTCGATGTGCTCGAAGCGCGAGCGTCGGCAGTGCTCGAGGAACAGCTCGCCGCTGGCGCCGAGGCATTGAGGACCGGACGCTCTGCAGATGCGAAGGCGGCATTCGAGCTGGCACTGCGCATCGAACCGAAGAACGCCGTAGCGACGCGCGGTTTGGAGCGCGCCGGAACGCTCGATCAGGTGCTTGCCTTGCTTGCCTCGGCGAAGCGCGCCGAGGACGAGGGCAATGCCCAGGCAGCATTGGCGGACTATCGCCGTGCGCTCGAGCTCGACAAAGACGCAACGGCCGCAAGCGAGGGCGTTGCGCGCATGTCGTCGCGGCTTTCGCAAGATGCATTCGCCAGCGCGATGGCGCGCGGGTTCGCGGCGCTCGGCACGGCGGATTTTCGCGGCGCGCGCGAAGCATTCGAGGCAGCAGGCAAGATTCGTCCGAATGCGCCGGAAGTTGCGGATGCGCTGAGGCAAGTCGAGCAGAGCGAACGCACGCGCACGATTGCGGTAAAGCTCGAGAGCGCACGGGAATCGGAAGCCCGCGAACAATGGGCGAAAGCGCTGAGCACGTACCAAGAGATTCTGAGTCTGGATTCGACCGTTGCGGCGGCGAAAGAAGGCGTTGACCGAGTGCAGCCGCGTGCCGATCTCAACGAAGAGCTCGAGCTCTATTTGACGCAGCCCGAAAGACTGTTCAGCGTGCCGGTACGAGCGGCAGCGCGTCAAACGATCGAGCGTGCCGCTGCCATTCCCAATCCGGGACCGGTATTGACGCAGCAGCTTGCGAAGCTGCGCGATTGGCTGGCTCGTGCTGAGGTGCCGGTGCAGGTTTCGTTCGAATCCGACAATCTCACGCAGGTCACGATTTTTCGTGTGGGCGATCTCGGCACCTTCGAGCGGCGCTCGCTCGAGCTGGCACCCGGTGAATACACCGTGATCGGCAAGCGGCCGGGTTACCGCGACGTGCGTCGCCAGATCATGGTCGTGCCCGGCGCGCCGATGCCGCCGATCGTCATTCGTTGCGAGGAAAGAATTTGAGCGAGCTGGTCGTTCGAGAGGCTTTGGGCGAACGCCGTTTCGGCGCGGCCGATTTCCCGTTGGCGGTCGGCGGCCCGGGCAGCACGATCGTCGTCGCCGGTCGGCCCGACGGCGTCGAGGCGTATCTCGGCTTTCACGAAGGCCAGCTCTTCGTTCAGCCGGCCGAAAACGCGCAAGTGCTCCACAACGGCATGCCGATCGTGCAATCGACGTGGCTGCGAGGCGGCGACGTCGTGAATCTCGGCCACGCCCGCTTGCGCATCGTCGAAGAGCCCGAGCGCTATGTCGTCGAAGTGGAAGACGGCGCGCAAGCGAACATCACGCTGCCGCCGATCGTGTCGGCGAGGCGCGTGCACGGCGCGAGCGAAGACGAGGCCGAACCGATCGCAGCGGTGCAATTTCGTGCGCGCGAGCCGAAGGCGACTCAGCGCCGCATGACGGTGACGCCGACGCGCATCGCGCTCAGCGCCGTCGCGCTCGTCGCAATCGGAATTCTGTGGTTCATATTCACCGCAACGTCGATCGGCGTCGTTGCCGAGCCGCGCGAAGCGAACGTCGACATCCGCGGCACGCTGCTCGCGGTGCCGATCGGCAGTCGTTTCCTGGTGCGGCCCGGGGAATACGAACTCTATGCGACGGCGGAAGGGTTTTCGCCGGCGAGCAGCAAAATCGTCGTCACGAAGGAACCGAATCAGAGTTTCTCGATTGCGTTGCAGAAGCTGCCCGGCAAGCTGCGCATCGAAGTGCCGGAAAGCGCGCGGGTCACGATCGACGGCGAGCCTCGCGGAACGGCGCCTGGCGAATTCGATCTGCCGCCCGGCAAGCACACGATCGCTGTGCTCGCCGAGCGATATCACGCTTTCAACGGCGAAGTCGAAATCGAAGGCGGCGGCAAGCTGCAGGTTCTCAAGCCCGATCTGACGCCCGCATGGGCCGATGTGACGGTGACATCGGAGCCGGCAGGTGCGCAGGTCTTCGTCGACGGCGAACTGCGCGGTACGACGCCGCTCACGACCGAAGTGCTTGCAGGCAATCGTCCGATCGAATTGCGGCTCGACGGCTTCAAACCTTGGTCGACCGACATCCAGGTCAAGGCGAACGAACCGATGTCGCTCGGGCCGATCAAGCTGGGTTTGCCCGATGCGCGCTTGGCCGTGCGATCGGAGCCGGCAGGCGCTGCGGTGTCAGTGGCAGGCGTGTATCGCGGCGTGACGCCGCTCGAGATCGAATTGCGGCCCGATCTCAGTCACACCGTCGTGATCGCCAAGCCCGGTTACGAGAACGCAACGCGCGAAGTTCGTTTGGGGCCCGGCGAGCGCAGCTCGTTGTCGATACCGCTCAAAGGGATTTACGGCGAAGTCACTGTGCGTGCGCAGCCGGCCGATGCCGAGCTCTTCGTCGACGGCAAGTCGATGGGCGCGGCGAATCAAACCTTGCGTCTCGTTGCAGCCACTCACGAGATCGAAATCCGTAAAGCCGGTTTCGTCGAATACAAAACCAGCGTGACACCGCGTCCGGGCATTCCGCAGGTCGTCGAAGCGCGCTTGCTGACGGCCGAGCAAGCGCGGCTCGCGAAAACGCCGGCGACGATTCGCACGAAGCTCGGCCAGGAGTTGAAGCTGATGCCGCTCGGTCGTTTCACGATGGGCAGCCCGCGGCGCGAGCCTGGACGTCGTGCGAACGAGGCGCAACGCGACGTGGAATTCAAACGCGCGTTCTATATTGGCGTACGCGAAGTGACGAATGCGGAGTTCCGTCGTTTCAGGCCGGAGCACAAGTCCGGATTCGTTGGGCAGAACTCGCTCGACCTCGACAATCAACCGGTCGTGAACATCACGTGGGACGATGCGGCGGCGTACTGCAATTGGCTCTCCGAGCAGGAGGGTTTGCAGCCCGCGTACAAGAAAGAGGGCGACACGTTCGTTCCCGTCTCGCCGATGACGAATGGCTATCGATTGCCGACGGACGCCGAATGGGAATGGGCCGCGCGCTACGTCGGTCCGGGCAAGATTCAAAGATATCCGTGGGGCGACTCGCTGCCGGTGCAAGCAAACTCCGGCAACTATGCCGACCGTTCCGCGAACGTGATCCTGCCGGAAATCATTCCCGACTATGACGACGGCTTCATAGCGGCTGCGCCCGTCGGGAAATTCCCGCCCAACGCGCTCGGACTTTACGACATGGGCGGGAACGTGGCCGAATGGGTTCACGATTACTATGCCGTCAGCGTCGATTCGCGCATGGCGGTCGATCCTCTCGGGCCTGATCAAGGAAAGAGTCACGTCATTCGCGGCGCAAGCTGGCGACATTCCAGCGTCACGGATCTGCGTCTGTCGGCACGCGATTTCGGCGACAGTCGGCGCGATGACGTCGGCTTTCGTCTGGCGCGCTATCTGGAGTGAGTCATGAAAACCGTCCCGATTTCGATCTTGCTTGCTGTGTTCGCGGTCGCCGGGTCGTTGCATGCAGCAGAAGCGCCGGAAGAGCCTGCTGCGACACCGGTACCTGCAACGGAGTCCGCTCAGGACACGAAAGCCAACGAGCAGACGGAGGCAGATTCAAAGGCGGACGAGCAAGCCGCCGAAGCGAAGCAACAAGAGAAATCCTCGGCCGACGAAAAGTCTTCGCCGCAACGTTTCATCCCGTCGGAACAGGTACGCGCCGATTTCGACGTATCGTTCCCCATCGATATCTGAGGGCACCATGGCTACAGCCGCCGCACCCGCACCAGCGCCGCGCTCGACCCGCGCGTATCCGAGCGAGTTCGTCGTCACGCTCGCAGCGCTGATCTTCACGATCGTGACCGTCCATGCGACCTACGTCGCATGGATCCGGCCGCAAGGCGAGGCGATCACGCAAGCCGAGCTTGCGCGCATGAAGGAGGATCGCTCGTACATTCCGAAGCGCTCGTTCTTGCTCGTGATCAAGGATCTCGAGCAGGAGCTGGAAGTCATTCACTTCGTTTGGGCGATGTTGATCATCGGCTACAAGGCAATGCTCGTGCGCAGAGAACGCAAATTCCTCGAACGCGACTTCATTCATGTACCCGAAGGCATCAAAGTGCTGCCGGAGGATGCGAAGGACTACGCGCGCCAGTTGGAGTCGCTGACGCCCGAAGAACAGAACGCGCTCGTCGTGCGCGCTCTGCAGCGCACGCTCGATCGCTTCGCGGCTACGCGTAGCATCCGCGATTCTGCGGAAACGTCGAGAGCCGTTTGCGATACGGAGGCCGACCGGCTCGATTCGGGTCTCGCCATGATTCGTTACATCGCCTGGGCGATTCCGGCGCTCGGCTTCATCGGCACCGTGCGTCACATCGGCGATGCGCTGCTGCAGGCGAATCAGGCCGTCGGCGGCGACATCACCTCGGTGACCTCGAGCCTGGGTATCGCGTTCAATGCGACGTTCGTTGCGTTGACGCTCACGATCATTCTCATGTTCTTCCTGCATCAGCTCCAGCAATCGCAGGAGCAGCTCGTGCACGACACGGATCACTGGATCGATCAGCGGCTGATCAGGCACATGCAGGTTCGTTGATGCTGTCGTTGGAGCTCATCGATTCCGGTCTCGTCATCGCCGAGCGGAAAGGCGGCGATGCGCGTGTCGCGAGCGAAGCGCCGGGGTTTGCGTTGCTCGAAGACAACGAGACGCTGACCGGCGCAGCAGCAGCGGCGCGCATGAGACTCAAGCCGCTGCTCGCGCAATCGAATTACTGGCGCAGCTTGAGTACGGAACCGCTGACGCGTCCGTCCCGGCTGGTCGGCACGACCGCGGACATCGCATTCGAACAAGCCAACGAATTGTTGCGCCCGTACAAGGCCGATCCTGAAGGCGTCGTGCTCGCCGTTCCGGCCGGCTACACGCGCGAACAGCTCGGATTGCTGTTGGGTGTGATCAACGAAACCGGGGCATCGGTCGCCGGGCTCGTCGATGCCGGGCTTGCGGCCTGCAGCCTCGAGCCCGCTGCGGCGCGCGTGTTGCATTTGGAGATCGAGCTGCATCAGGCGTTGCTCACAGTCTGCGAATACGTCGGCGGCGAGCGACCGGGCCTCAAGCGCACACGCTATGAAATCGCGCCGCGCCGAGGGTTGTTGGTGCTGTATCAGAGCTGGATGGCGATGATCGCCGCCGAGTTCGTACGCAAGACGCGCTTCGATCCGCTGCACGAGGCCGCAAGCGAGCAGCGTCTGTTCGATCAGCTTCCCGGGTGGCTCGCGCAACTCGATACGCAATCGCCGTTGACGCTGACGATGCAGTTCGGCGATCGAACGCTCGAGATCGAGCTGACTCGCGAGCAGTTCATCGCAGCGGCCGAAGATCATTACGTAGATTTGGTTGCGCTCGTGCAGAACGCACGCGCCGCGGGCGCGGCTATCGACTTGCGCCTATCGCATCGAGTTGCGTCCCTGCCGGGTCTGCGCGAGCGGTTCGAGGCCCTGCGCGACTGCGCGGTCAAGGTACTGCCGCAAGGTGCGGCCGCGTTGGGCGCATTGAAATACGAGACGGCGATTCGACGCACACCCGAGGCGCTGGCGCTCGTCTATCACTTGCCAGTTGCTCGAGCGAGCGGCACGGAGCCTGCGACGACTCAGATCGAGGCGACGCCGCCGGCGCTACGCCCAACGCACGTCCTGTTCCAAGGGCGCGCCTGGCGGATCTCGGAGCAGCCGCTGGCGATCGGCTGGTCCGTCAATGGCGCTGCTCGTGCGCTCCAGCTGCCGACCGCATTGCCGGGGCTGTCGCGCATGCACTGCACGCTCGTGCGCCGCAACGGCTCCGTGCTCGTCGAGGATCACAGCACCTACGGCTCGTTCGTGAACGAGGAACGCGTCGTCGGCAGCGCGGTGCTGACCGTGGGCGACCGTTTGCGATTGGGCTCGCCGGGCGTGACGCTCGAGCTCATTCAGTTGGTGGACGATCATGGCGCGCCGCAAGACTGAAGTCTTCAGCATGTCGTTCCTCGACTGCATCACCTGCGCGTTCGGGTCGGTCGTGCTCGTCTACACGTTGATCAACGCGAAGGGCGGCTTGCGGCAAATGGCGCAGACCGAGAACGCGCAAGCGCAACTGCAGCAGCTCGAGCAGCAAGTGCTGGAGGGCTATCAGAGGCTCTATGTGTTGCGCAATTCGCTGCTCGAGACGGACGAAGAACGCGTACGGACCGAGGGCATGGGCACGCGCGTGCTCGAGGAGGCGGAGCGCTTGAAGCTCGAGCTCGCCGATGCCGAGAAGGAGACCTTGTCGCGGCGCGAGGCCATCGAGCGCTTGAAAGCGGATCTCAAGTCGCTCGACGAAGCCGCTCGACGGTTGGAGGGCGCCAGCGAGAGCAAGCAGACGACCGGCACACGCGTGCGCGGCTTTACCGGCACGGGCGATCGACAGTACCTGACGGGCTTGCGTGTCGGCGGCTCGCGCATCGTGCTGCTCGTCGATGTGTCCGCGAGCATGCTCGACGAAACCGTCGTCAACGTTCTGCGCATGCGCAACATGCCGGAGTCGCGCAAGATCCTGTCCGAGAAATGGCGCCGCACGCTCGCTACGGTCGAATGGCTCGCGGCGCAACTGCCGGTCGAGAGCGAGTTCCAGATGCTCGCATTCAATACTCAGCCGAAATGGCTCGTGCAGGAATCGGAGGGCAAGTGGCTCAAGGTGAACGATCCGAATGCGTTGACCGAGGCGATTGCCAACTTGCGAAAAATGGTGCCTCAAGACGGCACCAGCCTCGAGAACGCCTTCGTCGCCATGAACAAGCTCAGTCCCAAGCCCGACAACGTCATATTGATTACCGACGGCTTGCCGACGCAGGGCGCCAGTCCGCCGCTGTTCAAGAAGGTCGTCGATGGTGACGATCGCGTCGGCTTCTTCGAACGCGCGATCGCGAAGTATCCGAAAGACGTTCCGCTCAACGTCATCCTGATGCCGATGGAGGGCGATCCTTCGGCTCCGAGCGCTTATTGGCTCGCGGCACGACGTACGGGCGGTTCGTTCATGAGTCCGTCGAAGGATTGGCCATGAAAGTCAGGCTGAAGGCTTTAGGCTGTAGGCTGAAGGCAAGCGGCGCGCAGGAGCCCAGCGCGCGCCTATCCTTCTTGCGCTCAGTCTTCAGTCAGGAGCCTGGTTCGAGGCGCCAACGGTCTCTTCCTTCAGCCTTCAGCCTTCAGTCTTCAGCCTGGCGACTGCCTACCGCCTGTGCGGAGCACCCATGTCCCGCCGTCTAGCCCGCCGCGAAACCGAGATCTTCAGTATCTCGTTCCTGGACTGCATCACCTGCGGTCTGGGATCGGTCGTGCTGCTGCTCGTGCTCACGGAAATGCGTACGCCACAGGACGAAGTACAGGACACGAGCATAGCGGAGAGAATTACGCAGCTGCAGGACGAGCTGCTCGACATCGCCGGACAGACAGAGATTCTGAATCAGGAGCTGACGGCGAAGCGGAAACAGCTCGCGGAAGAGAAGCTGCGCATCGCCCGGCTGCAGGGCGATTTGAGCGATATCCGAGGCAAGTACTCCGCATCCAAGAAGGAGGCGGACATGATCAACGAGCTCGAGGGCAAGCTCGTTTCCGCGCGCCAGGAGCTGACCGAGGAAATGAAGCGATTGCTCGGCAGCGGGTTTCAACGCAAGAAGGACGATGCGATCGGCGGCATTCCGGTCGACAGCGAGTACATCATCTTCATCATCGATACGTCGGGCAGCATGTTCAATTACGTCTGGCCGATGCTGCTCGAGAAAGTCGAGGAGACGCTGAACGCGTATCCGCAGGTGAAGGGCTTCCAGGTGATGAACGACGAAGGCACGTACATGTTTCCGGGTTACCGCGGCAAGTGGATCCCGGATACGCCTTCGCAGCGCAAGCTCGTGCTCGAACGCCTGCGCACGTGGAATGCCTTCTCGAACTCGAGTCCGATCGAGGGCATCGTCGAGGCCATTCGCACGTATTATTCGAAGGACAAGAAAATCAGCCTGTACGTGTTCGGCGACGAGTTCACGGGGCCGTCGATCGATTCGGTCGTGAAGGGCGTCGATATGATCAATCGCGACGATGAAAATGGCGAGCGGCGTGTGCGTATCCATGCGATCGGCTTCCCCGTGCGGCCGGACGCGCCGCAGTACACGAGCATTCGGTTTGCAACTTTGATGCGGATTCTGTGCGCGAAGAACGGCGGAACGTTCGTCGGCTTGCACGACCCCCCGCGCCGAGGTCCGCAGTTCCGTATCGGTCAGAATGCGTCCGAGCCGCAGTCCTCGTCTCCTGTGCCTGCGTTCGCCGCGGCTGAGCCGCTAGCGAGGTTCCAGTGAAGCACCTATTGAACCGTGTGCGGGGATGGCTTTGCGCGACGCGCGGCGCGGCCGTGATTTGCGCCGTTCTCGCCGTGTCGGGCTGCGGATCGGTCACGCTCGTTGCGACCGCCAACATTCCCGATCCGCTCATCACGAAAGTGCCGATGACCGTGGCGCTGTACGTGCCGGAGGAGTTTGCAACCTACGTTCACAAGGAAGAGCGCTGGAGCACCGACTGGAACATCGAGCTGGGCAAGGCACAGACCGAAGGCATCACGCGCCTCGTGAATGCGATGTTCGAGCGCGTCGTGCCCGTCGAAAGCGTCAATGCAGCGATGCATGTCGAGGGCGTGCGTGCGATCCTCGAGCCCAGCGTCGAGGAATATGCCTTCGTCACGCCGAGAGATGCCGGCATTCCGTTCTTTGCGGTCACGATCAAGTATCGCGTGAACGTCTACTTGCCCGACGGACGCCTGGTCGATTCTTGGGGATTCACCGGCTACGGCTCGGCGCCTTCGCAGGGTCTGTCGAGCTCGGCTCCGCTCGCTTACGCGACGGCGCTCGCGCTGCGCGACGCAGGTGCCAAATTGGCCGTCGAATTTCGCGAACAAGCGGTCGTGCGCAGCTTGTTACCGAGCGATTCGCCCGCTGTCGAGACGCCGGCACAAGAGGAACCTGCGCCTGCTGAGACACCGCCGGCGACGGATTCGGTGGAGGAACCGGCTGCGGCCGGAGAGCCGGTCGAAGCAGGAACACCGGCCGAAGAACAGAAAAACGAGGAAGAGTCCGAGCGCGAGGTCAAGCCGCCGATGCCGCTTGGCCCGTCATCGGCTGCGCGCGAATGATGCGCGCGTAAGTGCCGTTCATTCCGTTTCCTGACTCTTGCGAACCTTGAAGATCTGCCGCAGCCCGACGTCATGGGTCGCGACGGGCTCGGTGTTCGCGAACTTCGGTCGATAGCGTGCAGCGCGCACGGCATCCAACGTCTCGTCGATGTAGCGCTCGGGCGTATTCGCTTCTACGAGACGCGCATCCCTGACGGAACCGTCGGCGTCGACCGTGAATGCGACATGCACGAAGCGGTCTTCCAGTTCTTCGGGCGCGCGCTGCAGGTTGCGCATGGCGGCCGGGGGGAGCGGGTAATAGAGCTGCACAGGAAAGCTCAGCTTCGCTCGTGCCGCCATACCTGCTTCGCCGTTGAACTCGTTCAGCAGTCCGGCGGCGCGCCGATAGTATTCGAGCGCGTTGTTCGCCTGGTTCCTGATCATGTGCAAATCGCCCATGTCGAGCAGCGTGTCGAACAAGAGCGGCGTCGATTTGGTCGGATGCGCATCGAGCGTCTTCAGGGCGCGCTTCAATGCACGCTCGGCCTCGTCGCCCAAGTGGCGCGGATTGGCGGGTCTTCCGAACCCTTGGGCATTCGGATCCGGTCGGCGTTCCGTCGCGCTGCGTGCGCGGGACAGTACCAGCATCAACTCTTGCCGATAGCTCTCGGCGAGCGAACGTAAAGGCGCAACTGTCGCGAGGTCGTTACGACCGAGCTTGCGCTCCACGACCGCAAGCGCCTTGAGATAGGCATCGCGAGCGGCCCCGATGTGCCTGGCTTGCAGGTAGAAGTCGCCGAGGACATCGTAGAAGTCCGCCATCCGCGGATCTTTCCTGCCGTAAGCATGTTCGCCGATGCGCACGTAATAGAGCATCTGCTGCTCGGCCTCCGCGTACCGGCCCACGCGAGCGAGGCTTCTCGCAAGCTCGCGCAACAGACCTTGCTGATCGAGATTGAACAGGCCGTGCGTTCGCCGCGACACGAGCAGTGCACGTTCCAGGTACGGGATGGCTTCTGCGTGTTTGCCGGCATAGGCGAGCGTATAGCCCATGCCGCGCAACGGCTCGAGCAATCGTTCTTGAGAGGCGACGATGCGGGGTTCGACGATCTGCAGCGCTTCGGAATAGGCGGCCTGCGCGCCCAGCCAGTTCTGTTTCGGGATGTATGCAGCGCCGAGCAGCGTCAGCGCTTCGGCCAGCTCGAAGGGCGCTTCGTTCGCTCGCAAACGGGCCGACTCGACGAGCTTCTCGGCGACCAGAACGGCCTGATCCCATTCCCGGCGCTCGATCTGTGCCCAGTACTCCTGTTCCGACGCCGGCGGTTCGTTCGTGTCGAACGAATGCGCGCAGGGCACCAGTGCTGCGACGAGCGGTGCAACGATGCAAATGGCTCGGAGACGCGGGTTCATGATTGGCGGTGCCGCCCTCTCTGGAGGGCTGCGAAAGCGTGCAACTTAGGAGCGCTCGCTGCAATCGGGAAACTACGATTTCCAGGGCTCTGGGCACTGGGCTCTGGCTAGATCGATCACGCGTACTGCGCCACTTCCGCCTGGAGCTCGGTCGCAGCACGCCGCTCTTGCCGATGTCTGTTCGGGGTCTCTTCCAGCGAGCGCCCAGAGCCCCTAGCCCGTCTTTTTCGGCACGTAAATCGAATTCTTCACGTTCGAAAACACCCGTCGAACCATCGGCTCGAACTCCTCGAGCGGCATGGACTTGTACGATGGATCGAAGGACGGGCCGTCGTACTTGCGACAGAATTCTTCGGTGTAGTCGTACCAGGGATGGCCGCGGAACTGATCGCGCATGTTGCGATCGAGTCCGAGGTGATGGAAAAAGTAGTAGCCCTGAAAGATTGCGTGTTTCTCGACCATCCAATGGTTCTGTTCCGAGACGAAGGGCTTGAGGATGGCCGCCGCGATATCGGCATGGTTGCGCGGGCCGAGCAGATCGCCGATATCGTGCAGCAAGGCGCACACGATGTATTCCTCGTCGCGGCCGTCCTCGCAGGCCCGTGTCGCCGTTTGCAGGCAATGTTCGAGCCGGTCGACCGCAAATCCGCCGCAGTCGCCTTGCAGCATGCGCAGATGCGCGAGCACTCGGTTCGGCAGATCTGCGATGAAGGGTTTCATCGCGTTATTGATGATTCGCCAGTCCTCCTTGGTGCAAAGTTCCATCGAGTGAAATTGCGCACGGGCGCCGTGATCGCCGTCAGCCATAAGCATCCTCATGAGCTCGTTCGCGCCAAGTCTAGCAGGGTGTCGAAAAGCAGCCTGTGTGCGGAGCGCAGAAGTTCGTCGAGAAACGCCAGGAAGAGGTTCGTACCGTGCGGGGCCGGGTCCGTGACAGCGCCGCGCCTGGGCGGCAAGAGGTGTGCGACACTTCGTGCTGCACGATTCACGTGTGTATCCGCCGGCGATTGACCGGCGGATCTTTGCCGACACTCTGGGCGTTGGAGCTTCCGCCAAGCCGAGTCTTGCAACTCGCAACGAACTAAACCGACTCGACCATGTCCGCAGAACGCGCCACAGCGCTCGAATCCAGCATCGCCTCGAGCTTCGCTACCGATCCGCTCTGGTACAAGGACGCCATCATCTATCAGATGCACGTCAAGGCGTTCTTCGATTCCAACAACGACGGCATCGGCGATTTCGCCGGACTGACGCAGAAGCTCGATTACATCCAGGAGCTGGGCGTCAACACGATCTGGTTGCTACCGTTCTATCCGTCGCCACTCAAAGATGACGGTTACGACATCTCGGACTATCGCGGCGTGCATCCCGACTACGGCACGCTCGAAGACTTTCAGCGATTCGTCGACGAGGCCCATCGCCGAGGGCTCAAAGTCATCACCGAGCTCGTCATCAATCACACCTCCGACCAGCATCCTTGGTTTCAGGCGGCGCGACGTGCGCCGCGCGGCTCGCCCGAACGCGACTTTTATATTTGGAGCGATACCGACAAGGCGCTTGCGGGCACTCGCATCATCTTCACGGACACCGAGACATCCAATTGGGCCTGGGATCCGGTCGCCGGGCAGTACTACTGGCACCGCTTCTTCTCGCATCAGCCCGACCTGAACCACAACAATCCCGCGGTCGTCGAGGCCGTGATCGAGGTGATGCGGTTCTGGTTCGACATGGGCGTGGACGGTTTGCGTCTCGACGCGATTCCGTATCTGTGCGTGCGAGAAGGGACGAACAACGAGAACCTGCCGGAAACGCATGCCGTTCTGAAACGAATGCGGGCGGTCGTCGACGCGCACTACCAGAATCGCATGTTCCTCGCCGAGGCGAATCAATGGCCGGAGGACGTGCGCGAGTATTTCGGGGATGGCGACGAGTGCCACGTCGCATTTCATTTTCCCTTGATGCCGCGCATGTTCATGGCGGTGGCGCTGGAGGACCGCTTCCCCATCACGGAGATCCTGCGGCAGACGCCGGAGATTCCGGACAACTGCCAGTGGGCGATCTTCCTGCGCAACCACGACGAGCTGACGCTCGAGATGGTCACCGACCGCGAGCGCGATTACATGTACAAGATGTACGCAGCTGAGCCGCGGATGCGCGTGAACGTCGGCATTCGGCGGAGGCTGGCCCCGCTCCTATCGAACGATGTCGATCGCATCAAGTTGATGAACAGCATGTTGTTGTCGATGCCCGGTTCGCCGGTCATCTACTACGGCGACGAAATCGGCATGGGCGACAACATCTACATCGGCGATCGCAACGGCGTGCGCACACCCATGCAATGGAGTCCCGACCGCAACGCCGGCTTCTCGCGGGCGGACCCGCAACGGCTGTATCTGCCCGTGATCATGGATCCGATCTACGGCTATCAAGCCGTGAACGTCGAGGCGCAAAGCCGCGATCCGTCGTCGCTCCTCAATTGGACGAAACGAATCCTCACCGTGCGGCGCCAGCACCGCTGCTTCGGTCGCGGCACGCTCGAATTCATACGCGCGTTGAACCGCAAGATCCTCGCCTACGTGCGTACGTACGACGACGAGATCGTGCTCTGCGTGATGAATCTTTCGCAGACCGCGCAGGCCGTCGAGCTCGACCTGTCGAAATACAAGGGCAGGGTGCCCGTCGAGATGCTCGGCAACAATGCGTTTCCGCCGATCGGCGAGCTGCCGTATTTCCTCACATTGCCTGCGCACGGCTTCTTCTGGCTGCTGCTCAGCGATTCGGCGTCGCCGCCGAGTTGGCACATCGAGCGGCTACCGGCGACCGAGCTGCCGGTGCTCGTGCTCACGAATGGTTTGTCGACGTTTGCGATCGATCGCGAGAAAACTCCCGAACGACACATCGCGCGCCGCACGCTCCAGCAGTTCGAGCGCGAGGTGCTGCCAGAATTCCTCGAGCCGCGGGGGTGGTTCAAGTCGCGCAAGCCGGCGATCGTGCAGTTGAAGACCAGCGCGCTGTGGCAGACGAGTCAAGTACCGTTCCTGCTCGCGTTCATCGAAGTGGAGGACGACACCGGCGTGCGCGAGCAATACTCGCTGCCGCTCGCGCTGGCCTGGGAGGATGAACCCGATACGGGCGCCTTGCGCACGTCCGATTGGACGCTCGCGAAGGTTCGCGAGCATGCGCGCATGGGTGTGTTGATCGACGCATTCGCCGATCCGCGTTTCTGTATCGAAATTGCGCGGACGGTTGCCACGAACAGCGAGTTTGCGCTCGATTCCGGCAAGCTCCGCTTCGAATCCACCGATCTGTTGCGCAACCTCGTCGAGGACCGGCTCGAACCGGTCGAGCACTTCGGCGGCGAGCAGACGCGCACGCGCGTCGTGCTGGGCGAGAACGTGTTCCTCAAAGCCTACCGCCGCTTGATTCCGGGTACGAATCCCGATCTCGAGATGATCCGACATCTCACGGATCTGGGCTTCCCGCACATTGCGGCGCTCGTCGGCTCGGTGCGCTGGGAGGACGAGGAAGGCGCATCGACGCTGCTCGTTGCCTTGTTCCAGTACGTGCGCAATCAAGGGCACGTCTGGGGTTACGTTCTAGATCACCTGGCGCGTCATGCGACGGACCTGCTGTCCGAAGCGGCCGTCAGTACGGAAGATCCGCACGCACTCGTCAATGCGCAGATGCGCACGATGGGACGTCGGATCGGCGAGCTACACGCCATGCTGGCGCGCGACAGCGACAATCCCGCGTTTGCGCCCGAGCCGATCGGCGAACGCGATCTCGACATGTGGCGTCAGGCGGTCAAGACGCTGATCGAGCAAGTCTTCGCGAATGTCCAGGATCGGCTGGGAGAATTGCCCGAGGCGACGCAACCGAAGGCGCGTGAGCTCATCGAGATGCGCGAACGGCTGCTCGACATCGCCAACAACGCGTGTGCGCGTCCGCCGGGTGCGATGAAGACGCGCGTGCACGGCAATCTGCACTTGCGCAAGATCTTGCTCGTCGCGGACGACTTCCTGATCACGGATTTCGACGGCGACATGAACCGCCCGCCGGAAGAACGCCGCGAAAAGACCTCGCCGATGCACGACGTCGCGACGGTGTTGCGATCGTTCGACTATGCGCGCGCCACGGCGCTCGAGCAGGCCGTGAGCTCGCGACCCGATCTGTACGAGCGCGCGGCCGCGGCATTCGAGACTTGGCAGCACGGCGTGACACAGGCCTTCCTCGAGGGATATCGCCGAGGACTGGGCGATGCCCGTCAGTCGGTTGCCCCCGACTCGGCAAACTGCCTGCTCACGCTGTTTCAGGTGCAGCGCGCGCTGCACGAGCTCGCTGCGGAGCTCAGAAAACGGCCAGCTTCCATCGGCATTCCGGTGGAAGCGCTGCTGCGGCTCGCGAAATCGAAAGACTAGAACCTATCGCGAGGCTTTCTGTGCGCCCGCAGGCAATGCCGGCGCGTCTTGCGGTGCTCGGCTCCGCAAACGCGGCCCGCGGCTGCAGGTCCTAGGTCGCGATACGCGAAGATCTCACTCTTCGCCGAAGCTCTCGGTCTCGTATCGCCAGATGTGAATTTGCGGGGACCAAAACGTTCCGGGCCAGCCTGCTTTCGCTTTCAGGTGCCTGACGAAGTCGCTCGGATCCGGGAACGTCTCCCACACTGCCGGAAGGAAGGTTGCGCGCGAGGCGCCGAATTGCAGCACGATACCGTCGATTCCCGGACGCAGCGATGCGATCAGCTCGTCTTCGCTTTCGACGAACAAGCGCACGAGCGGCGTCAACACGGAAATGTGCACGTGCAGGCGCGAGAACTCGTCCCGCGTCAGCTCGGGAAAGCGAGGGTCTGCAAAGGCAGATGCCCATGCGTTGCGCCACACATCTTCGGCCAACGCGAATCGCGGCTCGATCGAACCGCAGCAGCCGCGCAGCGCGGCATCGACGCGCAGTGTCACGAACGTTGCGCGCTCGGCGCTCAAGCTCGGCAGGACGGTCGTCGGCAGCGGAGCGAGTCGGCCTCGCTGCAAGCCGGCTTCGATCGACTCGCGCGCGAGCCGCAGCAGCTCACTGCGGTCTGCGGGAACGATCGTCATAGATGGCATAGGCTGCATATCCGACGACCCGCGAGCGATCGCCGGCCGTGTCTCCGGAATTCATCGAGGACAGACACGATATTGCGGCTTCGCGCTGCTTTGCCAGTCTCAGCAGTCCGTTGAGCACAACCGCGCCGCACGCCTGCTCTCCTCGCAAGTCGTCCGCAAATGCCATGATGCGCTCGTGCGTTTCGGCGTCGACGCGCCTGGCCTGCTCGTACGTCAAATAGTGGCTGAGATCGGAGCTCGCAAGCACCAGCGTCGACTCGTCGTTTGCCACCGTTGCGAGCACCGATGCGACGTGGCCGGCATCCGCGGCGCCGACGACCAGGGGCACGAGCTCGAATCCCTCGAACAAGTGTTGCAAGAAGGGTAGTTGAACTTCGAGGCTGTGCTCTTGCGCATGCGGGATGTCGCTCACGACCACATCGCCGCGCTCGAGCAAGGCTCGTCGTGCCTCGGCGTCCACAGGAATATCGCCGAGCGGCGTACGAAAGGCGCCCGCTTCGGGCAGCGCAACACCCCGCAAGTACACGCGGTGGCTCGGTCCGATCACGACGATGCGGCGGGGCTCGAAGCCGCTTCGCTGCATGTGCGCATATGCCGCTGCGGCCACGATGCCGGAATAGATGTAACCCGCATGGGGCACGATGTAGGACTTCGCATGACTCGGCGCAGCCGTTTGCGGGGCCTCCGCGATCAGGCGATTCAGCATGTCGCGTAGCTCGACCGGATCGCCGGGATAAAAGAAATCGGCAACGGCAGGCGGTCGCACGCTTGTATTCGTTCCGCTTGAGCGCATGACTCGGATACTCGAGGGGTTGCTAGGCAAACGCTCGATTTCGCCGCTTCTGCGCGGCTTCGATGAAGCGCAACATACTCGCGCGGCGGCTGCATTTCGAGCCCGCAGAGTTACGGCGCCCGTAAACTGATTTCATGACACATCCGACCCGGTATTGGCACGTCACAGACGACGGTCGCATTCAATGCGACGTTTGTCCGCGCGCCTGCCGTATGCATGAGGGTCAACGCGGCCTGTGCTTCGTCCGCGGTGTCGAGGGCGGGGAGGTCAAGCTCTACACGTACGGCCGTTCGAGCGGTTTCTGCGTCGATCCGATCGAGAAAAAGCCTCTCAACCATTTCTTGCCCGGCACGTCGGTGCTGTCTTTCGGCACGGCCGGATGCAATCTCGCCTGCAAGTTCTGTCAGAACTGGGACATGAGCAAGTCGCGCGAAATGGACACGCTGCAGGATCGCGCCGACCCCGAGGATCTCGCAGCGGTGGCGCATCGACTCGGTTGCGCAAGCGTCGCGTACACATACAACGATCCGATCATCTTCATGGAATACGCGATCGACGTTGCGCAGGCCTGCCGACAAAGAGGTATCAAGAGCGTGGCCGTTACGGCAGGCTACATGTGCGACGCGCCGCGCCGTGAATTTTATGAATACATGGATGCCGCGAATGTCGATCTAAAGGGTTTCACCGAGCGCTTCTATCGCAAGATCTGCGGCGCCGAGTTGGGCGCGGTACTGGAGACCCTCGAGTTCTTGAAACACGAAACCCGAGTTTGGTTCGAGATCACGACGCTCTTGATCCCCGACGAAAACGACTCGGATGCAGAGCTCGATCGAATGACCCAATGGATCGTCGACAAGCTCGGCCCAGACGTGCCGCTGCATTTCACCGCTTTTCATCCCGATTGGAAAATGCGCGACAAGCTGCCAACGCCGCCTGCAACTCTGACGCGCGCACGCTCGATCGCGATGCGCAACGGCTTACGGTACGTCTACACGGGCAACGTCCACGATCCCGAAGGTGCGAGCACTTACTGTCATAGCTGCGGCGCGCTGGTCATCGAACGCGACTGGTACGAGCTCGGCGAATGGCAGCTCGATTCGCACGGCGCTTGCCGCAACTGCGGCACGCAGATTCCGGGCGTATTCGCCGGTCCGCCAGGCATGTGGGGACGGAAAAGGATGCCGGTGAGGATGAGTGCCTGGTCGTGAATCGTGATCCGTGATTCGAGCTTCCTTCGCGCGGGCACGCTCTCTTGGGTGAGTCGGGAGTGGAGGCGCGCGAAGCGCGCGCCTCCAATTAGCTTTCCCCTTTCCCCTTTCCCTTTTCCCT
>CALEKY010000009.1 GCA_937902995.1 uncultured Sinobacteraceae bacterium
AAGGCTGTAGGCTGAAGGTAGAGCCCGCGCTCGCGCGGACAGCCGCTTCCCTATTCCCTATTTGCCTTCACCCGCAAGCTTCGCTCTGCGACCTCGATGTGCAGGGACGCACGAATGCCGCGGACGCAGTACGCGTAGGAGCGGCCTCCCACGGGGGAGAGGTGGAGAAAGCGCGCCCGGCTACAGCCTCCAGCCTACAGTCTACAGCCTTGTTTGCTGTAGCCTTCGTCCATGTCCTCTTACGAGTTCGATTTTTCGGCGCCGCCGCCGGCAACCGAGACCCGCCAGGTCTACACGCCTTCGCGCTTGAATCGCGAGGCCCGTACGCTCCTCGAGCGCGGCTTTCCAGCCCTTTGGGTGGAGGGCGAGCTATCGAACTTTTCGCGCCCCTCGTCCGGCCATTGGTACTTCTCGTTGAAGGATGCCAACGCCCAGCTCCGCTGCGCGATGTTCCGGCAGCGCAACCAGTTCATTCGCTTCGCGCCGAAGGACGGCATGCACGTGCAGGCCCGCGGCCGGATCAGCCTCTACGAGCCCCGGGGCGAGTTCCAGTTCATCGTCGACCACATCGAGGAAGCGGGCGAAGGCGTGCTGCGGCGGCGGTTCGAGCAGCTGAAAGCCAAGCTCGCTGCAGAAGGTTTGTTTGCCGAGGAACGTAAACGTCCCCTGCCCCGGCTGCCCCGACGCATCGGCGTCATCACTTCCCCGACGGGCGCGGCGGTCAGGGATGTGCTCCATATCCTGCGCCGGCGATTCTGCACGATTCCTGTTCTCATCTACCCCGTTCCGGTACAAGGCGCAGCAGCGGCACCGCAGATCGCTGCGGCGATTCGGCTCGCCTCGGCCCGTGCCGAATGCGACGTCCTCATCCTCGCGCGCGGCGGCGGCTCGCTCGAGGATCTGTGGGCCTTCAACGAGGAAGTGGTCGCGCGCGCGATCTACGACTGCCGGATTCCGATCGTCAGCGGTGTCGGGCACGAAATCGATTTCACGATTGCCGATCTGGTGGCGGACGTGCGCGCGCCGACGCCGTCGGGCGCCGCCGAGCGGGTCGCGCCCGACTGCGAGGAATGGCTGCGCGCCATCAGACAGCACGGCCGTCGTCTGGCCGCTGCGCTCGAGCGGCAGCTGGCACGCCGTTCCGACCGCGTGACGTGGCTCATGCGACGGCTGTCGCAGCTTCATCCCGGCGTGGAGCTTCGCCAACGGGCGCAACGGCTCGATGAGCTCGAACAGCGACTGATCGCGGCCATGCAACGGCGTACCGATCGCTGCGCGGATCGATTGGCGTATCTCGGCCATCGTCTTGCGCAGGCGCATCCCGGCGCGGCGCTCGGCAAACATGCGCAGAAGCTCGAGCATCTCGAGCAACGTTTGAGCCGCAGCATGACGCACGCGCTGTTCGAGCGACGATCGCGGCTCGCGCATGCAGCCGCGGTCATCCGACACAACTCTCCTCTCTTACGGTTGGCAAACGCGAAGGCGCGCATCGAGGCCAGCGAGGCGCGGATGCTCAGGTCGCTGCAAAGACGCCTCGAACGATGGCGCGGCCGATACGAGGTGGCCGGCGCACGACTGAATGCGGTTAGTCCGCTCGCCACGCTCGAACGCGGTTATGCCATCGTCGCCGATGCAGCCGGACACGTCGTCACGAACGCATCGGCCGTCCGACCAGGCGATCTCATTCATGCACGGCTGGCGAACGGACGACTAACCGCGCGTGTCGAAGGTTCGCAAGCCGAAGATTCGGGAGAGCGACAGGAATGAATTGGCGGATCGTGATCGTTGCAGCGGCACTGTTGGTCGCCACGAATGCGCAGGCATTGCCGCGGGAGAGCCGCGTACCGGGCGGCATTGCATACGTTGCCGTGCCGGGCGGCGATGAGCCTCCTGTCGTCGAGTACAACGGTTATCGCACGGCGGTCTTGCGCAAGGACGGTAACTGGGTGGCCGTCGTGGGCATTCCGTTGGCGGCAAAGCCGGGCCGTCATGCGGTGAAGGTGCAAGCTTCGGATGGACCGATCGAAGTCAGCTTCGATGTGACCGACAAGCGCTATCGCACGCAGCACATCACGATCAAGGATCAGCGCCAGGTCACACCGCTCCCTGAAGACTTGAAACGGATCGAACAGGAACAGGCGCGCTCGAATGCAGCGTTGTCGCGATTCACGATCACCTCGACGCCGACGTTTCAGCTCATCGCTCCCGTGAAAGGCGTGCGCTCGGATTCCTACGGCTCGCGCCGCGTGTTCAACGGTCAGCCACGCAATCCGCATTCGGGCATGGACATCGCCGCACCAACCGGCACGCCTATCGTCTCGCCGGCAGACGGCACGGTCGTCGAAGTCGGAAACTTCTTCTTCAACGGCAACACCGTGTACATCGATCACGGCTACGGTCTCGTGACGATGTACTGCCACCTCGACAGCATCGACGTGAAACTCGGCGATCAGGTGAAGCAAGGCACGGTCATCGGCAAAGTCGGCGCCACCGGCCGCGTCACCGGCCCGCACTTGCACTGGGGCGTCGCGCTGAATCGGGCGATGGTGGATCCGGCGCTGTTTCTCGAATGAGGCGGTAGGCTGGAGACCGTAGGCTGTGGTGGCGAGTGGCTATCGCCACTGAGCTGCGAGCTATAGCCTGGAGCCCGTAGGTACGCAGAGATGGTTTGATTCGAACGAGCGTGCGAAGCGCGCTCTTTGCTACAACCTACCGCCTACAGCCCACAGCCGGGTCAGCAATTGCTGACCCTCCACGATCCCTTCGATCCCATACACCTCCCGCAGCCATGCGCGGTTGCGTTCGTGCAGATCGTTGCCGGGTTCGAAGCGATTGAGGAACACGTGCGTGCGTCGGCTGCCGAGCGCAGCGAGCGACAATCGCACCGAATTGATCGTGCCGAGTCCGGCGTCCGCGACGAGTACGATGTCGTCCGGGGCAAGCGCGGCGATGAACTCGACGTTGTCGGCGTCGTGGGTCATCGGCGAGCGTAATCCGCCGGCGATCTCGACGCAGCCAAGATCGACGGACGACGGCCAGTGCAGCTCTTCGATCAACGTCGCCAGCGTCAATCGTTCGCGGCCGAGCACATCGGCTGCCATCGGCGGCGCCATGGGAACGGCATACCAACGATGCTGCGGACACACGACGGTCGGTTCTTCTCCGGTCGCCGCTCCAAGAAGCTCCGCATCCGTCGGTGAACCGGGCTCAAAGGACTGAGCAGGCTTGCGTGCCGCGACGCGCAATCCGCGTTGTCGCGCAAGCCGCAGCAGTTGCGCGGCAACCCAAGTCTTGCCGACCTCGGTGCCCGTACCGGCGATCACGATCAGACGTTGCGGGCGACTCATACGTCGTCTCCGATCGCGACGCGCAACGCGGCGACGAGACGCGCGATCATCTCATCCGTGTGAGCCGCCGACAGCGTCAATCGCAGTCGCGACGTACCGCGCGGCACGGTCGGCGGCCGAATTGCGGGAATGAAAATGCCTTGCTCCAGCAGCGCACGCGATGCGTCGAGCGCTGCACGTTCGCTGCCGAGCACGATCGGCACGATCGGCGACGGATGCCCCGAACGAATTGCATCGATGTTCGCGCGGAGCTTGCGACGCAACTGCTCACCCTCTTCGCTGCGACAAATCTGCAACGCCGCCAATGCCGCTGCCGTATCGGCGGGCGACAAACCCGTCGTGAAAATGAACGTGCGTGCGCGATTCACCAGCAAGTCGATAACGCTCGCGGATCCTGCAACCCAACCGCCGAGCGCGCCCAAGGTTTTCGAAAGCGTCCCGATACGCAAATGGTCGCAGGCGATCGTGTCTTTGCCCGTTCCAAAGACTGCGTGAGCTTCGTCGATCACCAACAATGCGCCGTAGCGCCCGCAGATCTCCGCAAGCGCCGCGAGCGGTGCCAAATCGCCATCCATCGAGAACACCGCTTCCGTCACGACGAGCTTGCGCCCGTCCGTCGCGCGAAGTTGCGCTTCGAGCGCATCCAAATCGTTGTGCGGAAACACGACGGTCCGCGCTTTCGCGAGCTTGCAGCCGTCGATGATCGAAGCGTGATTCAGTGCGTCGCTGAAAATCGTCGCGCCCTGCGCGCCGAATGTCGTCAACACTCCGAGATTCGCGGCATAGCCGGTCGGAAAGACGAGCGCTTTGGCTTCGCCCTTCCACTGAGCAAGCTCCGCTTCGAGCCGCGCGTGCAGCGAGCGCGTGCCGGTCACGAGCCGCGATGCACCGGCACCGGAACCGAACTGCTCGATGGCGTCTCGGGCTGCCTCTCTCACAGTGGGATGGAAGCTGAGGCCGAGATAATCGTTCGCAGCGAAATTGATGACCTCGCGGCCGTTCAACGGGCCTTGCACGATGCCGTCGAACGCGCGCGTGACTCGCCACTGCCCCGCCGCTTCGATGTGCGCGAGCTCGGCCGACACCCAATCGGACCAGACGCTCACGTTGCGGCCACCTCGCGCAAGGAGTCGGCCAAAGTCTCGACGATGCGCTCGATCTCCTCCGCCGTGATCGTAAGCGGCGGCACGAGCGTGACGTTGTCGCCGAGCGAACGCGACAGTACGCCGCGGCGGACCATGGCAGCGCACACGCGGCGTGCAAACCGCTCGCGGCCGGTCGAGTCGAGCTCGACGGCACACATCAATCCGGCAATGCGCACGTCGCGCACGAGCGGATGCGGACTCACTCGTGCGTCGAGCAATTGCGCCAGTTGTGCCGAACGCGCGCGCACGTTCTCCAACACGTGCGGCTCGCGAATCAGCTCGAGATGTTTGAGCGCCACGGCCGCAGCCAGCGCGTTGCCGCCGTACGAGTGACCGTGATACAGCGTGCGCTCGCTCAAATCGGGGCCGCGGAATGCATCGAACACCCGCTCGCTCGCCACGGTGGCCGACATCGGCAGGTACCCGCCGGTGATGCCTTTGCCGACGCACATGAGATCGGGTTTCAAGCCGCACGCTTCGCTCGCGAACAAGTGGCCAGTGCGCCCGAATCCGGTCGCGACTTCGTCGCAGATCAACAGCACGTCGGCGTCGCTGCACGCTTGCTGCAATTGCCTGAAGTCCTCCGGCTTGGCGATCTGCATGCCGGCCGCACCCTGCACCCACGGCTCGACGACGACGGCGGCAAGCCGTGCCGCATGCTCGCGAACCATGTCGGCAGCGATGCGCAATGCATTCGGATCTTTGAACGACGGCGCACGCAGCACTGGAAACCGTAGGGGATCGAACACCTCGGTACCGAAACCGCCGCCACCGAGCGAAAGCCCACCGACGGTATCGCCGTGATACGCATCGCCGAATGCAAGATAGGTGTGACGCCCGGCAATACCGAGATTGCTCCAATACTGAAAGGCGATCTTGAGCGCTTGCTCGACGGCCGAAGCGCCGTCCGACGCAAACAAGAAATGCGGATGCTCGACGGGCACGACCTGCGCCAGCGCTTCCGCGAGCTCGATGACGATACGATTGCCGTTACCGAGCAATGTCGAATGCGCGATGCGATCGAGCTGCTCGCGCACCGCCTGATCGAGCGCCGGAACACGATGGCCGAGCGTCGTCACCCACAGGGATGAAATCGCATCGAGATAGCGCTTGCCGTCGACGTCGACGAGCTCGCGGCCTTCGCCGCGCTCGACGATGATCGGGGCGTTCTCGGCATAACAGTCCATTTGCGTGAAGCCGTGCCAGACGACGGCCGCATCGCGCGAAACCCAATTGTTCATTCTTCGATCCGTAGAAAGTCGATGATTGCAGCGCAGCTTTTCGAAACTGCGCCGTTGGCGCTCGTCGGCGCTCGGAGTCGTGCCGCCTTTTGGTTGATCTTGCCGCGAGGCAGTTACGAGATCAGAGTGTGCTCAAGAAGTTGGCGATCACCGGTCGGAAACGGTCCATGTCCACGAGGAACGAGTCGTGGCCCTGCAACGAGTCGAGCCGCGCGAACGTCACTTCGCGACCATTGCCTTGCAGGCCGTCTGCAAGCTCCTTTTGCTGATCGATCGGGAACAGCAGATCCGTCTCGACGCCCATGATCAGCGCACGTTCGACATCGAAGCGCTGCAGCGCCGCCTGCACGGAGCCGCCGTGATCCGCCAAATCGAACAAGTCCATGGCGCGCGAAAGATACAGATAGCAGTTCGGGTCGAATTGCCCGGTGAACTTGACCGCGTGATTCTCGAGGTACGCCTCGACTTCGAAGTCGATGCCGAACGGATCGCCGGGCTTACGCTCGACATTCGCGCGTTCCCGCCCGAAACGAATCGCCCACTCCTTGGCTGAACGGTAGGTAATCATGCCGAGCTTGCGCGCCAGGCGCATGCCCTGCACCGGCATCGAATCCTTGTCGTAATTGCCGTCCTGCCAGAGCGGGTCGCGGCGAATGATTTCCCGCTGCAGCGACCGCAAGGCGATCGAGAACGGCATCGAGCGGGCCGCGCCGGAAATGGAAACGAGACTGCGCACCTCGCCCGGGAACTGCGCGCAATACGCCAGCACGGTCATTCCGCCGAGCGACGGTCCGATCACGGCCGCAAGCTTCTTGATCCCGAACGACGCGACGACTTCGTGCCCTGCGCGCGCAATGTCTTCGACCGTCAACACAGGAAACGTGAGGCGGTACGGTTGGCCCGTGAGCGGATTGATCGAAGCCGGCGACGTCGAACCGAAGGGGCTGCCGAGCGAGTTCACGCAGATGACGAAGAACTTGCGCGTGTCGATCGGCCGGCCGGGGCCGATCATGTCCTCCCACCAGCCGGGCGAAGGATCCTCGATGGAGGATGCGGCATGCGCCGACGGCGACAGACCCGTGAAGATCAGAATCGCATTGTCGTAACAGAAACCGAGATCGCCCCAGGTTTCGTAGGCGATTTCGACGTCGTGCAAAGTGCCGCCGCGCCGCATCTCGAACGGCTTGTCGAGCTTCAGAGTTTTCCGAGCTGCTGCCATGGCATCGACTCAATCGGCCGTCGGACGGATCCGTACGGCTGGGTGTGGGTACTGTAGGCGCAAGCGCGCATTCAAGCCATTCCGGGAGCACATAGCCAGATTCCGATCCGGTCGTACCGGCGTCAGCCCTTCTTCTTTACTCGCCGGAGCAGCCGTTTTCGCGAGCGGCGCTGCCGCGGCGTGAGCTCGTTGCGCTTGCCCTTGAAAGGATTTTCATCCGACCGGAATTCGACGCGCACGGGCGTGCCTTCCAAACGGAAATGTTTACGGAACACGTTCGCCAGGTACCGGCGATACGCGTCCGGAACGTGCTGCACTTGATTGCCGTGCACGACGATGATCGGCGGATTCCTGCCGCCCTGATGCGCGAACTTGAGCTTGATTCGGCGCCCGCGAACCAACGGCGGCTGATGCTGCTGAACCGCCAATTCGAGAACGCGCGTGAGCTCGGGCGTCGGCAGATCGCGCATCGCCGCCGCATACGCACGGTCGACGGCTTTCATGAGATCGCCGACGCCGCTGCCGTGCAGCGCCGAGATGAAATGCACGGGCGCGAAATCGAGGAACGGCAGGCGCAAGTCGAGACCCGCGCGAATCTCGTCGCGCTTGTCCATGGGAATGTTGTCCCACTTGTTCACCGCGATGATGAGTGCGCGGCCCCGCTCGGCAACCATGCCGAACAGGCTGGCATCCTGTTCCGCGACCGTATCGTGCGCATCGATCACGCCGATGACGACGTGCGCCGAGTCGATGGCCTGCAGCGCCTTGATCACGCTGAACTTCTCGATCGCTTCCTCGACGCGCGCCCGACGCCGCACGCCGGCCGTGTCGATGAGCGTGTACTTGCGCCCGTCGCGCTCGAACGGCACGAATACCGCGTCTCTCGTCGTGCCGGGCTGGTCGTAGGCGATCAAGCGCTCCTCGCCGAGCAATCGATTGATGAGCGTCGATTTGCCCACATTCGGCCGGCCAATGACGGCGACTCGGATGCCCTCCTCTGCATTCGCTTCTTCGGGCGGCACCGAGAAACCTTGGAGCGCATGCTCCATCAGCGCGCGTACGCCGTCGCCATGTGCGGAGGAGATCGTAATCGGATCGCCGAGTCCGAGCTGATGAAAATCGGCGCCCGCCGTCGCCGCATCCAAACCTTCGGCCTTGTTCGCGACGACGATGACTTGCTTACCCATGCGCCTCAGCACTTGTGCGACGTAGCGATCGGCATGGGTTGCGCCTTCGCGAGCATCGACGAGAAAGAGCACGCGATCGGCTTCCTCGATGGCACGCAGCGTCTGCTTGGCCATCAGCTCTTCGATGCCTTCGCGCTCTGCGACCAGCCCCCCCGTGTCGACGATCACATAGGGGACCGGTCCGATGCGCCCGTAACCGTACTTGCGGTCGCGCGTGAGGCCGGGAACGTCCGCCACCAATGCGTCGCGCGTACCGGTGAGCACGTTGAAAAGCGTCGACTTACCGACGTTCGGACGACCGACCAGGGCGATGACGGGCAACATGGGAAGTGGCAGCGTTCCGCCTCCGTCGCAGCGCGAGGCTCAAGCAATCAGGGTTGGGAAGCGCCCGCCGAGCATCCACGGCCGGCGAGCGCTCGACGAGGTTATGAATCCGATTCGGTCTCGGCCTGGGCTCTCCGTCCGCTCGACTTCGGCTGCGACTTGAAGGCGTACAGCTTACCGGAATCGGTCTGCACGAAAACGAGTCCGCCATCGACGACCGCCGCGTTGGAGATGCGATCGCCGCCGGCCTTACGGCGAGCCACGATTTCGCCCGTCGCTCGATCGAGCCAGTGCAAGTAGCCTTCGAAATCGCCGACGACCAGCGTGTCGCCGTCGATCGCAGGCGCAGTCAGTCCGCGACGTCGCAACGCCGACTGCTCCCATTGCACGGCGCCGTCGCTCTTGCGCATCGCGACGACGACGCTATCCGCGTTCGTCAGATAGAGCATCCGCTCGTCCATCGCGAACCCGCGATAGCTCGAAGCATCGCGCGCCCACCAAATCTGTCCCGAATCGAGGGCGAGCATGGCGATACGGCCCTGGAAGCCCACGACGAACACGTCGTTGCCGGATACCTGCGGAGCCGCATCGATATCGGAAAGACGTTCGAGCTCGGTGCGCCCTCTGGGCGCGTTGACGATCGTGTCCCACAGCACTTCGCCGCTACGCACGTCCACGGCGATCACGCGGCCATTGTCGAAACCTGCGACGACGCGATCGCCCGCAAGCGCCGGCGCTGCCGTACCGCGCAGCGTCAGACGCGGCACCGATTCGTCGACGGACCAACGTTGCGAAGCGTCGGTGAGCGATAGCGCCTCGAGATGCCCGTCGACCGTGCGCACGATGACGAGATCGTTCGCGATCACGGGGCGCGCGAGAATCTCGCTCTTGATCGACGCTCGCCAACGTTCGGCTCCGGTCTTCGCATCGAGCGCAATCAAGTCGCCGTCGCTGGATCCGATGATGACGAATCCGGCACCGACCTCCGGACCCGCGGACAACGGAAGCTTCGTCTTCACCGACCAAATGCGTCTGCCGTTTTGCGCGGCGTAAGCAGCGACGCCGCCGTCATGCGATGCGGCATAGACGACACCGTCGAGAACCGCAGGCCGCAACGCGAGCCGCAGCCGCTCGGAATCGCCGCCCAACGAAGCGCTCCAAACCTGGACGACGTCGCGCGTGGCGACGATGTCGACGAGCTCGGCAGGCGGATCGACGTCTTTGTCGTCCCCGCATCCGACGAGCGCCAAGCAGCCGAGCGCCGCGAACAACCACCGTGAAGCGATTCGTACGCTCATGGTTGCCCCTGTGCCTTGGCTTCGTCGGCGGATCCGCCGAGATCCTGCAGCTTCATTTCGACCAATGTCCGGTCGATCCGCGCTGATTGATCCGCAAGCGCGGCGGCGTACTCGGCGCGCGCGGCGTTTCGGTCGCCTTTCGCAAGATACGCATCGCCGCGAATCTCGCGCGCTGCAGCGGCAAACGCACCGAGCTTGTCGACCTTCAACGAGGCGATGGCTTCGTCGTGCTTGCCCAGTTGAATGAGCACGCGCGCCAACCGCAGCGTCGCAATGGTTGCAAGCTCATCGTCCTTCGACTTGTCGATCACCTCGCGCAGCAGCGCCGCAGCCTCGTCGAACTTCTCGTTCTCCGCCTGCAGCTTCGCGACGAGCAACCGCCCTTGTTGCGCGTAAGGCGTCGAGCCGTAGTCCTTCGTCAGCGCCGCCAACGCCTCCTGCGCTTGTTCGAGATTCCTCTCCTCAGCCGCGCTGCGAACTTTCTCGTACTGCGCGCTCGCCGCTAGACCGCGACGCTCCTGATACCCCTGCCACTGGAAGTATCCGACGAGCACGACGATGCCGAGCACGATGCCGCCGACGATCCAACGCCAGTTCTCCTGCCACCACCGGCGCAGCGCTTCCTCTTGTTCGCGATCCGACAAATAGTCATCGACCATAGCTGACTTCTTCTGTTCTCGGTAATCGTTCCGTTCGCGACCGCTCGCGCGGCGCGGCCATCGAATCAAGTACGCAATCTTTCCTCGAGCACGGATGCCACTGCATCCCAAGCCACCTCGATCTGCGGCTCTTCGACGCGCAAAGACTTCAGACCCACGACGCGGCGTTCGGTTTCGGAATCGCCGAGCACGAGCGCAAAGCGCGCCCCGCTCTTGTCCGCACGCTTCATCTGCGATTTGAAGCTTCCGCCTCCGCAATGCGTTTCCATACGCAGCCCCGCAACTTCGTCCCGCAACCGCTCCGCCAGCGCGAGACCGGCCGCTTCCGCTGCAGGACCTGCAATGACGAAGTAGACATCCGGTGCCGCGCCGCCCGCAGTCACGCCCTGGACTTTCAACAGCTCGATGATGCGCTCCTGCCCCATCGCCCAACCGATGGCGGGCGTCGGCTCTCCGCCGAGCTGCGCAACGAGCCCGTCGTATCGCCCGCCCGAGCATACGGCGCCCTGCGAGCCGAGCTCCGTCGTCACCCATTCGAACACCGTGCGGGAGTAATAGTCGAGTCCGCGCACGAGCCGCGGATTCAAGACGTACTTGATGCCGACGGCATCCAAGTGGCGGCACAAACCGTTGAAATGCTCGCGCGACTCTGCGTCGAGATATTCGGTCAGCACCGGCGCGCCCGCGATGATGTCCTGCATCTCCGGATTCTTGCTGTCCAGGATGCGCAGCGGATTCCCCTCGAGGCGGCGCAGGCTGTCGGCATCGAGCTTCGACTTGTGCGCGGTGAAATACTCGACGAGCTTTTCGCGATACACCTTGCGCGATTCGGGCGTACCGAGCGAGTTGAGATTGAGCTCGAGCCGGGAGACGCCCGCTGCTTTCAGGAGCCGTGCGCTCAACATGATGAGCTCTGCGTCGATGTCAGGGCCCGCGTAACCGAATGCCTCCACGTCGATCTGATGGAACTGCCGGAAACGCCCACGTTGCGGCTTCTCGTGCCTGAACATCGGACCGGTGCACCACACGCGCTGCTTCTGGTTGTGCAGCAGGCCGTTCGTGATCATGGCGCGAACGATGCCCGCCGTCGCCTCGGGGCGCAGCGTCAACGAGTCTCCGCCCGGATCCTCGAACGTGAACATTTCCTTCTGCACGATATCGGTGTACTCGCCGATCGAGCGTTTGAACAACGCCGTGTGCTCGACGACGGGAACCCGAATTTCCTGATACGCGTAGGCCGCGAAAATCTCGCGCGCAAGCTGCTCGAGGCGCTGCCAAGCGGCGCTCTCGGACGGCAGGATGTCGTTCATGCCGCGCGGCGGCTGAATCTGTTGGGGCTTGTCCAAGGTGTCTTCCGAAACTCTTAAGCTAATAACTCAACTGCGAACGGCACGACTCCAGCCGCTCAGCGAATCGAACCGTCCGCGTCGATGACGAAGCGAGTCGAATCGCGATTCGCACGGCGCGGCACGACGACCGGCTTGCCGTTCACTTGCAGGCTCACGGCCGACGCAACGCCCAAGACGACCGTAATCGGCGGCGTACCCACCACCGTCCGCGAGCGGCCGGGCCGACCGATGTCGTAGAACAGCCGCTGACCGGTCGCATCGTAGATCTCCACCCACGAAGCATCGCCGAAGTCCAAGCGCACGCTCATTTGCTCGCCCGTGGCAACGGTCGCCGGTGCTGCCGCCGATTCGGTCGTCCGTACATTTGCCGATTCGCTCGACGTCGTCTCGATCGTCGCATCGCCGGCGACCGGCTCGCGCGCTTCGGTAACAGTTGCAGGCTCGGTCTCAGGCGCGCTCGAGCCAGGCAACTCCTCGCGGCTTTCCGTCACGGCAGCTTCGCCGGCCTCGATCGGCAAGGCCGATGGCGACGTTTCCTGCAGCGGCGCAGCCGACGGTCGAACGCTCGTGCTCGACAAGTCCAATTCGGGCCACAAATCCCGAATCGCTACGAACGCGACGCCGAGCACGACCACCGCAACGAACGACCAGCCGATGTATTTCGGCCATTTCGGCCGCGGAGGCGGCGTCGTCGTAATGACCGGCACCGGGGTGGGCTCCTGCGGTGCGTCGCTCAGCGCCTCGTAGCGCGAAAGAATCAGCTCCGGCGCGAGCCCGAGGAGCGCTGCGTACTTCCGCAAATGCCCCTTGGCATACACCGGCGCACCGAGCGCAAGGAACCGGTTGGCTTCCATCGCCTCGACGATCCACGGATCGAGATGCAGGCCTTCCGCCGCCTGCTGAACCGACAATCCGAGCCGCTCGCGTTCCCGCTGGAGGAGTGCACCAGGCGTCTGCAGGCCCTCAGCATCGGCCTGCGCGTGCGCCGTCGCTGCGACCTCCCCCTCGTTCGCGATCATCCCGAGTTCCGTTCGGATTCCAGCAGCAGCTTCGTCTCGGGCGCCGTTGGAAACTCGTTCTTGAGCCGCTGCGCGTATTGATTCGCCGTGCCCTCGTTGCCGAGCGCACGCTCGATGCGCACACCAAGCCAAAGCGTCGCGGGGCTCGTGCGCGCGACCGTGAGGTACTGTTCGAGGAAACCTCGCGCCGACAGATAGTTCTTCTGCTCGAGCTGCACTTCGGCCAGCGAGAACAGCGCAATCGGCAAGCGCGGACGCGCGGCTAGCGCTTTGCGATAGTGCTGCTCGGCCCGCGCCAGATCGTTCTTGCCGCGAGCGCAATTGCCCGCGTTCATCCACGCCACCTCTGGCGTGGCGTAAAGCGGATCGCTCGCGGCTTGCAGCGCGTATTTCTCGCCGCGCTCGTAACGGCCGTTCCGGCACAAGAACACGGCGTAGTTGTTCGCAATCTCCGGATTCTTCGAATCGAGCGACACGGCCCGATCGAAATGGCTGTCGGCCTTGCGTTGATCTCCGAGCCGGTCGTAGAGCAGGCCGGCCGTCATGTGCGCCTTGGCGCTGCGGGGATTCTGTTCGAGCGAGCGCTCGATCTTCTCTTTCGCCTGCGCCAGGTTGCCCTTGCGCAGGTGCTCGACACCGAGCTCCAGATTGATCTCCGCCGCGCGATCGAGCTGCGGCTTCTTGCCCGAATCCGAGTTGCTCGCACACCCGGCCGCACACAGTCCGAGCGTGCCGACGAGAATGACTTGCGCAATCTGTCTCACGGTTGCACCGCCACGGAGATGAGTTTGGAGCCCAAACGAACGGTCGTTCGATCCTGCACGCGACCGACCAGCTGACCGCAGGCGGCATCGATGTCGTCGCCCCGCGTCTTGCGGGTCGTCGCGATCACGCCGTTCGCATTCAGTATGTCTCGAAACCGTTCGATCGCCGCCGGCGAAGAGCGCTTGTAGCGCGTGTTCCGGAACGGATTGAACGGAATCAAATTCACCTTCGCGGGCCGGCCTCTGAGGAGCTTGACGAGCTCGTGCGCATGAGCCGGCTGATCGTTCACGCCGTCGAGCATGACGTATTCGAACGTGATGCTGCGGGCATTTTGTTTCTCGACGTAATGCCAGCACGCCTCGAGCAGCTCGGCGATCGGATGTTTGCGATTGATCGGCACCAGCTCGTCGCGCAGCCGATCGTTGGGCGCGTGCAGCGACACGGCGAGCGCGCAATTCGTCTCGTCGGCAAGGCGGTACATTTGCGGCACGAGCCCCGACGTGCTCACGGTCACTCGCCGCCGCGAGAGATCGAAGCCGAGATCGTCCATGAAAATCTCCGCCGCCGGCACGACGTTGCGATAGTTGGCGAGCGGCTCACCCATACCCATGAACACGATGTTCGTGATCACGCGGTTGCCGCCCGGTTCGTAGCCGAGCTCGCGATTGGCGAGCCACACTTGGCCGACGATCTCCGCGACGGTGAGATTGCGGTTGAATCCCTGCTGCGCGGTCGAGCAGAACGTGCAGTCCATTGCACAGCCGACTTGGCTCGAGATGCACAACGTGCCGCGACCCGGCTCGGGAATGAACACCATCTCGATGCCTTGCGTACCATCCATCGCGAGCAGCCACTTGCGCGTGCCGTCGGCGGAGACTTGCGTCACCTTGATTTCGGGTACGCGCACTTCCGCGACTTCCTTCAGCCGTTCGCGAAACGACTTCGCGAGGTCGGTCATCTTGTCGAAGTCGTTTTCGTGACGCTTGTAGAGCCACTTGAAGAGCTGGCGCGCGCGAAACGGCTTCTCGCCCATGCGCTCGACGAACGCCTCCAGCTCAGGCCGGGTGAAACCGAGCAGATTGGTTTTTGCAGTGGCGTTCATGAGCGTGGCTGGCGGCTGCAAGACGTCTTCGGGCTTGGATTCGAATCTCGTGCCGGACGTTCGGTCCAAGCCCGAAGATCTCACATCTCAGCGGGTGCGCGGACAAATGTCCGCCTGCGCGAAGAAGTAAGCGATCTCGATCTGAGCGTTCTCGACGCTGTCGGAGCCGTGCACGACGTTCTCTTCGATGCTTTCGGCGAAGTCCGCACGGATCGTGCCCTTCTCGGCCTTCTTCGGATCGGTCGCGCCCATCAGCTCGCGGTTCTTGGCCACGGCGTTCTCGCCTTCCAGCACCTGGACCATGACCGGCCCGGAGCACATGTACTTGACCAGATCCTTGAAGAACGGACGCTCGCGGTGCACGGCATAGAAGCCCTCGGCCTGGGCCTGCGTGAGGTGCAGCATACGGGCAGCGACGATCTTCAGGCCCGCGTTCTCGAAGCGGCGATAGATCTCGCCGATGAGGTTTTTCTGCACGCCGTCGGGCTTGACGATGGAAAGAGTGCGTTCGAGCGCCATGGAGTCGATTTCCTTCAGTTGGATGGCTAATGCAAGCCGTTGATTGGCCTGGCCTTTGGCGACCGGCCACAACGGCGAATTCAAATCGTGTGACCACGCATCGGCGCGGGTCGGTTTGCGCGCGCGAAGTCTACCCGCGGCCGCGTCGAAGCGGCAAGAAAACTAGCTGGAACGAGGAGTTAGAAAGCCGACTGCGGCTTGGGAGGCATCAGACGGTGAAGCTCTCGCCGCACCCGCACTCGCCTTTCACGTTCGGGTTGCGGAACTTGAAAGCCTCGTTGAGCCCCTGTTTGACGAAATCGACCTGGGTCCCGTCGATGTAGCCGAGGCTATCCCGGTCGACGACGACCTTGACGCCCTGATCCTCGAAGACGACGTCGTTGCCGCCGACCTCATCGGCGTAATTCACGACGTAGGCAAACCCCGAACACCCGGTCTTCTTGACGCCGAGGCGCAAACCGATACCGCGACCCCGGCGTTGCAGGAAGGTACGTACGCGTTCTGCAGCAGAGTGAGTCAGCGAAATCGCCATGATGCCTAGGAATTAGCCGGAAACTCCAAAACCGATGACGTAAGCGTTGTGGCGCGGCAGCAAGGAGTCAAGATCAGTCTGGTATCAGACTAGAACCGGCGCGCCCAGTCGTCAGCCATCGCCCTAACGGCGTCCTCCAAAATGAGAAATCGTCCTCGTTTCGTCGTGGGCAACTCCAGTTGGGAGGCGAGCTCCCGCCACGACCACGTGCGCAGGAATGCAAGGTCTTTGCCGACGAGCGTGTCCGTCAGTATGGATCCGGCGGCAACGCAGTGGGGACAGCCGAAAACCTGAAAACGTGCCTCGACAATCCTGTCTTCGGCGACGCGCGCGGTCAGCCTGAACTCTGTCCCCTGCTCGCGCGACCCGGCGCGTCCGGAGATCACGTCCGGGGCAGTCGCGAGCACACCGACGTTTCGCGGCCGGTCGAAGTGCTCGGTCACGACGTTGCTGTAGGCCGGATCGCTCATGACGACAGCTTGGCGATTTCCCGCAGCCGCGGCACTTCCCTCTGCACGGCTGCAATAGCCGCGTCGATATCGGCTTCCGTCGTGAAGCGCCCGAGACTGAAACGCAGCGAGCTCTGCGCGAGCTGATCGTTCCGACCGAGCGCGCGCAAGACGTACGAGCCCTCGTCGGAACCGGACGAACATGCCGCTCCCGTCGAGACGGCAAGCTCGCGCAGCGCGAATTGCAGACTCTCGCCTTCCACACCATGAAAGCTGACGTTCAGAACGTTCGCGACGCGTTGCTCCGGATCGCCGTTGAGATCGACTTGACCGACCTCTTGGATTCCGCGCCAGAGCCGCTCGCGCAACACGCGCAATCGGGCCGTATCGGCTTCGCGCTCGGCCGCTGCAAGCGCGAACGCGGCGCCCATGCCGACGATCTGATGCGTGGGTAATGTGCCGGAACGCAGACCGCCCTCCTGTCCTCCGCCGAACAGCAAAGGCCGCAAAGCAAGCGGCGGGTTCCTGCGCACGTATAAAGCACCGATACCTTTCGGCCCGTAAACCTTGTGCGCTGTCATCGACAGCAGATCGATGTGCATGGCTTCGACATCCACATCGACCTTGCCGATGCTCTGCGCGGCATCGACGTGAAACAGAATACCGCGCTCGCGACACAATCTGCCGACGGCACCGACATCCTGAATCACGCCGATCTCATTGTTCACGTGCATCAGCGAGACCAGCACCGTATCGGGCCGCAATGCCTCGGCGACTTGCTCCGGAGCGACGATACCGTTCGACTGAGGCTTCAGATACGTAACCGTAAAGCCCTGGCGTTCGAGCTGCTTCAACGGATCGAGCACCGCTTTGTGCTCGGTTTTCGACGAGACGATGTGCCGTCCCTTGTCGGCGTGAAGCTGCGCGGCGCCGAACAATGCGAGGTTGTTCGACTCTGTCGCACCGGACGTCCAGACGATCGCCTGAGGCTGCGCACCGATTGCATTGGCCACTTGCGCGCGAGCCTTCTCCACCAACGCGCGTGCTTTGCGCCCGAATTCGTGACCCATCGACGACGGATTGCCGTGCGTATCGGCGGCCTTGAGACACTCGATCATCGCCTCGGCGACGCGCGGATCGACCGGCGTCGAAGCGGCGTAATCGAGATAGATGCACGGTTGCGTCATGTGCCTTCGGAACGCATGCGTTCGGACTCGGCGCTTTGCGGCGTCGATGTCGCATTGGCTGGGTGTTGCCCGCGCTGGTTGCCTGCGCGCTTGGGCGGCAACGCAGGTCGCCTGCGTCCTTGCACGGCCGTCAAAATGCCGCGAAGGATGTTGACCTCATTCTGATCCAAACGTGCGCGATTGAACAAACGGCGGATTCGAGCCATCAAGTGACCGCCGCCGGTGCGATCGCGGAAATCGATGTAGTCGAGCACTTCCTGAATGTGCTGGTACAAACGCTCCATCTCGGCAGCGCTCGCCAAAGGCACCTCCAGCGGCGGTTGCGCCGGCGCTCCCGGTCGCGTCGCCAGCCAAATTTCGTAGGCCAACACCTGCACCGCCATCGCCAGGTTCAACGAGCTGTAATCGGGATGCGTCGGAATCGTCACGAGGCGATTGCAGTGTGCGAGCTCGGCGTTCGTGAGCCCGATGCGTTCGGAGCCGAAGACGACTGCGACATCATTGGTCTGCGCGGCGACTGCAATCTCCTGCGCGCATTCTCTGGGCTCGATGAGATCGAACGACAGGTGTCTCAAACGAGCGCTCGTGCCGACGACCAGCCCGCAGTCCGCGATCGCGTCCTCGAAACGCTCGTGAACCCGGGCTGTGTTCAGCACGTCCTCCGCGCCCGAGGCGCGCGCCGTCGCTTCCGAATTCGGGAAATAGCGCGGACGGACCAAGTGCAGCTCGTTGAGGCCCATGTTCTTCATCGCACGCGCAGCTGCACCGATGTTGCCCGGATGCGCAGGGTCGACGAGAACGATTCGGATCGGCATGGGGAATAGCTTGGGAGGCTTGGAGAAATGACGGTGGGCGCCTACGGCGCGGCTACATAGGTTACTGAATGCGGCGCTGTCTAGCGACGTGCTCCTTACACGCAGCCGCTCCCTCGTCACGCCGGGCGCAACCGGCTATCCTTGCAGCCCTTCTCGCCCGCAATCCTTGCGGGCGCTCGCTCTTTGCCACCTTCGCAGTTTCGAGGATTGCATGCAGCCCCTGTTGAATATCGCCATCCGTGCCGCCCGTCGCGCAGGAGAGATCATCGTCCGCGGAATGAATCGGCTGCACCAACTCGACGTGCGCGCGAAGGGACAGAACGATTTCGTGTCCGAAATCGACATGGCAGCCGAGCGCGACATCATTCAGACGATTCGTAGGCACTACCCCGACCACGCGGTGCTCGGTGAGGAAACCGGGCAAAGCGGCGACAGCGAGTTCGTGTGGATCATCGATCCGCTCGACGGCACGACGAACTTTCTGCACGGTTTTCCGCAGTTCGCGGTGTCGATCGCCGTCCAGCGCCGGGGACGCATCGAGCATGGCGTCGTCTACGATCCGCTTCGACAAGAGCTGTTCACGGCCTCGCGCGGCGAAGGCGCGCAACTCGACGGCAAGCGCATTCGTGTGAGCGGCCACACGAGCCTCGAGCGCGCGTTGATCGGCACGGGATTTCCGTATCGCACGAACTTGCACTGGCTCGACGCCTACATGGCGATGTTGAAAGCCGTCATGCAACGGACTGCGGGCATTCGTCGGCCCGGATCGGCGGCGCTCGATCTTGCTTATGTCGCAGCCGGTCGGCTCGACGGATTCTGGGAGCTCGGGCTGTCCGCATGGGATACAGCCGCCGGCAGCTTACTGATCACGGAAGCCGGCGGCATGGTCGGCACGATCACAGGCGGCGAGTACACGCAAGGCGGTCACATCGTCGCCGGCACACCGAAAGTGTATCCATTGCTGTTGGAAGTGCTCGCGCCGCACGTGCCTCCAGAGCTTCGCTCTTGAGCGTTGCGCACTCGCTTTTGGTACGGTCGTTCGCTACATTCGTTGGCGACCCGTACAGGGGGGATCAATTCCGTCCGATGCCGAATCCGGTACTAGAATCGAACGGCGATACTTGACTGCGCGCGGCTCGTAGAGCCGGGCGAAACGCCGAGACAACAAAGGAAATAGGCCAGTGAACGTATTTCGCACCAAGCCGATTGCGCCCTCGCCCCATGTCGATGCAGGCGAGCCCGTCGAAGGCTCGCTCGAAGGTGAAGTCACATTGAAACGCGTGCTCACGGCGCGCCAGCTCGTGTTTCTCGGAATCGGTGCGATCATCGGCGCCGGCATCTTCGTGTTGACGGGCCAAGCAGCGGCGTATCACGCAGGCCCTGCCGTCACCTTGAGCTTCGTGCTCGCCGGCTTCGCATGCGCGCTAGCGGGTCTGTGCTACGCCGAGTTCGCGGCGATGCTGCCCGTCTCAGGCAGCGCGTATTCGTACTCGTACGCGACGCTCGGCGAGATCGTCGCGTGGTTCATCGGCTGGAACCTCGTGCTCGAATACCTGTTTGCCGTGGCAACGGTTGCGGTCGGCTGGTCCGGATACTTGAACGGCCTGCTCGCGTCGATCGGCTCGTACTTCGGCGTATCGCTCGCGATTCCGGACGCATTGGCCTCGGCTCCGCTCACGTATGCGAATCATTCCGTTCAACCGACCGGCGCCATCTTGAACCTGCCGGCAATCGCGATCGTCATCGCCGTCGCGGCGCTCTGCTACCGCGGTGTCACACAATCGGCATTCGTGAACAACATCATCGTGACGATCAAGGTGACCGTCATCCTGTTGTTCCTGGGCTTTGGGTTGCAGTACGTCGATCCGGACAATTGGTCGCCGTTCGTACCGCCCGTAGATGAAGAAGGCCGCTACGGCTGGGCGGGCGTCGCACGCGCCGCCTCGATCGTGTTCTTCGCGTACATCGGCTTCGATGCGATCTCGACGGCCGCGCAAGAAACCAAGAATCCTCAGCGCAGCATGCCGATCGGCATTCTCGGCTCGCTGGTCGTCTGCACGCTCTTGTACATCGCCGTATGCGCGGTGCTGACAGGCATGTTGCCGTATCCGCAACTGGGCACGCCCAAGCCGGTTGCGACCGCACTGGAAGCTTACCCGGACCTGCTCTGGCTGAAGACGTTCGTCGAGATCGGTGCGGTGGCGGGATTGAGCTCGGTGATCCTAGTGATGACGATGGCGCAAGCGCGCATCTTCTATGCGATGTCGCACGACGGCTTGATCGGCCGCATGTTCGGCCGCGTGCATCCGGTGTATCGCACGCCGCACGTCGGCACGGTGTTCGTCGGCGCCGTCGCTGCAATCCTTGCGGGTCTCTTGCCGATCGGCGTGCTCGGCGATCTGGTCTCGATGGGTACGCTGCTCGCTTTCTCCACGGTGTGCATCGGCGTGCTCGTGCTGCGGTACACACGTCCCGATGCGCCGCGCGCGTTCCGCGTGCCTGCAGCGATCGTCATTTGTCCGCTTGGCGCGGCCGCCTGCTTGTACTTGTTCTGGCAGGCCTTCATGGACAACTGGCAATGGATGTCTGCCTGGGTGGTCATCGGCATGGTGCTGTACTTTGCGTACGGCGCGCGCCACAGCGTGCTGAATCGACCGCGAGCCTAGGTACGCCCGTCGGACTCGACCTCCGCGGTCCAACGTATCTTCATAGCGCGGGCCCTGACTTGCGGCCCGCGCTCCCGAAGCCGAATCTTTCCCGCATCGTCGCACGTTGCCTTGAGCAACGTGCTTCTTTTTCACTGGGCCACGGAATCGTATGAACGAAGTTTTGACCGTTGTCTTGGGTGTGACGATCACACCCTGGAAGCTCGTGGGCTACGCCGGAATGCTCATGTTCACCGGCCGCTGGTTCGTTCAGCTCGCCGCCTCGAAAACGGCCGGCAAGCCGACGATGCCGAGGCTGTTCTGGTACATGAGCGTCGCCGGCAGCTTGCTGCTGTTGGCCTATTTCACGTTCGGTAAGAACGACTCGGTCGGCATCCTTTCCAATCTGTTTCCGTTCCTGACGGCGAGCTACAACCTGTATCTCGACTTCCGCGACAAGCGTCGCGCGGAGCGTGCCGTGCAAGCGGGTTAGTCTATTTCTCGATCCGCCGGCGCAGCTTCACCGGCACGCGCTGTCCCTGCTTCTTGCGCATGCGTAAGTTGAGGAGCTCGACGATCAGCGAGAACGCCATCGCGAAGTAGATGTAGCCCTTCGGAATGTGGAAGCCGAAATCCTCGCCGAAGCCCTCGCCCACCAGCGCGACGCCGATCAGCACGAGGAACGACAAGGCAAGAATCTTGATCGTCGGGTTGCGGTCGACGAAATCGCCGATAGGACCGGCCAGGAACATCATCACGATCACGGCGACCACCACGGCGGCGATCATCACTTCGACGTGATCGGCCATGCCGACGGCCGTGATCACCGAATCGAGCGAGAAAACGATGTCGATGACGGCGATTTGCGCAATGACGCCCAGGAATGATGCCGCCTCCGCTGCCCGCCGCTCGTGCTCGATGCCTTCCAGGCTCGAATGAATCTCGAGCGTGCTCTTCGCGAGCAGGAACAGTCCGCCGCCGATAAGAATCAGGTCGCGGCCGGAAACGCCGACGCCGAACACGTGAAACAGATCGGCCGACAAGCCCATCACCCAGGTGATCGACAACAAGAGTGCGATGCGGGTCAGCATCGCCAGCGCCAGACCGATCGTGCGTCCGCGTGCCTGCTGAGATTTCGGTAGCCGGCCGACGAGAATCGAAATGAAAATGATGTTGTCGATGCCGAGAACGATCTCGAGCGCGGTCAACGTCACGAACGCCAACCAAACCTGCGGATCAGTCAGTAGCTCCATCGATCACTCCGGTCGGACCCGTTCGGAGACCAATTCGCAGCGTACGGTATCGGATCCCGCTTTCGACAGCGATCCAGCGCCGAGCGTCATTCCTCGCTCCCTCTGCGCTGTCCGATCGCCTCTCGCCGAGAGACCCATAGCGACGCAAGAATACCGACCGCAAGGAAACCGACGATCACGCCGAGCGAAACGGCATGCGGGATCGTCACGTGATGATGCAGCATCATCTTCACGCCGACGAAACCGAGGATGAACACCAGGCTGATCTTGAGGTATTTAAACATCATCATCAGCCCGGCGATCGCGAAATACAGTGCGCGCAAACCGAGAATCGCGAACGCGTTCGAGGTGAATACGATGAACGGATCCTGCGTGACCGCGAAGATCGCCGGAATCGAATCGACCGCGAACACGACGTCGGCGAGATCGACGAGCAAGAGCGTGACGAAGAGCGGCGTTGCTGCGCGGGCACCGTCCACGACCGTGAAGAACCGATCGCCGTCGAGCTTGTCGGTCACCGGATAGACACGGCGCGCAATTCTCACCAGCACGCTCTTGCTCGGATCGAACTCATCGTCCTCGCTCTTGAGCATGCGGGCGGCGGACAGCAGCAAGATGCCGCCGAACACGTAGAACATCCAATCGAACGCGTGGATCAGCGCCGTACCCATCGCAATCATCGCGCCGCGCAGAACGATCGCACCGACGATGCCCCAGAACAGCACTCGATACTGGTACTGCGCCGGGATCTTCATGAACGTGAAGATCACCGCGATGACGAAGATGTTGTCGACCGACAACGACCATTCGAGCAAATAGCCCGTGACGTACTGAAGCGCCGCCTCGGCACCGCCCGCCGTTGCGTCCGATCCTTTCCAGCCGAACCAATGATGCTCGTAGACCCCGTAGACGAGCGCGGTGAAGGACATCGCGACCGAGATCCAGACGAGCGTCCAGCCGAGCGCCTGACGCACGGACATCACGCGCGACTCGCGGTGCAACACCCCGAGATCGAGCGCGAGTACGCCGATGAAGATGGCGAAGAAGCCGGCCCAGACGATCCAGTTCATCTGCTAGCCGTCCCTGCGCGAAGCGGTGCTAGGCAGCCCGCTCATGAGGTTACGGCAGCGCATCGATCTCCGACGTTTCCTTCTGGTGTGTCATGAGATCCGCCGGCGTCAACTTGAGATCGAGCGCCACAGCCGCCGCGATGAAGATGGACGAATACGTACCGATAACGACGCCGGCGATGATCGCCATCGAGAAGCCGCGCAGTGTCTCGCCGGCGAGGAAGTACAGAGATGCGACGACGAACAGCGTCGAGAAGCTTGTCATCAAGGTTCTCGACAATGTTTGGTTCAAAGCCGCATCGAGCATCTCCATCGGCGACATCTTGCGCTTGGTGTGGAAGACCTCGCGCACGCGGTCGAACACGACGACCGTATCGTTGATCGAATAGCCGATGACCGCGAGGATCGCCGCGAGCACCGACAGATCGAAGGTCATCTGGGTCAACGCGAAGAAACCGAAGATGAGCACCGCGTCGTGGACCGCCGAAACGACCGTTCCCACCGCCATCTTCCAGCGGAAACGGAACATCACGTAGATCAGAATGCCGATGAACGTGAAGAGCAACGCGAGACCGCCCTGCTCGGTGAGTTCCTCGCCCACTTGGCCGCCGACGTAATCGGGGGAGCCTCGCAGATCGAACCCCGCGTCGAGCGTCTTCAATGTCTCGAGAATGGCGTTCGCGACTTCGTTCGGATTCTGCGCTGTTTCGCCCTCTTGCGGCGGGACGCGCACGATGAGCTCGCGAGATCCGCCGCTCGCGCCTTGGACCTCAACGTTGTAACCCGCTTGATCGAGCGCTTCGCGTACGCGCTGTACCGATACTTCCGCCGGGTTGTTGAGCTCGACGATGACACCGCCGGTGAAATCCAGGCCGAGATTCAAGCCGCGCACGGCCAGCAGCACGAACGTCAAAACGGTGAGCGCGATGGAAATGGCGTAAAACCACTTACGCCGCGCCATGAACCGGATTTGCGGAGTCTTCTTGAAAAATTCCATGACGGCGTGCTCGCGGATCGTTAGACGGGAATTTCAGCAAGCTTGCGCCGCCGTCCCCAGATGAGCTGAATCAGCACGCGGCTGCCGAGAACCGCGGTGAACAACGACGTGGCGATACCGATCGTCAGCGTCACGGCAAATCCCCGGATCGGTCCGGTGCCGAAGGCGAACAGCACGATGCCCGCAATCAGCGTCGTGATGTTCGCATCGAAGATTGCCGAGAAGGCCTTGTCGAAACCGGCATGGATGGCCGCCTGGGGCGAGTTACCGAGTCGAAGCTCCTCGCGCACACGTTCGTAGATGAGAATGTTCGCGTCGGCCGCCATACCGATCGTCAACACGATGCCGGCGATACCTGGCAGCGACAGCGTCGCGCCCACGAGGCTCATGAAGGCCACCAGCAACACCACGTTGGAGAGCAGCACGACGCAGGCGATGGCGCCGAAACCGCGGTAATAGAGAATGAGGAACGCAAAGGTCAGTAACGTACCGATGACCATTGCGCTGAAACCTTTGCGGATGTTGTCTTCGCCGAGGCTCGGTCCGACCGTGCGCTGTTCGACGAGGAAATTCGACGTCGCGAGCGAGCCCGCACGCAGCAGCAACGCTAGATCGCGGGCTTCAGCCGCGTTGAAACCGGTGATTCGGAAGCTCGAAGCGAGCACCGCCTGAATAACGGGCGCCGTGATGACCTCCTCCTCCGTGCACCACTCGCCGTCGCGAACCCCGCGGCAGACTTCTCCCTCGCCGAGACGCTTGCGCTCCTTGTAGACGACCGCCATCCGTCGTCCCACGTTCTCCTTGGTTGCCGCGAGCATCTGCTTGCCGCCGCGATCGTCGAGCCGCACGTTGACCTCGGGACCTTGGTCGCCGAACCCGACTCGCGCGTCGGTCAGCTGATCGCCCGACACGATCAGCTCGCGTTTCAACAGAATGGGCGCCCCGTCGCGGGAGCGGTACAACTTGGTACCGAGCGGCGCTCGATTCGTTCGCGCCGCCTCGTACGGATCGCGCGTATCGTCGACGAGACGAAACTCGAGTGTTGCCGTCGCACCCAGAACGCGAATGGCTTGGTTCGGATCGTCGACGCCGGGCAGCTCGACGAGAATGCGGTTGCGCCCGCGGCGGGTCACACGGGGTTCGGCCACACCGAGCTCGTCGACGCGGTTGCGCAGTGTGGTGATGTTCTGCTCGATCGCGAGGTCCTGACGCTGTTTGATCTGATCCTGCGTGAACGTCACGGTGAGCACGGGCGCCGGTGCCGAGGTATCGGCCGAGACGTTGATGCCCTGCGCATCGGCAGTGATCGCCTTGGTCGCACGCTGCACGTCTTCGGCGTTACGCAGCGTGACCTTCACAGCGTTCTTTTCGACGAGGATGTTTGCATAAGGAATGCGCTCGTCCCGAAGCTGGCTGCGGATGTCGCGGTCCAGACGCTCGAGCGCCTGCGTCACGGCACCCTCCACGTCGACTTCATAGAGGAACTGTACGCCGCCTCTCAGATCCAGACCGAGCGCCATCGGCTTGAGGCCGATCGCGCGCATCCAGTTCGGCATGCGCGATTCGCGAGTGAGCGCAATGATGTAATCGCCGGGCGCTGCCGAACGAATCGCATTGCGTGCCTTGAGCTGCTCGTCGACGGACGGGAACCGCACGACGAGGCGGTCGTCCTGAATGTAGTGAGCATTCGTCGCGATGTCGGCAGCTCGCAGGATGCCGACGATGCGTTCCTGCGCTGCGCTGTCCATCGCCCCGCGATCCTCGCGAGAGATCTGCAACGCATTGTCGTACCGGAAGGCATTCGGCGCAGCCAACAAGAGGCCGGCGATCGTGACGATCGCAACGACCCAGTAGCGCCAGGCAGGAAACTGATACATGCGGACTCGCTCGCGAAGCGATTGATCAGGCGTTCTTCAACGTGCCCTTCGGCAACACTTGCGCGACGGTATGACGCTGCACCTTCACGTTCACGCCAGGTGCGATTTCCACCGTAATGAACTGCTCGCCGACTTCGGTGATCTTGCCGACGATCCCGCCGCTCGTTGCGATCTCCGCCCCAGTCTCGAGGGAAGCGATCATCGCCCGGTGCTCCTTGGCCCGCTTGGTCTGCGGACGAATGAGCAGGAAATAGAACACGACGATCATGATGAGCGGGAGCAACAAGGCTCCCATGCCCGATGAGCCCGGTGCGGCGCCTTGGGCGTAGGCGGTGGAAATCAGCCAATCCATCTCGAATCAACCCCCTGTGGAGTGGGCGAACATCCCGAGGCGTCGGACCCCAGGGCAAATGAGCGGCGCATTATACACAGGC
>CALEKY010000010.1 GCA_937902995.1 uncultured Sinobacteraceae bacterium
TGGTAACGCATTGATCTATATGCGATTGAAGTTCCCATTGATGTTCGAGTGGGAATGAGCGATAGGCTGTAGGCGGTAGGCTGGAGGCTGTAGCGAGAGGCGCGCTGCGCGCTTCTCTGACCGTCAACGGTCAACTTCCAGTTCGGCTCGCTGCGCGTTTCGGCTTGAGGTACGGAATAGGCCTCGGCTCGTTGCCGCGCAATGTCTCGCGCGCCGCCTCGAGTCGGTCGCGGCCGGCGAGCTCGAGCTGAAAGCGTTCGGCGTCGAGCTTGCGAATTTCGGTTGCGATGGCGGCGGCTTCGTCTTTGTCGATCCCGACGGCTTCTAGAGTTGCGGCGCCGAAGCGCAGGGCGGACTCGAACGTTTCTCTTATCTGGTAATCGACGCCTGCCGCGACGAGCTGCAGCGCGTGTCGGCGGTCGTAGGCACGCACGAGCAATTTCGCTTGCGGGAATTCGCTGCGGACGAGCTCGACGATGCGATTGGCGGCGGCCTGTTCGTCGACGCAAACGGCGATGGCCCGCGCCGTCGCTGCGCCGCTCGCGCGCAGGACATCGAGACGCGTGCCGTCGCCGTAATACACCTTGAAGCCGAATTCTCCGGCGGCGCTGATCATTTCGATGTCGTTGTCGATGATCGATACGTCGCAGGCGCGGGCGAGCAGCACTTGGCTCATGACTTGTCCGAAGCGGCCGAACCCGATGACGAGCACGCTGCCGGAAAGTCCGTTCGCGCGCTCGATGCCGTCGAGCGACGGTGCTGCTTTAGGCGTGCTGGCGCGCGCGAGAAGCACGACGAGCGGGGTGAGCATCATGGACAGCACAACGATCGCAGTGAGATTGGCGGCGATTTCGGCGCCGATGACGCGCTCGTTGGCGGCGGCTGCGAACAGCACGAAGGCGAATTCGCCGCCTTGCGACATGAGCGCGGCGCGATCCAACGCTTCGAAGTGATCGGTGCGAGTGATGCGTGCGATGATGTAGACGCACAGACCTTTGGCGATCATGAACACCAAGGTCCCGAGAATCACGATCTGCCAATTGTTGAATACGATGTTCAGGTCGAGCGACATGCCGACGCCCAGGAAGAACAAACCGAGCAGAATGCCGCGAAATGGTTCGATATCGGCCTCGATCTGATGCCGGAACACCGATTCCGAGAGCAGCACGCCGGCGAGAAAGGCGCCCATGGCCATGGACAATCCGCCGAGCTGCATCAGCAACGCGGCGCCGAGCACGACCAGTAGCGCCGCGGCGGTCATGACCTCGCGAGCGCGCGCAGCCGCCAGGATCCGAAACAAGGGATTGAGGAACCAGACGCCGACGATTACCAGACACGCGACGGTCGCCAGCGCGATACCGAGGTGCATCATGCGGGTCGCGAGCGCCGTTTCGACGGGCGTCGGCGCGATGAACGCCACGAACGCAAGCAGCGGCACGATCAAGAGATCTTCGAATAGCAGAATGGAAACGATGCGGCGACCGCGCGGCAGCGCGACGTCGCCGCGCTCCGTGAGCATCTGCACGACGATGGCCGTGGAGGTCATCACGAAGCCCGCAGCGGCGACGAACGAGACATCGAGCGGATAACCGAACGCGTAGGCGATGGTCGTGAGCACTGCGGTACACGACGCAATCTGCAGCGTGCCGAGCCCGAATATTTCGCGACGCAATCCCCACAAGTGCGTGGGACGCATTTCGAGCCCGATGAGGAACAGGAGGAGGATCACCCCGAGCTCCGCGACGTGCAGGATGGCTTGCGGATGCGTGAACCATTGCAGACCGAAGGGGCCGATGAGCAGACCTGCCGCGAGATATCCCAGCACCGAACCGAGCCGAAGACGCCGGAACATCGGGACGATCACGACGGCCGCACCCAACAGACTGACCACGTGCAACAAGTCGATGGAGCTGTTCTCGGATGGCATGTCGACTCCCGAAGCAGCGGCTCGTGCCGCCTCGACTGTGGAAATGAGGATCGCAGCAGGGCAAGATGCGCCGCCGACGAGTTTTATCCTCCATGACCGACAACGTCTCGCCCGCACAATCCGTAATTGATGCGCACTTCATGTCCCGTGCCCTCGAACTCGCGAGAGCAGCGGAGGCGGCCGGCGAAGTTCCAGTCGGCGCCCTCATTGTCAAGGATGGGGAAGTGATCGCGGAAGGCTGGAACCGGCCGATCAGCACCAACGACCCGACGGCGCACGCAGAGATCGTCGCGATGCGTGCGGCGGCCGAACGGCTCGGCAGTTATCGATTGCTGGACACGACGCTGTACGTCACGCTCGAGCCGTGTCCCATGTGCGCCGGGGCAATGGTGCATGCGCGTATCAAGCGCTTGGTATTCGCTGCGACCGATCCGCGCGCAGGCGCGGCCGGATCGGTGTTCAACATCGTCCAGCACCCGTCGTTGAACCATCGTCTCGAAATCACCGGCGGCGTGATGGCGGAAGAGTGCTCCGACCACCTGCGCAAGTTTTTCATCGCGCGGCGTTGATCTCTTTTCTCAATTCGGGTTGCGAGCCGTGATGAACCACGTGCTCGAGGGCGCCCACACGCCATCGGAACGAACGAACTTGCCGAGCGTGTCCCGGAGCGCTTCGATCACCTGCGGTTTGAGTCGCTCGCCTTCCTCGGCGGCCAAGCGGATGATCTCGCCGGCAGGACCCAATGCCATCGCGAATTCGATCGCATCTTGCAGGTCGCGGCCGATGCAGATATCGCAGTCGTACCGCTCGAACGTTATGTGCTCGAACCCTGCAGCTCGAAGCATCGTGCTCACCATGTCCGGTCCAGCCATGGAGAAGGGTCCCGGGCCGCAGTGAACTTGATCCGTTTCCTCGTGCGAGACGACCGGCACGATGTCCTTGACGCGCAGCTCTGCCTCGTGGAGCCAGGGATTCTCTTCGCGACGACGCCAGACGATTTGCATGAATGTCGCGCCGGGCTGCAAGGCCCTGCGAATGTTGCGCATCGCAGCGCCAGGTAGTTCGAAGAACATCGTGCCGAAGCGCGCGAACGCGTGATCGTAGGGACCGCCGAGATCGTCGCTTTGCACGTCGGCGATCGAGAAGGTCGCGTTGGCTACTCCTTGTACGCTGGCTTCAGCGCGTGCAGCGCGCACGAAATTCTCTGCGCAATCAACACCGACGGCTGAGCCGCTCGTTCCGACCGTGCGTGCGATTCGAATGGTGCTGTCGCCGAAGCCGCAGCCGATATCGAGCACGCGCGAGCCGGGTGCGTATTGCGTCCGTGCAAGTGCAGCGTCGCTGTGCTGCGAAAGACCGTCGACGAGCAGGTGCTTGAAACGACAGAACTTGTCGTACAGCACCGTATTCCAGGCCTGGATGATGATGCTGTTCTCGCCCATGAGAACCTCCACGCTCGGAGTCGTGCGGTGCACGGGAGGATTCGCTGGGGCAGGCCCCGACGAGAGGAGATGGTACTGCTGCGGTGAGGTGCGCGTCGATGCGAAGTCGTTGTACAAACCCGCACGGATTCGCGAAGCCGGTCGATGCGGAACCGCAGAGCGGCGCAGGAAAGCTACCGCGTCGCCGAAAATCGTGCGGCGCTCGTACCGGCAATGCGGCCGTAGACAATGCAATTGGCGATCGAGATGCCGCCGCCGATGTATTGCTCGCCGAGCACGTTTCCCGTGACTTCGCCCGCCGCGTACAAACCGGGGATCGGCGATTCCTCTTCGCTGATGACGTTGGCATCGGGATCGATGCGCAGGCCCGTGAACGTCATGTAGACGGCGGCCATGCGCAGCTCGACGCCATAGAACGGCGGCTCGCGCATGGGGCGTAAGAGTGCCGGATTCTTGAAGAAGCGGCTGTCGTGACCGCGCTCGGCATCGCGGCTGTATTGTTCCATCGTGTTGGCGAGCGCGCGCGGATTGAAGATGCCGAGCGCGAAGGCGAGGTCTTCCCACGTATCGGCGCGCTGCACTTTGCCGGCCTCGACCATCGCGAGCACGTTCTCGGCGGACCAGTCGTTGAAGCGTCCGGCGTAGAAAGGATTGTCGGGCGCTCGAAGCGATCGTCGTGCGGCTTCATCGAACACGGCAAAACAGCTGCCGCCGGTTTGGCGCACCATGGCCGAATGAACGAGGTAATGGACCATGCCTTCGTCGACGAAGCGCCGGCCCTCGCGATTCACGTACACGAGCCACGGCGGCCGGCCGAATTCGATGCTCTTGCTGAAATTCGCGCTCGAGCCGATGAGACCCTTGTCGAAACCTTGCAGCGCCGCACCGACTTGTTTGCCCAAATGAATGCCGTCGCCGCGGCAGTCCGGCGCGGAAATCGTCCAGACCCAATCGGCTGCAGCGGCGACGGTGGGGTAGTACTGCTGTAGCAGTGCCTTGTTCTGTCCGAATCCGCCGGTGGTGATGACGACCGCGCCGCAACGGATTCGCTCGCCGTCGAGAACGACGCCGTTCACTGCGCCGTCGGCGCCGACGACCAGCTCGCGAACGCGGGTGCCGAGCCGCACGTGCGCATGGTCGTGCGCACGAAACGCCGCGTCGATGCGCTGGCACATTTCGGCGCCGTAGCCTTTCGGCAGATGGCCGCGCGGCACCGAATCCACGCAGGATTGATAGAGATCGTCGGGCGAGTACTCGACGCCCAGCGACATCAGCCATTCGAGGCTCGGCTCGGCCTGTTCGCACAGTTTGCGCGCCAGCGCCGGCTCGACGCGCATCTGGTTGATGTGGCAGTAGTAGCGATACATCGCCTCGGCGCTGTCGTGGAGAATGCCGCGCGCCTTTTGCACTCGCGTGCCGGCGGCATAGAACACGCCCTGGCTGCGGGCGGTCGAGCCGCCGATGTGCGGCGCGGCTTCGACGAGCAATGTGCGTGCGCCGGCCCGTGCCGATTCGAGCGCTGCGGCCAACCCCGCGCCGCCGGCGCCGATCACGACCACATCGTATGCGCGCTGTTTCACGGCTTCGCTCTCGTCACTTTCGCGGCGGCGCCTTGACGAAACCGAACAGGTGCGAGGCGATGCGCCGCTTCTGGATTTCCTCGGAACCTTCGGTGATGCGATAGCGGCGGTGGTGACGATAGATGTGCTCGAACGGCTTGTGACGCGAGTAACCGATGCCGCCGTGCACTTGCATCGCAATGTCCGCGGCCTCGCAAACCAGGCGGTTCGCCCAGTAATTGCACATGCTCACCTTGTCCGAGAGATACAGCGCCACGTCCTTCTTCGGCATCTGGTCCATCTCGTGCGCCGTCTTGCGGATCAAGAGGCGCAACATTTCGATCTGCGTGGCGATCTCGACGAGCGGCCACTGAATGGCCTGGTTGGTTGCGAGCGGCTTGCCGAAGGTCTTGCGCTCGCGTGCGTATTGCACGCTCTCTCGCAGACAGTAATCGGCGGCGCCCAGCGAGGAGGCGGCCTGACGAATCCGATTCTCGTGCACGAAGTGCTGGGCGACGTTGAGGCCGTCGCCTTCCTCGCCGAGGATCGCATCTTCGGGAACCCACACGCCGTCGAAACGCACGCGCGGATGGTCGGTCGGCATGTTGAACGTCCAAAGATATTCCTCGACGACCACGCCGGGCGCCTTGGCGGGCACGAGAAAACACGTGATGCCCTTGGCATCGCCGGGTTTGCCGGACGTCCGCGCGAACACCATGACGTGCGTCGCGACGTGCATTCCGGTGGTCCACATCTTGCGGCCGTCGATGCGCCAGCCTGGCTTACCGTTGCGCGTCTCGCGCACGCCGGTCGTTTCCATATGCGTTGCATCGGAACCGTGCTCGGGTTCGGTGAGCCCGAAGGGCACCGAGCGCGTGCCGTCGAGAATGCCGGCGATGAATTCCTTTTGCTGCTCCGGCGTACCGAAGTCGCGGAACATGAGCACTTGCGGGAAGTTCGCGACGATGGAGTGCTCGTTTTGCAGGTCGTTGTGTAGACCGAGTCCCTTGGCGGCCAGGTGCTCGCGAATCACGGCCATCCACAGATTCGAGCCGTCGCGTCCGCCGAATTCGCGCGGTAGAGCGAAGCGCAGATGCCCGGCGACGTCGGCGCGGCGTTTCGCTTCCGCGAGCAGCGCTTCCCATTCGTGTCGCGGTAATCCGCCGCGCTCGAAGTCCGTGCGCGCCCATTCGCGGCGGTGATCGAAGAAGCGAATGTTGTCGTCGGCTTGTTCGAGCGGCTTGATTTCGCGTTCGATGAAGTCATCGAGCTCGGCGAGATAGGCGATCAAGTCGGAGGGCAAATTGAAATCCATCGTGATTCCTCGGAAAGATTGTCAGAGCGAACGCCGGGTTTGCAGCTCCCGGTCGAGGATTTGCTGCATGACGGCGCGCATCGCCGGGCGCGTAAAGACGAGAATCGAGCCCGCGACGGTCACAGCGGCGGCCATGGTCGTCGTAACGGCTTGGCCGAGTGCCCACTGACCCGTGTACACGCGATCGCTCAACGCGCCGACGATCAACGGACCGCAGCCCATGCCCACGATCGTCACGATGAGCAGGTAGAGCGCCATGAGGCGACCCTGCATACCCGCAGGACTCATCAGACGCACGATCGTGCCCTGCAGTCCCCCGTACATAGAGGCGACGATGAGCAGGATGCCAAGCGCGATCAAAGAGGCGGTCGGCGATTGAACGAGAAACGCGATACAGATCAGAGGCAATTGCATCGGAATGCTCCACATGAGCACTTCGGCGGGCGAGTCGATGACGCCGCGCGAGGCACGCTTATCGCTCCAGCGTCCGCCGATGACGAGTCCGATTCCGCCGCACACCGCAAAAATGAATCCGAGCGACCAGCCGATGACCTGTGGGGTCAAACCGAACGTGCGCTGATAGTAGGCCGCTGCCCAGGTCATTGGAATGTAGGTCGACAGCACTTGAGCGCCGAAACCGGCGAACAAGCCGAAGTAGGCGCGTCGGTGAGAAGCGATCGCACGGATGAGATCGCGGAAGGGCGGCGCAACGGCCGGCGTGGTGAGGCGCGGCGCTTCGCGCACCGTTGTGAGGACGAGTAGGGCGACCGGAATCCCGACGAGGCCGATGACGACGAAGACGAGTCGCCAACCCGCAAGCGTAAAACCAAGCCACTCGACTGAGCCGATCGTTGCAGCCCACCTCACGAGCTCGCCGCCGCCGGCCATCGCAAGTCCCATGCCGGCCAGCGCGCCGAAGGAGAAGATGCTCATGGCCAGCCCGAGCTTCTCGCGCGGGAATCGATCGCTGAACGTGGAAATTGCGCAAGGAAACAGCGTCGCTTCGCCCGCACCGACCATCATGCGTGCGATGAGCAGTGAGGTGAAATTCGTTGCCAGCCCGCAGGCCACTGTCGCAAGACTCCACACCGTAATGCCGGCGGCGATCAGGTTCCTGCGATTGCTCGAATCGGCGAGCGAGCCGAGCGGTACGCCGAGCGTCGAATAGAAGAGCACGAAGCCGAAACCGACGAGCAGACCGATCTGTGTGTCTGCGAGCAACATGTCGGCTTTGATCGGCTCGACCAACAGGCCGATCAGGATGCGGTCGATGAGTGAGAGCAGATAGGCCGCGGTCAGGACGGCGACGACGTACCAGGCATACGTGAGCGCGGAAGGCGCTTCGGCCGCTGCCGATGGCTGTTGCGCTGACTGGACTGACAAGAGCTTTCCCCCGCCAGGCGTGCGGCCCGCGTCGGCCGTCCGCCGTAAAAGTCAAACGAACTGACGATGCACGGCGCTCGACGAGCATATCGGTCTCGCAGCGCAAGAAGGCGCATCGCTTATATAAATTCTGCTATTTCGAGATGAATTGTGCCGGATGTACCGCGACGGTTGTCAACTCTATTGACAAACGATTCGAATGGAGAGACCTTTCGCCCAATTACAACACTCGAAAAGCGACTTGCGTCTTGTAACCTGCCGGGGAGGGGGAAATGCGTTCCAAGCGAACTTCATGGATTTGCGCCGTGGCCGGCCTTGCCACTTCAACTGTTGCGATGTCGCAGACGGCCGCCGCTCAGCAAGCCGACACAACGGAAGGGGCGCGCAGTGCCATTCAACTCGAAGAAATTGTCGTCACGGCGCAACGGCGCACCGAGCGCTTGCAAGAGGTGCCGATCTCGCTGGCCGTCGTCTCGGGAGATCAGCTCGCCACTCGTACGATCAACAATTTCCAGCAATTGGCGCCGCTCATCCCCAACCTGACGATCGCGAAGTCTCCCGCGGCCGACTTGATCGCAATGCGCGGCATCGGTTCGAGCCCAGGCAGCCCGTCGCTCGATCAGTCCGTCGTCATGTTCATCGACGGTATTTACGGCGGTAATGCGCGCCAATTCGCAGCGCCCTTCCTCGATATCGAGCGCATCGAAGTCCTGCGCGGTCCGCAGGGCGCGCTCGTCGGCAGGAACACGAGCGCCGGCGCGATCAACATCGTGACTCGCCGCCCTGGCACCGAATTCGGCGGCTACTTCAATGCGTTGTACAACTTCGATCACGAAGGTCCGTCGGTCGAAGGTGCCGTGGATCTGCCGATCTCGGACAGCTTCCGGGTTCGTGTCGCGAGCAAGTACTCCGATTTCGACGGCTATATCGAGAACACGTATCTCGGCGAAGGACAGCCGAGCCGCGAAGAACTCATCGGGCGCATCGTTGCCGTGTACGACGGCGGCGGACCGGTCAGCGTGACGGCCAAGTACGAGAATGCGACCGTCGATCAGAACGGTATTCCGATGCAGGTGATCAGCAATCTCGGTTATCCGCTCGACTTCACGAAGGATACGTTCCTCGAGGGCGGCCCCGAGTACGACGACCTCGATACCGAAACGGCAACCCTACAATTCGATGTCGATCTCGGCGGCTTGCAGTTCGTGTCGATCACGGGCTATTCGGCATTCGAGAACCGGAGCTTGGTGGATGCCGACTTCTATGTCGGCCAGTTCGCCACGGCGGTGTTCAACCAGGATTTCGATCAGATCTCGCAAGAGTTCCGTCTCGTCTCTCCGAGCGATCGAAGGGTGAGTTACGTCATCGGTGCGTATTACTCGACCGCCGATCTGTTCGAGCAGCGCACCACCGGCGTCTTGTTCGCGCCGCCGGCCAGCACGTATCGCGAATTCACTCAGGACAGCGAAGTCTATTCGGTGGCTGCGCAAGTGACGTGGCGCATCACGGATCAGTGGCGCCTCAACGTGAGCGGCCGCTACACGGAAGAAAAGAAAGAGGCGGTCTATCAACGCTTCGGCGGTCCGAATGCGGCGACGGACTTCACGGGTACGCTGGTCGAGGACATCCGCGACGATTTGAAGAAGGGCCGCTTCGATCCTGCGGTCTCGCTGCAATACGCGTTCAATCGCGATTCGATGGTGTACGCCAGTTACGGCAAGGGCTCGAAGAGCGGAGGTTTCCAAGGCGCGATCGGTAACGCAACGGCCGAAGGCTTCGAGTTCAAGCCGGAGATTGCGACCTCGTACGAAGTCGGCACGAAGCTCGGCTTCCCGGGCCTCGGCTACATCAACTTCGCCGGCTTCTATACGGTCTACAAGGACATGCAGGTGTCTGCACAGATCCCGACGAACGGGGGACTGGTGGCGCAAATCTTCACGGGCAATGCACCGGAAGCGAGAGTCGGAGGTCTCGAGGCGGATTTCCGTTTCATTCTTTCCTCGATCTTCAGCATCGACGGCAGTTTGGCATGGCTGCCGACGGCGAAATACGTCGGATTCACTTCCGGCCCCTGTAATCCCGGTCAGACGCCGGACGGCAGCTTGGCCGGCAGTTGCAATCTCGACGGCAAGCGTCTGGGTTTCGCGCCGAAGTACTCCGCGTCGTTGAACCTCAACGCCAGCGTTCCGCTCGCCAGCAATCTGAATCTGATTGCGTCGGTTTCGCCGCGTTATCAGGACGATTCGTATCGCGACTTCACGGCTGATCCCGTGACCATGCAGAAGGCCGTGACCGTGCTCGATGCGCGGCTCGGTATCGGCGATGCGGACGGTCGGTGGGAAATCTCTGTGATCGGTCGGAACCTGACGGATGAGCTCGTCAAGGGCTTCGGCAGCTCCGGCGGTCTCGCAAATACGTTCCTCGATCCGGATGCGCGAATCGCCTCGGTGGAGCCGCCGCGCAATTTCAGCCTGCAAGCCAGGATCAACTTCTAGTCCGAATCTGCTCTTACCCTCGGGAGGCCGGTCGTTCGGTCGGCCTCCCTTGTCTTTTGAACTGGTGAGCGGCGAACACCGGCGCTAAGCTTTCGCGGCTTTCCAACTCGGTGGAGACTTGGCGACCGCATGGCTGACCAAATCGCGTATCTCATCGTCCCGCTGTTGCAGGGATTCGAATGGTTCGACGAAGGCCTTCAAGGGAGCTTGCGGGCGCGCGGCTGGCCGACGCTCACGCACGCCGAATCCAGCGTCATGATTCGTGTGATGCTGGGTCTGAGGAGGCCGTCGGAGATTGCGCGAGCCATGGGACTGACGCGCCAGGCCGTTCACATCACGCTCAATCAGATCGTCGAGAAGGGCTTTCTCGAGCTGCGCGACGACCCGAACGACGGCCGCAGCAAGATCGTCGAGCTCACGCCGACGGGTAAGGCCGTTCGCCGCGATGCGCAAGCGGCGGTGAATTTCATTTCGCAGCAGCTCGCCGAGCGCATCGGCGAGCAGCACGTCAAGAACCTGCAAGCGGCATTTGCCAAGGACTGGGGACCGCCGGTGATCTATCCGGTGCAACCCGAGGAGAAGATCAAGGTTCGCCGCCGTCAGCGCGAGCATGCGGGCACGGAATCGACCGGCCGGGGCCGGCGGTCGCGAAGGTAGCCGCTAGCGTCAGCCGATTCCGATCACACGACCCTGCAGTAAGCGCCGTCGCGATAGAGCAGCGGGCGCTCGCTGCCGAACCGCACGTCTTCCACCGTGCCCACGAAGATCGTGTGAGTCCCGTGATCGAGCTGGCTCGATAGCGAGCACCCGAAGCTCGCGAGCGAACCGCGCAATGCGGGACCGTGAGCGGCGTCGAGATCCCAACTGCCGACTGCAAAGCGCTCTTCCTGAGCTCGACCGCCGCCGAACACGGAGGCAACTTCCGACTGCGCCTGCGAGAGATACGAGATCCGGAACGCACGCCGCTCGAGGATGGCGGTGTGTAGCTGGCACGTGCGATTGACGCAAACGAGCAGCGCGGGAGGCGTCAAAGACACGACGGAAAGCGCCGTCGCAGTCATGCCGATCGGATTCGACGTGCCGTGCGCGGCGACGATGGCGACGGACGATGCAACCTGGCGCAACGCCCGTCTCAGGTCATCGCTCAGGTTCATGGCTGCTTCGGCTGGTGACGTCGAGCTCGCTCTCCTGACGACCTCGTGCAGCGGCGGGAGACATGCGCCTTCCGCAAAGCCTTTCTCGCTCACGTCTCCTCCAGTCGAACGCCCGAGCTCGGTTCCGAATGGTGCGGAACCGTAGTGCATCGCGGATTGGTCGTCAAGTTTATTGACGATATCGGCGCTGCCGGGGCGACGGTCGCCTCGCGCCTGGACACGACAAAATGCACCCGTCAAGTTCGTCACTTTGCGGACACCGCCGCAGTGTTGCTATCTCTACGAATCTTGGTGAATACTAAGTCAAGTAAATTGACTATGATGCGGTTTGCTTCCACGTCCGCACCCGCTTCGCGCGCGCCGGTGCGGCCTTTCAAGCTGTTAAAGGAATCCCGATGAGACAAGCCTACATCTTCGATGCCGTCCGCACGCCCCGCGGGCGCGGCAACGCGAAAGGTTCGCTGCACGAAGTGCCCGCGATTGCGCTGGCGACCCAAGTCCTGCAAGCGCTGCGCGACCGCAACGGGCTCGATACTTCGGTGGTCGACGACGTGTTGCTCGGCTGCGTTTCGCCGCTGGGCGAGCAGGGCGCGAACATCGCTCGTGTCTCGGCGCTCAACGCCGGATTCGCGGAGACGGTCGCGGGCGCGCAGATTCATCGGTTCTGTGCTTCCGGGCTCGAGGCTTGCAACATCGCCGCAGCGAAGGTGATCGCCGGCGAGGCCGAGGTGGCGATCGGCGGCGGCGTCGAGAGCATGAGCCGTCAGCCGATGGGTTCCGACGGCGGCGCATGGTCGATCGATCCCGACGTGGCCTTTCGTACGTACTTCACGCCGCAAGGCATCGGCGCGGACGTCATCGCGACGCTGTACGGCTTCTCCCGCAAGGACGTCGATTCGTTTGCTGTCGAGAGTCAGCGGCGCGCGGCGCAGGCATGGAAGGAGGGGCGTTTCGCGAAGTCGATCGTGCCGGTCGTGCACGAAGGCATCACGGTGTTGGCGCGCGACGAGCACATGCGTCCGGAAACTTCGCTCGAGGGTCTCGGCAATCTCAAACCGGCGTTCGAGGGCATCGGCGTGGCGGCGTTCGATGCCGTCATCAAACAACGCTATCCGGAGCTCGAAACGATCAATCACGTGCATCACGCCGGCAACAGCTCCGGCATCGTGGACGGTGCGGCAGGCGTGCTCATCGCCACGCGCGAGAAGGGCGAGGCGCTCGGTCTCAAGCCGCGCGCACGTTTCGTAGCGACTGCGTCGATCGGTTCCGAGCCGTCGATCATGTTGACCGGACCGGTTGCGGTCACGAAGAAGGCGCTGGCACGCGCGGGCATGAGCGTATCGGACATCGATCTGTTCGAGATCAACGAAGCCTTTGCGTCGGTCGTTCTGTATTACATGCAGCAGCTCGGGCTCGATCACGCCAAGGTCAACGTCAACGGCGGCGCGATCGCGATGGGTCATCCGCTCGGTGCGACGGGCGCCATGATTCTGGGTACCGTGCTCGATGAGCTGGAACGGACCGGCAAACAGACGGCATTGGTCACTTTGTGCGTGGGGGCGGGCATGGGCACCGCCACGATCATCGAGCGCGTGTAATTTCCGCGGGGCGCCATCCAATGAAGAACTTCACTCACTCCATCGATCAAGACGGCATCGTCACGTTCGTCTTCGACGTGCCGGGTCGCACCATGAACACCTTCACCGAGTCCGCCGTCGCGGATCTCGACGAGCTCGTCGAAATCATTCGGGACGAGCGGGTGAAAGGCGCCGTGCTGACGTCCGGGAAATCGAACGGTTTCTGCGCGGGCGCGGACATCGGCGAGCTGGCGGAGAATGCGGGCATTCGTCTCACGGGCGAGGCGCTCGAAGCGGCACTGAAGAAGTCGTCGCGCATGAGCTGGGCGCTGCGCGCACTCGAAACGGTCGGCAAGCCGGTCGTTGCGGCGCTCGAAGGGCTCGCGTTCGGTGGCGGATTCGAGCTGGCGTTGGCTGCGCATCGCCGCATCGCAACGAAAGCCGTGAAAGTCGGTTTGCCCGAGGTGACGATCGGCTTGCTGCCGGGCGGCGGCGGCACGCAACGCACGCCGCGATTGGCCGGAGTGCGCAATGCGTTGGATCTCATGCTCACCGGTGCGCCGATGCCGGCGGAGCAGGCGCATGCCATCGGGCTCATCGACGAAATCGTCGAGCCCGGCAAGACGGTCGAAGCAGCGAAAGCTTGGATTCGCGCCGGCAACGAAGGCATTGCCCCGTGGGATCGCAAGGACCACAAGATGCCCGACGGTCCTTACACGGATGCGGGCATGAACCTGTTCTCGATGATCAACGCGCAGGTTCACGGCAAGAGCTACGGCAACTATCCCGCGCAGCGATTGATTCTGCGCTGCGTTTACGAAGGTTTCGGCTTGCCCATGGATGCAGCGTTGCGCGTCGAGGCGCGGCTGTTCCTTGCTTGTCAGCAGACTTCGCAAGCACGCGCGATGCTGCGCACGAACTTCATTTCGAAACAGGCGCTGGCGAAAGGTGCTGCGCGGCCTGCCGACGTTCCGCCGTATCAGGTTCGCAAAGTGGCGGTGCTCGGTGCCGGCATGATGGGTGCAGGTATCGCTTACGTACAAGCACGCGCGGGTATCGAGACGGTGTTGATCGATACCTCGCTAGCGAATGCAGAGAAGGGCAAAGGATACTCGGTCGGATTGCTCGACAAAGCGGTCGCGAAGGGCACGACGACGACTGAACAACGCGACGCCATCCTCGCGCGCATTCAGCCGACGGAAGACTATTCCGCGATCAAAGGCTCGGATCTCGTCATCGAGGCGGTGTTCGAGGATCGGAAGCTGAAGGCGGATGTCACCAAGCGTGCTGAGGCGCAGCTCGCGCCGACGGCCGTGTTCGCCTCCAACACCTCGACACTCCCGATTACAGAGCTTGCGACCGCGGCGGAGCGGCCCGAGAACTTCATCGGCATTCATTTCTTCTCGCCCGTCGACCGCATGGATCTCGTCGAGATCATCGTGGGCAAGAAGACGAGCCAGGAGACGCTCGCCAAGGCGCTCGACTACGTGAAGCTGCTCAAGAAGACGCCGATCGTCGTGAACGACAGCCGCGGTTTCTATACGAGCCGCGTGTTCGAAACCTACATCACCGAAGGTCTCGAGATGCTGCTCGACGGCATTGCGCCGGCCATCATCGACAACGTCGGCCGCATGACGGGCATGCCCCGCGGTCCGCTCGAGCTCGCCGACGACGTGGCGATCGATTTGCTCGACCGCATTGCGCGTCAGCGCCGTCTGGATCTCGGCGAATCCGAAACCGCTCGCCGCACGGACAAGGTGCTGATCGACATGGTCGCCGCGGAGCGGTTCGGCCGCAAGAACGGCAAGGGTTTCTACGACTATCCGCAAGGTGCGCCGAAGCGGTTGTGGTCGGGCCTTGCCGAGGCATATCCGGTGAAAGTTGCGCGCACGACGCCGGAGTTGATCGAAACGTTGAAGCAACGTCTGCTGTATCGGCAAGCGATCGAAGCGGCGCGATGCATGGATGAAGGCGTCGTGACCGCAGCGCGCGATGCCGACGTCGGCGCGACGTTGGGTTGGGGCTTTGCGCCGTGGACCGGCGGGCCGATCAGCCTCATCGATTCGGTCGGCGTTCGCGAGTTCGTTACGCGTGTCGAGAAGTTCCAAGCGGAGTACGGCGAACGTTTCGCACCGCCGCGGCTGCTGAAAGAAATGGCAGCGGAAGGCAAGACGTTCTATCCGATCAAAGCGGCGTGAGCGGGCAGGCGATGTCCGTCATTACATCGCGGGAGATCCATCTTCGTTCGCGTCCGGTCGGCGGCGCAGCACCGGGCAACTTCGAGCTCGTCACGAGGGAAGTGCCGCTGCCTGCGCCCGGCGAGGTCCGCGTGCGCAATTTGTGGATGTCGGTCGATCCGTACATGGGCAACCGTCTTTACGATCGGCCGAACTACATTCAGCCCTATCGGCTCGGACACGTGCTCGACGGCGCCGCCGTCGGCATCGTGCTCGACTCGACCGTGCCGGAGTTCGGCGCGGGCGATCTGGTCTTTTCCTACTACGGCTGGCGCGAAGTCTGTAACGCGAAGGCGAAGAACCTGACGAAACTGCCCGCGACGCCGCTGCCGCCGCAGGCCTATCTCGGGATTGCCGGAAATACCGGCATGACCGCGTACGTGGCCCTGTTTCGGATCGCAAATCTCCAGCCGGGCGAGACTATATATGTATCTGCCGCGGCCGGAGCCGTCGGATCCGCCGCATGCCAAATGGCGAAAATTCATGGCTGCCGTGTCATCGGCTCCGCCGGCGGTCCGCAGAAACAGCAGTTCTTGCGCGAGATCGGCGTCGATGTGGCGATCGATTATCGCGCCGAGCCCGATCTTGCTGCGGCGCTCAAGCGCGCGGCGCCCGAAGGCATCAATGTCTATCTCGACAACGTCGGCGGCCGGCAGCTCGAAGCGGCGATGTCGAACATGGCGAACTTCGGCCGCATCGCCGTGTGCGGCATGATCGGCAGCTATGGGGATACGCCGGAGCCCGGTCCTTCCAACATGTTCGAGCTCGTAGCGCGCCGCTTGCGGATGGAAGGTTTCCTGCTCAGCGATCACGACGCAGCGATCCGCGACGTCTTCCGCGAAAAGATCGCCGAATGGATTCGAGCCGGCCGCATTCGCGCCGCCGAGACGGTCTATCACGGGATCGAACAAGCGCCGGCGGCGTTCCTCGATATGTTCGCCGGCATGAACATCGGCAAGATGCTCGTGAAGCTCACTTGATCCGCTGCGCTTCGCGCGATGCAGGGTGATCTGCCATGAATCTCACTAGACCCATCATGAACGACGACGATCTCGCGATGTTTCGCGACGCCGTCGGCCGGTTCCTCGATCGTGAAGCAGGGCCCGACGTGCTCGAGCGTTGGCGCGAAGCCGGCATCGTCGATCGCGATTTTTGGCTGAAAGCCGGCGAGGCGGGACTGTTGTGTCCTTCTGCGCCACAAGAGTTCGGCGGCGCGGGCTGCGATTTCCGTTACGAGCTGGTCGTGATCGAAGAGATCGGCCGCCGCGGTTTGGAGGGATTCGGCGCGCCCGTGCACAGCGGCATCGTCGCGCCCTACATCTATCACCTCGCGAACGACGAACAGCGCGCGCGCTGGATTCCGAAAATGGTCAGCGGCGAGCTGGTGCTCGCCATCGGCATGACCGAGCCGGGCGCTGGCTCGGATCTCAAATCGATTCGTACGACCGCGCGGCGCGAAGGCGACTACTACGTCGTGAACGGTCAGAAGACGTTCATCTCGAACGGCCAAACCGCTGACTTGATCGTGCTGGCCTGCCGCACGCCGAGCGAGGCGCAGCCGAACGCCATTTCCTTGCTGGTCATCGAAACGGCCAACGCCGAAGGATTCCGCCGCGGCCGCAATCTCGCGAAAGTCGGCCGCGAAGCGCAGGACACGTCGGAGCTGTTCTTCGACAACGTCCGCGTGCCGGCGGAAAACCTGCTCGGCAAGGAAGGCGAAGGCTTCAAGACCATGATGCGCTTCTTGCCGCAGGAGCGCTTGATCATCGCCGCGATGGGACAGGCGATGATGGAACGAGCGATCGAGCTGACGCTCGATCACACGCGCTCGCGCAACATGTTCGGCCGCAAGCTGTTCGATTTCCAGAACACGCAGTTCAAGCTTGCCGAAGCACGGACCAACGCCACGGTCGGACGGGTGTTCATCGATCACTGTGTCGCCTTGCATCTGCAAGGCCAGCTCGATGCGACGACCGCGGCCATGGCGAAGCTGTGGGTCACCGAGACCGAATGTAAAGTCATCGACGAGTGCGTGCAGTTGTTCGGCGGCTACGGCTACATGGACGAATACCCGATTTCGCGCCTGTTCCGGGACAGCCGCATCGACCGCATTCACGGCGGCGCGTCCGAAGTCATGAAACTGATCATTGCCCGCTCGCTCTGAGCGGAGGAGAGCTCGATGTCACAACCGCGCAAGGTCGTCCGCGTTCCGGTCTGGATCGTTTCGAAAGAACAGGCCGTGTTCAAGGACACGTACGGCACCAGCGAGGGCGTCATTGCGTTGTCGGGACAGGTGATTCGTCCCGAAACCGATTCGCCGACGGTGCTCGTCTCCATGCATCCGATCGGCGGCACCGCGGGCCTGCCGATCATGAAGCAGTTCGCGGAAGCGGGTGTGCACGTGCTCGCCGTCGACAGCCGTTATCGCGGCGTCGATTACGCATTGATCATGGAAAAAGTCGTGCTCGATCTCGGCAGCGCGGTGCGTTATGCGCGCGAGAAGCTCGGCTACAAGAACGTGATCATGCTCGGCTGGAGCGGCGGCGGTTCGTTGTCGGCGTTCTATCAGGCGCAGGCCGAGCGGCCGACGGTGACCGACAGCCCGGGCGGGGACGGCCCGGATCTCACGCGAGCGAATCTGCAGCCTGGCGATGCCGTGATCCAAATGGCCGCGCACGTCTCGCGTCATGGGACGCTGACCGAGTGGATCGATCCGGCCATCCTCGACGAGAGCGATCCGGAAAAGCGCGATCCGTCGCTCGATATCTACTCCGGCGAGATCAAGCCGCCGTTCAGCGCGGAATTCCTCGAGCGATATCGCGCTGCCCAGATCGAGCGGAATCGCCGCATCACGGCCTGGGTGAAGGAAAAGCTCGCCTGGCTGCGCTCGAAAGGGCGCGTGTACGAGGAGTTCGGTTTCGTCACGCACGGCACGATGGCCGATCCGCGCTGGGTCGATCCGACGATCGATCCGAACGACCGCCGTCCGAACTGGTGCTACTTGGGCGACCCGAAGATCGTGAACATGAGCCCGGTCGGCTTGGCGCGGTTCTCGACGCTGCGCAGCTGGCTGTCGCAGTGGAGCTACGACGATGCGAACGCGGACGGTCCGAAGAGTCTGTCGGTCGTGAGCAAACCCGTGCTCGTGATCAACAACACGGCCGACGATGCGTGCACGCCGAGCCATGCGCAACGGCTCTACGCTGCAGTGTCGCACGATCGCAAGGCGTACTTCGATATCAAGGGCGCGACGCACTACTACCACAATCAGCCGGAGCTCGGCGCTCAGGCGGCGAACATCGTGCGAACGTGGCTCGAAGAACAAAACTTCGCCGTATGAGCGCAACGAAAGAGCAAACTCATCGGGGGCGCGTTGCGCTGATTACGGGCGCATCGTCCGGACTCGGCGAAGCCTTCGCCGAGCTGCTGGCGCAGCGCGGCGCAAAGGTTGTCGTGGGCGCACGCCGGGTCGAACGCCTTGCGGCGCTGACAGAGCGAATAAAAGCGGCAGGCGGCGAAGCGCATGCCGTGTCGCTCGATGTGACGGACGAGGCATCGATCGTTCGTGCCTACGATGAAGCGCAGGCGCGATTCGGCACGGTCGATACGGTCATCGCGAACGCCGGCATCAATGTGGAAGGGCCCGCGATCAAGCTTGCGGCGGCTGATTTCGATGCGATTCATGCCGTCAACAGTCGCGGCGTGTTTCTCACTGTCCGTGAAGGAGGCAAGCGCCTTCTTGCAGCGGGTGCCGAAACCGCGCGTCGGGGCCGCATCGTCGTGCTCGCCTCGATGGGCGGCATTCATGCGCTGTCCGGTCTGGTTGCTTACTGCTCCTCCAAGGCTTCGGCAGTGATGCTCGCGCGCGGATTTGCGAAGGAGTGGGTGCGATCGGGAATCTGCGTGAACGCAGTCTGTCCCGGCTACATGCTCACCGAGATCAATGCGGACTGGTTCAACAGCGAAGCCGGCAAGCGCATGATCGAGAAGCTCCCGCGAGGCCGGCTCATGCCGATCGATGCCGTACTGCCGATCGTGGCGCATCTCACGTCCGATGAAAGCTCGCACGTGACCGGTAGCGTTTTCCAGATCGATGACGGTCAGGTGATTTGAGATGCCGAGCGGCCTCGTGCTTTGCGAGCAGCGGGATGCTGTCGCTGTCATTTCGTTGAATGCGCCGGATACCCTGAATGCGCTTACGCCGCAGATGCTCGATGCGCTCGCGGCAGCCTTGCAGTCCGCGATGAAGGGCGCGCGAGCGATCGTGCTGAGAGGCGAGGGCCGCGGCTTTTGTGCGGGCTTCAATATCGGTCCGGATCTCGACTTGAGCGATCCGAATTACGATGCCGGGGCCGTGCTCGAGACCCACCTCAACGGGTTCATGCTCGAGCTGCAGCGCTCTCCGGTGCCGATCGTCACTGCCGTTCGTGGTGCGGCAGTCGGTGCAGGGGCGTCGCTCGCATTGTCAGGCGATCTCATCGTCGCGGGCAGCAAGGCGTATTTCCTGCATTCGTTCACGCGCGTCGGCCTCGTGCCCGATTCGGGCGCATCCTGGTTGCTTGCCCGCACGATCGGACGCGTCCGTGCGATGGAGTTGGTCCTGCTCGGCGATCGACTCGATGCCGCAACGGCAATGAGTTGGGGCTTGGTGAATCGCGTCGTCGAGGACGACCAAGTGGATGCCACTGCCATCGATCTCGCGCTGCGTCTCGCACGCGGTCCGTCGTTGGCGCTTGCGCGAACGCGCGAAGCGATCTGGAAGGCACTCGACGGATCGTTCGCCGATCAGCTCGAGCTCGAGCGTCGTATGCAGCGCGAAGCCGGGCAGTCGCCGGATTTCAGAGAGGGCGTCGCAGCGTTTCGGGAGAAGAGACGGCCGAAGTTTGTTTAAAGGCCCTTCGAAGTCGGCGCGCTGCGCGCCCAACCTGTCGCCTTTAGGCGCAAAGCAGGCGCGATGCGCTGACTTGTCCTTCTCCTTTCGGGGAGAAGGTGGCCGAAGGCTGGATGCGGGATCGACGCGCACGACGAGCGCGATCAATTCTCGATTCTCCATTCTGCGAACGTCCCCTCACCGGCACGCTCCGCTCTGCCCGCCTCTCCCCAAGGAGAGGCAAATCTCGCTCTGCCTGACCTCCCCAAAGGAGAGGCGAACTCTGCGCGCCGGCTACAGCCTACAGTCTCCAGCCTGCAGCCTACAGGAGTTGACGCGCGAACGCGCGCCTCTACCTTCAGTCTTCAGCCTTCAGTCTTCAGCCTTCAG
>CALEKY010000011.1 GCA_937902995.1 uncultured Sinobacteraceae bacterium
GCATGTTCGCCGGCGGCAACAACCAGGCGGCGAACGTCGGCGCGGCGATCGGCCGGATGATGAACGGCCTCTACCAGCTCGGCAAATCCCTCCAGGACCCCGGCTGCTCCTCGAAGACGCTCGCCGACGCGCTCGTCATCACGATCAGCGGCGACACCTACAAGCAGCCGTTCAACCGCAACAACTGGGGCGACGGCACCCCGGGCGGCTCGAACATCCTCTACGTGATGGGCGCGGGGTACGTGAAGACCGGCTGGTTCGGCGAGCTCGTCGACGCCAACACCGTCCGCGGCTGGGACATCGAGACGGGCAACACCAACGCCGCCCTCAACTTCCAGCAGGTCCGCGCCAACCTGGGCCGCGCCGCCGGCGCCGCCGCCCTCTTCGCCGTCGCGAAGGGCGACATGCGCCGCGTGAAGGACTTCTACAACGGCCCGGACATCGCGGGCATCGTGAACCTGAACGTCACGGGCTGAGACCAGCCCCGAGCGCCTCCGCGATCCGATCCGCGACCATGGCGGCGGCGACGGGCGCCCCGCACGAGCGCAGCACGCCCACATCGAGCGGAGCGGAGCTCGCGAGAGCGCCGAGTACGAGGGTTCACGCGCTCAGCCACTTCAGAAGCGAGCACGCATCGATGCGACTGCGTGCTCCGTCGAGGATTGGCTCGAGGAGCAGGCTGGGCTTCCTTTCTGGCTATCGGCCGGAAGAAGGACGGTCGGCCGAGCGCCCACGCCGATGAAGTTCTCCGTTCAGAGTGATTCCGCAAAGAGGTGCTCGCATATCGACGCGGGCGACGGTCACGCGGCTTCGTCCTCAAAAGAGTAGAGCTCCAGGAACTTCTTCGCGGTCTTCCCGACGTAGCTCGTGAGGGCCTTGTTGAATCCCGCACCGACGATCACGCCGATACCGAACGGAATCGCCTTCTCCAGCGCCTTGCGCGTGAACACGATCCCGAGCTTCTTGAAGAACTGCTTGATCGCTTGCAGCGTCGCGCCGCGGAGGTACTGCTGGAGCATTTTCACCCCGGCCTTGCTGCCGATCTTCACGGCAGCGTCTCCGCCTACCCTCTCGACTGCAGCTCCAGCCGCGAGCAGGAATGCGAGATGCTGCGCATCCTCCGCCGTCAGCGTGCACTGGTACAGCTGGACGAGCACCATGCACATGTCGACCTGAAGCTTCATGCACGCGGCCGTATCTGCGAGCGCGCCGCCAGTCACAGCGACGGCTGTTCCAAGGCCGGGGATGACACCCGCGAGGCCCGCTGCGCCGCCGACGGCCGCCGCCAGATTGGAGTAGCGTGCGATGATCTTGTCAGCGGCCTTCGAGCGCGCTTGGTCGGATGAACCCTCTTTCGAGCGTTGCTCGTGGGCGACGTACTTCTCGGCGACCGCGCGCGCGTCGTCCACCGATATGGAAATCTTTTGAACGATTTCGAGAAGCTTCCCACCGTCAACCTTCGATTCCTTCTTCCCCAGCTTGTCCATTGTTCCTCCTCCTTCGACGATGCTCGGGTGTTCCGTCTCGGGTTCCCAGCTGGCGGCGCAAACTTGACGCCCGCACACTCGATCCATCGGAGCGCCTTCGTTGACGCGTGGACCACGTTCAACCGCCAGCCTGCCGGTCATCCAGAGCGCATGACCAACCTCATCGTGCAGATCCCTTGCGACATGTCCCGTCGCAGCGCGAACGTCGCGAGCACGTTCGAGCCCACGCGCCTTGCTCGGTTCCGGACGTCGACAGGATCGACGATGTCATCACGGACCGCCGCCGCTGGGCATCATCCTGCGGGGTGACCTGCGCAGTTGTTCCGGCATTCGCCGCGTGCACGCACGTCGAAGGGCAACAAACGCCGAACCGACGACTGACGCTCGACTGCTCGGGTTCTCGATGCTCCTGACCCGCCATCGTTCGAATGCACGGCGAGCTCGGTCTCGCGCCAGAGATGCATGACGGCTTCGCAGATGACCGCCCGCACGAGACCTTCCCATGTCTGTCAGGCGTTGTGGCGACCGAAGCGGTCGCGTAATCTGGAAAAATTGGCGAGCGCATTGTCAGCAGCTCGCCACGGGAAGGGGTCGATCATGCAACAGCCTCCTGGGGGTAATGGGTATGGGTATGGTCCGCCGCCGGGCTACGGTCCGCCGTCGGGGTACGGACCTCCGCCGAACTACGGGTATCCCGGGGGCTACGGTCCTCCGCCCATGCACGGCGTTCCGGTCGTGTACGCACCGGTTGCCGTCCTGGCTCCGAAGTGCAGCCGGGCAACTTACATCTTGCTCGGACTGTTTCTCGGTGGGCTCGGCATTCACAACTTCGTCGCCGGGCGCGTCGGCAGTGGCGTCGCTCAGCTGCTGATCACGTTGCTGACGGGCTGGCTGATCGTGCCCATCTTCATCGTCGGATTCTGGGTCCTGATCGAGCTGATCGCGGTCACGACCGACGGAAATGGTGTCCGGATGTCCTGAGCGAAGAGCACAGCGCTCAGGTCCCAAACGGGAAACGGAGCTACCCCCGAGCACCTGCTCGCGATCCGCTTACGACAGTCGGAGCTCGCGAGCAGCGCGCGGCTCATGGCGCCTCGAGCGCTACGGGAGGTTCTTGGCCTCCTCGCAGTCCGCCTGCGCACGTGCCGGGAGCTGCTCGCGCTCTTCCTGCGGGATGATCTCGAAGTCGAGGCCGTCCTCGGTCGGGCGCACCGTGCGGATACGCAGCCAGGCGACGACGCAGCGGTACCCGGAGCGTAGGAACTGGTAGCCGGTGCGGGTTGGCATCGGGCCCGTGCGGAGC
>CALEKY010000012.1 GCA_937902995.1 uncultured Sinobacteraceae bacterium
AGTGACCGACGCGGGCGACCACGACGACACTACGAGACAGGATCCATGAACGAACACGATCTGAAGATCACGATCGAAGCAACGCTGCTTGCAGCGGGGCGGCCCGTACCGACGCAGCAGTTGCTCGAGTTGTTCGACGAGCGGGAGCGTCCGACCAAGGAACAGCTCCAAGCCGCTCTCGATGCGCTCGCGCAGGACTATGCCGACCGCGGGATCGAGCTCGTGGAAGTCGCGAGCGGCTGGCGTATTCAAGTGCGCCAGCGTTGTATCGACACCGTCTCGCGCCTTTGGCAGGAACGGCCGACGAAATACTCGCGCGCGCTGCTCGAAACGCTGGCCCTCGTCGCGTATCGCCAGCCGATCACGCGCAGCGAGATCGAGGAGATCCGCGGCGTGTCCGTCAGCTCGACGATCATGCGCACTCTGCAGGAGCGAAATTGGATCCGGGTCGTCGGACATCGCGAAGTCCCCGGCCGGCCGGAGCTGCTCGGTACGACGCGCGAGTTTCTCGACTACTTCGGTCTGAAGAGCCTGGATCAGTTGCCGACGCTCGCGGAGTTGCGTGACGTCGAAACGATCGGCGTGCAACTCGAGCTGCCTGCGGGCGAGCCTGAGCCTGCGAGCAGCGAGGGCGACGATACATCCGGCGCTCAGGATGCGGCGAGCTCTGCGGAAGCGACGGTTTCGGAAGAGACCGGCACGGAAGGAAGCTCGGGAGAAGAGGCCGCTCCTGGAGAGATTTCTGCAGCAGCCGACACCGCCGAAGAGGCTGCCGAGCCGAGCGAGGACGAAGAGACGACTGCGGAGTCGAATCAGGACGACCCTGAATTGTCCGCGGATGCCGACGAGCAGGACGACGAGGAAGTGACGCCGACGCTCGTTGCGGCCGAAGCGGATGCCGAGGAACGTCGCATCGGCGAACCTCCGCGCGATCGAGACTAGTGTCGCGCTCGCACGTCCGGTCGATCGGTGACATGTCCGAGCGGCTCCACAAGCTCCTGGCGCAGCATGGTTTCGGCTCGCGGCGCGAGATCGAGAAATGGATGCTCGCCGGGCGCGTCCTGCTGAACGATCGACCTGCTCAGCCCGGAGATCGCTACGTCGAAGGCGATCGCGTGATCGTCGATGGCAAAGACGTCACCTCGCGGTTGCGCGTCGCTGTGGCGCCGAAGGTCTTGATCTATCACAAGCCTCTCGGCCAACCCGTCGAAACGCGCAACGAAGCGGGCGAGGCCGGCGAGTCGATCGAGACCGAAACCGTGCTCGAACGCCTGCCGCGCGTGCGAGGGGCACGCTGGCTACCCATCAATGCAATGCAAAGAGGCGACAGCGGCTTGCTGCTCGTCACGACGGACGGCCGTCTCGCCGATGCATTGAGCCGTCGCGCGGCCGGCATTCCGACCTCTTACGCGGTGCGCGTTTTGGTGACGGATCCGGATTTCGATGTCGAGAGCATTCCGCGGGTCGTTCGCTACAACGAGCAGGCGGTCGAATTCGATCGAATCGAGGACTTGGGCGGCAGCGGCGCGAATCGTTGGATTCGCGTGGATGCGCCGCGCGCACATCGGCGCGCTGCCGTGCGCGCATTGTTCGAAGCGCGCGGCCTAGGCGTGAGTCGATTGATCCAAGTGCGATTCGGACCGCTCGAGCTGCCGCGCGATCTGCCTCGCGGCAAACATCGCGAGCTTTCCGAGGCGGAGCTCGAGGCGTTGTACGCGCTCGCCGATCTAAAGCCGCCGCGAACGGATCGCGAACCTCGTCACGAGCCTCGACGAGAGCGCAATCGACCTGCGGCGCGGCGCGCGTCGGGGCGCGTTACTGGCACTCGACGGTCTCGCCGGTGACATTCCGGCTGTCGGGGCCGAGCAGATACAGATACGGCGCGACGATCGACTCTGGCTCGGGCAGAGTCGATCGATCTTCGGCCGGATAAGCTTGCAGCCGCATGTTCGTGCGCACCTTGCCGGGATTGATGCTGTTCACGCGCATGCGCGGCTGCGACTCGAGCTCATCGGCGAGCATGTGCATCAAGCCGTCGGTCGCCCATTTCGAGACTAGATACGCGCCCCAATACGCACGCGGCCGAGGAACGACTCCGCTCGACGTGAAGACGATGGACGGATCCGCCGACTTGCGCAGTAACGGCATGCAGCGCTGCGTGAGGATGAACGGCACATTGACGTTCACGTGCATCGTTCGCAGCCACTTCGTCACGTCGTAATGCTCGATCGGCGCGCGCTCCCCCAGGATGCCCGCGTTGTGGAGCAAGCCATCCAAGCGGCCGAATTCCTGGTCGATGGCGCTGACGAGCTGATCGAACTCGGCCGGGCCTGCCTTCTCGAAATCGAGCGGAACGATGGAGGGACGCGGACCGCCCGCGGCCACGATTTCGTCGTACACGGCTTCGAGCCGCTTGACGTTGCGACCGTGCAGGATGACGCGCGCGCCGTGCGCTGCGGCGGCTTTGGCGACAGCGCGGCCGATGCCGTCGCTCGATCCTGTGATCAGCACGACACGGTCGCGCAGGGCATCTGGAGCCGGAGAATAGCCTTCGAGTTTCATGGAGTAGGTGTCGATCAAGTGGCGCGGCGAGCAGCGCGCCAGGCAACCCAAGGTTTCTGCAAGGGGCCCAACTCCATCCGCTCGGTGCCGACATCGAATTGCCGTTGCGCTATGCGGCCCAACAGCGCCGTATAGAGGCCGGCGAGGACATACAGCGGGCGCAAGTATGCCCGCATCGGCGTCGGGATCGAAGCCAGACTGGCGGCAAATTCCTCGCGCACGTGGTCGGCGAGCGTCTTCAGCGCTTCGCGCGGCGCAGAACCGAGATCTTTCTCTCGCAGATCCTCATGGGAGAAGCCGAGTTTTTCGGCGGCATCGAGCGGCAGATACATGCGTCCGTCGTAGGCGTCCTGACGCACATCGCGCACGATCTCGACGGCGCGAACGAGGGTGCCGATCTTGTTCGCGGCATTGCGCGTGGTTTCGTCGAGCGGCGTGGGGTGTGCCAGCACTCGGGCAATCAGCTCCGTGACGGCACCTCCGCTGCGCGCGCAGTAGGCAAGCATTTCGCGCAAGTTCAGATAGGTCATGCGCGCGAGATCCATGTCGGCGGCCACGATCAGCTCGTGCAAGCCCGCATATTGCCGGCGATCGATCGGCAATTCGCTCAGCAGACGCGTCGCCGGATGCAGGGCGTTCGCGTTCACGAGCCGATCGATTTCCTGACGCCACCATTGCAAGCGTGTGTGCGCCACGTCGTGATTCGCGCTTTGTGCGGACTCACGAATTTCTGCATCGATGACGAAAACTGCCGTCGCCGCATCGCGTTTCTCTGGCGGCGCGTAGAGCAGGGCGAAATAGCGCATGGAGCCTGGCGGGGCAGCGCGATTGACGAAGGAGGAGTCGAGAGGCATGAGTCTAGGCGACGGGCTACAGGCGACGGGCTACGGGCTGCGCGCGAGGGCGCGCTCTTCCTTCAGCCTTCAGTCTTCAGCCTTCAGTCTTGAACTTCTTGGTTGCTCGAACAAGTCGTCCGCCTCTTTGATCTGCGGTTCGCGAGTCAAACGGTCGATCGGCTCGAGCTGTTCGATCTCGCGGTCGGGGCGGACGCCGAGCTCCGTGAATTTCCTCGCGCCGGGCAAGACCTGACGTTCGAGCGAACCCACGGCGCTGTTGAAGGCATCGACGGTCGTGCCGAGATTGCGACCCATTTTCGTGAGATGCGAAGCAAATACGGCCAGCCGCTTGTAGAGATCTTCCGCCAGCGTGCGGATCGTTTCGGCGTTCTGCGCAAGCGACTGCTGACGCCAGCCGTAGGCGACGGCTTTCAGCAGCGCGACGAAACTCGACGGCGTGGCGATGATGACATCCTGCCGAATTGCATCTTCGAGCAGCGTGGGCAACTCGGCGAGCGCCGCCGAAAGGAACTGATCGCCGGGAATGAAGAGAATGACGAAATCGGGGCTGTTCTCGAACTGCGCCCAATAGCTCTTCGCACCGAGCTGCCGCACGCGCTCGGCGATCTGTTGCGCGTGTCTGCGCAAGGCGGCGGCCCGCTGTTCGTCGGTTTGCGCATCGACGGCTTCGAGGTACGCATCGAGCGGCGTCTTCACGTCGACGACCAGATCGCGGCCGTCCGGCATGTGTACGACCATGTCGGGCCGCAGGCTGCCTTCGGAAGTCCGGACGTGAACTTGTTCGGCGAAGTCGCAGTGCTCGACCATGCCTGCGAGCTCAGCAAGCCTGCGCAACGTCAGCTCGCCCCATTGTCCGCGCACTTCCGGTCGTCGCAGTGCGTTCACGAGTGAGCGCGTTTCGCGTTGGAGGGCCTGCTGCCCGAGCGCGACGGATTCCAACGAGGCTTTGAGCGAACCGAACGTCTCGGCGCGTTCCTTTTCGATCCGCGCCATCTGCTGCTCGGTCTTCGCGAGCGCTTCGCGGATGGGCTGGAGCATCGACTCGATGGCCTTTTCCCGTTCGCTCAGCGACGCAACGGCTTTTTCGTGATGCTGCGCCAGATGCTCGCGGGCGAGCTTCAAGAACATCTCGCTGTTGGCGCGCAGGGATTGGCCGGCTACGGAATCGAAGACGGAGGTCACGCGCTCGATCGCGAGCTTGAGCGCCTGCTGGCGCTCCTGTTCGAGTTGCTCTTCGGTTTTCACCTGCGACTTGAGAATCGCAAGCTCGACGTGCAAGGCCTGCGCGCGGGCGCGGGCGCGCAGAGTGGCGATGAGCGCGCCGAGCGCACCGCCGACGAGCAGCGTGCCTGCCGCGATCAGCAACGTGGTCGTGAGATCGAACACCAGCGAGCGGTCCTTTTCTGTTTGCAGCGGTCAGTCGGACCGCTTCAGGTGCATCATGTAATTCACGTCGACGTTCGTGCTTTGACGCGCCGTTTCGCGGACCGGATCGTACTCGAGCCCTGCGATGTCGACGACGTCGAGCTCGGCGGCGCGTGCCCAGCGAGCAAGCTCGGCGGGCCGTATGAAACGTTCGTAGGAGTGCGTGCCGCGCTCGAGGAGCCCCATTACGTACTCGGCGCCGACGATCGCAAGCAAGTAAGCCTTGAGATTGCGATTGATCGTCGAGACGAACACATCGCCGCCGGGTTTGACGAGCGTCGCGAGCGCCCGCATCACGCTCTGCGGCTCGGGAACGTGCTCGAGCATCTCCATGCACGTCACCACGTCGTACGCGGCTGCATTCGCGAGCGCATGCTGCTCGGCCGATTCGCGCAAGTACCGCACGGAGACGCCGCTTTCGAGCGCATGCAGCTCGGCCACTTCGACGGTCGCCGTACCCAAGTCGATCCCCGTGACGTCCGCGCCGGCCTGCGCCATCGCCTCGCTCAAGAGCCCGCCTCCGCAGCCGACGTCGAGTACGCGCTTGCCGCGCAGCGGCGCGCGCGACGCGATGTACGCAAGTCGCACCGGATTCAGGACGTGCAAAGGCCGGAACGCACCGTGCGGATCCCACCAGCGTTGAGCGGCCGCGTCGAACCGGGCGATCTCCGCCGGATCATGCGTTCCATGAGTCTGTGCGTGCGATGTGTTCATGATGCGGATCCGCCGATGCGCGCGCGCCAAAGCCGAGCGCGCCTCAAGATGTCGTCGAGATCGAGTTGTGTCAGCGTGCCCTGGTCGAGCAAGGCGCGCCCAGCCACCCAGACGTCGGTGACTTGATCGCGCGAGGCTGCGTAGACGAGGTGTGCAGCAGGATCGTAAACCGGCTGAGTCTGTGGGCGATTCAAGTCGACGCAGCAGATGTCGGCCCATTTACCGGGAATCAGTGAGCCGATCTGTTCGGCCAGCCCCAAGGCGCGAGCGCCGTGCAAGGTTGCGATGCGGAGCCAGTCGTGCGCACTCAGGAAGCCTGCATTCGGCCCCACGTTCGCGAGTAGCGCGGCGGTGCGCACCTCGTCCAGCATGTCCAAGTCGTTGTTGCTGGCCGCGCCATCGGTGCCGAGACAAACCGCGATGCCGCGCTCCAGGAATTTCCCGACCGGTGCCACGCCGTTGCCGAGCTTGAGGTTCGATTGCGGGCAATGCACGACGGCGATGCCGCCGCGCGCCGCGCGCTCGAGATCGTCCTCCTCGACATGGACCACGTGAATCGCGGTCAGCAGCGGGGAGAGCAGTCCCAGACGCTCGAGCCGTGCGAGCGTGCGCTCGCCGCTCGGGTGAATGTCGGCGGCGTTTTCGTTCACATGCATCGCCACCGGCGATTCGAGCTCATCGGCCAGACGTTGTACGCGGCGGAGCGTCTCGTCGCTCACGGCCCACGATGCGTAGGGCGCCAACATCGTGGAAACGAGCGGGTCGTTGCGGTACTCGTCGTGCACGTGGATGCCCTTCTCGAAGTATTCGTCCGTGGAGCCCGCCCAGACGGTTGCGAAGTCGACGACTGGACAGCCGACACAAGCACGAACCTTCGCTTCGGCGGCAGTCTGCGCAACGACTTCGGGAAATAGATGCATGTCGGCAAAACAGGTCGTGCCGCTCGAGATCATATCGGCGATCGCAAGCTCAGTGCCGTCTCGCACGTATTCGGCGTCCATCCAGCGTTGCTCGAGCGGACGCACTTGCTCGTGCAGCCAATGCTCGAACCGCCCGCTCTCGGCGGCACCGCGCAGCAATGCCATCGCGGCATGCGTATGGGTATTGACGAAGCCGGGCAACAGAACGTGGGTCGGGCGGCTGATGTAACGAGCTGCGGGATAGCGTTCGCGGAGCTCTTTTTCGGGCGCGACAGCCGCAATGCGCCCGTCCCGAATCGCAATCGCATGGTGTTCGAGGACCGTTCCGTGAGGTTCGATCGGAACGATCCAACGAGCCGCGATCAGCGTATCGACGTGGTCCATGAAAGATCCGGAAGTGAGGCGAGAAAGTATAGCGTCGAAGGCACCAAAACGGTTCGGATAGGCGTGTCTCTATGCTAGTATTTGCCCTTCGCTACGCTGAATTTGCGGCGGATAAAACGAGGTAAGAACTGATCGAGTCTTTGCTGTGTCCCGCCCCGTGGACGGGACGCGCGTAACGGGCTGACCGCTCGCCGGAAAGCTCCACTCATCAGCTGAACTTTGTTGTCGATCGATCGGGCGCGGTTGCGGTCCGATCGGATGCCGCAGCAACCCGTCGAGAGAAGGTCGTAGACGATTCATGGCTGAAATCGCCCGGGAAATATTGCACGTCAATCTCGAAGACGAGATGCGCCAGTCGTATCTCGACTATGCGATGAGCGTCATCGTCGGGCGAGCCTTGCCCGATGTGCGCGACGGCCTGAAGCCCGTCCACCGTCGCATCCTCTATTCGATGCACGAGAACAATAACGTCGCGTCGCGCCCCTACGTGAAGTGCGCGCGCGTCGTCGGTGACGTGCTCGGTAAATACCATCCGCACGGCGATACGGCGACCTACGACGCGCTCGTCCGCATGGCGCAGCCGTTTTCGATGCGCTACCTGCTCATCGACGGCCAGGGCAACTTCGGTTCCGTGGACGGCGACCCGCCGGCGGCCTATCGCTATACCGAGTCGCGGATGACGCCGCTCGCCTCGGAGCTGCTCGCCGACATCGAGAAAGAAACGGTCGATTTCGTCGACAACTACGACGGTAAGGAGAAAGAGCCGACCGTTCTGCCGACGAAGGTGCCGAACCTGCTGATCAACGGCGCATCCGGTATCGCGGTCGGCATGGCGACGAACATTCCGCCGCACAACCTCGGGGAAGTGATCAATGCCTGCATCGCGCTGATCGACGATCCCGAGATCTCGATCGCCGGCTTGATGCAGCACATTCCGGGACCGGATTTCCCGACCGCCGGCATCATCAACGGCACGCAGGAAATCGCCACGGCCTATTTGACCGGTCGCGGCCGCGTGTACATGCGCGCGCGCACGACGATCGAAGAGGACGACAAGGGCCGCCAGGCGATCGTCGTGACCGAGCTGCCGTATCAGGTCAACAAGGCGCGCCTGCTCGAGCGCATTGCCGAGCTCGTGCGCGAGAAGGTCATCGACGGCATCGCCAACGACGGCTTGCGCGACGAGTCCGACAAGGACGGCATGCGCATCGTCATCGAGCTCAAGCGCGAGACGGTGTTCGGCATCAACATGGTCGCCCTGCAGGACGGCCAGCCGAAGCTGCTCAACCTCAAGGAGATGCTCGAGGCCTTCTTGCGGCATCGGCGCGAGGTGGTCACGCGGCGCACGATCTACGACCTGCGCAAAGCGCGCGAGCGCGCTCACATCCTGGAAGGGCAGGCCGTGGCGCTCGCGAACATCGACGAGGTCATTGCCGTCATCAAAGCATCGCCAACGCCGGCCGAGGCCAAGGTCGCGCTCATGGGACGCGCTTGGCCCGCAGGTGCCGTGCCGGCAATGTTGGAACGTGCGGGCAACGTGCCGACGCGTCCGGACGGGCTCTCGAACGAATTCGGATTGAAAGAGGACGGTTACCGCCTTTCCGATGCCCAGGCGCAGGCAATTCTCGATTTGCGATTGCATCGCCTGACCGGCCTCGAGCAGGACAAGATCGTCGGCGAGTTCCAGGAGCTGCTCGCACAGATCCAGGATTACGGTGACATCCTTGCGCGCCCCGAACGCCTGTTGAAAGTGATTCGCGACGAGCTCGAGGAAATCCGCGAGAAGTACGCCGATCCGCGTCGTACGGAAATCGTACAGACGCATTCGGACCTGACGATCGAGGATCTGATCGAGCAGCAGGACGTCGTCGTCACGCTGTCGCATGGCGGTTATGCGAAGGCGCAGCCGGTTGCCGCCTACCAGGCACAACGCCGCGGCGGTCGCGGCAAGGCGGCTACGACCGTGAAGGACGAGGATTTCGTCGACAAACTGTTCGTCGCCAATACGCACGACACGCTGCTGTGCTTCTCGAGCACCGGCAAGATGTATTGGCTCAAGGTGTATCAGCTGCCGCAAGCGAGCCGCGGCTCGCGCGGCAAGCCCATCGTCAATCTGCTCCCGCTGCAGGAAGGCGAGCGAATCACCGCCGTGTTGCCGATCCATGAGTTCGAAGAGAACAAATTCGTGTTCATGGCGACCGCACACGGCACGGTCAAGAAAACTTCGCTCGAGGCGTTCTCGCGCCCGCGCCAGGCCGGCATCATCGCGATCGAGCTGGATCCGGGCGATCGGCTCGTCGGTGTCGATATCACCGACGGCCAGAAAGAAATCGTTCTCTGCACGAGCGGCGGCAAAGCCATCCGATTCGAGGAAGGCGATGTGCGTCCGATGGGCCGCACCGCAGGCGGTGTCCGCGGCATCCGGATGCCGGAGGGCGATGACGTCATTTCCTTGATCGTCATCAACGATCTGCAAGGGACGATCCTCACGGCGTCGGAAAACGGCTACGGCAAGCGCACCCCGGTCGAGGACTTCCCGGTTCACGGCCGCGGCGGTCAGGGCGTGATCGCCCTGCAAATCACCGAACGCAACGGCAAGGTCGTCGGCGCGTTACTGGTGAAGCCGGAAGACGAAGTCATGCTGATCAGCTCGAGCGGCACGCTCGTGCGCACGCCGGTCAGCGATATTTCGATCCAAGGCCGCAATACCCAAGGCGTCCGCCTGATCCGGCTGGATGAAGGTGCTCGTCTCGTCGGCATGGAGCGTCTCGTCGCCGAGAGCTCCGACGGCGAAGGCGAGAACGGCGAATCCGCCGAGTAGTCGGCGCCGCGAGTCACGAGCCACAAGTCACGAGTCACGAACCAAGTCACATGCGCGTCTACAACTTCAGTGCCGGTCCCGCCGTACTTCCAATCGAGGTACTCGAACAAATCCGCGAAGAGCTGCTCGATTGGCACGGCAGCGGCATGTCGGTGATGGAAATGAGTCATCGAGGCAAGGAATTCGTCTCGATCGCACAGGAAGCGGAGGCGGATCTGCGCGAGCTCCTCGCAGTGCCGAGCAACTACAAGGTGTTGTTCTTGCAAGGCGGCGCGACGGGACAGTTTGCGGGCGTGCCCATGAACCTCGCGACGCCGGACAGCGTCGTCGACTTCATCAATACCGGCGCCTGGTCGAAGAAGGCGATCGGCGAGGCCAAGCAATACTGCAAAGTCAACGTCGCTGCGGATGCGGGCGAGCCGTACTGCTCGATTCCGCCGGAATCGACCTGGAAGCTGACGCCGAACGCCGCGTACGTGCACTACACGCCGAATGAAACGATCGGCGGTGTCGAGTTTCATTTCGTACCGAACACGGGCGACGTGCCGCTCGTCGCCGACATGTCGTCGACGATCCTGTCGCGTCCGATCGATGTTTCGAAGTTCGGCGTCATCTATGCAGGTGCGCAAAAGAACATCGGCCCGGCGGGATTGACACTCGTCATCGTGCGCGAGGACTTGCTCGGACGTGCACGGCCCGGAACGCCGACGTTCATGAATTACGCTGCCATGGCGAAGGACGGTTCGATGCTCAACACGCCGCCGACGTTCGCGTGGTATGTCGCTGGGCTCGTCTTCAAATGGCTCAAGGCCAAGGGCGGGCTTGCAGCGATGGGAGAAATCAATCGAGCGAAGGCCGAGAAGATCTATTCGCTGATCGACTCCTCGTCCTTCTATCGCAATCCGGTCGCAAAAGATGCGCGCTCGTGGATGAACATTCCGTTCACGCTCGCCAAGCCCGAGCTCGACAAGACGTTCGTCGCCGAGGCGAAAAAAGAAGGGCTCGTGACCTTGGAAGGCCACCGCAGCGTCGGCGGTATGCGTGCCAGCATTTACAACGCCATGCCGATGGAAGGCATCGACGCGCTGGTCGGGTTCATGAAAGAGTTCGAGCGAAAGTATGGATAAGGGCGACGGGCGACGGGCTACAGGCGACAGTCAGAACGGGTGTCTGTGGTCCCGGTCGAAACCGGACTCTCTCCAACCGTAGCCTGTTGCCTGTAGCCTATGTTCAAGATCCTCACCCTCAACAACATCTCGCTGCGCGGTCTCGAGCGATTGCCGCGCGATCGATACGAGGTCGCCTCCGAGATCGGCCATCCGGATGCCGTGCTCGTGCGCTCGGCGGACATGCACAAGTTCGACTTACCGGCGAGCGTGAAGGCCGTAGCGCGTGCGGGTGCGGGAACGAACAATATTCCAGTCGCGAAGTATTCGAAGCTCGGCATCCCGGTGTTCAACGCGCCCGGTGCGAATGCGAATGCCGTCAAGGAACTGGTGATTGCCGGTCTGTTCCTTGCGGCCCGCAATATCTGCCAGGCGTGGGAGTACGTGCGCAATTTGAAGGGCAGCGATCACGACCTCGAAGAGGAGGTCGAGCGCGGCAAGAAGAAGTTCGTCGGTTATGAGTTGCCGGGCCGCACGCTCGGCGTGATCGGACTCGGTGCGATCGGCGTCGAGGTGGCAAACGCTGCGCATGCGCTCGGCATGCACGTGCTCGGCTTCGATCCGCAGATCACCGTACAGCGCGCCTGGCAATTGTCTTCCGGCGTCGAGCAAGCGTTGTCGCTCGAAGATTTGTTCGCGCGCTCGGACATGGTGACGGTGCACGTGCCGTTGCTCGACAGCACTCGAGGTCTGGTCAACGCTGCGCGTCTCAAGCTCATTCGCGACCGCGGCGTGGTGCTCAACTTTGCTCGCGGCGGGATCGTGGACGAGGAGGCCGTGTTGGACGCGCTGAACTCGGGCAAGCTGAGCGCGTACGTGTGCGATTTCCCGACGGCGCGGGTGAAGGATCACCCGAAAGTGGTCGCCTTGCCGCACCTTGGCGCGTCCACGACCGAAGCCGAAGAGAACTGTGCCGTCATTGCGGCCGAGACGCTGCGCGACTTTCTCGAGAACGGCAACATTCGCAACTCGGTCAATTTCCCCGAAGCCGTTCTGCCGCGCACGTCGGGCGCGATGCGCCTTGCCATCGCCAATGAGAACGTGCCGAACATGGTCGGCCAGATCTCCACGGCGCTGGCCGCGTACAATCTCAACATCGCCGATCTTCTCAACAAGTCGCGCGGCGACCTCGCTTACACGTTGATCGATGTCGACGGCACGATTCCTGATGAGGCCGTCCACAAGATTCGCGCCATCGAGGGCGTGCTGGCGACGCGCGTCATTGCTTGACTCGTATGTCACGCTCGAAATCTTCCGCCCGTACGAAACCCACCAAGAAAGCCGGTGCGAGGAAAGCCGATCCGTCGGTCGCCGAAGGAGTGAACGATCTCAGCTCGTTTCGCGAGCAGATCGATCGCATCGACGAACAGATTCACGAGCTGCTGAATCAGCGCGCGCGGCTTGCACAGCAAGTCGGTGTCACGAAGCAGGCGCAGGGGTTGCACACGGCCGATTTCTATCGACCTGAGCGCGAAGCGCAAGTGTTGCGCAAGGCGATCGAGCGCAACCAGGGGCCGCTGCGCAACGAGGAAATCGTTCGGCTGTTCCGCGAGATCATGTCTGCGTGCCTCGCGCAGGAAGAACCGCTCAAGATCGGGTTTCTCGGCCCAGAGGGCACGTTCTCGCAGCAGGCCGTCTACAAGCATTTCGGTCACTCGGTACGTGCGTTGCCGCTGCCGGCGATCAGCGAAGTATTCGAGGAAGTGCAAGCGGGGCATGCCGATTTCGGCGTCGTGCCGATCGAGAACTCGACCGAAGGTACGGTCAACAACACGCTCGATATGTTCCTGAGCTCGCCGCTCAAGATCTGCGGCGAAGTGGAGCTACGGATTCATCAGAACCTGATGGGGCGTATGAAGGGCCTCGATAAGATCGAGCGCATCTGTTCGCATCCGCAATCGCTTGCGCAATGCCGACAATGGTTGGACGAGCACATGCCTGGCGTAGAGCGAGTTCCGGTGAGCAGCAACGCCGAGGCTGCACGCCGTGCGCGGGACGAAGAAGGTACCGCTGCGATCGCTGGACAGTCGGCCGCGGAAGTCTACGGATTGAACATTCTGGTTCCGGAGATCGAGGATCGGCCCGACAACACGACCCGCTTCCTGGTCATTGGCCGTAAGCTCTTCAGTCCCAGCGGCAAGGACAAGACGACGTTGCTCGTCTCTGCGGGAGACACGCAGGCGCCCGGAAGCCTCTATCGCCTGCTCGAGCCGTTTGCCCACAAAGGCATCAGTCTCACGCGAATCGAATCGCGGCCTTCGCGCCGCCGGAAATGGGACTACGTGTTCTTCATCGACGTCGAGGGTCATGCCGAACAACAGCCCCTCAAGGACGCGCTCGAAGAGCTCAAGAAGCGCGCCTCGCTGTTCAAAGTGCTGGGGTCGTATCCGTGCGCGGTGGTGTGAAGGGAGGGCTCGGGGCTCGAGGCATGGGGCTCGGGTAAGATTCGCGGATCCCATGCTCATACTGATGCGCTAAGTTCCAAGCCCCAAGCCCCAAGCCTCAAGCCCCAAGCGTCAAGCCCATGTCTTCCTTCGATCCCACCTCCCTCGCTTCCCCTTACGTCCGCACGCTCGCACCCTACGTGCCCGGTAAGCCGCTCGAAGAGCTCGAGCGCGAGTACGGCATTCGCGACAGCATCAAGCTCGCTTCGAACGAGAATCCGCTCGGTCCGGGTCCGCGTGCGCGCGAAGCAATGGCGAAAGCGTCGTCGGATGTGGGCCTTTATCCCGACGGCAACGGTTTTGCGTTGAAACAGGCGCTATCGCGCAAGCACGGCGTGCCGCTCGAATGCATCACGCTCGGCAACGGTTCGAACGATGTCTTGGTGATGCTTGCGGAAGCATTTCTGACGATGGATTCAGAGGCCGTCTATTCCGAATATGCGTTCGCTGTGTATCCGATCGCCGTGCAAGCGACGGGTGCCACGGCGCGCGTTGCAAGAGCGTTTCCGACGACGCACGCAATGCCGCTTGGGCACGATCTCGATGCCATGCGCGCGCTCGTCAACGAGCGCACGCGGCTCGTGTTCATTGCGAATCCCAACAACCCGACGGGAACTTGGGTCGATGCGGCGCCGCTGCGCGCATTCATCGCCTCGCTACCGTTGACAACGCTCGTCGTCGTCGACGAGGCGTACATCGAATACGTCGAAGACGCGAGCTTTCCTGACACGAGCCGTTGGCTGGCGGAGTTTCCGAATCTGGTCGTCACGCGCACGTTCTCGAAGGCCTATGGGCTTGCCGGATTGCGCGTCGGCTATGCGTTGTCGCACCCGAAAGTGGCCGATTTGTTGAACCGCGTGCGTCAGGTCTTCAACGTCAACTCGATTGCGCTCGCCGCAGCATGTGCAGCGCTCGAGGATCGCGAGCACCTCGAACGCTCGATCGCATCGAACCGCGAAGGCTTGAGACAAGTTGCGGAAGGGCTCGATCGGCTCGGTGTGAAGCACCTTCCGTCGCGAGGCAATTTCGTCTTGATCGATTGCGGACGCTCGGCTGCCGGTGTCTACGAGGCCATGCTCAAACAGGGTGTGATCGTTCGGCCTGTCGCGAACTATGGATTGCCGAATCACCTGCGTTTGACGATCGGCACGCAAGAACAAAATCAGCGTATGCTCGCGGCCCTCGAACAAGCACTGGCAACTTAACGCTAAATGTCCGACTACGTAGTACAGCCGAGTCGCACGGTGGGCGGTTCGATCCGCGTCCCCGGCGACAAGTCCATTTCGCATCGCGCGCTGATGCTGGGCAGCATCGCGGAAGGCGTCACGGAAGTGCGCGGTTTTCTCGAAAGCCAAGATTGCCTCGCGACGATGCAGGCGATGCGTTCGCTCGGCGTGAAGATCGAGCAGGGCGGAGCGCACGAAGTGCGCGTTCACGGCGTCGGGTTGCACGGCCTGCGAGGCGCGGGTCATCCGCTCGACATGGGCAACTCGGGCACTGCCATGCGACTCATGACGGGGCTATTGTGCGGCCAGCCGTTCGAGAGCGAGCTGATCGGCGATGCGTCGCTGATGAAGCGGCCGATGGAGCGCGTTGCAGCGCCGCTGCGCTTGATGGGTGCGAACATCGCCACATCAGACGGCAAGCCTCCTGTGCGTATCGAGCCCTGCGGCGGACTCAAAGCGATCCGCTACGACTTGCCGGTTGCCAGCGCACAAGTGAAATCGGCCGTGCTTCTCGCAGGACTGTATGCGAACGGCGCGACGGAAGTGATCGAGCCCGCCATCACCCGCGATCACACCGAGCGGATGCTCATGGGCTTCGGTTGCTCCGTCGACTCCGTGCAAGGACACATCAAGCTCGAGCCGCCGGTGCGGCTGGAGGCATGCTCGCTCGATGTCCCCGGCGATTTTTCGTCGGCAGCGTTTTTCATGATTGCCGGTTTGATCAGCCAAGGCGGCGGGCTCACCGTGAAGGGCGTAGGCATCAATCCCACGCGGACGGGGCTGCTCGACATTCTCGCGCTCATGGGCGCGGACCTACGGCTCGTGAACCATCGATCGGCAGGGGCCGAGCCGGTGGCCGACATCGAGATTGCATCTGCACCGCTCAAGGGCATCGAAGTCCCGCCGCACCTCGTACCGCTCGCTATCGACGAATTTCCGATTCTGTTCATTGCTGCTGCCTGCGCCGAAGGTGTCACCACCGTGACTGGCGCGGAGGAGCTGCGGGTGAAAGAGAGCGACCGCATCGCCTCCATGGCGGAGGGGCTGACCGCGATGGGCGTTCGCTGCGAGGTGTTGCCCGACGGCATGCGAATTTACGGCAGCGGATCGCCGACCGTATTCAGCGGCGGGGAAATCGACAGCAAGGGCGACCACCGGATCGCGATGTCGTTTGCCGTCGCCAGCTTGCGGGCAGCCGCGCCGATTCGGATTCGCGACGTGGCCAACGTGGCGACCTCGTTCCCCGATTTCGTCGGCACCGCGAACGCCGCAGGGCTGCAGGTGAGCGAACAGGGCTGATGAGCTCACCGGACGTTCCGATCATCACCATCGACGGGCCGAGCGGCTCGGGCAAGGGCACCATTGCCCGGCGAGTCGCGGACTACCTCGGCTGGCACCTGCTCGACAGCGGCGCCTTGTACCGGCTGGTTGCCTATGCCGGCCAGCGGAGGGGGATCGATCCGGAGGACGAGGCCGGGCTTGCCGCCGTGGCTCGGGACCTGGACGTGCGATTCGGTACCGATTCCGAGGGTAATGAGCAGATCTGGCTGGATGGTGAGGAGGTCAGCCGGGAAATCCGCACGGAGCGTGCAGGAGAGGGCGCCTCGCGCGTTGCGGCCATGCCCGCCGTACGGGCGGCCCTGGTGGACCGTCAGCACGCCTTTGCGCGTCCGCCGGGCCTGGTGGCCGACGGCAGGGACATGGGGACGGTCATTTTCCCCTCGGCAGGCCTGAAGATCTTCCTGACGGCGAGCGCCGAGGAGCGGGCGCGAAGGCGTTATAAGCAGTTGAAAGACAAGGGCCTGAGTGCTAACCTCGCCGCCCTTTCGCAGGAGATCGCCGAGCGCGATCGGCGCGATGCAAATCGACCGATTGCCCCGCTCAAGCCGGCCGACGATGCGATCATCGTGGACTCCACCTCGATGACGATCGATGCCGTCGTCGCGCGGGTGTTGGAGCTTGCGGCCGCTAAGTTTCCCGCGAAGTGAGTTAATGGATTTTGGAGCCTCGCGAGGCTCGCGGGGCCGCTTCTGGCTTGAGACCTTCGATTCCAGATCGAAGCATGCGCGTCGATCGATCTGACCCAAGGCCCCGCGCCCCAAGCCCTTTTTTGTATTCGATTTCGTTAGGTGCCGCGCTGGAGTGCGCGGTTTGATTCAACAACCCCTGGCAGTCAGGAACGACCGCAAGGACTACGGGCGAAAGCCCTGGACGTACTCATGACCGAAAGTTTTGCGCAACTGTTGGAAGAAAGTCTCGCCTCGCAACAGATCAAGCCTGGAGCGATCTTGACAGGGCGGGTCGTCGAAGTCGGAGAGGACTTCGTTATCGTCAATGCAGGCCTCAAGAGCGAGGCCGTGATTCCCGCCGAACAATTCAAGAACGATCGCGGCGAAATCGAAGTGAACGTCGGCGACGAGGTCGAGGTGGCTCTCGACAGCGTCGAAGACGGTACGGGCGAGACGCGACTGTCGCGCGAGAAGGCCAAGCGCGCTCGCACTTGGGCCCGCCTGGAAGCTGCCTTCGAGAAGCAGGAGATCGTCAAGGGCGTCATCAACGGCCGCGTCAAGGGCGGCTTCACCGTCGAGATCGACTTCGTCCGCGCGTTCCTGCCTGGTTCGCTCGTCGACGTGCGCCCGGTGCGCGATCCGTCGTACCTCGAAGGCAAGGTGCTCGAATTCAAAGTCATCAAGCTCGACCAGAAGCGCAACAACGTCGTCGTTTCGCGCCGTGCGGTCGTCGAGCAGGAGTACAGCGCCGAGCGCTCCGAGCTGCTCGAAAAGCTGCAGGAAGGTGCAGTCGTGCGCGGCACGGTCAAGAACCTCACCGACTACGGTGCGTTCGTCGACCTGGGCGGCATCGATGGTCTCCTGCACATCACGGACATGGCGTGGAAGCGCGTCAAGCATCCGTCCGAAGTCGTCAATGTGGGCGACGAGATCGATGTTCGCATCCTGAAGTTCGACCGCGAGCGTCAGCGCGTCAGCCTCGGCATCAAGCAGCTCGGCAAC
>CALEKY010000013.1 GCA_937902995.1 uncultured Sinobacteraceae bacterium
GAAAAGAGGGTCTGGGCGACGACTGATCCAGACACTCGAAAACAATCGTAATGGTGCGAATTCTTGTTTGCTGTTTCGTCGTACCGGTGCGAGATTTTCGCGCGGGGAGCGGATAGGCACGCGCGATCGGTGACGCGTGGACGAACGCCTGAACGCGCATCCTTTCCCTTTTTCCCATCCCCTTTTCCCTTCTTGGTCAGCGAAGCACTCCTTCGCTCCTAAATACCGGATACATCCCATACCTCTCGTCCCATGACGGATGCTTTCGATAGAAGAACTCGAGGCGGGCGGCGGGGCTGTTGGCGAAGTCGGGATCGGTTTCCAGGCGCTGCTCGAATTCTCTCTTGATGTTGGGATCGCGTTTCAGCATTTCCTCGGCAACTTGCTCGGCGACGTAGTCTTCCATGTACTCCTTGCGCTCGAACGCCGTATTGAAGAAGCCCCAACGCACGAAGGAATCCTCGCTGCGCGGCTCGAACAACGTCATCAATAGCGTCGAGCCGGGTTGAGCGATCGGCACGAAGAGGCTACCGGCCGGAATGTCCCGGCTTTCGTTGTGCCATTCGCCTTCCAGAGTCAGCAGAGTGCGGCCTTCGAAAGTCGTTGCGGACGGCGTCCACTTCGTGGCTCGGAACGTCTGCACGGGTGCGGCGGAGATCGGTTGATCGATCGATTGCGAAATGAAGCCGTGTAGAGCGAGCTTGTCGCGCACCCAGGCGGCATGCGCAGCGGGCACGACGTAGCCGCCGCGCGGCGCCGTGACCACGATGGATGGGCGCACTTCGTCTCGAAGCGGAATCGTCCAGATCTGCGGACGCTTGTTGTCGTAACGCGTCATGAGTGCGCCCGAAATCGCCGAGGGCTCGCGCGTGTACGCGTAACCGCGAAACTCGATCGTCCTCACGTGATCGGTGTTTTCGAACGCGAGTGCAACCGGCGAGCCGCCGATCCGCGTGCTGCGCTCATCGGCCGTGCGGGCACGATGCAACCAATCGGCGCCATGATTGGCAGCAAGCTCGAGCATGGAAACGATCGATTGATATGTGATTCGCACGCGCGTCGGATAGTCCTTCCACGAGTGCGTTTCGACGAGCACGCCGATTCGATTGCGGCGTGCCCAGTACTCGTGGGAGAACCGTGCTTGAGCGACGGAGACGGCGAAGCCCGATTGCGGGTCGTCCGCGATCACGAAGCTTGGATAAAAATCGACGGGCAGAGATCCTGCAACCGTCAGACGGCGCAACAGCTCCGTGCGGACGAAGTTGCCTGCGACTTGCAGGTCCGGATCGCCTGCCAGCGTCGGTGCGACGTTGATGGAAATGTCGTGTTCGAACTCGGCGCCGTCGGTGGCGTGCAAGTCGGCGTACAGAATCGGATCCCACTCCGTGAGTAAGCGCAGCATCGCCTGCATTTCCGGAGCTTCCGCCTTCGTGTAATCGCGATTCAGATTGAAGTTCTGCGCGGTCGTGCGCCAGCCCATCTCCTCGGGACCGACTTGGTTCGGCCGATTCCAGCGTCCGAAGCGCTCGTGACCGTCGACGTTGAAGACCGGCACGAACACGAACGTCACGCGACCGAGCAAACCGCGGGCAGTCCGCTCTTCGAGCAGCTCGCGCAAAGCCCGAAAGCCGGCATCCTTGCCGTCGATCTCTCCGGCGTGGATGCCGCCTTGCATCAGCACGACCGGTCGTTGCAGCTCACGATTGCGTGCAGGTTCGAACGCACCGTCGGCCGACGCGATCAGTGCGAACATCGGGCGATTCTCCGGAGTGCGGCCGAACTCACGGCAGCGAACCTGTTGCGGATAGGTGCGCTCGAATGCGGCACACAGGCGTTCGACTTCCTCATAACGGCCGGTTCGCTGATAGCCGCTGCGTTCGGCGACGGTGGTCAGGTCCTCGGTCGCCGCTTGCGCCGTCGCACTCATTACGGTTGCCAGCCACCCGCCGAGCAATGCGAGCGCTGAGGCAGTCTTTCGCGCCATATTCGCTCCTCTCGCCGAAAATGCGGAGCCTACTGCACGTTGCCGCCAGAGCGCGTCATTTTTTACGTTTTTGTCCGGCGCGCACATGTATACGGCGCTGTTACTCGTGCGAGAATGAGCGTCGCAACCGATCTTCTGCCCGTCTCTCGATGAGCTCCTCCACCATTCTGTCGTTGCGCCAAGCCGGTTACGCGCTGCTTGCTCCTGGAGAGCTCGCACGCGACCTCGCCATCGATCTCGCGCAACTCGAGCCTCTGCGCGCGACCTGGGAGAACTTGCCCAAGGACGCTTACCTTCGGGACGGCGGCCGTTACCGATCCCGCCGTCACAGCTGCTTCATTCAGGATGTCGGCAGCTCGATCGTCGAGACGCCGCATCGTGCGCACTGGCAACCGACCACCTACAACGCCCTTCACGGCGGCATCGAGCGCTGGTTCGAGCCCATCGAACCCGAAGTGCGCGAGCATCCCGCCTGGCTTCGGTTACTCGCGGCTTGCGGCGAGCTGTTCGCTGAGCTGCGTCCGACGCCGCGCTGGTACATCGAAGCGCATCAATTTCGGATCGACACGCATGAAGGGATCGGCCGTCCGACGCCCGAAGGCGCACACCGCGACGGCGTCGACTACGTCGTCGTGATCTTGATCGACCGGCGCGATGTCCGCGGCGGCGAAACGCGCGTGTTCCAAGCGAACGGCAATACGGGTGTTCGATTCACGATGACCGAGCCCTGGACCGCACTGTTGCTGGATGACGAGGCCGTGATCCACGAAACCACGCCGATCCAGCCCGACGGCGCACCCGGCGTCCGCGATACGCTGGTGCTGACGTATCGGGCGAATGGTTTTCAGGAACCGGAAGGTCGTGACTCGTGACTGGTGACTCGTAAGGGGGGGTGAGTCGTGAGTGGTGATGGCAGGACGCGCCGTACCATTCCCTTATTCCCTATTCCCTCCTTCCCTTTTTCCCTTCTTCCCTTTTTCCCCTTTCCCTTTTCCCTTTTCCCTTTTCCCGATCCCTAACACCTGGCGGTAAACTGTCGGCCCTGACTGTCGCCTGTAGCCTCAAAATGTCTTTCGCCTCCCGCCTCCAATCCCGAATCGCTGCGCACGGTGCCTTGTGTGTCGGCATCGATCCGTCGGCCTCGCTCTTGAAATCGTGCGGTTTGCCTGACACCGCGGAAGGCGCGCTGGCGTTCGGGCAGCGCGTGCTCGAGGCGGCGGACGGAAAAGTGGCGGTCGTCAAGCCACAATCGGCGTTCTTCGAGCGATTCGGCAGCGCTGGATTCAAAGCACTGGAAGAGTTGACGGCACTCGCCAAGCGCCAGGATGTGCTCGTGTTGCTGGACGGCAAGCGGGGCGATATCGATTCGACGGCGCTCGCTTATGCGGAGAGCTATTTCGGACCGGCGACAGGCCTCGCGGTCGATGCGATCACCACGCATGTGTATCTCGGAATCGGTGCGCTCAAGCCGATGTTCGATTACGCGGTGCAGCGCGACGGTGGCGTTTTCGTCGTCGTGCGTTCGTCCAATCCCGAGGGCGAAGCTTTGCAACATGCGCGTACGAGCACGGGGGAGACCGTCGCGCAGGCGCTTTGCCGCGAGATCACGGCACTCAATCGCAGCTACACGCAAGAGGCACTCGGGCCGATCGGCGCCGTCGTCGGGGCGACGTGTCACGACGCCGGGGAAACGGTCGACGCATTGCCGACATCGTTCATTCTTGCCCCAGGCGTGGGTGCGCAAGGCGCAACGATGCAAGATCTTCGGACACGAATGCCGAACGCCCGCGGCAGAATTCTCGCGAATGTCTCCCGCGCCATTCTCGCGAACGGCCCGAGCGTCAGCGACATTCGCACGACCATTCGCGCGCTGCAATCACAGGCCGAAGGTCTGTGATCGGCTGTAGGCTGCGGACGCACATTCGCGCGACTCTGACCAGCGCCCAGAGCCCAGCGCCCTCTCATGCACTACCTCCTCTTCTACGAATACACCTCTGACTATCTCGAACGTCGCGGTGCATATCGCGAGGAGCATCTGCGTCTTGCGTGGGCGGCGCACGAGCGCGGTGAGCTCGTGCTCGGCGGTGCGTATGCGGATCCGGCAGACGGTGCCGTGCTCTTGTTCAATTGCGATTCGCCCGCAATACCGGAGGCGTTCGTTGCAGCCGATCCGTACGTGCGAAACGGCCTGGTGAAACGATACTGGATCAGACCGTGGACCACGGTCGTCGGAGATCTGGCGACAACACCGATTCGAATCTGATTGGCGGCTCGGCCTGAGCCGCAGATCCGTGGCATGTCGTGCAACGGCGAACGAGGACGAGGACGGTCGATGCGCGATCCGCTTGTAGTCGCACTGACACGCGCGCTCGGTATCCGAGTAGACGATGCAGCAACGCCGGTCGGCGGCGGATCCATCCACTCGGCGTACCGCTATCGAACCGAGCGGGGCCAGATCTTCGTGAAAGTCTGCACGCTGCGCGCCGAAGCAATGCTGGCAGCCGAAGCGGACGGTCTGCGGGAGCTGGCGAGCGCGCAAGCAATTCGCGTCCCGGAAGTGCTCGCGCTCGGCAAGCTCGAGGATCGTGCGTTCATTTGTTTGGAGTGGCTCGCTTTCGGCACGCCAAGTCGAACCGCAAATTCGCGGCTCGGCGAACAATTGGCGGCGCTACATGCCAAGACGGCACCGGAATACGGATGGCATCAAGATAACTTCATCGGCCTGACCCCTCAGTGCAACCGTCCGCACGCGAGTTGGCCTGAGTTCTTTCGTCGCTGCCGGCTCGAGCCGCAGTTGGATCTTGCCGAACGCAAAGGCGCCGACAAACGGTTGCTCGATCGCGGCCGTCTCCTTTGCGAAAGTATTTCAGCGTTCTTCGCGACGTATCGGCCAGTCCCTTCGCTGTTACATGGCGACTTGTGGGGCGGCAATTGGGGAGCGACTCGTGTCGGCGAGCCGGTGATCTTCGATCCGGCCGTGTACTACGGCGATCGCGAAACCGATATCGCGATGACGCGGCTGTTCGGCGGCTTCGGCGCGGAGTTCTACGCTGCGTACGAATCGGCGTGGCCGCTCGATTCAGGTGCGAACGTGCGCACGACGCTGTACAACCTGTACCACGTCCTGAACCACTACAACATGTTCGGCGGCTCATACCTCGCACAGGCTAGGGCGATGATCGATGAGTTGTTGGCGCAGGTGCGGTAGGGGAAAGGGAAAGGGGAAAAGGGAATAGGGAATAGGGAGTAGGGAAGAAGGG
>CALEKY010000014.1 GCA_937902995.1 uncultured Sinobacteraceae bacterium
TCATCACGGTCTCACCGACGCGCCGTGTCAGAATCAACATGATCAGCTCCTTGCTATTGCAGCCAAGTGGTTCATCACTGGCTAGCCGGCAATGGAAATCACTGCCCTCCCACAAGCTCACCAGAGAATTCCCACCTCGATCGAGGGTATGGCAGGGGGTTTTCGTTGGGGATCGGGATTTCCCTGATTATCAAAAACTCCCTCACTGGATCAGACAATTTTTCGCGGCTTATGTTCGAAACGCAAGAGAAATTACGCGCATTCGCGCATCGGACGAAACCGCGGTTGCGCGTCATCGTCAAGATACCTGACACTCAAAAACGACTCGATGCGTGCAATACGAACCGGTGTCGACGTGATGCACTGTCACGCAAGCAACATAACGCACCTACGCGCAAACAAGTTCAGGCCGCGCTGAGCGCCTTCTCGACCCAACCGGCAACCGACGCAAGCGCCGCGTCGAGCTTGCCGACATCGCTTCCGCCGGCCTGCGCCAGGTCCGCACGCCCGCCGCCGCGTCCGCCGATCTGCTGCGCAACAGCGTTGACGAGTTCGCCGGCCTTCAGTTTCGCCGTCTGATCGGACGTCACACCTGCGATGAGCACGACTTTGTCGGGCGCTTGCACCGACGCAAGCACGATGGCGGCAGACTTCAGCTTGTTCTTCAGCTGATCGACTGCGTTGCGCAGTGTCGGCGCATCCGCGCCGTCCACACGGGTCGCGACCACTTTGACGCCGCGTACATCGACGGCACTCGCCGAAAGGTCGTTGCCCTGCCCGCTCGCAAGTTTTTGCCGCAGGGTCTGAATTTCCTTTTCGAGCTTGCGGTTGCGTTCCAGCGCCTGCCGCACTTTGTCCTCGACATCGTCACGCGTGCCTTTCACGAGCGCCGCAATCTCGCGCAGCATTTGTTCGGACTCCGCAACGAAATCGAGCGCCGCCTCGCCGGTAACCGCTTCGATACGGCGGACACCGGCCGCAACGCCGCTCTCGCCCACGATCTTGAACAACCCGATGTCGCCGGTGCGTCCCACATGAGTCCCGCCGCACAGCTCCACCGAGAAATCGCCGAAGCGCAGGACGCGCACTTCGTCCTCGTATTTCTCGCCGAACAACGCCATCGCGCCCGAGGCGACCGCGGCGTCGTATTTCATGAGCTTCGTTTCGGCCGCGACGTTCTGGCGTACTTGTTCGTTCACCAACTGCTCGATGCGCCGCAGCTCTTCCGGCGTGACCGGCGCATAGTGCGAGAAGTCGAATCGCAGACGGTCGGGCGCAACCAACGAACCCTTTTGCGTCACGTGCGTGCCCAGCACCTTGCGCAAGGCCGCATGCAACAAATGCGTTGCAGAGTGATTCAAGCGGATCGCATTACGGCGCCGCTCGTCGATTTGCGCATCCACTTCATCGCCGACACGTAGCTCACCATTGACGACGCGTCCGATGTGCGCGAACGCCGTGCCAAGCTTTTGCGTGTCGGTGACTTCGAAGCAGGAGCCAGCGCCCTTGAGAATGCCGGTATCGCCGACCTGTCCGCCGCTTTCGGCGTAGAACGGCGTGTTATCCAGAATGACCTGCCCCTCTTCGCCGACGTTCAGCACATCGACGCGCTCCTTGCCGCGCAGCAACGCGACGACCTTCGCGCGGTCGGCATGGCGTTCGTAGCCGCTGAATGAGGTCTTCGCCTCCACGCTGACGCCGCCGCGCAGATCGACGCCGAACTTGCTCGCGGCCCGCGCGCGCTCGCGCTGCGCTTCCATGGCTTCATCGAAGCCCTTCTGATCGATCGTGAGTCCGCGCTCGCGTGCGATGTCGGCCGTCAGATCGACGGGGAAACCGTACGTGTCATACAACCGGAACACCGTCTCGCCGGGAATCTCTTTCGTCTTGAGCTCGGCGATCGCCGACTCGAGCAGCGACATGCCCTGCGACAAAGTCTCGGCGAATCGCTCCTCTTCCTGCTTGAGCACGCGCTCTACATGGGCGCGTTGCGCTTTGAGCTCGGGATATGCCTCGCCCATCTCGGCCTCGAGCGCGCCGACTAGCGTGTAGAAAAACGGCTGCGTCTGGCCGAGCTTGTAACCATGACGAATTGCGCGACGAATGATTCGGCGCAGCACATAGCCTCGGCCCTCATTCGAAGGCAGCACGCCGTCGGCAATCAGGAATGAGCACGCGCGGATGTGATCGGCGATGACACGCAACGAGCTCGACTTGAGATCGCTCGAGCGAGTCGCGGTTGCGGCCGCCTTGATCAAATTCACGAACAGATCGATCTCGTAATTCGAGTGCACGCCCTGCAGGACGGCCGCCGTACGTTCGAGACCCATGCCCGTATCGACCGAGGGCTTCGGCAACGGCGTGAGCACGCCGTCCGCCGAACGATCGAACTGCATGAACACGAGATTCCAGATTTCGATCCAGCGGTCGCCGTCCGCGTCGGGCGAGCCCGGCGGCCCGCCGGGAATGCCGGGACCGTGGTCGTAGAAGATCTCGGTGCAGGGACCGCAGGGGCCCGTGTCGCCCATCTGCCAGAAGTTATCCGAGCCTCCGCCCGGCTTGTCGCCGATGCGCACGATGCGATCGGCCGGCAGACCGATGTCCTTGTGCCAGATGTCGTAGGCCTCGTCGTCAGTGTGATAGACCGTCACCATCAGCCGGTCGGGCGAGATCCCGAGCCACTCGCGCCCAGTTACGAAGTCCCAGGCAAATCGAATCGCGTCCTTCTTGAAGTAATCGCCGAAACTGAAGTTGCCGAGCATCTCGAAGAACGTGTGATGCCGGGCCGTGTAACCGACGTTCTCGAGGTCGTTGTGCTTGCCACCCGCGCGCACGCAGCGTTGTGCGCTGGCCGCTCGCGTATAGCTGCGCTTGTCCTTGCCTAGAAAGACGTCCTTGAACTGCACCATCCCTGCGTTGGTGAACAGCAGTGTGGGATCGTTGGCGGGAACCAGCGAGCTCGAGGGCACGATCTGGTGACCGCGCTCGGCAAAAAATCGCAGATACAAAGAGCGCAACGCCGCGCTCGAGAGGCGTTTCGAGGACGTCATAGGGAAAGCGAACGACTACTAACGATTCCGCATCACTGGCAGCGTTCCGACGCTGCAATCTGCAAGCTGGAGCCCGATCCGGCGGACGCAAGCCCCGAAGGGTTCAGGCCGACCACTCCGGATCGTCCAGCTCCGGACTCGGGTCGATACCGGTCACGGAATCGTTCCTTCCGCTAAGCGCAGCGCGGATCTGCTCGGTACTAAAGCCGCGATATTGAAGGAACCGAGCTTGCTTTGCACGTTCGGCCGCCCCGCCAGGGGGGCGGTCGCCGAACTTCCGGCGGCGGGTCTCGATCGCTAGCGCAGTCCAATCGACCTCAGAACGCGCCAGCGCGGCTTCGATCACATCGTCCGACGCGCCCTGCTGGCGCAGCTCGGCCCGGATACGGACGGGGCCCTGGCCCCGACGCGCATGATGTGCAATGTACGCCTCGGTGAAACGTTCGTCCGAGACGAGCTTCTTGGCGCCGAGATCAGCGACGACGCGGTCCACTTCCTCGGCCGCGTGTCCCTTGGCCTCCAGCTTGCGCTTGAGCTCTTTGACGGAATGTTCGCGCCGCGCGAGCAGGCGCACGGCGGCGATCTGGGTTTTCGACGCCGTCTTCCGCTCGCCGGACTGCCGGCGGTCGGCTGGCTGCCCGCCTTGTTGTTTGGTGCTCACAGCGCGAGCCCGGGTGAGCGGCGGTCGGCCAAATGCTCACCCGACCGCCGTTCGAGACGGTGCTAGACCGCTTCGCCTTTCACCGCCTCGCCCTTCTTGGGCAGGAGCTTCTCGCGAATCTTCGCCTCGATCTCATCGGCGATTTCCCGATGCTGCTCGAGGAAGGCGCGGGCGTTCTCCTTGCCCTGGCCGATGCGCTCGCCGTTGTAGGCGTACCAGGAGCCGGATTTCTCGATCAGCCCCTGCTGGACACCGATATCGATGATTTCGCCAACTCGCGAGATGCCGGCACCGTACATGATCTCGAACTCGGCCTCGCGGAACGGCGGCGCGACCTTGTTCTTGACCACTTTGACGCGAGTCTGATTGCCGATCACCTCATCGCCGCTCTTCAGCGCGCCGATGCGGCGGATATCCAGGCGGACGGATGCATAGAACTTGAGCGCATTACCGCCGGTCGTCGTCTCGGGATTACCGAACATGACGCCGATCTTCATACGGATCTGGTTGATGAAGATCACGACGGCATTCGAGCGCTTGATGTTGCCGGTGAGCTTGCGTAGTGCCTGCGACATGAGACGGGCTTGCAAGCCGACGTGCGCATCGCCCATCTCGCCTTCGATTTCGGCCTTCGGCGTCAACGCGGCGACCGAGTCGACCACGATGACGTCCACCGCACCCGAGCGGACGAGCATGTCCGTGATTTCGAGCGCTTGCTCGCCGGTATCCGGCTGCGAGACGAGCAGATCCTGCACGTTCACGCCGAGCTTCTCGGCATACACCGGATCGAGCGCATGCTCGGCATCGACGAACGCCGCCGTACCGCCCGCGCGCTGGGCCTCGGCGATCACCTGTAAAGTGAGCGTCGTTTTACCCGAGGATTCCGGCCCGTAGATCTCGATGATGCGTCCGCGGGGCAATCCACCGACGCCAAGCGCGATATCCAAGCCGAGCGAGCCGGTCGAAATTGTTTCGACATCGTAGGTGGCGCTGGCATCGCCCAAGCGCATGACCGAGCCTTTGCCGAACTGTTTCTCGATCTGACTGAGCGCGGCGGAAAGCGCCTTCTTGCGGTTTTCTTCCATTTGGGTAGCCCTGAATCAGAGGTTGAGCCTGCGGTGTCTCACAGACTGGTGGTGCGGCGCGCCACATGTACTGTATAAAGGTACAGCGGCCAGATATCAACCATTATTTCATACGAAATCGCGCCCGAGTCCCTGCAAAAGCCGCGCGTTCGACGAGTTATGCGCTGCCTTCGAACAGCGGCCAGCGTTCGAGAACGAAGTACTCGGAGCCGCGCGGACCGGTTTTCGATTGAACGAGCACGAATTCGCGAACCAGCCACTCGAACGGTCCGATGCGTACATCGAGCGGACGATCCTGCCAGTTGCGCGCAACCGTCACGTGAGCGCGGAAATCTTTTCGATCCACTTCGATTTCTCTTGCCAAGAGACTGAATCGCAAGCGCTCGACCAATTTGCGCAAGGCAGGAGGCATCGGCTCTACGGGTAACCAAGCGACCTGCGCGCGACGCCAGCTTTCCGCGCGATCGAGCTGCAGAACGAAAGACTCGCCCGTGATCTCGCGCGCCGCAGCGATGACGTCCGGGAGTTTCGTCTCCGCGACCGAGCCTAGAAACGCGAGCGTCATGTGAAAGTTGGCGGCAGGGATCGGTCTCGCCCGCCGCCCGGCCAACAACGGCTCGACTGCCCGCGCAATTTGCGCGCGCAGCTCATCGCTCGGCCACAGCGCGAAAAATAAACGGCGTGTCTCGGGTCGCGCGCTCACTTGACGTCGATACGAAGGATTTCCGAGAGCGCGCGGTGCACCGTCGCACGTCTGACGTCTTCGCGCGAACCGGAGAACAGCTGGAGCGCCGTTCGCACCTGTTGCGCACTCCCGATGCGCCATGCCCATCCGAACCACACGGTGCCGACGGGCTTCTCTGGCGTTCCGCCATCGGGACCGGCAATGCCCGTAACCGCAACCGCAACGTCACCGCCGAGTTGCTCGAGCGCGCCTAGCGCCATTTTGCGTGCGGTTTCTTCGCTCACCGCACCCTGCGTCAGCAACGTTTCGCGCGAAACGCCGAGCAAGGACTCCTTGAGCGCATTGCTATACGAAACGACACCGCCCCGATACCAGACGGAGCTGCCGGCGACATCGGTCAGAACCTTGCCGATCCAGCCGCCGGTGCACGATTCCGCAGTAACGAGCATCGCAGTCCGCTCGCGCAGATACGCGCCGACCTGCTCGCTCAGGGCATACAACTCGGCATCCGACCTCATGCGCCTTGCATAGAGCGCAGAGCGCCGTCCGTCAAGCCGCGCGTAATCAGGCTTTAGGCTGTAGTCTGTAGGCTGCAGCAAATAAAACAGGCGGCGCGTGCCGCCGCCACCCGCACACGCACAGGTACCGCCTCAGCAATGTCCGTCGAGCTCGAAGGCCACACACCCGTCATGCAGCAATACCTGCGCTTGAAGGCGCAGTATCCGGACGTGCTGCTCTTCTATCGCATGGGCGATTTCTACGAGCTCTTCTACGAGGACGCGAAGCGCGCGGCGCGGTTGCTCGACATCACGCTGACAGCACGCGGCCAATCGAACGGTCAGCCGATTCCGATGGCGGGCGTGCCGTATCACAGCGCCGAAAGCTACCTGGCGCGACTCGTCCGCAAAGGCGAATCGGTGGCGATCTGCGAGCAGATCGGCGATCCCTCGAAATCCAAAGGCCCGGTCGAACGTCAGGTGGTTCGTGTCGTCACACCAGGCACGGTCACCGACGATGCATTCCTCGAGGATCGTCGCGACACACTGCTTGCGGCACTCTATGGCGAGAAATCGAAATTCGGCCTTGCATGGCTCGAGCTGTCGAGCGGCCGGTTCAACGTCATAGAGGTCGATAGCGAAGAAGGGCTGCACGCCGAGCTCGAACGACTGCGACCGGCGGAGCTCTTGGTTCCCGAACAATCGAAACCGCTAGCCGCCGCGCTCTACACGCGCGAACGGCCGGTGTGGCATTTCGATCGCGAAACGTGCACTCGCCTCCTGTGCGAACAATTCGGCACGCGCGATCTCGCCGGCTTCGGCTGCGAGAACCTTCCGCTAGCCGTGTGTGCGGCCGGCTGTTTGTTGCAGTACGTCCGCGATACGCAAAAAGCCGCGCTGCCTCACGTGCGCTCGGTGCGCGTCGAGCAGCGAAGCGATGCCGTGCTGCTCGATCCGGCGACACGTCGCAATCTCGAGCTCGACATCAGTCTCGCGGATCGCCCGGAATGCACGGTGGCCGCCGTGCTGGATCAGACGGCAACGGCGATGGGCGGACGCGAGCTGCGCCGTTGGCTGCATCGTCCGCTGCGCGATCGGCACACGATCGAGCTGCGGCTCAATGCCATCGGCACGCTCATCGATCGTGCGCTCTATCAGCCGGTTCACGACTTGCTACGACACGTCGGCGACATCGAGCGCGCACTCGCGCGCGTCGCTCTGAAAAGCGCCCGGCCGCGCGATCTCGCGCAGCTGCGCGATGCGCTTGGTAAGCTCCCGGAGCTGCAAGCGCTCTTAAGCGATGTCGATGCGCCGCGACTGACCGAGCTGTGCCGCAACATCGGCACGTATCCCGACCTGCACGATCAACTTTCGCGAGCGATCGTCGATTCGCCTCCGCCGATTCTGCGCGACGGCGGCGTGATCCGTCCCGGCTACGACGCCGAGCTCGATCAGCTCAAACAGATCAGCGAACACAGCGATCAATACCTGCTCGATCTCGAAGCGCGCGAGCGCGAACGCACCGGCATTGCCAATTTGCGGCTCGGCTACAACCGCGTGCAGGGCTATTACATCGAGATCAATCGAAGCCTGTCCGACAAGGTGCCGCCGGATTACCACCGTCGCCAGACGGTGAAAAACGCCGAGCGCTACATCACGCCGGAGCTCAAGGAATTCGAGGACAAGGTGCTCGGCGCCCGCGATCGCGCCTTGGCGCGCGAGAAACAGCTCTACGACGAGCTGCTCGATCGATTGATCGAACGCCTCGCGGAGCTACAAGCCTCTGCGGCAGCGCTTGCCGAGCTCGACGTGCTCTCGAATCTCGCCGAGCGTGCCGTTGCGCTGCGCTACACGGCGCCGGAGCTCACCGACGAACCGGTGATCGAGATCACCGCCGGCCGTCATCCCGTCGTCGAGCAGTTCATCGATCAGCCGTTCGTACCGAACGACCTGATGCTGGATGCCAAGCGCCGCATGCTCGTGATCACCGGACCGAACATGGGCGGCAAATCGACGTTCATGCGTCAGACGGCGCTCATCGTCATCCTTGCGCGCATGGGCAGCTACGTGCCGGCGAGCGCCGCGCGCATCGGCCCTGTCGACCGCGTCTTCACGCGCATCGGCGCGAGCGACGATCTGGCCGGCGGCCGCTCGACGTTCATGCTCGAAATGACCGAGGCGGCGAACATCCTCAACAACGCCACCGAGAACAGCCTCGTGCTGATGGACGAGATCGGCCGCGGCACGAGCACCTACGACGGTCTCTCGCTCGCCTGGGCCTGCGCACAGCACATCGCGCGCAACATCCGCGCTTTCACGCTGTTCGCCACGCATTACTTCGAGCTGACTTCGCTCGCGAACGAGCTCGAAGGCTGCGCGAACGTGCATCTGGATGCGACCGAGCACGGCGACAAGCTGATTTTCCTTCACACGGTGAAACCGGGGCCCGCAAATCAAAGCTACGGATTGCAGGTCGCGGCGCTGGCAGGCGTGCCGCCGAAAGTCATCTCAGCCGCGAAGAAATACTTGCACGAGCTCGAACGCCGCTCGGCGCAGGCACACGCCCCGCGTCCGCAACAAGAGCTCGCATTGGAGTTGCCGAGAGAAGAACCCGAAGAGCATCCGGCCGTGCTAGCGCTGCGCGACATCGATCCCGATTCGCTCACGCCGAGAGCGGCGCTGGAGAAGCTTTACGAGTTGAAGAAACTAGTCTCAGGCTGAAGACTGAAGACTGAAGGCTGTAGGCTGAAGGAAGAACGCGCGAGGCGCTAGACCTGACCTCTGCAACAGAGCCCTGCACGTCCGGGGCATGCGTGCACGTTAAGGTCGCAGGTGAACGTGAGGCAAGCGAACGCTCCGTGCGAGTACAGCCAGGTCTCCTCCGTTCGCTGGCTCTGGTCGGCGGGATTTATTGGCGCGCAGCGCCTCTCCTTCAGCCTTCGGCCCCGGCGCTGAGCACGCTCAGCGCCGAAACTCTCCGTGCAATAGAAAATGGACCGTCTGCTGCGCAACTTCCCGCGAAAACAACATCGCCGTATGCGATGTATGGAGCACGATGTGATCTTTTGCGCCGGGCAGTTTCGTCTCTTCCACTGCGACCGTGCCGTCGTGTTCTTCGGTGATCTCGGCGAAAAGCCGGCCCAATCCGAACCGCAATGAACCGGCGATGATCCCGACATCGCGGCGTCCAGACCATATTCGCGGCGAGCACGCGATGCATTCTTCGTAAATGGCGCTGCCGAGAATCGCTCGACCGAACGGAAGCTTCGCAACGCCTTTCGCCGCGCGGCTGCCCTGACACGGCGGCCCGAGCAATACCGCCCGACCGGGCGGAAGATCGTTCGTCACCTCGAGCGCTCGCAGAATGACCAAGCTTCCCAAGCTGTGCCCGACGAAGTGCAGCTCATCGGTTCGCTGCGCACGGGCGTAGTCGATGAGATCGCGAACATGATCCGCCATCGTGCCCTTCACCGTCGGATACGAAAACGTGACGACACGAAACGGCGAGATCGATTGGATATGGCGCTTCAGGACACCGAGCTGAAAGCCGGACATCCAGAGGCCGTGGACGAGGATGACGAGGGGCGTGGGGCTCGGGGCTTGGGGCTCGGGCAAGAGACTATCCTCCTATGAGGACAGTATTCGCAATCTCACAAGCGCACAGACGTCTGCACATCGGCGGCGCAACTTCCCCTCACACATTCGTTGCTCGGCCTCTCTCAATGGGAGGGAATGGTATCCGCCTGTGCGTACGACTCTGCCTCAAGCCCCGAGCCCCACGCCCCGAGCCCTTATTCCGCTTTCACAGGCCGCCGGACTCTGATGTGCAATTCCTTCAGCTGCTCCTCGCTCACCGGCGCGGGTGCGTCGGTCAGGAGGCAGGCGGCCGTTTGGGTCTTCGGGAAGGCGATGACGTCGCGGATGCTCTCGGCGCCGGACATCAGCATCGTCAGACGATCGAGGCCGAAGGCGATGCCGCCGTGCGGAGGTGCGCCGTACTTGAGCGCTTCGAGCAGGAAGCCGAACTTGCGCTGTTGCTCTTCGGGACCGATACCCAGCAGGTCGAACACCGCAGCCTGCATTTCCGCGCGATGGATACGCACCGAGCCGCCGCCGATCTCGGAACCGTTCAAGACCATGTCGTAGCCCTGGCTGACGGCGTTCTTCGGATCGGCGATGAGCACGGCAGGATCCGGATCGCGCGGCGCGGTGAACGGGTGATGCATCGCGACCCAGCGCTTCTCGGCCGGGTCGTACTCGAACATCGGGAAGTTCACGACCCACAACGGACGCCAGCCGGTCTGCACCATGCCGAGGTCGTGACCGACCTTGAGCCGCAAGGCCCCGAGCGAATCGTTGACGGTCTTCGCCTTGTCGGCACCGAAGAAGATCAGATCGCCATCCACCGCGCCGGTGCGCTCGAGAATGCCGTTGATGGCCTCATCGGTGAGGAACTTGAGAATCGGCGACTGCAAGCCGTCGCGACCCTTCGCCTTCTCGTTGACCTTGATGTATGCCAAGCCCTTCGCGCCGTATCGGCCGACGAACGCCGTGCAATCGTCGATCTCCTTGCGCGTCATGCGCGTGCCGCCTTCGGGGACTCGTAGCGCCGCAACGCGGCCGTCCGGATCCGCAGCCGGACCAGCAAACACCTTGAACTCGCAGTCCTTCACGAGATCCGCGACATCGACCATCTCGAGCGGAATGCGCAAATCGGGTTTGTCCGACCCGTAGCGCCGCATCGCCTCTTCGTACGTCATGCGCGGGAACGGATTCGGCAGCTCGTCGCCGAGCACTTGTTTGAACAAGTAGCGCACGAGCTCTTCCATGAGGCTCGTGATCTGCGCCTCGGTCATGAACGAGGTCTCGATATCGAGCTGCGTGAACTCGGGCTGACGGTCCGCACGCAGATCCTCGTCGCGGAAGCAGCGGACGATCTGATAGTAGCGGTCGAACCCGCTCATCATCAGCAACTGCTTGAAGAGCTGCGGCGACTGCGGCAACGCGAAGAAGCTGCCGGGATGCGTGCGGCTCGGCACGAGATAGTCGCGCGCGCCTTCGGGTGTCGCTTTCGTGAGCATCGGCGTTTCGATGTCGATGAAGCCGTGCTCGTCGAGGAACGTGCGCATCGCGCGCGTCACCTTATGACGCAGACGCAAGCGCTGCTGCATCGTCTCGCGACGCAGATCGAGATAGCGATACTTGAGCCGCAGCTCCTCGTTCGTGACCTCGTCGTGATGGAACGGCGGCGTCTCCGAACGATTCAGAATCTCGAGCTCGTGCGCGAGCAGCTCGACCTGCCCCGAGGCGAGATGCGGATTGGCCGTGCCTGCGGGGCGCGCCCGGACGAGTCCTGTGATGCGCAAGCAGTATTCGCTACGCAACCGTTCGGCAGCCGCAAAGACGTCCTTGCGGTCCGGATCGAAGACGATTTGCAGCAAGCCTTCGCGATCGCGAAGGTCGACGAAGATCACCCCGCCATGATCGCGGCGGCGATGCACCCAACCCGCAACGCTGATTTGCTGGCCGATGAGGGATTCGTTGACGTGACCGCAGTAGTGGGAACGCATGAAAGGGGCTCGAGGCTCGGGGCTTGGGACTTAGCAGACATCTCCCAGGGCCGAACCAACGTCCGTATCTGCGGACTGTCGCGATGGGCTGCGGCGTCTGAGTCGTGGAGCTTTTCGCCCCACGCCCCGAGCCCCGAGCCCCGAGCCCTGGAGGCGCGGGATGTTACGGAGCCCCTCGGGGGCACGCAAGGAAAGCCCCACTCGAGGTGGGGCTTTCAGGGTACGTCGCTATCGCTTGGGCTTCTTTTTCTGAGGGGGTTTGGTCGCCGGTTTCTTTTTCGCGGGCTTGGTCGCCTTGGCAGGGGCCTTCTTCGCAGACGAGGCCGAGGTTTTCGCGACGGACGATCTGGAAACCTTCTTGCTTCCCGACTCCTTGCTCTCGGACGACTTCTCGTCGCTCTTCGAGTCGGATCCCTCGTCGGAGCTGGCCAGATTCCGCTTGGTCTCGTTCTCCGACTTGAAGTCGGTCTCATACCAGCCGCCGCCCTTCAGGCGGAAAACCGGTGCCGACATCAGGCGCTTCAGCGTCTGCTTGCCGCATTCGGGGCATTTCTTCAGCGGCGCATCCGAAATCTTTTGCAACACCTCTGTTTGATGCTTACAGGCACTGCATTCGTATTCGTAGAACGGCATGGTCGATCCAGGCTCCAGACACCAGGCTGTAGCGGGTCCGCACGACTGCAACCGTCGAGAATTGCCCCGAGAACCGCAAGACGCCTGCTCGTCCGGCCTTTCCGGCCGCGAGGCCGCGGGTGGTCGGGCAGAAGGGATGACTGATGTCGCCCTCGCGCGAGCGCTTTATCTCTTGGTCGGCCACAGTCTACAGCCTAGCCTGCAGCCTCATGCGCGTGCGGCATCATAGAGGCGGGGAAAAAGAGTTCAAGGCAGCGCGCAGCGCTGGCTTGAACTCCAGGCTGAAGGCTGAGGACTGAAGACTGAAGGCTGTAGGCTGAAGGGTGGGACGCGCTAGGAGCGCGTACCTGCCTCTCCTTGGGGAGAGGCAGGCAGAGCGGAGCGTGCCGGTGAGGGGAAGCTCGCGGGGCGGGCTTGCCTTTGAGGCCAATGCCTGTGCGCTATCTCAACGGAGAACGCGGAGCGAGGTGCGCATCGCGCGCTTCTACCTTCAGTCTTCAGCCTTCAGCCGTCAACCTCTGAGGAAATCGAGCTGGCCATCCCTCGCCACGATCCGCACCTTCGAGCCGGGGCCGAATTCGCCCTTTAGGATGCGCTGCGCGAGCGGGTTTTCGACCTGCTGCTGAATCGCACGCTTGAGCGGGCGGGCGCCGTACACCGGATCGAAACCGACCTCGCCCAGAAGGTCCTTCGCATCGTCCTCGACGATGAGCTCCATGTCGCGGTCGGCCAGACGCTTGCGCAAGTACCCAAGCTGGATGTCCACGATCGCGCGGAGCTGATCCTTGCCGAGCGGATGGAACACGACGATGTCGTCGACGCGGTTGATGAACTCCGGCCGGAAGTGCTGCTGCACGATCTCCATGACCGCAGACTTCATCTTCGGGTAGTTCGCCTCGCCTGCGAGCTCCTGGATTACGTGCGAGCCGAGGTTCGAGGTCATGATGATGACCGTGTTACGGAAGTCGACCGTGCGGCCCTGACCGTCCGTCAGGCGACCGTCGTCCAGCACCTGCAAGAGCACGTTGAACACGTCGGGGTGCGCTTTTTCGACCTCATCGAGCAGCAGCACCGAGTACGGGCGACGCCGCACGGCTTCGGTCAGATAGCCACCCTCCTCGTAACCCACATAGCCCGGAGGCGCACCGATGAGGCGCGCGACGGAGTGCTTCTCCATGAACTCCGACATGTCGATGCGAACCATCGCTTCTTCGGTGTCGAACAAGAACTCCGCAAGTGCTTTGCACAGCTCGGTCTTGCCGACACCCGTCGGGCCGAGGAACAGGAACGAACCGTTGGGCCGATTCGGATCGGACAAACCTGCGCGCGACCGGCGGATCGCATCCGCAACTGCACGCACGGCTTCGCCCTGACCGACGACGCGCTTGCCGATCGCTTCCTCCATGTGCAAGAGCTTTTCTTTCTCGCTCTCGAGCATTTTCGAGATCGGAATGCCGGTCCATTTCGAGACGACTTCCGCAACCTCTTCGTCGGTCACTTTGTTGCGAAGCAGCTTCTTCTCCTGCTGCTTGGCAGATGCGGCCTGCTCGAGACGGCGTTCGAGCTCCGGAATCCGGCCGTATTGCAGCTCGGACATGCGGGCCAAGTCCTGCGCACGACGTGCCGCTTCGAGCTCGATCCTCGCACGTTCGAGCTCTTCCTTGATGTGCGCCTCGCTCTGCAACGAGGCCTTCTCGGCCTTCCAGACTTCTTCGAGATCCGCGTATTCCTTCTCGAGCGCGCTCAGTTGCTCCTCGAGGGCAGCAAGTCGCTTCTTCGACGCTTCGTCGGACTCCTTCTTCAACGCCTCGCGCTCGATCTTCAATTGAATGATGCGCCGCTCGAGACGATCGAGCGCCTCGGGCTTCGAATCGATTTCCATACGGATGCGCGAAGCGGCTTCGTCGATCAGGTCGATGGCCTTGTCCGGCAGCTGCCGATCGGAGATGTAGCGATGCGAGAGCGTCGCGGCGGCAACGATTGCGGGGTCGGTGATCTCGACGCCGTGGTGAACTTCGTACCGCTCTTTGAGGCCGCGTAGGATGGCGATCGTGTCTTCCACCGACGGCTCGTCGACGAGCACTTTCTGGAAACGGCGTTCGAGCGCCGCGTCCTTCTCGATGTACTTGCGATATTCGTCCAGTGTCGTCGCGCCGACGCAATGCAGCTCGCCGCGCGCGAGCGCGGGCTTCAGCATGTTGCCGGCGTCCATCGCACCTTCGGCCTTGCCGGCGCCGACCATCGTGTGCAGCTCGTCGATGAACAGAATGATCTGACCTTCCTGTTTCGCGAGCTCGTTGAGCACGGCCTTCAGGCGCTCCTCGAATTCGCCGCGATACTTCGCACCCGCGATCAAAGCGCCCATGTCGAGCGCGAGAATGCGCTTGTTGCGCAGACCCTCCGGCACTTCGCCGTTGACGATGCGTTGCGCCAGTCCTTCGACGATGGCGGTCTTACCGACGCCGGGCTCGCCGATGAGCACGGGATTGTTCTTCGTACGCCGCTGCAGCACTTGCACAGTGCGCCGAATTTCGTCGTCGCGGCCGATCACCGGATCCAACTTGCCTTGCTCGGCGCGCGCAGTGAGATCGATCGTGTACTTCTCGAGCGCTTGGCGGCTCTCCTCCGCATTCGGATCGGTGACCTTCTCGCCGCCGCGCACTTCGTCGATCGCCTTTTCGATCGAGCCTTTGACAGCGCCGGCATTGCGCAAAATCGTGGCGAGCGAGCCGCGCTCTTCCAGGGCAGCGAGCACGAACAGCTCGCTCGAGATGTACTGATCGCCGCGCTTTTGCGCGATCTTGTCAGTGAGGTTCAGAACGCGATTCAGCTCGTTGGAGATGTGAACGTCGCCGCCCGCGCCTTCCACGCGAGGCAAACGGTCGAGCCCTTCCTGCAGCTGCGTGCGCAGTACGTTGATATTGACGCCGGCCTTGTCGAGCAAGGGCCGCACTGTCCCGCCCTGCTGATCGAGCAGCGCCATCATGACGTGCAGAGGCTCGATGAATTGATGGTCGCGGCCGATGGCCAGCGACTGGGCGTCCGCCAGGGCCAGTTGGAATTTGCTTGTCAGTTTGTCCATTCGCATGCGTGAAATCTCGGCTATGGTTGGGGCTTGCGGTCCACCTCGCGAGCGGCCCTGGCCCGTGATTGCTTGCAGGCTTTGTGGGGCTGACCTACCTCAGTTCAACGGTAAGGACTCGGCCGAGCGGAGCCCATCCGTACCTCGCCCTAACCGTTTAGGTAGCGGGCGTCGCCATGGGGTCTCAATGCGCGATGCGATGGGTGACGTAGATCACGATGACGCCCATCAGGATGACGACCAGTTGTCGCACGCCCGAACCCGGATCTACGCGGCGATGCAGCCCCGGAATGAGATCGGCCACGGCGATGTAAAGGAAGCTCGATGCGGCGATCGCCAACGCGTAAGGCAGCCAATGGGTGACCTCCGCCAAGAGAAAATAAGCGACGAGACCGCCCAAGACCGAGGTCACGCTGGTCAGCAAATTCAAGCTGAGCGCCCGCGCCCGCGACATGCCTGCGTTCAGCAAAATGGCGAGATCCCCCACCTCCTGCGGGATTTCATGCGCGGTCACTGCGACCGCCGTGACGATGCCCAAGTGCACATCGGTCATGAACGCTGCGGCGATCAGCACACCGTCAAGCACGTTGTGAAAGCCGTCGCCGATCAGGATCAGCGAAGCCGAAGCTGCGTCGCGATGGTGATCGTGCGGAACGTGCCCCTCGCAAAGATCCTGATGGCAGTGGCGCCATAGCACCGCCTTCTCGAGCACGAAGAACACGAGCAGGCCGCCGAGCAGCGCCAGCCCGATGCCATGCGCGTCCGCCGTATCCGCGCCTTCGATCGCATGCGGCAACAAGCCCAACAAGGCCGCACCCAACAAGGCACCGGTCGCGAAGCTGACCAGATGCGGCAACGCTCGAGTGCGCGTCCGTTCGGGCGCTGCAAGGAACAGCGACGCCGCCAATGCACTCAGAACGCCGCCAGCCGCGGTGAACAAAACGATCCAGGCAAGCAACGGCATGGGTCTGGAACAGGTTCAGGGAAAGGTTTGGGAAAGTTTTTGTAGGAGCAGAGTAGCAGAGTGAAGGGCGTGGGGCTCGGGGCTTGGAACGTGGGGCTTTACGGTTCACACATTTGGACGCGGGACATCAGGGCGTACGAATGACGCCGATTCATGTTTCGCAGCGACTCACACCTCTCGACGGACGCAACCTCGAGCTTGGCGTGCAGTGTGTGGCCCCAAGCCCCATACCCCGCGCCCTCACTCCATCCACACCACCGTCGCCATCCTTCCCGTCTGCTTGTCGCGGCGATAGGAGTAGAACCGCTTGGCGTCGGCGAAGGTCGCGAAACCGCCGCCGTAAATCCGTTCCACGCCGAGCGACTGGAGCTCGATTCTGGCGAGCGCATAGAGATCGGCTTGCCAACGTCCGCGGGCATTGCGCACGAAGGCACGCTCATGCCGAGGATTGCGAGCGACGAACTGATCGAAGACCTCGCCACCGACTTCGAACGCTTCGGGCTCGATCGCCGGGCCCAACCAGGCCAGCAAACGATTGGGTACAACTCGCATCGCGGCGATCGTCGCCTCCAACACGCCGCCCGCAAGTCCGCGCCAACCGGCATGCGCCGCGCCGACCGCGCTGCCATCGTCCGCACAGAACAGCACGGGAAGACAATCGGCGGTCAGGATGGCGCAGACCTCTCCCTGCTTCATCGTCACTGCCGCATCCGCCACCGGCGGCACATCGACCGATCCGCCCGTCCACACCTGCGTACCATGGACTTGCTGTAGCCACATCGGCTCGGCAGGTAGCCGTGCAGCTTCGCGAAGCAATGCGCGGTTGCGACTTACGACATCCGGGTCGTCGCCGACATGCATGGCCAAGTTCAGGCTCGCATATGCGCCGGTGCTGAACCCTCCGATGCGCGTCGTGGCAAGCGCTCGCACGCGTGGCGGTGCGGGCCAGTCGGGCACGATCCATTCCAAAGAATCGTTCATCGCTTTGCAGCCACGAGCTTCGCGTCGGCGGCGAGTACCGCAAGAAGCGATTGCATGTCTTCCGGAAGCGGCGACGTCACATCGACCGGCTTACCCGTGATCGGATGCTCGAACGCCAATCGCGCTGCGTGCAGCGCTTGGCGCTTGAACGCGCGCAACGCCTCGATCAGTTCCTGGCTTGCGCCTTTGGGGAGCAGTAGTCGGCCGCCATACACACGATCGCCGACGAGCGGATAGTGGATGTGCGCCATGTGGACGCGGATCTGATGCGTGCGCCCGGTCTCGAGCTGCAAGCGGATGTGCGTGTGCCCGCGAAATCGTTGCAGGACACGATAGTGCGTGATCGCCTCTCGACCATCCGCGCGAACGGCTTGCCGAACGCGATCGACGGGGTGACGGCCGATGGGCGCATCGACGGTTCCGCCGGCGGTCATGACGCCTTGGCAGATCGCTTCGTATTCGCGTTCGATCTCGCGGGCTTCGAGCGCACGTACGAGCGCGGTGTGTGCTTCGAGCGTTCGCGCCACGACGAGCAAGCCGGTCGTGTCCTTGTCGAGACGGTGAACGATGCCGCCGCGGGGTAGCTGCGCGAGCGTGGGATCGAAATGCAGCAACGCATTCTGCAACGTGCCCGCTTCGTTTCCGGCGCCGGGATGGACGACCAGACCGGCCGGTTTGTCGATGACCAGCACGTGACGATCTTCGTAGGCGATTTGGAGCCCGATACTTTCCGGCTCGACCGGAACTGCCTCGGGCAGCGTGGCATCGATTTCGACCCGCTCGCCGCCCAGGACCTTGTCCTTCGGCCGCCGCTCCTGGCCGTTGACCAGGATCTGGCCCGCCTCGATCCAGCTCTTGATGCGCGTGCGGGAATACTCCGTCAGCAGTTCCGCGAGCACATGGTCCAAGCGCTGCCCGGCGTTCTCGAAGGGGATCGTGAGCGAAAGTCGGATGGGCTCGGGCATAGGGAACTTAACGGCGGCGCCAGGCACGAAAGCATCGTCGAGCACGCGCAAAAGGTCGCGTCGTCGCTGCGGCAGGCTATACTGCCGAGACTTTCGTCCTGCTCAGCCAAAATCCTAAAGAATTCAATGTCGAAGAATTCTCTCACGCGCCTCCTCGTCATGGCCATGGCCACGACGTTCCTGGCCCTCGCGGGGTGCTCGTCGAACGATCCGCGCCAAGCGCTCGGCAACGCCGACCGGCTCTATGAGCTCGCCAAACGCGCCGCGGACAACGGCAACTTCCGCGATGCCATCTATTACTACGAGCAGCTCGAGGCGCGCTTTCCGTTCAGCAATCCCGCGCGTCAGGCCCAGCTCGATCTCATGTACGCGTACTACATGAATCGCGAGACCGAGGCTGCAATCGACCAGGCGGATCAGTTCATTCGCGAGAATCCCGCGCATCCGCGCGTCGATTACGCCTACTACATCAAGGGTCTCGTGCAGTTCGAGCGCAACCCGAACTTCCTGGAACGCTGGTTCAAAGCCGACCTTTCGCAACGCCCGCCGATCGATGCGCTCAAGTCGTTCCAAGCCTTCCAAACGCTGGTCGAGCGATTCCCCAACAGCGAATACGCAGCGGATGCGCGCCAGCGCATGATCTTCCTGCGCAACCGCCTCGCCGCCTACGAGGTTTATGTCGCCGACTTTTACTTGGAACGCGGCGCGTACGTCGGCGCAATCAATCGCGCGAAATACGCCATCGAGAACTACGACGGCGCCCCGCAGATCAAGCGCGCCATCGAAATCATGGCAGAAGCCTATCGCCGCCTCGGCCTCGAAGACCTCGCCGCCGACGCCGAACGTGTGCTCCGCGCGAACTACGGCGACGCCGATCAAGTTGCCGAGCAGCAGACGGAGCGGAAGCCATGGTGGAAGTTTTGGTAGCCCGGTTAAAGGGCGCTGGGCTCTGGGCGCTGGGCTCTGGTTAGAACAAAAGCGCCGGACAGAATGTACAAACACAAGGAGGTGTGCAGTGCGCGACCATCGCAGGCTCGAAGCTTTTGCGCTGGCGGACTCTCTAGTCCTAGCCGTCTATAAGGCCACGCAAAGATTTCCGTCCGAAGAGCGATTTGGCTTGACCAGCCAACTGAGGCGTGCAGCCATTTCGATTGGCGCCAACATTGTGGAAGGCTCTGCCCGCCCATCCCAAGGCGATTACGTTCGACTCCTCACGATCGCATACAGCTCCGCATGCGAGTTGGAATACGAGCTCTCGGTCGCCAGTCGACTCGGGTACCTGAAACAATCGACTGAAACGGACCTGATGCTTCTTGCATCACGTACGTGCCGTGCGCTACGAGGATTGATTCAAGCACTGTCCTGAGACTCGAGAAAAGTCCAGAGCCCAGTGCCCAGCGCCCAGAGCCCTGGCGGCGTCTCGCCAGCCTGCTCAGCGGGCTCTATATCCGGACGTAATCGGATATCTCCAATCCCTTCCGAAGGCACGATGACTGATGCGCACACCCGGCGGGGCTTGGCGGCGTTTGTATTCGTTGCGTTTCACCATTTCGAGCACGCGACCGACGGTGGCGCGTTCGAAGCCGCGGGCGGTGATTTCGTCGACCGATAGGTCGTCCTCGATGAAGAGCTCGAGAATCGGATCGAGGATTTCGTACGGCGGGAGCGAATCGGTGTCCTTTTGATCCGGACGCAGCTCGGCCGACGGAGGACGCTCGATCACACGCTCGGGAATCGCGGGCGAAATCGAGTTGCGATAGCGGGCCAGCCGATACACGAGCAGCTTGCTGCAATCCTTGATCGGCGCGAAGCCGCCCGCCATGTCGCCGTAGAGCGTGGCGTAACCCACGGCCATTTCGCTCTTGTTGCCGGTCGTGAGCACCATGCGTCCGGTCTTGTTCGAGATCGCCATGAGCAACAAGCCGCGGCATCGCGATTGAATGTTCTCTTCGGTCGTATCTGGCTCGCGGCCCTTGAACACATCCTCGAGTGCTTCGAGCGCGGCCGCGAACATCCCTTCGATCGAAATCACGTCGTAGCGCACGTTGAGTAAGCGTGCTTGCGCCGCGGCATCCTCGAGACTCATTTGCGACGTGTAACGCGACGGCATCATGACCGCGTGAACGCGATCCGCGCCGAGCGCATCGACGGCAATCGTGAGCGTGAGTGCCGAGTCGATGCCGCCCGACAATCCCAACACGACGCCAGGAAACCCGTGCTTGCCGACGTAGTCGCGCACGCCGAGAACCAAGGCGTTGTAAACGCTCGCCTCTTCCGACAACTCCGGCTCGACGTGTCCGTGTTTCGGACGAGCCTTGCCGTCGACCAGCTCGATCTCGGCGATCTCGAGCGCTTCTTTGAAGGGCGCCAGGCGCTGCACAACTTCGCCCGACGCATTCATGACGAACGATCCGCCGTCGAAGACGAGCTCGTCCTGACCGCCCAACATGTTCACGTAAACGACCGGCAGTCCGCACTCGAGCGCGCGTTCGCGAACGACCTTCTCGCGCCGATCTTGGTATCGCAGCGAGTACGGCGAACCGTTGATGACGACGAGCAATTGTGCGCCCGCTTCTTTCGCTGCACGTGCCGGGCCCGGCTCCCAGATGTCTTCGCAAATGAGCGTTGCGATGCGAATGCCTTTGATCTCGACGATGCACGTCCCGCGGCCCGGCTTGAAGTAGCGCTTCTCGTCGAAGACCGCGTAATTCGGCAGCTCTTGTTTGCGGTAGTTCGCCAGGACTTCGCCGTCGCGGACGACGGCAGCGGCATTGAAGATCGCGCCTTCGGCGTACTCCGGATAGCCGACCATGAGCGCGATGCCGGACGTCTCGGCGCGAACGCGCTCGAGCGCCGCGATTACCTGGCGCCGCAAACCTTTGTGGAAAAGCAGGTCCTCCGGAGGGTAGCCGCACAGCGTGAGCTCCGGAAACAGAACGAAATCGGCCTGCAACCGATCGCGGGCTTCGGCCGCAGCGGCAATCACGCGCTGCGTGTTGCCCGCGACGTCCCCGACGAACAAGTTGAGCTGGGCGAGAGCGATACGGAGAGTGGACATGAAACGATCGCGCGGGCTTGGGCAGCGCATTATTGCGCCCGTCGGCCCGCAGCGAAAGCCTTGCAGAACTGTGACGATACTCGCACCGCCGGCCCGACCGGCCCGTAATCTAAACCAATCCAGTCAAAGCGATCGGCTATGACACTCTGGCAAGAGAAGTTTCGCGCCTTCGGCATCCATCTTGGGGTCACGCTGCTCGTCGCGGCGGCCGCCGCGGCGCTTTTCTTCGGCGTGTGGTTCCGTGAGCCTTACAACGAGATGCTGGGAGGCTCGAAGCTGTTGATGCTCTTGATCGGCTGCGACGTTGCCCTCGGACCGCTCATCTCGCTCGTCATCTACAACAGCCGCAAACCACGTCGCGAGCTGATCTTTGACTATTCGCTCGTCGGCCTCGTCCAGCTTGCGGCGCTGGTCTACGGCTTGACCGTCTCGTTCAACTCCCGGCCCGTGTACGTCGTGTTCGCGACGGATCGCCTCGAAGTCGTGACGGCTGCCGAGATCGCTCCAGAGGACCTCAAAGAAGCAAGGCTCGATCAGTTCCGGACCCTGCCGTTGTGGGGGCCGGTTTTCGCCGCGACTCGAGTTGAAAAACAGGATCAAGCAGACGCGCTCGACTGGGCGCTGGCCGGGAAAGATGTAACCCTGCGGCCCAAGTTCTTCGTGCCCTACGCGGACGAGCTGGCGAACATCAAGGCGAGAATGCGGCCGCTGGCCGAGCTTCAGCGGGCCGTGCAGAGGATCGAAAACGCAGCCGGAGCAGACTCGGAGGTCGGAAAGAAGCTCATGGAAACCGATGCATCGCTGACGTGGCTTCCGGTGAAACACAAGAAAGGCTTTTGGACGGCTCTCCTGGATCCAGCCACAGGAGAGCCGGTCGATTACCTTCCGCTCGATCCCTACGACATGGCGAGCCTCATCGGGCCTAAGTCGTAGGTTCGCCCGCTACTTCTTGCGCGCGGGCTTCTTTGCAGCCTTCGCCTTGGCTCTCTTCGCAGGCTTCTTCGCAGCCTTCTTGGCAGCCTTACTCGAAGACTTTTTCGAAACGGCTTTTTTCGGTGCAGCCTTCTGTGCGGTCTTCTTCACCGGAGCCTTTTTGGCTGCAGCCTTCGCGCTCGTCTTTTTCGCCCGCTTGGACCGCTTCGCCAATTCCTCGGCGATCGCTTTGCCGAGATCTGCCGGGCTCTTCACGGTGCGCACGCCCGCCCGCTCCAGCGCAGCGTACTTGTCGGCCGCCGTGCCCTTGCCGCCCGAGATCACCGCACCCGCATGGCCCATGCGCTTGCCCGGCGGCGCGGTGACACCAGCGATGTAAGCAACGACGGGCTTCGTGACGTTCTCGCGGATGAATTCGGCCGCGGCTTCCTCATCGCTGCCGCCGATCTCGCCGACCATGATGATGCCTTCGGTCTGCGGATCTTCTTCGAAGCGAGCCAACACATCGATGAAGTTCATGCCGCGCACCGGATCGCCGCCGATGCCCACGCACGTGCTCTGGCCGAGCCCGGCATTCGTGGTCTGAAACACAGCTTCGTACGTCAACGTGCCGGAGCGCGAAACGATGCCGATCTTGCCCGGCTTGTGGATGAAGCCCGGCATGATGCCGATCTTGCATTCGCCCGGCGTGATGATGCCCGGACAGTTCGGGCCGATCAGCAAGCTGCCATAGCTCGCGAGCGCCGCTTTCACACGCACCATGTCGTTGACCGGAATGCCTTCGGTGATGCACACGATCAACTCGATGCCGGCATCCGCCGCTTCGAGAATTGCATCGGCCGCATAAGGCGCCGGCACGTAGATCATGCTGACCGTCGCACCCGTCTCCCGCACGGCTTCGCGCGCCGTATTGAACACCGGCAAGCCCAAATGGGTCGTGCCGCCGCGTCCCGGCGTCACGCCGCCGACGAGCTTCGTGCCATACGCGAGACATTGCTCGGAATGGAACGTGCCTTGTTTACCGGTGAACCCTTGGCAAATGACGCGCGTGTTCTTGTCGACGAGGATGGACATGGGATGTTCTCGAGGCTGTAGGCTTTAGGCTCTAGGCTGTAGAAAGATCGCTTTACTGTCGGTTCTTGCTGCGACTGCAGGTTTCGGCTTCGACAGCCTAGTTTTTCGCCGCCGCGACGACTTTCTTCGCGGCGTCCGTCAGATCGGTGGCAGGCGTAATCGCCAATCCGCTGTCGGCGAGGAGCTTGCGCCCCTGCGCGGCATTCGTGCCTTCGATACGCACCACGACAGGCACCTGCACGCCGACGTCTTTCACCGCGTGGATGATGCCCTCGGCGATCATGTCGCAGCGAACGATGCCGCCGAAAATGTTGACCAGAATCGCCTTGACCTTCTTGTTCGACAGAATGAGCTTGAACGCTTCGGTGACGCGCTCGCGCGTTGCACCGCCGCCGACATCCAGGAAGTTCGCCGGATTGCCCCCGTGCAGCTTGATGATGTCCATCGTGGCCATCGCGAGACCGGCGCCGTTGACCATGCAGGCGATGTCGCCGTCGAGCGAGACGTAATTGAGCTCGTGCTTGGCGGCTTCCCGCTCCATCTCGTCTTCCTGGCTTTCATCGCGCCAAGAAGCGAGCTCTTTTTGACGAAACAGCGCGTTGTCTTCGATGTTGATCTTCGCGTCGAGAGCGACCAGCTTGCCTTCGGCCGTCACGATCAACGGGTTGATCTCGACGAGGCTGGCGTCCTTCTCGAGATACAACCGATACAGCGCCTGAGCGATCGAGGCGAATTGCTCGATCTGATTGCCCTCGAGACCCAAACCGTAGGCGAGGACGCGGCAGTGAGAAGGCTGCAAACCAGCAGCCGGATGCACATTCACGCGAATGATTTTTTCGGGCGTGTGTGCGGCGACTTCTTCGATGTCCATGCCGCCCGCGGCCGAGGCAATGAAAGCAATGTGGCCTTTGTCGCGGTTCAACACCAAGCTCACGTAGAGCTCACGGACGATCTTCGAGCCTTCCTCGACGAACACTTGGTTGATCGGCAGACCTGCCGCACCCGTCTGGTGCGTGACCAGGCGCGTTCCGATCATGGCTTCGGCTGCTTGCGCCGCAGCTTCCGGCGAATCGACCAGCTTGACGCCACCGGCCTTGCCGCGTCCGCCCGCATGCACCTGCGCCTTGACGACCCATTTCGAACCGCCGATCCGCCTTGCTGCATCCGCCGCCTCGGCAGGACTCGAGGCCACGTGGCCGACCGGCACCGGAATTCCGTAGCGGGCGAACAATTGCTTGGATTGATATTCGTGCAGATTCATCGGTTGTGGCTCATCCGCGGTCGATTCGAAAGCCGCGTATTCTGGAGGAATTCGGTGGCGATGCAAACCGCATAGCGAGTCCAACCGAGGAAATTTCGCTGCGAACGGCACGAAATGGGCACCGAAGTGTCATGGGGAGCTGTTCAGTCGGCACCGAGGCGCAACGCCATACGGCCGCCGCCTGCGGCCGTGATAACTTGAGCGGACGATGGCGTCATTCTTAGAAGAAGCGGCCGTTCCGACGACCACAGCCAATCTCGCCTGGCGCGTCCTTGCGCTCGTCAACTTGTTCCGCGTGCTCGTGCCGGCGGCCCTATTCGTGCTGCAAGCCACGATGTCCCCGAGCCCGGTCGGCCACGTCGAGCCGGCCATATTCAACGGGGCATTGATCGCGTATCTGCTGTTCGGGTTGGGAATGATCCCGAGCATCAAGAAACGTTGGCCCGAGCTGATCTTGCAGACGTCAATCAGCGTGAGCTTGGACATTCTGGTCATCACGCTGCTCACGTATGCCAGCGGGGGCACGAGTGGCGGCCTCGCAGCGCTGATGGTGCTGCCGGTCGGCGCCGCCAGTTTCGTCGTTCGACAGCGTCTTGCCCTCTCGTTTGCTTCCGTCGCGACGCTTGCGCTCCTGCTCCAGCAGGTGATGACGTCGCTCGAAGGCAGGGGCGAACCGGCCGATTTCACTGCTGCCGGCATCGTCGGCGCGTTGATTTTCATCGTGACGCTCGGCATGGGGCCGCTGGCACGGAGCCTTCGCGAAAGCGAAGAGCGGGTGCGGCAGAAAGAAGTCGACATCGCCAATCTCGCCGAGCTCAATCAATTCATCGTGCAGCACCTGCGCGAAAGCATTCTGGTGGTCGACGAGAACGACACGATTCGACTCATCAACGAGTCCGCAGCGAAGTTGCTCAAGGGAGGCCCCGTCGAGCCTGGCACGCCGTTGGGCGAAGTGTCTCCGCGTCTTCTCTACCTGCTCGAGACCTGGCGCCTGAACGCCTACGATTGGCAATTGAGCTCGTTGACAGTGTTGTCCTCCGACGGCGGCTCGTTCGTTCAGCCTCATTTCGTTTCGCTCGAACACGAGCGACGCGGGCGTCCGACATTGATCTTTCTCGAGGACACGACGCTGATTGCCGAACGCGTCCAACAATCGAAGCTCGCCGCGCTCGGCCGCTTGAGCGCGAGCATCGCGCACGAAATCCGCAACCCGGTCGGCGCCATGAGCCACGCGGCGCAACTTCTTGCCGAATCGCCGTCGCTGACTCCTCAAGAACGGCGCTTGACGTCCATCATCACGAGCAACGGCGAACGCGTGAGCAGCATCATCGACAGCGTCCTGCAATTGTCGCGGCGCGATTCGAGCCGGCCCGAGCGCATCGAGATCAACGCTTGGCTCCGCGAATTCCTCGGCGAATTCCGGCAAACCTCGCAAGTCGACGAGGAGGTCCTTCGATTCGATCCGGGCATGAGCGAGGTCGAGGTGCGCTTCGATGCGACGCACCTGCATCAACTGCTTTGGAATTTGTGCGAAAACGCGCTGCGCTACGGGCGTACGGCGGAACATTCCGGCCCAATCGAGATCCGCACCGGTCGCATGAGCGGCACGAACCGCCCCTTCCTCGAAGTGCTCGACCGCGGCCCCGGCATTCGCGAAGCGGACACGGACCGCATCTTCGAGCCGTTCTTCACCTCTGGAAAAAGCCAAGGCGGCACCGGCCTCGGACTGTTCATTGCACGCGAGCTCGCACAAACGAATCGTGCAGTGCTCGTCTACGAGCCCCGGGAGGGCGGTGGTAGTATCTTTCGAGTCGTTTTCGCAGATCCGCAGAGGTGGGAGGCGCAATGACCGCGCAATGAGCAAAGCTCATTGTGCAGGCTATAGGCTGTAGACTGTAGGCTGTAGGAAAGCACATGGAGGGTGCTATGCGCGATCACACGAAGCTCAGAGCGTTTTCTCTTGCGGATCAGCTGGCATTGGCGGTTTATCGTGAGACGAAAGATTTCCCATCTGCCGAGCGTTTCGGTCTGCAATCGCAAATGCGGCGGGCCGCGGTTTCGGTGGCAACCAACATCGTCGAAGGTTGTGCCCGCACAAGCCAAGACGAATATGCGCGATTTCTCGAAGTTGCCTATGGATCGGCTCGCGAACTCGAGTATCAGATCGGACTTTGCGAACGGCTGGGGTTCCTCTCTGAATCAGCAGTCGCTGGGCTGCAAGATACATGCATTCAAACCGCGAAGTGTCTCAACGCGCTCCTACGCACATTGCGTGGCGCGCGCACTTCCGCTGCGACCGGTTCGTAACGCTCACCTTGTGAGCGACAGCGTTGAGCTACATTGCCGCAGGCCTGCAGCCTTGCTCGCTCTGGCTACAGCCTACAGCCTACAGCCTACAGCCTATGACTAGCCATAAAGCTCTCGTCGTCGATGACGAGCCGGACATTCGCGAGCTGCTGCAGATCACGCTGGAGCGGATGCAGATCGATGTCGTCACGTGCGGCGACCTGACTTCCGCGACTCGCGAGTTGCGCAACGGCGTGTTCGACTTGTGCTTGACGGACATGCGCTTGCCGGACGGCGATGGGCTGGCGCTCGTCGAATGGATTCAAAAGAACAAACCGCAGACACCCGTTGCGGTGATCACCGCGCACGGCAACGTCGAAAGCGCGGTGCGCGCGCTGAAGCTCGGCGCATTCGATTTCATCTCGAAGCCCCTCGATCTTGTCGCATTGCGCAAGCTGATTGCTGCAACGCTCAAGCTCGGTGAAGGCACCAAGCGCGCAAGCGAACCGCCTGAGATCAAGCTGCTCGGCAAGTCGCGCGCGATGGAGCAGTTGCGCGAGATGATCCAGAGAGTCGCGCGCAGCCAAGCACCTGTGCACATCTGCGGAGAATCCGGTACAGGCAAAGAGCTCGTCGCACAGCTCATTCACAATGCCGGCGCCCGGCGCGACGGCCCGTTCGTCCCCGTCAATTGCGGCGCCATCCCTTCGGAGCTCATGGAAAGCGAATTCTTCGGGCACCGCAAAGGCAGCTTCACGGGCGCGGTGTCCGACAAGCAAGGCCTCATTCAATCGGCCGAAGGCGGAACGCTGTTCCTCGATGAAATCGCCGATCTGCCGCTCCACATGCAAGTGAAGTTATTGCGTGTGATTCAAGAGAAAGCGGTTCGACCGGTCGGCGAGTCGCGCGAACAAGCAGTCGATGTGCGCATTCTCTCGGCCACGCACAAGAACCTTGCCGCGCTCGTTGCCGAAGGCAAGTTTCGCGAAGACTTGTTCTATCGCATCAACGTGATCGAGATCCGCGTGCCCGCATTGCGCGAGCGTCTCGAAGATATTCCCGAGCTGGTCGATGCAATGCTGACCAAGCTGGCCAAACAGACTGGCGTGCCCGAGCTGCACATGACTGACCAGGCCATAGCGGCGCTGTCGAGTTATTCGTTCCCGGGCAATGTCCGCGAGCTGGAAAACGTGCTCGAACGCGCGGCCACACTTTGTTCGAATGGAGTCATCGACGTAGCCGATCTTCAGCTTCGACCGAAGGTTGTGACGCCTGAGCTGCCGATTCAGGGCGTGGTGCCGCCGGGAGAAAAGCTCGGCGATGCGCTCGAAGACATCGAACGCGATGCCATCCTGCGAGCCCTCGAGCAGACGCGCTACAACAAGACGAAAGCCGCACAACTGCTCGGCATGACCTTCCGCTCGCTTCGCTACCGCATCAAGAAACTCGGAATCGAGTGAGCTGTGTCGGATTGCGGCGTCACCAACTGACGAAGTTTGTCAGTGAGTGACAGAGAGCGCACAAAATGCCGCGGCACAGTCATTTAACAATGTGCACTGCATCTCAGTAAACCTGGCGGCCGCTCAGTAACTTGCGCTCCTGACGAGGCGTCTGGCACACCAATTGCTCAAGGCTTCGTGCCGGCCCTGGGCCGCTGATCTCGAGTTCACACAGTTAGGAGCATCAAATGCTGAAGCAAGTACAAAAGGGTTTCACCCTGATCGAGTTGATGATCGTGGTCGCGATCATCGGCATCCTTGCGGCGATCGCGATTCCTGCGTACCAGGACTACACGATCCGTTCGCAAGTGACGGAAGGCCTGAACCTGGCCGGCGCTGTCAAGGCGGCGGTTGCTGAGACGTATGCGCAGACGGGTGAGTGGCCGACGTCGCTGACGGAAGTCGGCATCGTCGACGAGAACGGCACTGAGACGCCGCCGAGCGGCAAGTATGTGAGCTCGGTGGATTTCGCAGAGGGCGAAGCCGGTACGCTGGTGATTACCTACGCTGGTTCGGCCAACAACGGCCAAGCCAACGCGGCGATCGACGGCGAGACGCTCGCTCTGCAGCCGTACGTGAGCGGCAATCAGGACATCGTCTGGCGCTGCGGCTATGCTCCGGAGCCTGCGCTCGAAGGCACCTCCGCAGCCGACCAGGCTGGCACGGATTCCGGCGACTCGGCAAATGCCACCACGATCCTTCCGAAGTACCTGCCGGCAACTTGCCGTGGCGCCGGCAATAACTAATGGCACTAGTTCGCTAGCACAGCCATCCAGAGGGGGCGCCCATTGGGCGCCCTCTTCTTTTCATGGTCCAGGCACTGCGAACCGCCTCCCTCGAAGCTTGAACCATGCAATCACACACCGGCTCACATACCAACATTATCCCTGCGCCAGCTAATGGGAGTCGTCGCCCGCGGCGCCCTCGGCGCGTCGACGTGGTTTCGACTGCGACGTTAGAGACTGCATGGGTACAATCCAGCGCGGTTTGTGTGACGCTAATCGCGTTCGGCGAACCCGTAAACCCGCAGAATTGGCGGCGATTTGACAGTTTGCGTGGTGGCGAGCTACTTGGCTAACTACGGCTTTTTCCTCGAATTTCCGTCGATCCATGGCTGATCCAATTCCTCTCGCTCAACAGCGGCTTGCCCTCCAAGGCCTGCCC
>CALEKY010000015.1 GCA_937902995.1 uncultured Sinobacteraceae bacterium
TTGGACACCCATCGATTTCTCGACCGCCCGCCGCCATCCATCCACCTCAATCCCCCCGACCACCATTCACCACCACCATTGGACACCACCATTGGACATCCACACCCCGCCGTTGGACATCCGCTTGTCTCCGCTTCCGCACCACCATTGGACATCCACGTTTCTCGTTGTACGACCAATCCTCCTTGGACAATCCACCTTGGTCCACCTTGGACACCCATCCACTTGTCTCCGCGCTTCGGGGGATTGATGAGGATTGATACGCGGGCGTGCCGCGTTTCCGTCCGCTTCGTCCCTTCGCCCGCTTTGCCCGCTTGGACATCCACGTAATGTGTCATGAATTGTCTTGGGCACCCACACCCATAACGCGGGTGGCATAGCGAGACTCAAAGGGCGATGAGTCAACGGCTTAGATCAATCGTCGGTCAGCTGCGTATCCGACCGGATGATGCGGTGCTCGAAATGGGCTGCGGTCATGGCGTGGCGGCGAGCTATGTGTGAGCTCTTGCAAAGCGGCCCACTCGTTGCGATAGACAAGTCGGCGAAGATGATTTCCGCGTCAATTCGGCGCAACCGGCAGTCACATCGAGTCTGGTAGGGTTGCACGTTGCCGATGTGCTGCGTTTCGATCCTGGCCCGCTGAAGTTTGACAAGATCTTTGCAGTCCGCGTCGGGCTGTTTCATCGATAGCCAGAATTGATCGACAAGCTTCTCAAGAAGTGGTGTACGCCTCGCGGCAACGTTCCTGTCGTCTACGATGAACCGTAGCGCATGTCGACTCCGCGCGGAGGCAGGGTCGGTCCTTTGGTCGGCTTGCGCGCGATGAAGTTGAAGCGCCCTGCTTGATCTTGGCGAAGCGATTCTTGCAGGCTCCTGTGCGAGCTGAATTATCCGGTTCCATATAGTCGCTGTGCGTGCGTGATGCCTTTGATCCGTTTCTGGCCGAGTGCTCGCGCATGCAGGCGTAGGCGGTCGAGTCTACCCATGGCGCGCCCGAATACATTGCCGCGCACGTTCATTGCCTGCTTCCAGACCTCGGCGTCGATGCTGAGCCGGTTGAGTAGGGGAGGCGCTCGGTTATCGATGACGCCCTGCCCGTCTTTTCGCTTGCAGCGACCGGACCAGTCGAGCAACGCAATGTACTCGTGAAAACTCATCGGAATTGCTGGGGCGTTTTCGGGTGCCTGGTCGCGAAAAGGAAGCAATCGATACGAACGGGTTCGCGATGAAGACTTAGACGCTGATGCAACTCGGTGCATTTCCCGGATACGGGTGTAGATGGACGTGAACTCTGCTTCATCTGGCGAATCAGCGATGCCTGCTCGAACGGGATTCAGATCGACGTAGGCCATGGCAGTGAGCAAACCGGCCTCATCGAGCAGTGCCTGAGAATGGAATCGCCCCTGCCAGAATCGGCCAGTGCATTCGTCCTCTGCATTTGCTCGCCGTGCCAGATACTCGTTCATGCATCTCATGAACCAACTGACATCGGTCAGGCGGTTACGCCAGCGCGCGACGACTTGTAGGGCGGCTTCTGTTTCGGCTTCGTTCGCTATGCCTTCCTGCCAGCGCTGGACGACTAACGGCACACGAAAAAGACGCGACCAGCGTTCCACAACTCCGATATCAGTCAAGCTCTGTGCACGATTGCGATCTACATGCAGCACGATGTGATAGTGGTTCGACATCACTGCGTACGCACAGACGTCTATCGCGAAGATGTCTGCCAAGAGCTCGAGCCGGTCGACAACCCAGGCTTTGCGATGCGAGTAATCGCGTCCGGTGTAGTCGTCGTATCCGCAGAGCCACGAGCGCCGTACGCATCGCGAGACCACGTGGTAGTACGGTGTGTCATTTAGACAAATGAGATGCTTGCGCGGGTATCCCATTGCTGTGCAGTTCGATCCTTCGTGCGCCCCACCGTATCTCAACGAATGAGGTACGAGATGGCGATTTACTGGTTGGATCGCATAGAAATGCAGGTGGATGCAGGCGCGAACGCTGCCGAACACCGTCTGGAAGTCTGCGTATGGAAGTCTGGACACCCATTGATGTCGTTGGAAGACCGGGTGGAAGACTGGACACCCACCATTGGAAGACTGGACATCCACTGACGTGACTGGACACGTCGGCGAGCGTCCTTAATAGGTGGGTGTCCAAGAGGAGCAGGAACGGTATCAAAAGGTGGATCAGTGGGTGTCCAAAGCAAAAGGGGCTGCTGGGCGGCGGCGCTGCCGCACAGCAGAGGTACGTGATGCGCTGGGCCTAGACGCCAGCGACGGAAACGCCGTCGAATACGAGCGATGGTGTGCGCAATGCGCTGTACGGGAATGGGTCGTTGCCGACGGCCGAGAGACGTTTCCAAAAGTCCAAGTTATTTCCCGAGAGGTTCATTTCGGAAACCGGTTCCGCGATCGCGCCGTCACGAATTCGAAAGCCGATGATCCCGAGCGAAAAATCACCCGTGCCGGCGTTGGCGTTTCCGCCGATGAAGCCGGTGACCAGGAGTCCCTCCTTGATGTCGGCGAGCAGCTGGTGCTGAGACTTCGAACCGAGCTGCCAGGCGAGATTCGACGGCGAACCACTCGTTGGCGTCATCTGCAGTTTGCGGCCGTAGTAGTTGTCGATGTAGTACGACTTGAGCACGCCAGATTCGAAGATTGGACGTGGTTTCGCCGCAATGCCTTCGTTGTCGAAGAGTCGTGAGCCGAACCCTCGCGGAATCCACGGATCGTCGCGTAACGTCAGCAGCGGACTGAAAAGCTCTTGCCCAAGCTTGTTTTCCAGGAATGAGCGCCTTTGTTGGATCGCTGAGCCTTGCAGCGGCCCGAGCAGCATGTTGACTAAGCGCCCTGCAGCACGATTGTCGACGAGGACCGTCATCGAGGCGCTCGGCGATTTCTTCGAACCGAGACGCGAAAGTGTACGTTCGGCGGCACTGCGCCCGACAATCTGCGCCTCCGGCAATGCGTTCCAAAAGCGCGAGGTTGCGTAGTCGTACTCTTCAGGTCTTCGACCGTCGGCATCTTTGGCGCTTACTTGCGCACCGACCGAATACGACGTGCTGCGAGTCGAGCCGCTGAATCCATTCGAAGTCACGAGCCACGACTCATTCAGCGTCGTGCCCGCCCACGTCGATACGGACAATATGGACTCGTTGCCTTTGACGCTGCGCGCAGCCTCGTAAATCGCTTCCGCATAACGCTCGGCCTTCTGCGCGTCGACCGACTCGTACTGCGAATCCGCGAGCTGCAGATCCAGCTTTGCCTGGCCCTTGTACAGCGCCGGATCGGGCAGAGCGCGAAACGGATCGGGTGACAAAGCCTTTGCGACAGCGACCGAATCTGCGATCAAGGTACGCAGCGCATCGGGTCGCAAGTCGCTCGTCGAGACCACCGAGTAGCGATCGTCGACGAACAGCTCGATTGCGATGCCGCGTTTCGTCGCTTCAGAGATCTTCTCGACTTTGCCGTCGCGGTACTCGAGCGAGACATCGCGCGTGCGATAACCGCGCGCCGCACATTCGCGGGCGCCTGCTTGTTTGGCCAAGTCGATACAGCGAGAGACGATCTCGGCCATTTCCTCAGTAGGATGTTTCGTGCTCATCGCTTTTCTCACGCCTTCTTGTCAGCCCGACCGCCGACGGTGAGCGAGGAGACCCGAACCGTCGGGATGCCTTGCGAAACCGGAACGCTCTGACCGTCCTTGCCGCACGTCCAACCGCCTTCGTCGATTTTCAAGTCATCCCCCACCATGTCGATGAGTTCGAGCACCTTCGGGCCGTTGCCGATGATGTTCACGTCCTTGATCGGGCGCGTTAGCTTGCCGTTTTCGATCATGTAGCCGTTTTTCACGTAGAACGTGAAATCTCCGGCCCCGATGTACACCTGCCCGTTGCTGAAGTGATCGCAATAAATGCCCTTCTTCACGGACGCGATGATTTCGTCGCGTTTGTGCGGCCCGGGAAGCATGTAGGTCGACCGCATGCGCGGCATCGGCGGGAATTCGTAGCCCTGCCGACGTCCGTTTCCGGTCGGCTTCACGCCGTAGTGCTTGGCCGAAATCGAATCGTGGAGATAGCTCGTTAGTGTGCCGTTCTCCACGAGCATCGTGCTGCCGACCGGATTGCCTTCATCGTCTACGTTGAGCGCGCCTCGTGCAGCTTGCTGCGTGCCTTCGTCGACGATGCTGACGAATGGCTTTGCAACGGGTTTGCCTAATTTGTCCGAGTAGATGGAAATGTTCTTGCGGTTGAAGTCCGCTTCCATGCCGTGACCGATTGCTTCGTGCAGTAAGATGCCCGAGCCACCTGCGCCCATGACGACCGGCATCTCTCCGGCAGGTGGCTGATCGGATTCGAACAGAATCATCGTTCGCGCGAGTACATCCGCCACGAGGCGGTCCAAACGTTCGCTGGTGTACCAGTTGATATCGGCGCGCGCGGCACGGTTCGCGGAGTTGTTCTCGCGTCGACCATTGTGCTCGGCAACGATCGAGAGACTCAACGTGGTCATCGGCTGCGAATCCTCCACGATTCGTCCCAGCGAATCGGCCACGAGGATCACGCTGCCTTGATTCATGAAACTCAGATTGACTTTCTTGACGCGCGGATCGGCGCTGAATGTTCGCTCATTGAGTCCCATCAATAGCTCGAGTTTCTGCTGTGGGCGTACATCTTCCCAACTCACGCGTATTGGGTAGCGATTCGGTCTCTCGTCCATTGCGTGGAACGATGTAGGCGCGGCTCGGCTCGGACCTTGCGCGATTGCTGCAGCAGTCAATGCTGCACGTCGCAGACCCTCGGGCGTCAGATCCTCGGTGAAGCCGTATCCGGTCTGGTCGCCCTTGACGACGCGGACACCCACGCCGAGAGCAACATTTGCGACTGCGCGATTCACAGCACCGTCTTCGAGCGCCATGCTGTTCGTAACGCGGTGCTGGAAGAACACATCGGCGTACTCGCCGCCTTTCGACAGCGCCACCGAAATCGCATCGCGAATCAGCTTTTCGGTCACCCCGAACCGGGCGAAGTATTCGATGCCGCCGCGAGGGCCAGTCGTTGCAAGTGCCTCCGCAGTCATGAAGAGGTCAGCCACCGCAATACTGCCGACTGTTGCAGCGCCCGCACATACCACGGCGCGGCGAGTGAGTGTCAGTTCTTGAGCCATGCTGAGCTCCTGGGCAAGAGAAGAGCTGTGCTTGGGATACGAGTAACGGGCAAAAGGTTTACTGGCACGTCGAGTATCGAATTTTTTTCTCAGCGCTCGCAATGCCGATGTAGCGAGGAATGTCCGCAGGCCAGTTGCATACAAGACTGCTTTTGGACACCCACTTTCTTGGTGGCTGGTTTGGATACCCACGCTTG
>CALEKY010000016.1 GCA_937902995.1 uncultured Sinobacteraceae bacterium
ATGCTCTTGACCGTCGACGTGCCGCTCGGGAGCTCAGGCGGCGGTGGCGGGGTTTGCGTGACTTTCGGAGGAAGCTCGCGCCGATTCGTGTTCGCGGCGTTCCCGCTCAGCTTCGCGTCGATCGCTGCGAGGCGCTGCGCGATCTCGAGCGCGGATTTCCCGCGGAGCTGGTCGAGTTCGGCCGGATGCTGGACGAGATGGCGAGCGATCCACAGGTCGCGCGGATGGCCTTTCAGGAGATCGACCACCTGCTGCGGGATGTCGACCGGCGCCGTGATGACCTCATCCCATGCGCCCGGGCCGAATTCGGCCTCGAACTTCGCGCGTCGCGCCTCGAATGCGCGGCGGGCTTCCTCGGCCGCTTGCTGCTGCTGCCGAAGCTGCTCCTGCTGCTCGCGCTCGGCGAGCGCTTTCTTCAGCTTCTGCTCGACGAGATAGTCGGTGTAGGCCTCGATGTCATTGTCGAAGTCGGCGAGCGTCTTCGGCTGCGCATCGGGCTGCACCGATTCGCCGGCCATGTACTGCTGGCTGATCGCCTGTGCAGTCTGCGGCTGAAGCTGACGCAGTAGAGCGGTGAATTCGGCGAGAGCTTGCCTGCGGCCCCTCTCTTCGGCTCGCGTGAGCCGTTTCCGCATCCAGGGTTCGAGCTTGCGATCACGGTCATCGTGATCGTCTCGATCGTCATCGCCCTGATGCTCCGCCTCGGAGGCAGTGGCGTCGGGTTTCCCCTGTTCGTCCGCTGGGGCAGCGTCGGAGTCCGGCTTTTTCCCGTCGGGCGTTGCGCCCGCAGGCGGCGGAGTGGCCGTTTCCGCTTGCTTGAACTGGCTCAGAATGCCGGTGTCGGTTGATTTCAGCTCGGGCTCATTCGCCTGCGCCTGAGGCGCGGCGTTTGTGGCCTGAGCATCCGCGGCCGACTCCGCGTGAGTGGCAGTAGTAGTCATGGTCCCTCGCGTGGTCAAGGTTCAATGTTTGACGTTTCGCCCATTGGGGGCGTGAAAGGTGGCATCCCGCCGACGACGCGCGAGATGCTCTCGGCGGTCTGCGCCTGCGTGCGCTCGATGTCGGCAGGCGTCGTCGCGCGGATGCGCTCGGCCTCCGCGGCCGTCTTGTCCGCTTGCGCAGCACGAAGCATTGCGTCGGCGACGTCCTTGGGGTTTGGCGTCGCCGGCTCGGTGGGCGGCTGTGCCTGAGTATCCGTAGCCGACGCTACGTTAGCTTCGTCTGTCATATAGCCCTCTTCGATTGAGTCTGCAACGTCGCCAACTTTTGATCTAAACTCCTGCGTGGGCTGCCTTCCGAATCCATGCGCGCTGAACATGATGGGTTTGGGTGCTCAGCTAATCACAAGCGCACCGGCGGGACCGGATAAGCGATGTGGCATCAATGGCTGTCGCGACGGTTCATTGGGGCAGCCCACCCCTCACACCATCGGCGGCGCTGTCGGCGGCAACAACGCCGCAGGCGGCACCGCTCCCATTACGCGCGTAATCGACTCGGCCGTCTCGGCGTTCGTTTTCTCGACCTGCGCCGGTGTCGTCGCCATGATCTGCTGAGCTTGTGCAATGGTCTTTTGCGCTTGCGCGGCCTTGAGCTCAGCATCAGCAACGTCCTTCGGATTCGGCGGCGGAGGTGGAGGTGGCGGCGGATCGTTCTCGCCCGGCTCGAGCAAGCCTTGCGCGACGAGGACGCGACGCACGGCCGTGACGAACTCGTCGATCCCCGGCAGGTCGAGGTTCTTGACGAGCAGGTATTGCGCGAGCGCGCCGATCGGACCGCCTGCAGCGGAGAGCGCTTCGGCCGCCTCGGCGATCTCCATGCGCTGCGTCTCGAAGGACTTGCCGGTCGTGACGGTGATGTCGAACTTGCCGCGGCTGAGGTCATTCAAGATGACCTCTTGGCCAGTCTCTTCGTCGATGATCGGCTGGTTGATGCGGTAGAACTTCTCCGCACCGTCCTCTCCGAGAACGCGAATCGTGCGCGTCGAGTCGTACACCTTCGGGATCAGATCGACCAAAACCTCGCCGGTGAACTGCAGCGCCTTCATGTGGTTGTCGATGAAGATGTAATTCGCGATGTCCGCTTCGCGTTGGCGAGCGATGATCGCTCGTCCGCTCGTCTCGTTGCCGCGCGCCCCGAGCGACGCGTCGTAGATGCCCGTTGTCGCCTTGAGCTCGTCGATCGAGATCGCCGACAGGTTCGCGAATGCCGCCGGGAACTGCGCGGGGGGCTCACGTGTCGGGCGCGCTTGAGGCGCTGAAGGATCGACGTTGTATAGCAATACCGGCGGGTCATCGTATCCGAGCCGCTCGTAGTACGACTGCAGTCCCTCAATCATCTTCGGTGTCGCAGTCAGCGGCGAATTCGGCATCTTCGCGACGACTTCGATGAGCGTCGACAGCTCGAAGTTGTGCACCATCTGCGCGTCGCGGCCGTAGCGCGTCATCCCGGAGTAGTATTCCTTCCCGTCGACGACGTGGAATTCACCCCAGTTGATGATGAGCGGAATGTACTTACCCGGCCAGTCGATGACTTCCGTCAGTCGCTCGCGTCCTGAGATAAGGCAGCACTTCACCACATCGACCGTAATCTCGCGCATCTGCACGATCGTGATGCCCTGACGTGCAGCTTCCGGCGCAATCGGATCGAACTCGACGGCATCCACGATGCGGCCATCGTTGAGCAGGTAGATGAGCTTTCGCTTCGGCTCCTTCCACCAGTACTGCGCGATGCGCACCTCGTCCTCGTACCACCAGTAACGCTCGTTCGGCGCAATCCCATCGCCAAACGGCACGACTTCTCGCCCTGGATAGAGTTCCTTGAACTTGTCGCGAGAGATGAGCGTCGACTTGAAGGCATAGCGAGCATCGCGGCGGAAGAAGTCCCTCGCCGCGGGGTCGAACACGACGGAGTACGGGTCTAGGATCGGCGCAATCAGCAGGCACTTGTCGAAGCCATCCTCGCGTTCGTACTCCATCTTGATCTCCCAGGCGCCGCGGCCGGCGACGCACGCCCAGGTGAACCCGAGGTCGTACGCGATCTTCGCGTGAGAGACGGCCTCGATATTGCGAATGAGGCCCTGGTATATCTCAGCGAGTGTGCGGTCCTCGTCTTCGGTCGGCCGCAGCTTGATCTGCGGGCGATTCTGCAACTGCTCGCCCGTCACGCGCCGGATCATCTGCCGGATGCGGTTGAACTCGTAGCACGGTCGATTACGACGCTTCAACGCGAGATGGTTGTCCCACTGATGGCCCGGGATCATCGCGAATTTGTAGTCGCTGATGGCCTTCTGGCGCAGATCCGACTGATGCTGCTCGGCCTCCTCGAATTTCTCGCAAGCCTCGCGCACGAAGTCGCGATCCGACGTCGGCTGCTTGGTGCTTTTTGCGTCTTTGCGTGCCATGTCAGTAGTCCGGGAACGTCAGCGATGGCGCGTACCCGCGCGTGAACTGGGTCGGTAGTGCAATCGGAAGCGGCTCTTTCGGGCGGCCGAGCTCATCGAACACTTGGTCAGCGCAGATGCACGCCAGGCCAAATGCATCGGCTGCGTGCGACGACCAATCGTGCTCAGGCCCCAGACCGATGTTGCGCGTTTCGTCACGCTTCTCGTGATACCAGCCGAGCGCCTCGATACCTGCCGCGCACGTCGGCTGCGTTTCCCAATCGGCGTCTTCAGGCGCGTTGAACCAGATCGACGGGAACCAGCGACGGCCAGCCTCGATACGGAGTTTAGCCGCGCCTGCGCCCTGATTCGGGATGACGGTGACGGTGTAGCCGGCTGAGCGAAACGCAGAGGCAAACGACACGTCGTGCACACGATCATGCGTGTCGCCATCGTGCGGCAAATACACCTGACAGCGCTGCGGCGTATATCCACGCGATCGCATCCATTCCAGATGCGTTGCCAGCGGCTGACCAACCGCCTCGTAGTAATCGAGCGCGCGAATCTCGCGACCGACGAATTGCATGATCCACATCGCGAATGCGTCAGCTCGTGCGCCTGTCCCACCCAGGTCGCAGAACGCGCGCAGAGTCAGCAACGGATCCGCTGCTACGCGCCCGATTCGCCGCTGCTCGCGCGCTTCGGCGATGTGCTTGGCATAGTAAGCGCCTGACAGCACGCGCGCATACTCGCCCTCCCACACATGCGGGTAGAGCTCGGGCTGTGTGCGCAGGAAGTCCTGCCGCTCGCGCTCGAGCTCGTCGTTCCAGAACGGGTTGTCGCGCCAATTGGCGCGCACGACGATCGCACCGCTCGGCAGTAACGGACCGCGTAGCAACAGCTCGATTGCGTCTGTCGGGCGAGACGGATTCCACGAAAACCATCGCTCAGCACCCGGCGCACGCAGCGTGGGGCGCAGCAAGTTGATCGAGTGCATCGTCGCGGTGTGCGCTTCCTCCCACCATGCACGCTTGAAGCCTTCGAGCGACTTGATCGAGTCCGCCGTGTAATCCCGCATGCCCTTGAAGATGATCACGCCATCACCTGGCGTCGTGATGCGCTCTTGGTAGATTTTGAACCCGTCGCGCTCGCCTAGGCCGAACGCCGCGAGCTTCTGCTCGATGAGATGCTTGCTAGACTGCGTGAGATCTCGCTGAACCTCGCGAATACAGATAGCGCGCAGTCCTTCGCCACCGTTGCTGCCCGGTTCAGCGAGCGCATCCTCGATGAGTTGCTCGGCGAAGAAATGCGATTTCCCGGACGCGCGGCCACCGTACGCGCCCTTGTACGGCGCCGGCTCGAGCAGCGGCTCGAAGACCTTAGCTACCTTGCGTCTCAGCACCCGCACTGACGATCACCCGCTCTATTCGAGCAATGCTGACCGGACCGCCGTCCGGGCCGGAGTGCTCCATCTGGTCACGCTGGCCGAGCAGCTGCTTACCGAGCCAAATCATCATCGTGACGTTGCCCTTCTTCGCCGCTTCCCACTGCATTCGGCGCAGGCTCGCTTTTGCGTGTTGTTTCCCCTCCTTTAGGGCGTCCGCAAAACGGCGCGTGAGGGTGTCCGGAGAGCACTTGAGGACAGCAGCTATCTCCTCGTGCGTACAGCCGATGCCTGCCAATGCACGCACTTGCTCGGGATCGATTTTCTTGCGTGGACGACCCATAAGCCTTTTAGAATCAATAACTTACCGCCGGTGCCGTCACAGTGACACTTACCGGTCCGGTTTGGATTGGCGGGTCGTCGAAGTATCCGGAAGCCTCGCGCACCTCGACACGAAACACTTGCGTGAGGATCGAGCCATCGTCGAGCGTGGCGTCGCATCGCAGGTTAGCCCATCCGCAGAGCTGCGAGGCGTACATGATCGAGGTCTCGCGCCGGTCCTGGCTGATCTGGGCATCGGACATCACGCCGATTTCGGGCGCGTCGGTGCGCCATGTCGCGGATGACAGTAGGCGCTCACCGAGCGCGCCGTTGAAGTCGGCGACGTATCGCCGCTTCTCGAAGCGGTACAGGCGCGAGTGATGCGGGCTCGCGCGATCGTAGGCAGAGACGTAGGCCCGTGTCGCTCGGCTACTCATGGCGCGTAAGCCTATGCGTGCGACGTTTCATGTGAAACGTCAATGCGTTGAGTCTCTGCCTCGATCTTCCGGCGAATGCGCGTAATCACCTGCGCCACGTACGCCGGCGTCAGCCCTGTCAACTGCGCGAGCTGCTTGTTCGTGAGCGCATTGGCGCGCCGCTGCGCCTCACGCTCGAGCAGTCGCATAGCCTCGGGTGTGATCTTTCTTGGCTTTGGCATTGTCGTCGATGAGTTTTGCTCTGGCCATGCGCAATCTGCGCCCCCAACATGCCCGACATGTGCGTTGCGGATGTCGCGTGACGACCTCGCAGCGCGCGGGCAACGTCTCCCTGCAGTCTCGGCAGACGAAACTCGGATCGCTCGCGGCCTTCGCCATGAAGCGCGCCTGTGCTTTCGACTTGGATGGCATTCTCAGTTCTCCCAAGTTACTCGCCCACCAAACCTGCGCGCGTCTTCCTCGATCGCGCGACGCACGCTGTGCAAATCAGGATGCCCAGTCCAGAGCAGCCACCAGAAGCGGCGCAGGGCATCGAGCAGACGAGTGAGACTCGGATGCCGTCTGTCACCCAGTCGATGCCGACTCATAGGGCTCGATCCTCACGATGGTGCGCGGCTCGCCGATGTGCTGCTCGACCGTGAGCACGATGTGTCGGTCGTCGGCGAGCAGACCGTGATCCTTGAGGCCGTCGATGAGCGCCTTGCAGCCGCCGATGGCGTTGTCGGGATCGAGAATCCGGCGACCGTAGCGCGTGATGTGCACCCGTGCGCGTGGCAGTAGGGGTGCACCGTAGATGCGCGCGTCGAGTTTCGCCGCAAGCACCAGCGCCGACCAGCGCTTGCGGTGCCTGCGATACCTCGACCAGTGCCGGCCGTGCAGCCGATTGAGCGAGGGTGTGGCCTCCGGGATCACCAGCTCGATCATCGCCATCGTCCACGGCCCCTCCCTCATGCCCCATCCCCCTGAGCCGCCGCCGCATTCGCGGCCGGATTCGTCGTCTGTCGCGATGTCATGTGCGATGCCCTCCACTGGTGGGCTTTTTCGCCTCGAGCGGCTCGCCGTAGATCGCCTCGAAGAGCTGCGCGTACGTGCGCGGCTTGCGGTCGCGATCGCGCCCGACGCATAGGGAACACGAGAGCAAGGGGTTCGCATGACCAGCGTCACC
>CALEKY010000017.1 GCA_937902995.1 uncultured Sinobacteraceae bacterium
TGATTCGTGATTGGTGATTCGTGATTCGGAGGGTCGGCCTTCAGGTCATTTCCGGTCAAGGCCCGTGGATAAAACTTCTCCCTGTCCCTTCGGCTTCTAGCGCGCGACCCGTTTCCCCTTTCCCTTCGTGAGTCGTGAGTCATCACTTCCCTCCTTCCCTTTTCCCTTTTCCCTTTTCCCTTTTCCCTTTTCCCCTCCCCCAGGACTCCTCGGCAAATATCAGCCGTGCAGCGATCAGTCATGGGGGCTCGTTCCAAAACTTATTTGTCAATGCGAATGATTCTCATCTATGATGCTTCCGTTTTGAAGCTCGATTCACGCGATTAAATGACCGCCGCCGAACGCTCAATCACAACGCAGCGACAAAAGTCCCGAGCGTTTTGGCTCAAGCATTTACATCGCTGGCATTGGGTGAGTGCGGCGGCCTGTCTGGTCGGGATGCTGCTGTTCAGTATCACGGGCTTTACGTTGAATCACGCCAATTGGGTGACGGCAAAACCCGAGGTGACGACTCGTACGGCCGTGCTTCCCGAAGGATTACTCAGCGAGCTTCGTCAACTGGCGGAAGACGAAGCGGAGCAGGAGCGGCCCCTGCCCGCTTCGACTGCAAAGTGGCTGTCCCAAGCGCTCGGCATTCGTGCGAGCGATCGCACCGCGGAGTGGTCGCCCGAGGAAATTTACGTCTCGCTTCCTCGGCCGGGCGGAGATGCTTGGGCAACGATCGATCTGGAGACCGGCGAAGTACGGCACGAGATCACCGATCGCGGCTGGATCTCTTATTTGAATGACCTGCACAAAGGACGGAACACGGGACCCGCTTGGAGTCTGTTCATCGACATTTTCGCAGCTGCCGCACTGATTTTCGCGACGACGGGGCTTCTGCTGCTCAAGCTGCACGCGAATCAGCGGCCGGCGACATGGCCGCTCGTCGGGTTCGGTCTCGTGCTGCCGCTCTTGATCGCAATCCTATTCATTCATTGAGAAACACGATGCGTCGTTCAGTCTTCAAGTCTTCCTCGTTGATCACCGTGATACTTGCAGCGCTCGCAGCCGCGCCGGCTTCGGCAGGGGAGCTTGCCGTTCGCGTCCAGATTCCGCGAATCGACGTTGCCGAATATCACCGTCCGTATGTCGCGATCTGGATCGAGAATCCCGATCAAAGCATCGCTTCGCACTTGGCCGTCTGGTATCAGACCGATCCGAAGAAAGAAGACGGCACGCAATGGTTGAAGGACTTGCGTCAATGGTGGCGCCGCGGCGGCCGTGAGCTGACGGTGCCGATCGACGGAGTCACCGGCGCGACACGCCCGGTGGGCGAGCATCGCATCGTCTTCAAGAGCGACTCCCCACAGCTCGCCAAGCTCGCGCCCGGCAAGTATGGGCTCGTCGTCGAAGCGGTGCGCGAGGTCGGCGGACGGGAAATCGTCAAAATTCCGTTCGAGTGGCCCAGCGCCAGCAAACAAGTTCTCACGAGCTCCGGCAAGACCGAGCTCGGCACGATCACGCTCGAGCTTCTCCCCTAGTTTCGATTCAACCCGAGGGCACTTCCATGCGCACTCTCAAACTTTCCTCTCTATTGCTTCTCGGACTGCTGCCGTTGGCGAGCCATGCTCACAAGACGTGGTTGTTGCCGTCGGCGACCGTGGTCACCGTCGATCAATGGGTGACCGTCGATGCCGCGGTCTCCAACAACCTCTTCTATTTCGATCATGTTCCTTTGCGCATCGACACGCTCGAGATCACCGCACCGGACGGCTCGACCGTGAAACCGGAGAACGTCGGAGCCGGCAAGTATCGCAATACGTTCGATGTTCATCTCGCGCAGAACGGTACCTACAGGATCGCCGTGAAGAACATCGGACTGTCCGCCTTCTACGAAGAGAACGGTCAGCGCAAGCGCTGGCGCGGAACGCCGGAGAGCTTCGCCAAAGAAGTGCCTGCGGACGCCGCGAATCTGCAGGTTTCGGAGAGCGTGGGACGAATCGAGACCTTCGTCACCGCCGGCAAGCCGACGACGACGGCATTCAAGCTCACGAATCGCGGCCTGGAGCTCGTGCCCGTGACGCATCCGAACGACCTGTATGCGGACGAAGAAGCCACGTTTGCGTTCGTGCTCGACGGCAAGCCTGCGGCCAATCTGCCGGTCACGATCGTTCCCGGCGGCACGCGGTATCGCGATTCACAGAACGAAATCGAAGTGACGACGGATGCCGACGGACGCTTCAGCATCACTTGGCCGGCGCCCGGCATGTATTGGCTCGAAGCCAGGCTCGAAGACAGCAAGACTTCCATCCCCCAAGCGAAGCAGCGCCGTGTGAACTACGTGGCGACCTTCGAGGTACTTCCTCAGTAATTACTCGGAGTCATCGAGGCGAAATGTGAATCCAGTCCGCTGCGGCGCTCGTGCCGCAGCGGACCGCACCTCCTCGTACTTCGCCCACCGCATCCGTCATGTCGACCTGGTTGTCCGATATCGGACATGCCCGCCTCATCGCCGCTGCTGCAGTTGCGTTTGCCTATCTATTGTTGAGCGCATACTGGTTGCGCCCTTTGTGGCTACGGCGTGTTGGAGCGGCACCGACAAAGGAATCGTTGCTCGTCGCCTTCGCGAGTCAAACCGGGTTTGCGCAACAGATCGCGCAACAGACGGCAGAATCGCTGCGGTCGGCCGGACAGCAGGTGCGCACCGCTTCTCTCGCAGATCTCTCAGCCGAAGACCTTGCGGAGCACGAACGTGCCTTGTTCATCGTCAGCACGACCGGCGAAGGGGACGCTCCGGATTCTGCTTTGGCCTTCGTTCGCAGAGTGATCGATGCCCGGCCGCCCCTCGGCCACTTGCGATACGGCCTTCTGGCGCTCGGCGATCGCGAGTATCGAAACTTCTGCGCGTTCGGCCATCGCATGAACCGCTGGCTCCAAGAACAAGGCGCCAAGTCGATGTTCGACATGATCGAGGTCGACAACGGCGACGACGGCGCCTTGCGTCATTGGCAGCACAACATTTCGCTGGCGTTCGATGCGCCCGATCTGCCGGATTGGGAGACGCCCGCATACGAACGTTGGTATCTGATCGAGCGTCGTCTCATGAATCCCGGCAGCGCAGGTGCACCCTGTTATCACCTGGAGCTGAAACCGGTGCAGGAAACGACGCCTCACTGGGAAGCCGGTGATATTGCTGAGATCGATCCCTTCAACTCTCATGCTGACGGACACGATCCGCACCCGCACCGCGAATATTCGATCGCGTCGGTACCGTCGGACGGCGCGCTGCATCTGCTCGTGCGACAGATGTACCGTCCGAACGGCGAGCTCGGTCTCGGCAGCAGGTGGCTCACTCAAGATGCTGCAATCGGTCAAGAGATTCTGCTGCGCATCCGCTCGAATCCGAACTTCCATCTCCCGGACACAGATGCGCCATTGATTCTGATCGGCAACGGCACGGGCATCGCCGGTCTGCGTTCGCTACTGAAGGCACGAATCGAGCGGGGCCGACGACGCAATTGGTTGCTGTTCGGCGAACGAAATGCCGCCTTCGATGGTTTCTACGTGGATGAACTCGAGTCGTGGCATGCGAGCGGATTCCTGCCGAAGCTCGACCTCGTCTACTCCCGCGACTCCGCTGAACGCCGCTACGTCCAACATCGCCTCGCCGATTCCGCCCCCGAGATCAAAGCATGGGTCGATGCCGGCGCATACATCTATGTCTGCGGCAGTCTCGAAGGCATGGCTCCCGGCGTGCACGCCGTCCTCGTCGAGACGCTGGGAGAAGACAAAGTGCAGGAGCTGACGGAGGCGGGACGGTACAAGAGAGACGTTTACTAGACGATAGTCGACAGTTGATAGCGGAGAAGCGCGCGAAACGCTGCTCATCACCAAAGTAAAAAGGCGCGACGGATGTCGCGCCTTTTTTTCGCTATCGACTATCCGCTGTCCACTATCAACTATCAGAACATCCAACTCTCCACGTTCGGCACCGGCTCGCGTCGCTCGAGGTACTTGAAGCCCTTCACGCAGCGGACGATCAACCAAACGACGGTGAACAGCCAGATCAGGAATCCGATCAGCACGATCGTGAGAATTCCGCCGATGACGGAGTACAGAAGCCCTATCCAGAACGTGCGGATCTGGAATCGATAATGCGATTGCAGCCAGTCGGGTGCGCCCTCGCGGTTCACGTACGCCATGATGACGCCGATCAACAACGTGATACCGGATACGAGGCCGACGAGATACAAGATGTAAATGATCTTCGGAACTTCGGTGCCGGTCGGACGATCGGAAACTGCCTCATTCATAGCGATCCCCCACTGTTTTGGTTTCGTACTTCGATCAAAGCGCGGCAGCAATTGAGCGGACTGCATTGTCGTCCCATTCTCCATCCGCAGCAACTTGACCTTTCTTGCCGCTCCCTCGACACACCCGATTGCGGATTAAGGCCGCGTACAGGGTCGAATTGGCACCGTATCCACAGAGCGGGGTCCTTGGCTCTGTCAGTGACGGTCAGGAATGAGTGTCATGCCCCAGACCCGGCAGATCCCGCTCGTCGACGTGAGTACAGTTTCCATCGAGGAAACGGCCATGATTGCGGCAGTCCTGAGAATCTGGTTCGGATTGATCATCGGTGCGGTCGCCTGCATTGCACTGCTGATCATCGCGTGCGCCGATTTGCTGGAAAGCTGCTCTCGTCGACAGCTCCCGACCGACCTGGGCGACGATCGTGCCTTAACCGCGCAGACACGCCCGGTCTCGAAACTGAAAGAGGCACGCACATGAAACTCTCGTTCACCCGAGACAACATCGTTCGTCTCTCG
>CALEKY010000018.1 GCA_937902995.1 uncultured Sinobacteraceae bacterium
CGGGGAATGTCGTATTAATGAGATAGAAAAGGTGCAGATAATTGCACCCGGTCTATGCTCTCTCGCCCCCGAACTCTAAGGAATCGATCAACCGCATGCGCTGAACCGAGGTTATGGGCAGGAAAAACAAAGGGAGTCGTGTGCTCGGCTTCGCGCTGGTGGGCATCGCGGGCGGAGCTGCCAGCATTGCGCTTCAGTCAACCGGATACGTCGAATTTCTTTCTCCCACTCTCGTCGCCATACTCGGAGTTCTATTTGGCCCTTGGCCTGCGTTTGGCGCCGCGACCGTCCATTCGATCTACGCTGCGGCGACGCTGAGCTGGCACTTGCCCGCACCGCTACTCGCCGCGGCGCTATCGGCTCAACTCCTGCGCAAGGGCGTACATCCAATATTGCCGGTTGTTGCACTACTTTTCAGCTTTGCGCTTCCCGAATTGCTCTTTATGGAGCGTCCGATCCGCTACGCCGCGACGTGCGCAAGGGCGCTGGTCCTCGCCAATGCATCGGCCGCTTTGGCACTCGTCGTGATGTGGATCACACCTCGACGCGGTCGAGGCCCCCTACGCGCACATGCACGAACACGTTTGGATCATTTGCTGTTCGGTCTCGCCGGCGGCACAGTGGCGTTCGCCGCGATCGTGCTCTTGGCCGATCGTCTTTCCTATGCGGCAGACGCGTCTCATCAGCCCGCGTTTGACCGCTTGCTGTGGCTAGTGTTGGTTGCCGACGCTATTGGACTTTCTGCGTCTCTAGCCTATGCGTCGATGTCCAGGAACATCGCAAAGCGACTCAGGCTGAGCCTGCGTCAGGGAAAGACGCGACTTTTTGCCGAAAGAACTCCGAAAGATGTTGCCATGCAACTCATCGACGCCCTGCGCGGCGCGAACCAGAGCCGTCGCCGTGCCGAGACCCTGCGCGTGCGGATGGAACGAATGAGCCGAGAGCTCGAAGAACTCAAGAAGCGGCAGCAAGCTTACATTCGGCTCCTGCGCGAGCGAACGAGTTCGGCTGACCGTGCGCTGAAAAGCTACGCGCGGACTCGCGCACAGTTCAGTGCCGTCATGCACGAGGTTCCCGAGCCGATCATTCTCGTCGATCGCGCCAAACGGATCGAACGAGTGAACCCGGCGGCTCTTCGCGTGCTGCGGTACAAGCAGGAAGAGCTCATCGGCAAGCCCCTCAGTACGCTCGTGCCGCCGAATTACATCGGCGAGCACCCCCTCGACCTTCGCCAGGAAGAATCCGATGCTTCCAGCCCGCGTTCGCGCACTCCGGCAGTGGCTCCGATTCGCCGTGCAGACCGATCCGAGCACAAAATGTCGGTCCGGATCTATCCGTACGTGATCGGCAAAGATCGACACCACGTCGTCACGTTGCGCGATCCGAATCAGACCAAACAGGCGTTGGCAGCGCTCGAGCGGGCGCGCACTGTCGTAGCAAAAGCCATCGAGTCGAGCAACGCATTGATTCGGTCCATGAGCCATGAGTTCCGAACACCTCTCCATGGAATCATTGCGATGCTCGACATGCTCCGCGACGAGGAGATGACGCCCGCCGGCCGCCAGCGACTGTCGGTGGCCAAGGCCTCCGCTCGATCGTTGCTGAAGCTGGCCAACGACGTTCTGGATTGGACGCGCGTCGGCTCTCACGCCTTGAAATTCGAACGGCGCAACTTCGATATCGGATCGATCGTCCGCGAAGTGTTTGCCGAGATCACTCCGCAAGCAGCAACGAAGAACATCAACCTCCAGTTCACGGAAACCAACCTGCCACGCTCCTTGATCGGCGACCCGCAGCGGATCAAGCAGGTCATCGGCAACCTCGTGGTCAACGCCGTCAAGTTTACGCAGCAGGGCGAAGTATGCGTGAAAATCAGTTACGGCGACAGCCAGTGCACGATCGACGTCTCCGACACGGGTCCGGGTATTCCACCGGAAGTGTCGGAGAGCATCTTTCAGCCCTTCGTCCGGGGACCCCAATCGCACCACCAGCGCCAAGAGGGCACAGGTCTCGGGCTCGCGATCTGCAAGCAGATCTGCGAAGGGATGGGCGGCAAGGTATGGCTGCTCGACTCCAGTCCTGCCGGTTCGACGTTCCGCGTGCAAGTTCCGTTGGAAGCCTCCGCAGAGGCGCCCGAGGACGAACAAAGCCAACGAATCTTCCGCAACTTGCGGGGCCGGATCCTCGTCGTCGAGGACCATCCGACCAATCAGTTCGTCGTGCAGAGCATGCTCGATGCATTGAAGTGCGAAGCCACGATTGCATCGAGCGGTAGAGAGGCACTCGAGCTTCTGGAGCGCCAGGAATTCGACTTGGTGCTGATGGATTGTCGGATGCCCGGCATGGATGGCCTGGAAACGACACGCCGAATCCGCAACGAGCTGCACAAGTCGCTTCCTATCATTGCCATGACGGCCAATACGATGCCTGAGGACATCCAGCAATGCATGGAAGCCGGCATGAACGACTACTTGGCCAAGCCGTTCGGTCGGTCGGCCCTGCACGAAATGTTGTCCAAATGGTTGCAGCCCGCGAAATTCGACGCGGGAAGCGTCACGCAGCGGCTCGCCAAGATTCCAGTGCTCGACGAGGCCGTCTTCAACGAGCTGTTCGAGAACCTGAAGTGGCAACAGAACCCAATGAAGCGCATTCGCGACACGTTTCTCGACACAGTGCGTGGCACGTTACGTCTGCTGGATGAGCCGAACCGAGATCAATTGCGACGCAACTTGCACACCCTACTAGGCACGTCGGGAATGATCGGAGCGCGGCAGATCGAGCATCTCGCTGCCCTCCTCCAGGAAGCTGTCAAGCAAAAGAAGACGGAACAGATCGCGGTGCTGAAAGAAAAATTCGAGCTTGCGATCGACCTGTTCGAGCGAGAGTTTCGGGAGAAGCTCGACGAAAAGTATGCATCTTGAGCGAGTCTGCCCGATCCGCCGATCTTATTCGAAGTATTCCTCGAGCAAATCGCCGGGCATCGCCGCACCCCTCGGTTCGACGTCAACGGTATCTACGTTCGACTCACCGACACCGAGCACTGCATCCAGCCGTCGCGACATCCATTCGATCGTGCGCCGTTGTTGCGCGAGCATCTCGCCGCGCTCGGGATCGGTAGTCCCGTGACGCAACGATTCGTTCAAGAGAGCGAGAATCTGCAAAGGCGGACGCAGATCTTGAGCCGCGTTTAACAAAGCACGATTCTTGGACCGATACGCTCGCTCAGCGACATCGCGAGCGACGGCGAGATCGCGTTCACGATGCCAGTAGGCGCTGAAATCACGAACGGCCACTACGACGGCCTTGCGCTCACCCTCGCCGACGAAGCTCAAGCTGACGTCCGCCGGAAACTCCAAGCCGCTCTTACTCCGCGCGATCCGAATGGACGACGGATGCAAGTTACATCCGCAAAACGACGCGCCACCCCCCAGTCCGCTTTGCCCGTGTTCGCATCTCGGAAAGAGCAGTTCGATGCTCTTACCACACAGCTCTTCGCTCGAATAGCCGAATAGCGACTTCGTCCGATCGTTAACGAAAATGATTTTGCCCGACGGGTTCGCGACGAGCAAAGCATCGGGCGCTGCTTGCAAGACGTGTCGAAAGAAGCTCAACGAGAAGAACATGATTCAGGAAACGGCAAAACTTCGATGCAGAAAGCATACGCCTGCAGAAACGCGGACATTGATCTAATGCCTTCGAACTGGAGGAATTTGACGCTACGTGCGATTTCGCAGCCTCGTACCGTCAAGCCCTGTCATGGATACGTTCAACTTGCACCCAAATCTCAAACGGATGTTCAATGCGGAGATGGACGTTCCTTGGGTAAGGAAGCTAAGACAAAGGTGGGTAACCACCGCAACGGCTACAGCGGAGAGACGGTCTTGACGCCCGACGGAAACAAGTATCGTTCCCGCTTGATTGGCACGGACGGTTGAACCCCACGCCTGATCTGCAAGTACTGCCGCCGATTTCCCTTTTGAGAAGAATGTCATGAGCTTGCAAACTACGACCCAACGTGCTCGGTCCGTTCAAGTCCTACTCCAAGGTTGATCGCTGGTCTCAGTCCCCTCACGCCTGTCTCGACATGCAAAGTATAGAAAGGAGACTGCTACACCGAATATGAAAGGCCGTTGCCGCCGGCAGTTTCAATGGCAGCAGCAACCGTACGCGGGTTCCCCTCTGCAAGGGTTCTATAAAGATTTCTCCGCCCAATTGTGCCACGCGCCTTTTCATATTGATCAAGCCATTTCCGGAAAGTCTTGGATTGAAGGGAATGCCGTCGTTTTCCACGCTCAGACAGGCGCGTCCGTCGAGCGCAGTGCTGCCATGCACTTTGATTTCAGTCGCCTTGCCATGGGATATCGCATTGGTAATCGACTCTTGAACGATCCGCAGCACGTTCAATGCTTGCGTAGGCGTCACTCCGGTCACTTCTGGGAGGTTTGCCGTCGACCATGCAAGCTCGACATCGATTCGGCGCAATTGCCTCTCCAGCCGTTCCCGCAAGCCGGACAGTGCAGCACGCAACTCCTTATCTTCGACATCCAACGAGTGAATCACCAACCGCAGATCGTCCAACGCTTCGCGCGCCGTCCGTTCTATCTCGATGAAGCCCGCTTTCTCTGACTGCGCGATGATGGACGCAAGGTGGCCACTCAAGCCGTCGTGCAGATCCACGATCAGCCGTTGACGCTCGTCTTGACGCGCTTGCTCGGCGGCCTTGCGCCGATCCTCGCGATGCATTTGCTCGAGTTCCGCTTCGCGTTCGACCAGCGAGCGCCGCAACCGCTCGTTTGAATCGTCGAGTCGCATCAGGCTGATACCCAGGCGTCGCATAAGAATCATCGCTATGCCGATCGCGAACAAGAATCGGTAGTACATCGACAGTGGAAGAGGCTTTTCATAGAACCCGACGAAAGCGGCGAAGTCGTCAACGACGACCAAGCTCATCAGACAGGCAGGTACCACCAGCAGACGTGCCTCGCGCGACCCTCTGATCAGTGCTGCGTGGCACACGATCACGGCACTGGCAAGCATTCCCGCGACGTTGAACGGAATGTTGAAAAACAGCACCACTTGCTGCGCCGAGAACAGACCGCTGACGGCGCATGCCAAGCTCGCCATAGGCGCACCGAAGGTGAAAAACTTCAGCCATCGCGGCGGCACTTGGCCGCCGACGATCATGGAAACGATGACCAGAGTCGCGCTGGCGGCGGATCCAAGCATGATGGCATATACGCTCGGCCCTCTGAGCTGCGTTGCCAGGTCGCCGAACAATCCCACATAAGCGAACAGCGACGATGCCAACAGCGCTGTCAGCCAGCCGAACAGCGGCTCGCCCGGACGGTACATCCATATCACGAGCACAAGCACCACCATGAGTACTTGGCCGCCGAAGATCATCGCGCGCACGTATTCGAGCAGGAACACGCTCAGCCGAAAGTATGGAGCAAGCTCCTCCGAGGTACCGACGTATAGGGGAGAAAGATATGCGCGCACGAGGCCTGTTGCCTGTACGTGAACGTCCAGTATACGCACGCCCGCGCCCAGCAGGTCTTCCGGCAAGAGAGCGAGCAAAGAAGTTCCGGACGCCATGCCGTGCATGAAGGCGCGATTGCTGCTGTCCGCAATCAATCTTCCCTCCATGTGAAGCGTGACGCGCTGACTGAGCAACGGTATGAACACGTAGAGCGGGCGCTCGAAACGCTCGATGTCGAGCATGATACGGTAGTGCACGGTGCTCCCGCGCTCCGGGCCCAAGACAGGCAAGGTCACGGGAACAGGTCCGTCCGGACGGACGTGCACAGCCTGCACGAGCGGCTTCACCTTCGGGGCTGGCAACGTCCCCCACAAAGGCCAAACGCCGATCAGCAGTATCGTCCCCCAAAGCAGCGTCCAGACAATGTTGCGTTTCATGACATGGCCCAGGAACATCCGGACGCTCAGCGCTCGGGAACATCCGCGAGGGTGCCTTTGCGGTCACCGGGGATTGCTGCGCCCGGGGCGGTATGTCGCACGCAACAGGGCACGTAGACGCTCGTCAACACGGACCGACTGAGAGCGCCTTCTTTCTTGGGAGAGAGCCCTCGAACCGCAGACTGCCGAGATGAGCACAGCAATGTGTTCCAAGCGTTGAGAGATTAGCGTGCCTTCGATCGTGGTCGATTAGAGTTCGCTCCAATATGGATC
>CALEKY010000019.1 GCA_937902995.1 uncultured Sinobacteraceae bacterium
TTTCGACCGGAAACTCGCGGGCCTCTGGCGCAAAGAATGAGACGAGGATCACGAGAGGAAAGAGCTGAACGCGGGACCTGACGCGGGATCACTCCCTTCCTTGGGGGGCCACACGTCTCTTCGCTCCTCGTCGGCTCACCGATTATCAGTTCCTGAGAGCCGCCGGCGTCTTCAAGTATCTGCACTCCAATTCCCACCGCTCTGCGCTCAGGTCGCGCAGGCGCTGCCGATACGACTCTCCATTCGAATAGCCCTGCCGCATACTGGCGTTGATGCGATCGATCTCTGCCTCTATCGCAGCACATCGACGAGCTCGTGTGACATCCGCTCGCGTGCGCTGCGTCGGATACGTCTTCGGATCCGTTCTTGATTCCCCACGCCCATATAGGGTGCTTGTATCTTGCGCCTGCATCGTGTTTGGCGCTTCGATCGTTCGAATCTTCGCATCTGCTCCGCACGGTTGTTCACTCAAGATGCGCTGACCGTTCTGCACACATTCGAAAACGCGCGCAACCTCGACAGTACGTCGAGCTTCTTGCGTACTGCGCGTGGACGGCGCTAGAAAGATGGATGGTTGTTCGCCGAACTGCGATTCCGCGGGCGATGCATGATGAGACAGTGGCATGACCTCCGACACAGAGTTCTGCACTGTGCCAGGCGATGCCTCCATCGATTGTTGCTGTGTACGTACGGCGCCGTACATATGAAGCCCTATCAGGGCCCCGGCAATAGACACCACGACTATCGAGAAAAAGATTCGATCTCTACGTTCCGATCCTACGCGAAGCAGCAGCTCTGCCTTCTTGCGCGCGTAGAGACGTGCAGTGTCGGCATCCGATTCTGACATGCTAGCGAACCTCTCCGGTTGCCCCGAATCCTGAGCCCTCTTACTAACTTGCCTGTTCGTGCAGTCCTCGACCGACACCTTAATAACCAAGGCACTCGCGCAAGGCGATGATTCGATTCACATCGTCGGTTCGTAGCAAAAGTTCGCAAGCCACCGAAGCACAAATCTGGCCGAAGCAACGCGACGATGGGTGTGCGTTCGGGAGTTTGAGCGACGAAAGCTGACTACTCGTACGCCCTGAACACATCAAACCGCATTGCGAGACGATCACGGTCGGGACGATCTCGCTCCCGCTCTGGGAGGTGCAACTTGTTCCCGTGCATCTGCTTTAGCAGCTCGAGCATCGGCCCATCTTTCTGTGTCATGAGCCGCCGAGAGACGTGAATCCGGTAGTCGGGATCGATGCGGAGCAAATGCGAATCGAACGCTGCATGATGAATCTTCGACAGCGGAAGCCCGTTCGGAACGACTGGCTGACCTAGCTTCTCATGCTTGTCTTCAATAATGTGTGCCGCGTCGAGCAACCGCGTTTCAGGCAATCCCGTGATTGCGCAGCGGCCTTTGTATGCAGCGATGACAGCTTCTCTGAATGACGCCTGATGGAGTCGCTGCTTCACTTCGCGTAATGCGTAGCGGCGCTCGCCAGTCGTCTCGGGATAGACGATCTCTTGGGTTTCGACTGGGCCGAACGCGACACTAGCTTTCAAGCGCGCCGGATCCCAATCGACAATGTACGTTGGAACGATCGCCTGATACAGACCGGGCGCCACGCCCAAAAAATAGATGATGGGAATGCGTTCACGCATGGCTTCGAGGAGCCAGCGATTGTCCGCGGCATCCGGATTCGTTCCCATAAACGCATAGTCGACGATTTCGTCGCCTTGATAGATCTGCTCGTGAACGTGGCGTTGGTCGTCGTACCAGATCTTCGCGCCACGCCGCGGAAAGACGGTGCGAATCGAAAGCAGGTACCGCATTTGTTGCGGCTTAAAGATGCCGCGCTGCGGATTTACCCAAGGAATACGCTGGCCTTCGAACTCGAAGCCCGCCTTTAGGTCAGCCGACGTCAGCGTACCGCGGACTTCAGACAGGCGACGTACGGCAGCAAATGCCGCTTGCCTGATCTTGAAGTCCGGGTCGGTGGTCATTGCTCAAGGATACCAAAGGCAAGTGCACGCGGCTCTTGGGCTGGAACTAGCCGCATTCCCTCACCCGCACGCTTTCATCCTGCGACCTTAGCGGCCTCCGGCAAGGAGAGATGTTCGTGCGCTTTGCCTCGGAGTTCCTAACTCTCAATTCGATGAGAACTCCGCCGCCGCATACCTCCGCTCGAACTCCTTCTGCACACGGATGCACTCGCTGCCGCACTCGACGCTGACGGACTTCAGGCATGCCAGCATCGCAGACATCTGAACCTCCAAACTGTTTCATTTGATCGCTTCTGCAGAATCGGCACCAGCGCAGTGCTCAGCGACCCATCGAATCTCCAAGGCAAGGAAGGCAATGTTGCGCGCTTCTGCGTGCACGTCCCTTATTCGCACGCTTTCGCTTTATGACCACTCCCCTTCGAGATGGTGATCATGCGGCCTGCCCGGGCGGCAACTGTGCTTTTCGCTATCAACGATTATCTGTCAACTTTCAATTGATCTTCATCGGCTGGCGAATGATGGTCTTCCACTTCTTCGGGTCGGCGCGCCTGATGTCGGTCAAATAGATCTCGTGGTGCTTGCCGGTGAGGCTGCCTTTGGAGCGAATGTAGGCATGCAGGCGCTCGATCGTTGGGCCTTCTTCCGTGAATGGGCCGACGTGCATGACTTGAGCGCAATGACCTTCGGCGAAAGTCTCGAGGCGCAGCTTGTCGAGATCCGGAAGGCGCTTCTTGGTCCGCACGGAGTCGATCGCTGCGGCGATGACGTCGTCGGCTACGACATCGGGCTGCATGATCATCATCGTCCACTTCCAGCTCGATCTTTGGCCGTTGACGAACGCCGATAAGTCGTCCGCCCACCACAGTCCTTCGAGCGGCATGACCGAATAGTCGATCTGCTCCGGTCCCTTCTTGACCATGAACTTCGCCGTATAGGAGACGGAGAACAGCGCCTCGACCGCCCGCGCGTAATCTTCGGAAGTATTCGGATCGCCTTGTCCGTCGATCATGAGGAATCGAAGCGGCGGGACGTCCACTTCGGCGATGTTCTTCGGCGAAGCGTTGTACAGCTGCTTGAGCTCTTTCTTGTGGTCGAGTTTTTTCATGGGAGGATGCGGGAATGCGGACTTCATCCAGAGTTTAGGACATCAGCTGCCCTCCCATTTCGCAAAAGGGGGAATCGAGCGGATCTCCGCTAACTCGCTTGGTTCACGGCGATCGCGCCGACCGCGAAGATGTACAAGACATAGAGTACGAGCAGCACCTTGCCTTCGCGTGCACTGACACTGCGATACGTCAGGATCATTCCGATAAGAATGACCGTGAGCACGAGCATCGCGGGGAAGTTGAAGAGCTGCGTGAGCCGATCCATGCGCACTTCGTGCACCACCGCCGCAGCGCCCACGACCAAGGTCAGGTTAGCGATATTCGCGCCGAGCACATTGCCGACGGCCAGATCTCCGGCCGATTTGCGCGATGAGGTGACCGCTGTCACCAGTTCCGGCAGTGACGTGCCGACTGCGACCACGGTGAGGCCTATGATGATGGATGGCACGCCGAGACTTGCAGCGACACCGACCGCACCTTCGACGAGCAGACGGCTTCCAGCAATGAGGACAGCAGCACCGAATAGAAACTGCACGACAGTGCCGGTTCGAGTCTCAACCCACGCCCAGCGCGCGGCGGACATTTCTTTTCCGATCGCCGATGCTTCCGTGACTTCTTGCGGCTTGCGGCGGCGCCAATTCTCCCAGAAGTCCCAAGCGAAATAGCCCGCCCCTGCGGCCAGCAAGACGCCGCCCTGCCAGCGCGCCAACGACAGATCCAGGGTCATCACGAACAGCAGCACGCCGAAGCCGAGCAGCGTCAACAGGGGCATGCACAGCGTGCGGAAGTTGACGTCCACGCGCTTGATGATCGCGGTCACGGCCAGGATCAGCCCGATGTTGCACATGCAGGAGCCGATCGCGTTGCCGACGGCTAGTCCGGCTTCGCCATTCAATCCGGCCACGATCGAGACGACCATCTCCGGTGATGTGGTTGCCAAGCTGACCAACGTCGTGCCGATAACGATGCGTGGCATACGCAGGAACTCCGCGAGGCGAACCGCCGCCGCGACGAAGAGCTCGCCGCCTTTCACGATCAGGGCCAGCCCGCCGAGGAGCATGAGCAGATTCAAGAGCATGGTTGCCTCGGAACCGAAGTCATCCTGCTGTTCGCGATCGCGACGACGGCTTACATCCTGATCGCGATTCAGCTCGAAGAGCGTGATCTCGTGCGTGCGTTGCCGGAGTATGAAGCGTATCGGCAAAGGGTGCCGATGATGGTGCCGTTCACGCGCCTGGGTACGGGGCGTGGAGCGCGGGGCTTGGGTCAAAAGACCGCGGTGCGTTCTTGAGCGGCGACGACAGGCTGTAAGCAATAGTCTCAGCTCAATGCATCCCCTCACCGGCACGCATTCCCTCTGCCTGCCTCTCCCCAAGGAGAGGCGGACCGGATGCGCGCAGCGCGCGCCGATCATCTTCTCCTTGGGGAGAAGGTGGCCGGAGGCCGGATGAGGGGATGCACGAATGTGCGCGCAACGTTTGGTCGCTCCGCGAGCTTCCCCTCACCGGCACGCTTCCGCTCTGCCTGCCTCTCCCCAAGGGAGAGGCGCTGCGCGCGTTTTCGCTCTGCGACCTTGATGTGCATGGACGCACGCATGCCGCGGACGCAGGATGCATGCGTAAGAGCGGCCTTCCCGAGAGGCGGACTTGTTTCATTTTCCCCTCGAGACGGCGTCGCAGGATAGGATATGCAGCTCCACCATCACTTTCGGATCGACAGAATGAAATCGAATACCAAACGCCTTGCCGGTCGAATCTCCATCCTTGCCGCGATCGCAATGACAGTGAGCGGCTGTCAAACCGGGGCCGGTGTCGGCGGTGCGGGCGGCTCGGTCTTTCAACAACTCGGCGGCATGAACACGTTGCTGCAACTGGCGTCGGTGTTCCTGCAGATGTCGAGCCAGGATTCGCAATTGAGCGGCTTGTTCCAAGGCGCGGATAAATCGGCGCTGAGCGGCTTGCTCGCCAATCAATTGTGCGCATCGCTCGGCGGCGGCTGCGCAGAGCCCCTGACGAGCGCGCAGATCAGTGCGGGCGCCAAGGAGCTCACGAGCGCGCAGTCCCAGGCGGTCACGAACACGCTCAACAATGCGCTTGCGACGACGATTTCTTCGCCTTTGCTGCGCGAGACGGCGAGCCAAGTCATCAGCCCGCAGATTGGCGGGATTTTGGGGGCGTTGCTTTGAACGTTAGGCTGAAGGCTGAAGACTGAAGGCCGAACGCATCGCATGCAGAAACGAGAACGCCGCCCGAAGGCGGCGTTCTTTTTTTCAATCACGCAAACTCGTCAGTGCGTCGTGCGACGACGAGCAAAGCCAAAGTCCAGCTGGACCAAAACCGAACAGCGCGAGCATGCCGGGTTCGGGGACAGAGACCGGATCCGAGCTTGTGCAGGCGATCGCGCACAGGCGCGCCTCTTCCTTCAGCCTTCAGTCTTCAGCCTTCAGCCTTCAGACTTTGGGACCGCGATACTCATCAGCATCCATGCCGGTCCAGTTGGTTTGGCTTCTTGTGTGCCCGTATCGACTGCGACGCCGCCGACGTGAAGTTGAACGAGATGACCTTTGCGGTCGCCGCCGGCGTATAGCGGGATGCCGTTGCTTTGCAGCGAGTATTCCTGTGCGATCTCGGCGACGTCGAGAATGCCGTTCTCGCGGAAATGGTTGATCAATCGTAGCGCGGCGATGCTCACTGCGGCGCGCTGTTCTTCGGTCGGCTGCGCGATGCGCCATTCGATGCTCATGCGAGTGAGCAGACGCGCATCTCCCGAGTGCACGAATTGCAGCGATGCAGGACCGATGCCAGGTTCGAGCGATGGGACCTGCAGGCTCAGTTTCGTCGCGCCGTCTGCTTCGCTCGCATGGCTCACAGGTGCACCCGGAAACTCCGCGACGAGCGCGCGCTCGACTTCTTCCGGCGTCATGCCGAAACGTACGTTGCGGAAGCCGTGCAGCTCCGCGTTCGATACGAACGTGCCCGACGGCAACTCATATATATCCGGCTTCTCGACGTTAGCGACGAAGGACACGCGCAAACGCGCCGGGCCAGGCGGCGCCGGTCGATGTTCGGGCGGCTGAGGATTGCCTTGCGCGTCGCGACGTTCGACGTCGAATGCCACGCCGTCCAGACGGATTTCGACACCGCCGCCTCGCTCGTCGCGTCCTGAGAACAAAACCACGGTGCCCGGCCCGAGCACGTGACCGCGCGCGACGCCGAGCGGCTGCCAGTCGTAACCGACGAGCCCGGCCGCCAGCTGCGTGCCGACATCGAACAACCTGCGGCGCGCCTCGTCGTCAGGGTTGCCTTCGAGCAGCCAGAACACGTGAATCGCGATGAGCTTTCCGCTGCTCGCGCCGAAGATGTAGTTGATGGTCGCGGGACCCGGACCCGGCGCGAGCTCGGGCAGCACGACCGTCAGATTCGTCGTGCCTTCGACCGGGTCGCTTCCCTCGGTGAGCGACGACGCCTTCGGATAATCGGCGACGATGCGCGCCTTCGCTTCCGCCATCGTCATACCGAAGCGCACATTGCCGAAGCCCACCGTTTCGAACGGCTTGCCGTAGATCGGGTATCGCGTCGGCTGCCCCGTCAACGTGATTTCCGGAACTTGAGCGAAGGCTGCGGGCAGCGCGCTCAGCAAGCCCGCGAAGAGTGCGCAACGAAGAATGGCCGCGAATCTCATCTTACCGTGCCACGAATTTCAGACTGCCGTTGTCGCTGATGAGCTGGTAGCCGTTTTTCGCCGCATCCGCCAGCACAGTGCTCACCATGGAGCGCGCCTTGCCGAAATTGGCGCGAATAAAGTCGTCCGCGCGCTCGGGATCGGTTTGCAGAATCTCCAGCAGTTGCGCCTGAATCGAGCGCTGGTATTCGGCTGCTTCGGACAACCGCTGCAATAGCACCTGGTCGTACGGCGGCGTCTGCGGCTCCGGATCCGAGCAATAGACGAAGAAGCATTCGACCGTCCTGCCGACTTGGTCGAAATCGATACTGAAATCGAAGCTGAGCTCCAAGCCGCCGATGCCGAGCGATAGACCGAGGTCGACGGAGACGGACAACACGCTGCCTTCGAGACCGCCGCCGACATCGAATTTCGCAGCCAGCGAGCCTGGGCTGTACACCGTCGCGCCGCCGCCGATGCTGCCGTAACCGCCTGAGAGGCCGGTGTTGAATCCCGCCGACGCACCCGCGCCGACCGCTTGCTCGATACCGGCCGTGATCCTGCCGTCCTGATAACCGTACTTGGTTTGGCTGCGCGCATAGACGAACACGCCGGCATTGCCTTCGATGTTGCCGTCGCCGACGGCACCCAAGCTGCCGCCCGCACCGCCACCCGCATCGACGCCTGCTTTCGCTTCGCCGCCGACGACCAAACCCGTACGGCTGAGCTTGAGACCTGCTTCTGCAGAGCCGCCCGCACCGGTGTATGCGTAACCCGGTCCCGAATCGACTCGCACTTCCAAACGCCCGTCGGCCGTCGCTTTGACTTGGATATTGCCTGCGCCGACCTTGGCAAGCGCTTGGGTCGTCGCAAGTGCGCTCGCGGTGAGATCGACAACGCCGAGGTCGATGGTCGCGCTCGCACCTGCACCCGCACCCGCGCCGACACCCGTCAAACCGATTTTCGGATCGGCGTAAGCGAACGTGTTCGTCGTGACCGGCGGCGGAGGCGGCGGCAAATCGCCTTGACCGACGAACTCTAGACCGAAGGTCGTGTCCGCATACACGTAAAGCGAGCCGCGGTTGCCGCTCCAATCGCCGAATGCCGGCAGCGGCCGGTACTTGTCGGCGTCCGGGCCGTCGAAACCGACGACCATCAAGTAATACTCGCCCGCTCTGAGATTCGACCAATCTTCCGACAGATACTCTTCGGCGTTGTAGTACCGCGCGACGACGATCGGCGCGATGGTGTCAAGCGTCTCACCGGTGCTCACGACCGAGTAGGTCACTTGACCTGGCGTGCCGTACAAGCCGAGACCGCCGATGTACACGGCGCCGGTCGTCGACCACGTGACCCAGGCAGGAACGACTTCGAGCAGGCCGGGCAAGTTGCCCGAGTCGGCCAGCGTGTAGTTGCGCGCCTTGGGACCGCTGATGCCCGTAATGACTTGCAGATAGGCACCGGGCAGCGTCGACGCATCGAGCGAGAGGAAGTTGCCGTCGAAATCGATCAGCTGCTGCTCCGCGATCAACGACGAACCCAACACATCGCCCGGTACGAGCGAATCGAAATGAATCTGCCCGTAGCCGCCGGGACTGCGCATGACCTGCAGAGTGCAGCTCCAGCTCGTGAACTCGCAGTAGGCGAAGTTGCCGTACTGCACGGTCTGCTGGTCGATCTGCCAGCGCAGCTCGCGCGGCGTAATCGACAGCGAGCCTTGCGTCGCGCCGACGACGTCCACGACATAGTTGTGTCCTTTCGCGCCGCCGAGCCGGCCGGTCAGGCTCCAGGTGTGCTCGCCGACTTCCTGTCGATTGGTGAGCACGAAGCGGCCTTCCCGGTCGTACAGCAACACGTCGCGCACGGCACTCGCGCCGTCGTAAAGGAAATCGAGCTCGATGCCGACTTCGTCCTCGAACAAGATGCCGGAAAGCGTTCCTTCGAGCGCACCGCCGTAGACGCTCGAATACGACGACGACAGATCGAGCGTCACCGTGCGCGGCAGCACCTGCAGCGTTCCGGTGTTGTTGATGATCCGGAAACTGTTGGCGAGCGTTCCCGATGCGAGCCGGACCGTGTAGTCGTACGTGCCCACATCGAGTCTTGGATTGCTCACGTAGGTGCCGGAGATGCTCGTTCCCGTCCGGGTCAATGTGAAACCGGCCGGTGCATCCCACAGCTGCAGATCGAGCGCAGCGAACTCCTCGCGATACGTCTGCGAACCGGAATCGTAGTAGCGATAGCGGTATGTCCGATCGAGCGTCGCGAGCACGGCTTGATCGCCGTACACGGAGGTTCGCACCCCTAAGCCGAGATCGATCGTGAGCGGATCGACGATCCACGTGCCGCTCAGCCTGCTCGCCGGATCCAAGCGATAGTTCGAGAACGTATCGCCTGCGATGTTCACGATCTCGACGCGATACGTGCCCGCTTCCTGCAGTCCGTCGTTGAACACTTCGAGCCCGCGCGCATCCCAGTAGCGGAACTGGAATGCGAGCGACTGATCGGGCAGCAATCCCGAGACGTCGACCGTAGGATTGCCCCAGCTCTGGAACACCGTTCGCAGCGAGACGGAATCGATCCGCAGCGGTCGCGGCTCGATCGAGAACGTCCACAGATTCGACCACGGCTCGCCGTTCTGACCGGCGAGCGTGTAATTGAAGCGATCGCTGCCCGCGAGCGTGCCTTCCAACCGGTACTGCCCGACGTTCAGCAACGTCGGGAAAGCGAATCGGCCGGCGCTCGACACGGCAAAGAGATCGAGCGAGACATCGTCGCCGTCGAGCACGCCGTCGAGCCAACCGCGCGCGAGCGAATCGCCGTAGATGTGGCTCGAGCTCAGCGTGTGTCGATAGGTGAGGAGCTTCGGCTCGATGACGAGCTGACCGGCGTCCTGCCACGCGAGCGCGTAGTTGCCCGCATGCGCACCGGAGAGGCCAGCCGGCGTCAAGTAATACGTATTGGCGTCGGTGCGCTCTTCGAACGTCAGCCGGTCCTGCAGCGACAGCAGCGAACCGGCTTCCGGCGTGAGATGGAGCGACTCGAGCCGGAATAGCGGGCTCGCCTCCTCGCCCGGCAACAGTCCGTCGATCGATACGAGATCGTCGATCGCGAACCACTGGTACTGCCCGTACGTCCACGTCCGATTGGAAAACTGAACGGTCAGCGGACGTTGCACGACTTCGAACGGCATCGTCTCGACGACGTCGATCGTGTAGTTCCCGGCATCGCTGCCCGACAAACCGCCGCTGAGTCTCAAATCGTATTCGCCGAGCGCAAGGCGCTCGGGAATGCCCGCGAGCGTGCCGTCCGGCGTCTCGATGCGAACATCGGGCGCGTGCACGTCGTCGCCGGCAAGCACCGTGCGCTTCGCCGCTTCGAGCATCGGATAATCGAGGAACGAGGCGACGAGCGCATGTTCGAGTCCGTCGCCGTAATGCATCCGCTCCACCCACCGGCCGGCGAGATCCTGGACGCCGATGCGTACTTCGATCGGACGCGGCGTGATCGTGAGCTGCGCGAAGGGTGTGTTCCAATCGAAATCGAGGACATAGTTCTTTGCGTCCTCGCCTGCCAGCCCGCGCAGATACCATTCGTACGTGCCGACGACATAGGCACCGCCCGTCGAGACGCCGATCGACGGCTCGAGCACGATGGCGCGCACATCGTCGCCGACCACGATATTCGATCCGTACATCGGGTCTCTGAAGCCCAGCTCGAACAGGCGCCCGGTACCGAACTGCGATTCCGTATCGAGCCGAGTGAATCCGCCGTAGACGACCGAAGGTTGCGGGATGCCGAGCGACATCAACCCAGCGGCCGTGAGCACACGCGGCTGAATCGTCAGAACACCTGGCGTGACGCGCAGCTCGTACTTCGTTGCATCCAGCCCGGACAAGCCGTCGACGCCGAGCGAGTAGGTGCCCGCATCGAGCAGCGACTGCGGGTTGAAACCGCCGGCGATGAACACCGCACCGAGCGAAACGAAATCGCCCGGCAGCACGCCGGTCAGCGTCACCTCCGGCAGCGTGAACCACTCGCCATAGGTGACCGCGAGATCGGGCACATCGACATACAGCGGGCGCGGAATATGAATGTGTACGCCCGGCGTGCTGCCTGCATTGTCGAGAACGTAATTGCCGGCGGCCGGACCGCCGAGAGAGACGACGCGCGCGACATAGTTGCCCGGCATGCTCCGCGTCGTGAACGGACGGCCTTGCTCATCCGTGATCGCGATTTCGAAGGTGAGCGTGCCGTTGAGAATCTCATTGAAGAGCGTGTTGGCCGTGACGACCGGCAGATCGATCGACTCGGCACCGTACATCGACACGCTCTCGCCCAGACTCCAGCGAAGCGGCCGCGGATCGATCGTAAGCGTGGCATTCGTCAGGCTTGCCCCGAGGACGTAATTGCCCGTCAGATCGACCAGTCCGTTCATGACGAGGGAATACGTCCCGGCGGGCAACGCGCTGCTCAGCGTCTCGCCGCTCGCAATGCCGATCGAGCCCGCGAAGACCCGATTCTCATCCCACGGCATCACGCCCCAGAATGTCGCCGTCGCGGGCAGAGAGCTGGGTGTGTCGCCGTACGTGAAGGTGTACGACGCCAGCTGATAGAGCAGCGGCCGCGGCGTGATCGTGAGCGTGCCTGCATTGCCGGACGCGGCCGGCGTGTAGTTCGGATTGCTGAGTCCGGTGACGCGTTGCTCGTACTCGCCGACGCCCGTGCGCTCGCTGAGCTCGACGCGTTCGCCGTTGCGGAACATGGCTTGTTCGGTCACCCACACCGAATCGCCCGCGAGCACACCGTGCAGCGTGACGGATCCGAAGTTGTGTTCCTCGCCGTACTGCGATGAGACATCGGTGAAGGTGTAATCGATCGGCCGCGGCTGAACGGTGTGCGTACCGAACTGATTGCCGGTCTCGGCAAGCGTGTAGTTGCTTGCATCGGCGCCGAACAGTGCAGTGACTGCGGTGTAATAGGTACCTGCAGGCGTTCTTTCGGCAGGCGTGAAGCCGTAGGGGCTGACGACGCCGGACACATCGTCGCCGGACAAAACGCCTTCCAGCAATGCGGCACCGAAGGTCGTTGCCAGGGTGCCGTAGACGCTGCTGCTGTTGCCGACGCTCCACGTCAGCGGCCGCGGCGTCACCGAGAAAGCGCCGATATGGTTGCCGGTATCGGCCAAGTAATAGTTGCCGACGTCGTTGCCGGACAGACTCGTCACGACGACGTCGTAGCTGCCGACGCGCAGTCGCGCATCGTGATCGACGGGCGCGCCCGACGAACGCAGTCCGATCACGCCTGAGATGTCGTCGCCCGAAAGCACGTTATCGAGCGTGACCGACGGCAGGCTGCCGAGCGAGCCGTACACCTGTGATCCGTCGTTCGCCCAGAAATGTACGGGACGAGGCGTAATCGTGAGCGTTGCGGTATCGCCAGTGCTCGGAACGAATTGGTAGTTGCCTGCTTTGTCGCCGGCGATACCGTTCAATGTGAACGCATAAGAGCCCACCGGCACGCGCAAGTCGAAACCAAACCCGCCCTCCAGCGCTTGCAGTGCCTCGTTCGCGCGGTTGTAGAACGTCGCGACCGGAACGAGCACATCGCCGTTCGCGAGATTGTCGAACTGAATTTGCGGGACGATCGAGTTCCCGTAAACGAAGCTGCCGCTCGCGACGTTTGCGGTGACCAGCCGCGGCGTAATCGTGAGCGGCACGCTCGCCGGCGTCAGATCGAAGAAATAGCCGAAGACATCGCCTTCGAAATAGTCGAAGTCGAAAAGGCTTCTATCGATATCGAAGGTGCTCGCGGCGGCAACGGTCAGGCTGTAACCGCTGCCCACCGCTGCTTCGGCGCCCGGTCCGCCGCTGATCGCGAGCGATCCCGGCACGAGCACGCTCGCAAGAGGAAACGTGCTCTGGACGCGCGTGTGCTCGCTCTCGCGAATCAGGAGTCCCGACGCCTGATCGATCGACGGTTCCGGATCGCCGTAGACGCGGCTGAAGCTGCCTTCGCCGCCGAGCTCCATGCGCACCGAATCGCCGGCCGAATTGAACAGCCAGCCGAAGCGCGTCATCGCGCCGTTCTCGAAGAAGCGCACCCACCCGCTGCCCGAGAGCGGCGAGGTGTGCTCGTCGGTCCAATCGATACGCGCGGCGCGGATATCGGCAGTCGTATTCCGATTACCTCTGACGAAGATACCGCCCGTCAGCGTCACATCGCCGGACACGTTGATCTGGATGTTGGGCCGCATATCGATCCGGCTGCCGCTCTCTTCCGTGCGCAGCGACGGCACGAGCGTGGCCTCGAGCGCCGCGGCATTGATATGGCCCAGGTAAATATTGCCCGCGTATTCCCAGCCGTCTTCGAGCCGCAAACGCAGCGCGCCGGTGTCGTTCGTGAACACCGCGTCGTCGATGCTGATCGCGCCCCACCCGTCGTCGCGATGCTCGCCGAGCACGCCGTGCGATGCCGAGGCATTGCCGATGAGGGTCCAGTTGCCGCCGCCCGTACTAAACAGGCCGCTCAACGTGACCGACCTGCCGGCAATGAGCTCGAGATCGCCCGCGGCCGTGTTCGGATCCGGCCGCGCGACCGAGACTTCGAACGCTTCCCACGTGATGTCGTTGCTTGCGCGCAGGCTGACGTCGACACCCGTACCGAGCAACGCAGCGAGCGCACTGCTATCGATGTGCGTCGTGCCGTCCGGATTCGTGCCGAAGTCGACGGAACCTGCCGCGCCGCCTTCGCCCGAATCGTCGATCAAGATGTTCTTCGGATCGAGCAGCAAGAGGCCGCCCTTGCCGAGCTCGACGCGGTTCAACGCCAGCGACTGAACTTGCGCGGCCGAAGAAATCTCCACGGCACCGCCGCTCGCCTCGCCCGTTGCACGCAAGGCTCCGTCGATGCGCGTGCGCTCGTCGCTCCACAACACGACGCTGCCGCCGCGGCCATTCTCGCCGGTTGCCGAGACGTCGATCGTGCTCGCGGCATCGACGCTCGTCGTCGCGCTCGAAGCGAGCGACGGAAGATGCTCGTTCGCGCTAAAACGCTCGGCGTGCGGCGAACCCGCGGCGCTCGCCTTGCCGCCTTGGAACTCGCCGCCGATCCGGATGCGGCCGCCTTCGAGCGACGCCGTTGCATCGAGCGTCGCCCCGGCGAGCGTGACGTTCGCGCCGGTGATATCGATGCTGCCGCCGCGCGTCGCACCTTGCGCGGCCGACACATCGAGCGAACCGGAGACGTGCACATTGCCGCTCGCGCTCGAGAAGACGATGCGGCCGTTCTGTTCGGCGACGCTGTTCGCGCGAATCTCGCCGGGAACATGCACGATGTCGCGCCACGCTTGGTGCACCGTTTCCGCTTTCAATACGACCGTGCCGCCTGCAGCCTCGATGTTGCCGCTGTGGCTGAGCAACGTTCCTTCGGTGAGCTCCGAGGGCAGCAGCACTTGCAAGAAACCGTCGCCGCTCAAGTCGAGCGCGATGCGTTCGCCCGCACCCAAGCCGACTTTGCCGAGCGGTGCGATGATGTAGCCCTCGTTGCTGACGCTGCTGCCGAGCAACGCTACGGTGCCGCCCTCGCCCGTGCGGATCGTGCCGCGATTCGTGACCTTGCCGCCGCGCCCGGTGAATTCGAGACGCTCGGCCATGAAGTCCTCTTCGCTGATCGGCAGCGTCGAGGCGACGAAGCCGCCGCGCGTGTCGACCAAGCCGCTCGGCGTGATCGCAATACCGTTCGGGTTGACGAGGAAAACTTTGCCGTCGGCGAATAGCGTGCCGGCCAGCGTCGAAAGGTTGTTGCCCTTGACGATGTTGAGCGTCGCAGCGTCCTTGCCGGGCTGGAGGAAATCGACGCGTGCGCCTTCGGCGATACTGAAATCCTGCCAGCGAATCACGCTGCGATTCGATTCCTGGCGAATCGTGAGCGCACGATCGCCGGCGGCTTCGATGGCGGCGTTGCCAGCCGTAACGACGCCGCCCGTCGGCACGTTCTGACCATGCGCCAGGTGACCGAGAGATGCGCCGGCGAGCAGGCTGATCCAGTTTGCCAGGTAACGCGACTTGCGTTGCAGCGGGCGCTTCACAACCGGAATCCTCCTCTCACGAAGAATTTTTCTCCGCTACGTCCGTGCGGGTTGGCGTCGTAATGGCCGTACTCCATGGCGAGATCGAACGAGCGCCAGAACGCACGCAAACCGACGCCGAACGCGACGCTCTCCTTGCCGTACGGCGTGCCGACTTGACGGCTCGACAACCGGCCCGTCGCTCCGAACAGATAGGGCGAGAAGCTCAGCTCCTTGAAGCTCATGGGCCGCATCAATTCTTCGCGCAGCGACCAGCCGGCATCGCTCGACAGTGCGCCGGAGTTGAACGTGGAGAGCGCGTACTCGCCGTCTAGAGAAAAAAGCTCTGCGCTCGGCAGGACGCCGTCGAGCGCGATCTGTCCGCGCAGCAGCGAGCGCGAGAGAATTCCGTAAGGCAGCGCGTAATCGAAAACCAGCGTCGTATCGAACTTGAAGAATTCCGGATCGGCTTCGGGACGCGAGAAGGCGATGCCGCTTGCTTCCGCATCGGACCGATCGCGGGCATTGAGAATGTCGAGGCCCTTGGAGAACGTGGCGTTCCAGGACAGCAGGCCGCCCGCGATGGGCACAGCCCAATCCGTCGACAGGCGCAGCACGCGCAGGCGATCCTCGCTCAGCACGAAGTCGCCGAACTCCGGGAACACGTCCTGCTGATCCATCGCTTCCAGCGCCGTCGTCAACGTGAGCGTCTGCCGGCGCGACAGCAACAGCGGATAGGAGACTCTCAGGCTATAGCGTTCGAAGTTGCTTTCGAGACGCAGGAACCAGATCGCGGGATTGCCCGGCGCCGTTTTGGAGTTCGTGTATTCCAGGTTGACCGAAAGACCGTCGTAGCCGATCGGCAACGTCACGCCGCCGCCGACGACGCGGCGCTCGCCTTCCAGCTTCACCGCATCTTCGAGCTTCGGACCGCCGGACAGATAGGCATAGAACTGCTCGCCGAACCCGATCGGTTGATCGACGGTGAGCCGAAACGCATGGTCCCACTCGCCCAAGCCTTCGGACATGCGGTTGTTGGCCGTATAACCGGAACTGAACAACGCCTGCTCGCCGTCGAGAATCAGCCTCACGCCGCCGACTTCTTCGCCTGCATCGAGCGCGCTGCGAAGACGCAGACCGGGTCCGCGTCCGGCGAGCGTCAGCAAACGCTCGATGACTTTCGCTTCGATTCGGCGTCGGCCGACGAGCGGTTCGAGTGTTTTTTTGACGTAGCGGCGCGCGCGGGGCGGCACGTTTTCGACATCGATCGATTCGATGAACCCACCGACGACTTGGAGTTTCAGCGTCTCGCCGTCGCCCAGCGATTGCGGCGGAATCGCCACGCGCACCAGCAAGTAACCTTCGTTGCGGTACAGCTCTTCGATCGACGCGGCGAGCCGGTAGAGCTCCGCGCCGGACACGCGCTTGCCGCGCACCTCAGCGATCAGCGCCTCGGTCGCTTCGGACAATTGCGGAAAACCGTCGATGACTTCGACATCGCCGACGACGACGAACACCGATTCGGCGCCTTCCGGCGCGGCCGTAGGTGCGGCCTCGGGCAACTCTGCCGGCGCGACCTCAGGCTGCTCCGGCCGCAAGTCGCGCGGCGTCACGAGCGGTGCCTGCTGGGCCGAGCTCAGCATCGGCAGCAACGCGAAAATGCAAAGCGTCCCGATGTGCAGCATGCATCGCTGCACGAAGCACCAGAACTCGGAATCTGTTCGCTCGGCTCGCTTCTTCTCGTTCGATCTAGAGAGCTTTCGAAATCGCAAATCGAGTTTTCAGTCGACGATCAATCCGGAACGTGATCCTGAAAAATTCTCCGAGTCGAAGACGGTGACAGCGTTCGCGAATCGAAAACGTTCAGGCGTTGGATGAATCGCTTGAAACTTGCAACCGATAGACGTGTTGTGAAGGGAGAGCACCGGAGCGAAAAAAAAAAGACTGAAGGCTGAAGGCTGAAGACTGAAGGCTGAAGGCTGTAGCGAGTCTCGCCATAGCCCAGCGCCCAGAGCCGGTAAAAGCTAGACTCGGAGGAAATCGATCAACGCTCGCAGCTTCGCCGGTACGTGGCGATGGCTCGGGTGATAGAGGAAATATCCCGGGAACGGCTGGCACCAATCGGCGAGTACGCGGATCAGATTGCCGCTCTCCAAGTCGTCCGTGACCATGTGCGACAGCACGCAGGCGAGGCCCGCACCGGATCTCGCCAAATCGAGCATGACGCTCGCGTCGTTCGTGACCACCCACGCACTCGGTTCGAACTGCACTTCCTGTCCGTCACGTTCGAGCTCCCAGCTGTAGATCTTGCCGCTGCTCGGGAACCGAAATGCGATGCACGCATGCTCGCGTAAATCCGACGGTTCGCGAGGGATCGGGTGCTGTTTGAAGTACTCCCGCGAGCCGCAGATCACCAGCTCCAGCGGCTTGCTGATCGGAATGGCGACCATGTCTTGTTGAAGCGTCTCGCCCAAACGAATGCCGGCGTCGCAACCTGCCGCAACGATGTCCGTCAACGCATCGTCGACCACCACTTCGAGCTGAACTTGGGGATACAGACGATGAAACTCGCTCAAGCGGCCTGCGAGCACCCCGTTGTACGCCGGACGCGAGACGTTGATCCGCAGCAAACCCGTTGGACTGTCCCGCAATTCGTCGAGCCCATCGGCCGCCTGCATCAGCTCGCGTAACGCAGGCATGACTCGCGCGAAGTAACGCTCTCCCGCTTCTGTCAGATTCACGCTACGTGTCGATCGATTGAGGAGCCGCAGTCCCAATCGTGCTTCGAGATCGCGCACCGCATGACTGACGGCGGACGAGGAAATGCCCAGTTGCGCTGCTGCCGCAGTGAAGCTCTTCTTCTCCGCAACGGCCGCAAACGCGGTGAGCCCAGCCAGATACTCGCGTCGCATTGTGAAATTTCTCTCAACAGGGTTTGCAACGTAACCGCTTTTTCGGACAACAGCGCTCTCAATAATAGCGGCTCAACTGCTGAGCGTATTTGCGCAATCGGAGGGCCGCGATGGAAAGTCAATGGACACGGCGCGAGGTGCTCGAGACAGCCGCCGTACTGAGCAGCGTGTCTCTCGTGAGCGCCGCGCAGGCCACCGAAGGCATCGCTGCGAGTGATGCACCGATAGAGAGCAGCGTACGGCTGTCGATCAACGGCGACGTGCATACGCTCGTTCTCGATCACCGTGCCACCCTGCTCGATGCCTTGCGGGAACGGATCGGGCTCACCGGCACGAAGAAAGGATGCGACCGTGGCGAGTGCGGCGCCTGCACCGTGCATATCGACGGTCGTCGAGCATTGTCATGTCTGACGCTCGCCGTGGCTGCACAAGGCCGCGAGATCACGACCATCGAAGGTTTGGCGAAATCCGGCGCATTGCATCCCGTTCAAAGAGCCTTCATCCAACACGATGCCTTTCAATGCGGTTACTGCACCTCTGGACAGATCATGTCTGCCGTCGCGTGCATTGCCGAAGGACACGCACGCAGCGAAGCCGAGGTCGCCGAGTACATGAGCGGCAATCTCTGTCGCTGTGCGGCGTATCCACAAATCCGCGCCGCCGTGCTCGCCGCAGCCGCTGCCAAGGAGATCGAAGGATGAATTCGTTCACCTATGCGCGTGCGAGCAGCTTGTCGTCCGCCTTTGCCGCGGCGGGAACCGCGGGGACGAGTCTCCTAGCCGGCGGCACGGAGCTGCTCAACTGGCTGAAGGAAGGGATCGCGACACCAAGGCACATCGTCGACATCAATGCGCTATCGGATCTCGATTACATCGAGCTGACTGCCAGGGAGCTGCGCATCGGTGCGCTCGCCCGCATGAGCGCTGTGGCAGAACATCCGGAGGTTCGACGCGAGTTTCCGGCGTTGAGCATCGCGCTCGAGAAAAGCGCCTCGCAACAGATCCGCAATATGGCATCGATGGGCGGTAACCTGATGCAGCGAACGCGCTGCTCGTATTTCCGTGCGGAGGTCGCGCTACCTTGCAACAAACGCTCGCCGGGAAGCGGCTGTGCCGCTCGTGAAGGCGAAGATCGAACGCTCGCCGTGCTGGGTGGCAGCGAGCATTGCATCGCCACCCATCCCTCGGATGCCGCGGTCGCGCTCTCGATGTTCGATGCGGTGGTACGCGTTCAGGGACCCAAAGGATCGCGCGAAGTGCCGCTCGATCGATTCTATGTGCTGCCGGGCACGACGCCGCACGTGGAAACGGTGCTCGCACCCGGCGAAGTCATCGTGCAAATCGCCATACCCCGCTCTGGCATGACGTCGAGCTCGCATTATCTCAAGGTGCGCGAGCGTGCATCGTACGAGTTCGCACTGGTATCGGCGGCTGCTAGCGTCGAGAGCGACGGCAAGATCATTCGAGCGGCGAAGATCGCGTTGGGCGGGGTGGCGCCGAAACCCTGGCGGTTACGAAGCGGCGAGACGAGTCTCGTCGGCATTGCGCTCGATGACGAAGCGGCAATGTATCGGGCGCTCGCCCGCGACTTCGAGTCTGCACGACCGGGCAAGCACAACGGGTTCAAGATCGAGCTCGCCAAACGCACGGCAATCCGCACGCTGCAAATTGCGGGAGGTGTGGCATGAGCATCGGCACATCGATCGACCGCCTGGATGGCGCCGAGAAAGTGACCGGTCAGGCCCGTTACACGGCGGACACATACATAAAAGGAGTCGTGTACGCCGTGATCGTCGGGTCGACCCGCCCGCATGCGCGCATTGCGAGGATTCATGTCGACGAAGCGTTGGCAGCACCCGGTGTGCTACAGGTCTTCACGCACTTGAACACGCCGAAATTCGGCGAGGTCTCTGGCCTTCCTCTCGGTCAGGACCTGCTGCCGCTGCAGAGCGACTTGGTTCTGCACGAAGGTCAGCCGATCGCTCTCGTCGTCGCGCGAACGCTCGAAACGGCGATGGCCGCCGCTCGCCTCGTCAAGGCCGATTATCGCGATCGGTCGTTCGAGACCGATTTCTCGCGCCGCTTGAATCGAGGCGAGACACGGCAAACCATTTTCTTCTGGGACTCCGAATCGAGAATCGGCGATCCGGAAGCAGCTTGGGAAAATGCCGAAGTTCGGGTAAAGCAAACCTACCGCACCTCCGATCGACACCATTGCACGATGGAGCCGTCGGCGACGCTCGCCGTGTGGCAAGGTGGACAGTTGACGCTATTCGACTCCGTGCAAGGCGTGGTCGATGCCCGCACTGTGATCGCGAAGGCGATGCGACTCGATCCGAGCCAGGTGAGAGTCAAGAACGACTACGTCGGCGGAGCATTCGGCTGTAAAGGCTGGGTCTGGCCGCACCAGTTGCTGGCTGCAATGGCAGCGCGCGAGCTCGACATGCCCGTGAAACTCGTGCTCACGCGCGCGCAAACTTTCACGAGCCATGGTTATCAGCCCGCCAGCATTCAGACGCTTGCCCTTAGCGCAAAGAAAACCGGCGAGCTGACCGGCATCCGTCACGACAGCTTTCTAGCAGGTTCCTATGCCGGCAATCACATCGAAGGCACCGGCATCGGCACGCGCTCACTGTACGCCTGCCCTTCCATCGCCACGACGCATCGTCTGGTGCGCGTGCATCGCAACGATCCGACACCGATGCGTGCGCCCCTCGAAGGCGTCGGGCTCGTTGCCGTGGAAATTGCCATGGACGAGCTTGCGTACGAGTTGCGCATGGATCCGCTCGAGCTGCGCCTCAAGAACTATGCGGAGGTCGATCCCTCCGACGGCAAGCCGTTCTCGTCGAAGAAGCTGCGCGAATGCTACGAACAAGGAGCGGCCAAATTCGGCTGGTCGCGCCGATCGTTCGAGCCTCGCTCGATGCGCGAAGGTCGCGACTTGATCGGCTATGGGATGGCAACGGCACTGTTCTCCGCATTTCGCCAACCTTCCCGTGCTCGCGTCAGCATCGATGCGCAAGGCATCGTGTTCGTCGAAACGAGCACGCAGGAGATCGGCACCGGCGTGCGGACGGTGCTCCCGCAAATTGCTGCCGAGACGCTCGGTGTGCCCGTCGAGCGTGTGCGGCTCGCGTGGGGCGATACGAACCTGCCGCCTGCACCGATGACTGCGGGATCCGTATCGACGGGAAGTGCCGGATCGGCCGTGCACGACGGCGCACTGAAATTGAAACAGAAGCTCGAAGCGGCCGGTGCAAAGAGTGCTGACGACTACGCAGATATCGTGCGTCGACTGAACTTCGAGAAGCTGACCGCGGACGGGGAATTCAATCCGCCAGCTGAGAGCTCGAAGGCGCTGTTCAGTTTCGGTGCGATCTTCGCGGAAGTGCGAGTCGACGAGCAGATTCCGATTCCTAGAGTGAGCCGCATCGTCGGCGTGTACAGCGCAGGTCGAATCATCAATCCCAAGACTGCCCGAAGCCAGATGATCGGCGGGCTCACCTGGGGCATCGGACAGGCCTTGCTGGAGCACTCGGCGATGGATCATCGCCTGGGACGTTTTCTTTCGAAGAACCTCGCCGGTTATCTCGTGCCGGTGAACGCCGACGTTGCGGACATCGACGTGTCGTTCGTCGAGGAACACGATCCGGAGATCAATCCTGTCGGCGCGCGCGGCATCGGCGAACTCGGCGCCATCGGCGTCGGCGCTGCGATCGCCAACGCCGTATTTCATGCCACGGGCGTGCGGGTGCGGGAGTTGCCGGTGAGGCCGGAAATGCTCTTGTGAGGCGTCGAAGCGCGCTCGCGCTTTTCACGCCTCAGACGAAAGGCCACAGGCGGCAGACGACAGTTGTGTGCGCGGAGCGCCTCGTCCCTTGGAAAGGTTGTCTTTGTGCGATTGCCAGAGCCTAGTGACTCTGACGAATCACGCATCACGAATCACGACACTTGGCCTGTAGCCTGCTGAACGTACGCGCGTTATCTTCCATACGCTCGAACATTGCGAATGAGGGAACCATGTACACGCGCCGTACTTTCCTGACCTCCACCGCTGTCGCGGCCGCAACGACCATCATTGCCGGATGCGGCCGGACTTCCGACGAATCAGCTGTCACCGCCTCTACCCCGTCGGCCACGCCCGAGAGCTCTGGAGTCGGCAAGCGCCGCGTCGGTCGTTCGGACATTTCCATCAGTCCGCTCGTGCTCGGCGGCAACGTGTTCGGCTGGACGGCGGACCGCGACCGCTCGTTCGAGATTCTCGACCGCTTCGTCGACGCCGGTTTCGAAACGATCGACACGGCGGACGTGTATTCCAGCTGGGCGCCCGGCAATCGCGGCGGCGAATCCGAAACCATCATCGGCGAATGGATGCGTAGCCGCGGCAATCGCGACCGCATCATCGTGATCACGAAGGTCGGCGGCGAGATGGACGGTCACAAAGGACTGTCCGCCGCGAACATTCAGCGTGCGGCCGAAGCTTCGTTGAAGCGGCTGCAGACCGATTACATCGACATCTACTTCTCGCATTTCCCCGATCCGGAGACCCCGCACGAGGAGACGCTCGCCGCGTATCAGAAGCTGATCGAGGCCGGCAAAGTGCGCATCATCGGCGCCTCGAACTTCAGCGCCGATCAATTGCGCCAAGCGTTGGATGCCTCTGCAGCGAACAAGCTCCCTCGCTATGAGATTCTGCAGCCGCGCTACAACCTTTACGATCGCAGCGACTTCGAAGGACCGCTGAAAGACATCGCGCTTTCTGAAGAGCTCGGCGTGATCACCTACTCGAGCCTCGCGAGCGGCTTCTTGACGGGCAAGTACCGCAGCGAAGCGGATTTGGGTCAGAGCCCGCGCGGCGGCGGCGTGAAGCGCTATTTGAACGAGCGAGGCATGCGCATTCTCGATGCGCTCGATGAAGTTGCGCGTCGCCACAACGCAGAGCCGGCGGACGTCGCTTTGGCCTGGGTGATTCGCAGCGAAGGCGTCACCGCACCAATCGCGAGCGCAACGAGCGTCGAGCAACTCGACACGCTGGTTCGCGCACCGACGCTCGCAGCCGCACTCACCAAGGAAGATATGGATCTGCTGAATCAGGCGGGCGCGGCGAGCTGAAACGCGCGTGTCAGGCTGTAGGCTGGCGACTGGAGGCCGTAGTGGCTGAAGACTGAAGCTGAAGGTAGAGCAGCGCTTTGCGCGCACCGATTCCCTCCCCTGCACTGCGGGGGAGGGTTAGGGTGGGGGCAAGAACTGCCGCCTGTCGCCTCATTCTCAGCGAAACATCTTCCCCGCCATTCCGACGATGTCGTCGAGCGGGTTGCCGTCGCCGTCGAGATCGAGCATGGATGCAAGCCCGCCGCCGGTCGCCTTGCCCTGCCCCAGCACTTGTCCGAGCATGCCGCCGAGGCCGCCGCCTCCACTTTGCGCAGCCTGGCCCAACGATCCGCCTTGTTTGCTCAGATAGCCCGCTGCAAGCATCGCGAGCATCGGCAGCATCTTCTTGAGAATCCCTGCGTCCAGGCCGGTCTGTCCCGCTGCATTCTGCGCGACCGCGCGACTCACATCCTTCGAACCGAATATCTGACCGAGCACGTTGTTGCCGCGATCGACATTGGGCTGCCCACCCAAGACGTCGGCGAGCAGGTTCTCTCCACCGAGTTGTCCCAATACGCCCGCAAGTCCCGCGATGCCGTTCGGTTGCGTTTGCGCCTGTTTCTTGAAACCGCCCAAGATGGCAGGCAAGAGCGCCGCCGCACCTTTCGACGCGTCCTGCTCGCTGATTCCGAGCTGGCGCGCGATGGCGCTTGCTCCGCCAATCTGATTCAAGAGATCGCCGGCTTGCATGATGACTCCCTCAAAAAGCTGAAGACTGACGACTGAAGGCTGAAGACCAACGAGCTTGGCCCACTGCCAGCGGTCTAGGAAGCCGGGATTGTAGCGTCAGCGGAAGGAGGACAACTACGTATCGGCGTGTGTCGAAACCCGGCGCAAGTGGGCAACGGCCATTGGCAATGGATGGATGTGCGGGCCGGTCGGCCACATGTCGTGGAACACCGACCCGCTGCTCCGGGTCGCCACATATATATGTGTGGCGACCGGCGACAGGCCTGATCTATTTCGACTCGATCGGCGTCAGTTGCGTTCGGCGGCAGCTTGAGCCGCAGCGGGTTGCAGCTCTGCGAAATCGGCACGCATCAATTCGCCAGTGACTTGCACAACCATTGCCACTTGTTTGACGAACAGATCCGCATTGAAGCGATCGATACGTGCCGACGTCGTCCAATACGCATCGAGATCGCCCATGATGCCCAGTGCGGGAATCCCTGCGCGACGTGCCCACGCGGCAAGTCCGCGCCACCCTCCTTGCGATTTTCCTTCCACGCCCGGGCGATCCACGTTGCGCACGTAGGTGTTCGGCAATTCATTGTCTTTCACCGCTTGGATCGTCAGATCGATCATCTTCTGGTTGTTCGAGACCCAGATCCGGACGTCGTCGGCTCTGCCGGTGGGAACGTACTCCTCTCCCTTCTCGAAATATTCCATCTGTCCCAAGTGCTCCATCCCGATCACCGCCTTCACGCGCGACCGCAGATCCGGATTCTTGCGGAACCAATCGTGTTCATCGAACGCGCGCTCCATGCCGGGCATGTAATGCCGGTTGTCCATGAATATCAGCAGCGAGCGCGGTCGATCCGATTGCGGAATTTGCGAAAAGTACTTGACGACGCCGAGCAGACCGAACGGTCCGTTGTCCTGTGAGATCGAAGGTCCATCGCTGTGTGTCGTGAGCTGAATGAGCTCATCCTTCTCGGTGCCGTAGTGCTTGCCCGGCAGGTACGCGATGAGCTGCCACGTTTCCACCGGCTGGACAGTCGCGATGAGCTTGAGCGTTGCCTTTGCGCCGCGCTTGGCTGCTGCGACGACGCTTTCGCCGGCAGTGCGATCCACGAACACCGTAGGCGCTTGATAGATCGCCGGCACGCCGAACGTGTAGTAGCCCTTCAACCGCTCGTAGTTCGCATTCATGACGAAGACGACGCCGGCGGCCTTCTTCGGCGTGACCACCTGTTCGATGAACGGCCGCAACTGCGGTCCCATTTGATTCATGCGAATGTTGTTTTGATATTGCAGCTCCTCCGACACCTCAGGTGCACGTCCCGTGGGCGAGCTGTAATACTCGTAGTCGTCGATCGGCACGAATGCCTTCTTCGGCTCGAACACGACGATCTTGCCGGCGAGGTCGGCGGGCGGATTGTCATGGTCGTAGTACACCATCGAGGCGGTAAGCCCTTGCGGACCGGTCGAGCCGGAGTTCGCGCCGTAGTTCGCCACACGAACTTTCTTGCCGTTGATCGTCAACGACCAATTCGAGTCGTCGGGCCATTCCGTCGTCGACCAGTAATCGTACGTCCAGCTGTTGCGCGTGATGTCCACGGCACCGTACTCGCGCAGCTTGTCTTCGACGTACGTCATGTACTTCGTCCACGACTCGTTGCCGGAGAGCGCCGGACCGTGTCGATCCTTGTATTCATGCCACTCGTACGCTTCTTGTTCCGTGACGAGGAACGATGGCTCGACCTTCGTCAGTGCCGGATGCACGCTCGCACTCGTCGGTGCTGAATCCGTACATGCGACGAGAAGCGTCATTGCCATGCTGGCGGCGACGGCCGCCGTTCTTCTCAACACAAGATTCATATTCGTATCCCCCGGATTTTCGAGTTCCTTTAGCTCACGATCTCATCGCGAATGGTGCGCGAGGCCTTGTAGAAGCAGAACATCGAGATGAACCCGAACGTGCTGCCGAGCGCCATCGCCCAGCGCAACCCTTGAGCTTCACCCATGTTGGAGGCGAGCACGTCGCTCAGCGTACCAACCGCGAGCGGACCCAGTCCCATTCCGATCAAATTGATCACGAACAGGATGAGCGCCGCAGCCGTCGCTCGCGTGCGCGGCTGGACCAAGCTCTGCGCGGTCGCGTAAATAGGCCCGTACCAGAACGATTTCAGGAGAATCGGAATCGTCAGCAGCGCCATGGCCGCCAACGCATGATCCACGAAGAGCGCAATGAAGGCGGACGGCACTCCGAAGAAGGCCGCCACGGCCGGAAACAGCACGTACGCACGTGCATCCTTGACGCCGTAGCGGTCTGTCAACAAACCGCCCAGCCATGTGCCTACGACGCCCGACAATCCGATGATGAGACCGACGCCGGTACCGACGAATCCTTGGACGCCGATCTCCATGCCGGTCATCTGAGACAATCGCGCCGCCACTTCTGCAATCCCTTCCGCGTGATTGCGATAAAAGAACGAACCGTAGAACGAGGTGTGTCCGTAGGTGACGAACGAAGTGGAGCCCGCACCGATGGCCGCCCACCAGAGCGTCTTCTTGGACTTCAACTCTTGGATCGCAGCTCGCAGATCCGGTTTCGGCGCTGCGATCTGCGTCACTTTCGCGTCATTGCGCGGCTCGCGCACGGTCATCAACATCAAGATCGCGATCGCGATGCCGGGCAGACCGGCCATCCACAACGCGGCCCGCCAACCGAACGCATCGGCAATCAAACCGCCCAGCGCCATTCCGGCCATCGAGCCGAGCGGAATGCCCATCGAGTAGGTGGCCAGCGCCGAGGCGCGTTTCTCCTTCGGCGCGTAATCGCTGATGAGCGAATGCGAAGGCGGGCTGCAACCCGCCTCGCCCACGCCAACGCCGATTCGGCAGAGCAGCAGCTGGATGAAGTTCTGCGCAAAGCCGCAGGCTGCCGTGAACATGCTCCAGAGCACCAATGCGGCGCTCACGATGCGAACCCGGTTCGCATGCTCGGCTAATCGGGCGATCGGCAAGCCGAGGAACGTATAGAAGAGCGCGAATGCGAGCCCGGTCATCATGCCGAGCTGCCAATCCATCAGACCGAGATCGCGCTTGATGGGCTCGGCAAGGATGTTGATGATTTGCCGATCGAGAAAGTTCAGGATGTAGACGATCAGCAGCAAGAACAGTACGTACCGCCGATACCCGGCGGACATCTTCGCGACCGACGCCTCGAGTGCCGCTCTTGCCGAGTTTGTCTGTGCCGCAGACAACTCCGATGCTGCCATTTCCGCCTCCCGCCGCTATGCGTGCGCAAATGCCTCGCTGGCAGAGCGCCAGCGAGGCATGGTTTGAGTGCTCAGAACTTGAAGCGCACGCCGGCCGTGTAGTAGCGACCGATCGCGTCGTAGAGACCGAAGTTGCTTGCGCGGAAGCGCTCGCTCGACTGCTGAGGCGCAATCGGCGGCTGCCGGTTGAACAGGTTGTTCACCGTCAGGAACAGCTGCGTACCGCTGCCGAGCATTTCGTAACGGAGCGTGAGGTCCGTGTACCACACCGAATCGAGCGTGTTGTCGGCCACATCCACACCTTCGATCAACGTGTGGTCGTACCAGCCGCTATGGATATAGCGTCCCTGGACGTACGCAGAGAGCTGATCGTAGCGGTACGTCGCGCTGACCGTACCGCCCCACTTCGGAATGCCTCTTCTGCCCACATCTCCCGCGATATCGTCTTTCACACCACCGGCATCTTCTTCGACGAGCCGATCGGTATAGTTGACGATCGCACGCAGCCCGAGGTCGCCGCCGAACAGGCGTGTCCGGTAGCTCGCTTCGATGTCCACACCGCGCGTCTCGAGCTTGTCCAGATTCAGATACGGCAGACGGATGTTGTACACCCCGTTGTTATCCGTGATCTGTGCGCACGCAACCGCCGAGCCGGCTGCGCAGAGATTCAGCGTTTCTTGAGCCGTGAAGCTCGAAATCGCGCCCTCGATCTCGATGCTGTAGTAGTCGACCGAGACGGTGAACCCGGGGAACCATTGCGGGCGATACACGATACCTGCCGTCAACGTATCGGCCTTCTCAGGATCGAGCTCCGGATTGCCGCGCGTACTGCCGATGAAGTTGCGCGGTTGGTTCGTGCCCGGCTCGCGAACCGTGCCCGACGATTGTCTCGATGCCGTGAACAGCTCGACGATGTTCGCCGCGCGGATGTCGCGCGAACGCGTGACGCGGAAACGCAAGCTGTCGACGGGGTCGTACGTCAAACCCGCTTTCCAGGTGTTCACCGATCCGCTCGTGCTGTAGTCCGTCAACCGGAAAGCAGCGTTGAAATCGAGCGATTGCGCGAACGGCGCGTTCTTGGCGAGCGGCACGACCGCCTCGAGATACCCTTCGCGAATGTCGTATTCGCCATCGATCGGCTGAGGATTGGTGTGCGACCAGCCGCCGAGATTGCCCTCGTTGCCTGCGGGGAAACCGCGCAAGCCTGCGCCCGTCAGCGTCGTCAACGAAATGGCGTCGACGACCTGGTTGGCCGACTCCTTGCGATATTCCGCGCCGAAGGCCAGATCCACGGGACCCGCCCAGGACGAGAAAGGCGAGCCTTGGACGTCGACCGCCGCGACGTCCTGCTTGATCGTCATGTCCCAGAACGAAGCGCCGGTTACGTACTTGATGGCCTCTGGCGAAGGGCTGCCCTCGCCGAACAAGTTGATCGGTATGCAGCCCGGATCGAGGCCCAACACGTAGGTGGAGCGGCACACGATGGTTCCGTCGTCCGCGCGAATTGCGTCGACGGCCGCATAGAGATTTCGATAGTTGAGATTGCCCTTCGTGTAAGAGACGAAGTTGTTCTCGCCGTGCGTGAAGCTCACGTTCATTGACCAGTCGTTGCTGAAGTCGACGTCGACACCGGCCGCCACACGCCATGTGCGATTCGTGGCGTCGGCGTTGAGGGGACCGAAGTCGCGATGCGTGCGCGCCATCTGGAACGAGTTGATGTTGAGATCTTCCATCTGCTGCCGCACGCTTTCCGGCAGGAACGCGTTGTCGCGGAAAATCTCCACGCGATTGGCCGCGATGTTGCCCGGGCTGCGTTGGCGGTAACGCGTGCGCGATTCGGCGAGCGACGCTTCGAAGAATGCTTCCACCGAGTCGCTGAACTCGTAGCCCACACGGCCGAACGTGCTCCAACGTTCCACGCCCGCGGCGATATTGATGAAGTCCAGAATGCCGTCGCCGCCCACCATGTACTGCGAACTGCGCAGATCGCCGTAGACGAACGGATCGGGCACACCGCCGGGCAGGAACTCGGTACCTGCGAGCGCTGTATTGATGATGAGTCCGCCGAACGTCGCGTGCGAGTTGGTCACGTTCGGAGTCAACACCAGGCGCGGCGACTCGCCTGGGAGGTTCGGAATCAAACCCCAACCGGCTTCGGCCCATTTACGTCCGTTCGGATCGTCCACTTGGTCGGACCGGTAGTACTCCGCACTGAACAGAACGCTGCCGCGTTCGTCCGCAAAACCGAGGCCGCCCGTCAACGATGCTTTCACGGAATCGTTGTCGCTGTATTCGGAGGTACCGGCCTGCAAATCGCCCTTGAGGCCGCGGAAGCCGGTGTCGAGCACGAAGTTGACGACGCCTGCAACGGCGTCCGAACCGTACGCTGCCGAAGCACCGCCGGTCACGACCTCGACACGCTCGACCAGCTTTTGCGGCAGGATGCTGGTGTCGGGCACGCCGTTGCCGCTCGACGGCACCACGCGACGACCGTCCAGGAGAATCAACGTACGTTGCGAGCCAAGAGCGCGCAGATTCAAGAACGAACCGCCGTTTCCGCCGGTGGAGGAAACGCTCACGTTCGTCGGCCTGCCGGAACCGCGGAACGAGGGCAATTGATTGAGCGCATCGGAAAGTGTCGATGGCGCCGCAGCCTCGAGCTGCTCGCTCGAGCTCACCGTGACCGGCGTCGGCGCCTCATAGCCGTCGCGTGTCACGCGCGTACCCGTCACAACGATTTCTTCTCGAACAGCATCGTCCAGCGCCGACCCACCGGACGCCTCTTGAGCATGCACGTTGACAGGCGATGCGAGAGCTAGCGTCAAGAGACCCAGCGTCGTGGTTTCGACAGACGCGCGGCCAGCACGAATTCTGCGGATAAGCATTCCATCCCCCCGGATAACTGTTGTCGTGTCCGGAACCGACTGGCTCAGGACGTCGCGATTATGTGTATCAGCTGCTACAAACGTTTGCAATACGAATTGTAGATATTCGGCAAGATACAACACCACCGCATCGCTATTTACTTGTTTTTTATGTATCTTGCTGGCGCAATCACGACGGAAAACTCGCAATCATTTGCAACAGCAAGTACTTTCTATGCAAATTCATGCTGCAAACGCATTTGATTTTGCAAAAAACACAGCAGTCGAGGGTCGAGCGGAGGTCATGTGACAGAGTCGAGTCCCCTTCACGGAATACGCGTGCTTGACCTCACTCGCGTCCTGGCGGGACCGTGGGCGACACAGTTGCTCGCCGATCTCGGAGCAGACGTCGTCAAGATCGAACGGCCAGTGGAAGGCGACGACACGAGACGTTGGGGGCCGCCCTACGTGCGCAATGAAGCCACTGGAGCGAGCGAATCGGCTTTCTTCCTGTGCTGTAACCGCGGCAAACGCTCGGTCACGATCGATTTCACGAACCCTGCCGAATGCGATTACGTGCGCGAGCTCGCGTTGGTCAGCGATGTGATCGTCGAGAACTACAAAGTCGGGACCTTGAAAAAATACGGTCTCGACGCCGCCACTTTGCGCGCTGCCAATCCCCGGCTCGTCTACTGCTCGATCACCGGGTTCGGTCAGAGCGGCCCGTACGCAGAACGGCCTGGATACGATTTCGTGGTTCAAGGCATGGGCGGTTTGATGAGCGTCACCGGCGCGCCGGATCACGAGCCCGGCGGCGGCCCGATGAAAGTCGGCGTCGCTGTTGCGGATCTCATGACGGGCTTGTACGCCTCGGTTGCCATTCTCGCGGCGTTACATGAGCGCGCTCGCACCGGCGTGGGCAAGACGATCGACCTTGCGTTATTGGACGTGCAGGTTGCTGCGCTCGCGAACCAAGCGCTCAGCTACCTGGCGACAGGCGAAGATCCGCAGCGTCTCGGGAATGCCGTGCCTGCAATCGTCCCGTACGAAGTCTTCAAGACCGCAGACGGACACATCATCGTGGCGGCCGGGAACGACGGGCAGTTTCGCCGCCTCTGCAGCTCCATCGGTCTGCCTGGTCTGGCCGGCGATCCTCGTTTCGCCACCAACGCTGCGCGCGTATCGAATCGACGGGAGCTCATTTCGATATTGGGCCGAGCGCTCGAGCAGCGCGACTCGCGGACCTGGATTGCAGAATTGGAAGCAGCAGGTGTGCCGGCCGGTCCGATCAATTCCATTTCAGAGGTGTTCAGCGATCCGCAAGTCGTACATCGAGGAATGCAGTTGACGCTACTTCACCCAACGCTGGGCACTGTGCCGGGCGTTGCGTGTCCCATCCGCTATGATGGGCACCCTTTGCAGTACCGCCGTCCTCCCCCACGACTGGGAGAACACACCGAGGCTGTACTGCAAGAATGGCTGGAAGACACGCGAGACCGTAGGCGCTGAGACAAAGCAGCAGGGAAACCATGCCGAATCGGACAAGCGATATCGAGCAACGAGCCACGCTTAAAGACATTGCGGAACGTGTCGGCGTACACGTCTCCACGGTCTCGCGCGCACTGAACACCGAAACCCGCAGCCTCGTCGCCGACGAGCTCGTGCAGCGCATCCTCGAGGCTGCAGAGGATCTCAACTACAAGCCGAACCGTGTCGCATTGGCGCTGCGCACGCGGGCCTCGATGACGGTGGGTGTGATTTTGCCGGATATCGCGAATGCGACTTTTCCGGTGCTCGTGCACGCCATCGAGGCCACGCTCGCGACACGCAAGTACTCCACGCTCGTCGCCCACGCCGAAACCGGGTACCCGCGCAAAGACACGCCGCTCGTCGATCAACTTGCCGCGCGTCACATCGATGGCGTGATTCTCACGACCGCAAGACGACACCATGGCATCGTCGATTACTGTCTCAAATCCAGTGTGCCGCTCGTCATGGTCAGCCGCACCGAAGAGGACCCGCGCGTTTCAGCGGTGATCAACGACGACATTGCGAGCATGGCACTGGCCGTTCGGCACGTCGTCGAGCTCGGCCACCGCCGAATCGCGCACCTCGCCGGTCCGGCCGACATGTCGACAGGCGCGGCGCGGCGCGAGGGCTTCATCGCCGCAATGCGCGAGCACAAGCTCGAGCCGAGCGCCATCGTACGCACGAAACTCTACACGCGAGAGGAAGGCGTCCTTGGCGCACAGGAAATCTTCACGATCGCCCCCGATACGACGGCCGTGATCACGGCAAATGATTTTCTCGCGGTCGGCTGCCTCGATGTCATCAAGGCTTCCGGGCGCCGTTGCCCTGACGATGTATCGGTCGTCGGTCACAACGACATGCCGCTCGTGGACATGATCGACCCGCCCCTCACGACCGTGCGGATCAATTATCGGCAAATGGGCACGGAGGCAGCGCTCCTCATGCTGCGTCGACTCGAAGATCCCACGGCCGATGCAGTCATGATGACGCTTCGTCCGAAGCTCGTCATCCGCGGCTCGACGGGTCCCGCGCCGCGCTGACTGTTCAACACAACGCACGTGCGCGGCGGCGCAGGCGTCGCAAGCGGTTGCCGACATAACCGAAACCGGCGATGAGGATGAGCGTATCGCCGAGCAGCTCTGCACTCTCCTCGACTGCATTCTTGACCACACGTACATAGCCGTCTTCCAGCAGGTCCTGCCAAAGCGCACCTTTGCCAAGCAGTCTGGAATACGCCAACAAGAGCGCTAGACCGATGGTCATCACGAGGCCGAAACGCGAAATCAGCAACCGCGCCATACCTCGCAGCGTCAAGCGCCACCTCAGAGCAGCATAGGTGACGCACGACACGGCCACTATCGCGACGAGTCCTTGCCACAGCCCATCCACCAACATGTCGAGGACTGCATCCAATTCGCGAATCAGCATGCAGGCGAAAAATCCCGCGGCCAGCGTGGCAAAACCGCGGTCTTCGTGACTACGTTGCGCCAGTCGTGCAAAGCTTGCGGCAGTCAGGCCGATGCAGGCGAGCTGCATCAACTCGGTCGCCGATATCTCCCCGACCGTATTGCGCAACCATCGCACGTCCAGCCAGAGCATCAGAATGGGCGCGCTGACGACGAACAAGAACAAAGCACCGATCGCGAACGCTCGTGAGACGACGCGCGTGGCCCGCGAAACGCTGTTCGCCTCAGCGGTCTCGCTTCGCGGACGGCCTGCGTCGCGACCGACGATCACCGGTCGTACGGTTCTCGGCCGTTGCTCGTGAAGTCCCGTACGCTTGCCGGGAATAGTCTGTGATCTCAGCTCCGTTACAGCGGCGCAACAATGCGTCTCGCCGTCATGCACAGCGCCAGATTGAGACGAATCGAGCCCAGGATCATCCAGGGCGGATGATCGCTGCGGGAGAGCATTTCTCATGGATTGCTACAAGGGTTCGTTCAGGGAAAACGCGCACAGCCCCATCCATGGACGACTTCGAATCCTCGCGAGCATCCATGCATACACGGCGCAAGAGTCAAAATGCGGGAGATCCAAGCACGCACATATAAGCGTAGCGGACGCCACACATCGCGCCAAGTCCCGGCATATAAATGTCGTTCAGAAACAACAATCCAGCGCACTTCGACACGGTTGGCGAAGCCGAGCAAGGATGAAACCGATCCTCGACAGGGAGTGATGCGACTCTCAATTGCGAAGCCGAACCTTCATGGATTCGCAAGCGCATTGGAGTCGCACCCTATACTCCGAGACTTCGCTCATCGAACCCGCCAATGTCCGACTCCACCGCTCGTCTCGAAATCATCGGCGCGCTCGTCACGGAGCAAGCGATCGACGAGGCGAGCATCTTACGCGCGCTGTCGGGAAACTCGCCGAAGCTCACGCATGGCGGTGCGTTCACAGGACGACCTGGCACCAAGCTGTTCTGCACCGATGACTTGGTCGTGAAGCTGCGCGAGGAGCTGCGATATTCGCCTCGCGACATGCGTCGCTGGATCGAGCTGGCGCTCGACAAAGAGCGCCGCCTCGGTATCCACGCACCTCAGAAGACGTGGTTCGTTCTGCACCGCCAGTCGAGCACAGTGATCGGTAATGCCACGCCGCGATTCCGAGCGCTGCACGATCTTGGTCCCATCGACCGCACTCGTCTGCTCGAACTGCTCGGACAGGTCGTCGATCGGTGCATTCGCACTGGCGCGCGGCACGAACTGCGCCTCGATGAAGGATTGTCGAACTTCGGAACGAGCCCATCGGGCACGGTGTACTACCTCGACGACGAAACTTACCCTTGGGACGGTTTCACGAGCCTCACGGAGATGCTGGGCGTCTGGATTCGCCAACTCGACGCGCTGGATGCGACGACCGCATCGCTGCTCGGCGAGCGACTGCGAACGTGCATATTGCGCGAATTCGGCGATCCGCACGTCGCACGAACGCTCGCCGAGGGGTTGCGCGGCGTCCTTGCGCTAACCGACCGACAAGTCGCAGCGCGCGACGCCTGCGCCGCCGCGATCGCCCCTCCAACACGCTCTCGAATGCGCGCCCCGCGCGCCAAGGCTTTCGCGCTCATTGCCGACGTGCACGCCAATCTACCGGCGTTGGAAGCCGTCCTCGCCGCCTTGCGCGAACGAAACATCGAAGAAGGGCTCGTGCTCGGCGACATTGTCGGTTACGGCCCGCACCCCGGCGAATGCATCGAGCGCCTAAAGGACGCCGGTTTCGCCGTTCTCAAAGGCAATCACGATCACGCAGTGTCGACCGGCCTGTTCCAGGGCGGCTTTTCCGCCAACGGCCGCTGGGTTGCGCAATGGTCCCGCGAAGCGCTGTCGGCGCCGCAATTGCAATGGCTGGACGGACTGCCGCTCTATTTCGAGGGCGACGAGTGGCTCGCCGTGCACGGCGCACCAATCGACCGGTCGTTCTTCAACGCGTACGTGTACAACCGAACGTACGAGGACAATCTGGACAATCTAAGAGAGCGCGGGATCCGCTTCTGTTTCCACGGCCATTCGCATCTTCGCGGCGTCTATTTCGATACCGGTCGCGAGCGCAATTTCTCGGCCGCGCGTACGATCGATCTCTCGGCAGCCCGGCATGCTTTGATCTGTCCCGGCTCGGTCGGGCAACCGCGTCGCGGCATCGGCGGCATCGCCGAGTTCGCAGTGTTCGAAACCGACGCGCAACGCTTGCACCTGCTCGACGTTCCCTACGATCCGGAGATCACGATCGAGCAGATGCGTAAGCTTGGTTTTCCCGATTCGCTCTCGCAGCGACTCAGGACCGGACAGTGACTGCGCGAGCGATGCGCCGCGCAGCGCATCGCTTGCACGATACACCAATAATTACGGACACAGCGGCGCGACGTCGGTCAGCGCTCTGCGCAGCGAGGCCCAGCCCATACCGAGATTGGCCTTGCGCGTGGTGATGAGCACCATCAAACACTGCGGCTTGCCGGGTACGACCGCCATGAAGTGAAACGTGCCCTCGGTCGTCATCTGAACTTCCTGCACGAGATTCTTCGCTTCCCGGCCGCGCGTTGCGGACAAGAGCTTCTCGACGTTGGTAATGGTCTTGCCGCGGAACATGTCGACGGCGGCTGCCGCGACCGCATCCAGATAACTCTGAGTGAAATACGGCACGTTGTGAGCGACGGCCAACATCAACCCCGAGGAGATATCGACCACGGCCACGCCGAGAGCCTCGTTAACCTCTGCACGCGCAGCGAACACCTCTGTTGGAATGACCAACTATCACCTGGGCGATACTTGTCACATCTAAGCAATGTAGCTCACAGTCATTCGCGTCATTGCACTCGTAGAATTTCCGCACCGAAACAACACCACCGCGAGCGAATCGTCGACGGTTAGCTCGCCGTGTCGAAACAACCGTTCGAGACAAGCGAGAAGTGGAACGAGTTGACTTGGGCTTGGCTGAAGTCGGACTGAGCGAAGCCGACGGACGGCGCTTGCGGGCGATGCTGATGATGGCATTGGCCGACGGGTCGCTGCGCGCCCGTTGGCGGCTGGTGGATGCAAGTCATGCCCGCGTCGTCATCTTGGATGCAGCCAAGATCGATCGGCTCCCGAGACTGAATCAGGACAACCGTATCGTCGCAGTGCTCGCCGGCACCGCCGATAGCGTTCCTGCCGGAGCGCGCACGCTCGATTGGCCGATCCGCGCCGAGGCGCTGCTCGCGCTGCTGAGAGATGCGGAAGCCCAAGCGCATTCGCCGCGCGCCGACGCGACATCGGGGCGGCCGCTGATCCGGCTTGCCGAGCTGCTCCGACGCACGAATCTCCATGCGACGCACGGCGATGCCTGGCTCGTCACCGGGATGACGCGCGCGCCTATGTACATCGCTCCGCAACGCAAGCAGTTCTTCTGCACCGAATCGCTGCGCACCCTACACCGATTCGATGTTCGCAACGATTTCGAGATCGCGCCGATACCGGCGACCGCGCTGCCGATCGCGAATGAGCGGCCGAAACCCATTGCCATGCTGCAATGGTCGATCGGATTGCTGACGGGAACGCTCGGACCGCTGCCGTGGATCGATGCCTCTGCCACGTTACAGCTTCAGCGCTTTCCGGAGTTCCAGATTCTTCATCACGAACCGGCGCATCGGCGGCTTGCTGCCGCTTTTTCGCGACCCGTCGCCGGAATCGACGCAGCGATCGAGATCACGAAGCTCGACCGACATGCGGTGTGCAGTTTCGTCAATGGCGCCGAGCTGTGCGGTTACTTGCGCACGAGCGATCAGCCGCCGTCGGTCGCCAGATCGGCCGCACGCACGACCGGCGGATCCAAGCGTTCGCTCGTTCAGCTCCTGCGCCGAGCACTCGGAATCGAGACAACAGATGGCTGAAGAGCACAAGATCATTTTCACTGGCACGATGGGCGCGGGTAAGACGACCGCGATCGCAGCGGTCGCCGGAAAGAACATGTTGCGAACCGAAGCAGCGAACACCGACTCGAGCGTCGCTAAGGCGACGACGACGGTGGGCTTCGACTACGGCGAAATCGCATTGCCGAACGGCTCCGTGCTGCGTCTTTACGGTACACCGGGGCAAGCGCGTTTCGCCTTCCTGTGGCGCATCCTGGCACGTGGCGCATTGGGTTTGATCGTACTGGTCGATAACAGCCGGCCCGATCCGCTTGCAGATCTGGCGATGTACTTGGACAACTTCGCCGATCTGGTGCGGCGCGGTGTCGTCGTGATCGGCGTCGGCCGCAGCGACACTCACCCTGAGCCTTCGCTCGATTCTTATTATCGGTTTCTCGAGTCGCGCCAGCTCATGCTGCCAGTCTTCGAAGTCGACGTGCGCGAATCGGAACACGTGTTGATGATGCTGGACGTGCTATTGAGCATGCTGGAAATGTCCGACTGCGAGGATGAGACCCATGGGTGAGGCCGCCGAACGACTCGAACATGGTTTCGCGGCAGAACGCTTCGCGCCTCATCTATTCGGGCTGCGACGCGAGTATCCCGGCGTGATCGCCGCGCAGGTGTGCACGTCGGATGGCTTCGTCGTCGCTCAAGCGCAGCGAGACGAAGAAGCGGGCCGGCGCCTTGCCGCAATGGTGAGCTCGCTGCACGCGGTGGGCGCCGCGATGATCGAGGATCTGCAACTCGGGACGTACTACCACCTGAGCGTGGAAGCGAGCCTCGGCAAATGCATGCTGTTTGCCGTTCCGGGAACGCAGGGTCATCTGCTGCTCGCCGCAATAGCGGACAGCTCCATGCTCTGGGGACAACTCTTGAGCGCTTGCCGGACGCTCAACGAACAGCTCGCCGAAATCGCCGGACAAGGCGCGTGATGGAACATCCGCGTGCAATCGCGGGCAGGAAGGGAGTTCGGTACCTGTAAGTGATGCGCCAGCCGAACAGTCTGAGAGCGCTCAAGACGCTATTGAAGGACGGCGCGACGCCGCCCGCCACCCAAAACGTGGCGTCGACAGGGTAATAGTCTTGACTGTTATCGATGACCCGCGACACGTTCGGAGAAAGCGCCGCCTTCATCCATTGCACACCTGTGCTGAAGCTCCAGTCCGTCTCTGCAATGATCCTGACGGGCGACAACTCCCCTTCGTTTGCAGACCGTTGGGCATGGCGTAGAGCCCGACTCTCACTTGCCGGTCTTGCACCGAAGTGTTGTCTCCGACTCGGCACGTCAGGTCCGTGATTTTTACGCCATCAGGCAGCTGCACCGATTACGATCGGGCGCACTCGTATCGTTACGACCAGTTGCCTTGATCCCACTAACTGGAGCTGCTCGGGTTGCTCGGAGGATTCAGAGTCGATGGTGGCGCACTGCCGCCGCCTCCATCGCCGCCGCATGCCGCCAGCCTTGCCGCAACGAATTAGGTGCTCGCCCGCGCTTCGTTCTGCTCGCCCCACCTCGACAAGAGGATTCGCTGCGTCGGGCGTGCGAACTGAACGCCGAGCTTTTCGAGCTCGCGATGGAGGCGGACGTTGATTGCCTGCTGCGTATCCATGTATCGGTTGTAGTCGGGTGAGAGCACGTAGTACACGGTTTCGAATTCGAGGCAGTCCGGTGCGTGCTTGGCGAAATGGCTGCGATCGAATCGCGTATCGGGGAGCGATTCGATGATCTCGCGAATGAGCGGCGGGATCCGCTCCACGACATCTATCGGCGTTTCGTACGTGACGCGTGTGCTGAACACGACGCGCCGCTCGGCCATGCGGCCGTAGTTGCGCACGCGGCTGCCGAGCAAGTCCGCGTTCGAGATGACGATCTGTTCGCCGCTCAAGCTTCGCAAACGCGTGCTCTTGATGCCGATGTATTCGACCGATCCGAGGTAATCATCGACGATCAGAAAGTCGCCGACGACGAACGGCCGGTCGAGCGCGATCGACAGCGACGCAAAGAGATCGCTCAAAATGTTCTGGACGGCCAGCGCGACTGCAACGCCGCCGATACCGAGCCCTGCCACGAGGGCGGTGACATCTACCCCCAAGTTGTCGAGCGTGAGCAGGATCACGATCGACCAGATCACGACGTTCACGATGAAGCCGATGATGCCGAGCGAGCCGGCCATCGCGCGGTCCACCGTCAAGCTCTTGCGGCGTCTTCGTTCGATCCACGCCGAAGCTGCAGCTGCCGCCCACACGCCGACTTGCCAGAAGAGCGCAATCGTCACGATCGTCGTGGCGACCCGGTCGATCCGCGGACCGTAGGTGAGCGCTTGCATTCCTGCGTATGCCGCGACAACGGCGAAGGTGAGTACCGTCGTGCGACTCAGCATGCCGAGCGGAATTTCGAGGAGCTCGGCGTGCTGCGTGCTCAGCAGACGCTCGTAGTAACTGCGCACCACACGACGCGCAACGAACAAGACGATGAACACGCCCAGAGCGACACCGAGCGCAATCAACCACTGCAGCAACGAGTTCGAGAACAGGAGCTGGCTCAGCAGGGTCTCCACTTCGCGCATCGGCGTCTCCTCGCAGAGGGTCGATGAATAGGGAAACCGCGACCCTATCGACGCTCGACGCGTTGCGTCAACCCTGCCGTCCGCTACAAACAGTCTGTAAGAAGTGCAAGATCAGCCACTAGCAGCGTTGAGCACGCTCGAGATGGTCGCCGCATCGACCACGCCCGTGGCCGGCAATCCTCGCGCCGATTGATACCGCTTCACGCAAGCGCTGCTCGTTGGCCAAAAAGTGCGCGTATGTCTAGTCATTGGCTCCGCAAGCCCTACCCGCCCGCCTCGCTCGGCACGACAAATCTCCAGTTCAGCCTTCAGCTTTATGTTGACTCCACAACCCCTCGACCCTTCTCGACGCATTCACACCGGCGCGAGCCTCTCGAATCGTGAAGTCCATCGCGCGGGAGAGCCCCGCGAACGCGAGAAAGCTCACAAAGGCCGGAAATCCGTCGGTCTTATGATGGGCGCCAATGGTTGGTTGACGGGGGAGCGATCATGAGCAGCGTCTATCTCGTCGCCCTGCTGATCTCGCAAGCTTCGGGCGACGTGCAATCCATCAAAGTCGTCGATGCGGTCACGGAGGGCGGCTGCAGGAACATTGCCCGGCAGCTTCACGCGAACGACCCAGCGCCTCAGGGCTATGAGGTCAAGTTCACTTGCGGAACGCGCGCAGCAATGGAGAACGCGGTCGCCGACAACAACTGCAAGCTCAGCGAGCAGAAGAACGCCAACGGCTTTGCCACGACGATCTATGTCTGCGACCCGAGCCTGAAGAACAAAGTGGTTCGGTGGGTGAGGAATGTGCTCTGACGTGATTCGTGTTCGTGATTCGTGATCGCGAGGGTCGGCTTCGCGACTTATTTGTCAGTTCCGCACACGAGATTTCTGATCATCCGAGGCAATTCTCGGCACGCCGCACATTTCCCTTCCCCCCTTTCCCTTCCTCGGTTGGCCACCCGCAAGTGTCCAACCCTTCTTCCCTCCTTCCCTTCTCCCTTCTTCCCTTTCCCTTTTCCCTTTTCCCTTGGTCACGAATCCCGCCACGACCGAATTTCCGTCCGCTCGATCACGACGCCCTCTATAACGTCGTCCTGGGGCTGCCGCGGGTACGCTCGAGCTTGCGCCTCCTCCATCTGCTCGCGCAGCGCCTTTCGCAGCTCGCGCGTCCGCCACCACATGTAACCGCCGAAGCCGAGCAGGACGACGATCGCGACAGCCAGAAAGACCGCGGAGAGCACAAATGCGCTGACGAGCATGACGCCGCCGGCAACCGCCGCGGAAGCTTTTACGAGCGCATCTTTCGCCCGTGAAATTGGCGGACGGCGATATCCGAGTTTCGGCCGTGTGTCGTAATCGTACATCGAATCTCCTACACCTATCGCGCGCCCGGGGGAACGCTCTCGAATCGACACTTTACAAGACGGTGAAGTTCCCTATCCCAGGCCAGAAGTTGATCGCAGGCAGCAAAAGGCTTCAAATCCCCTTCTTTGCGATCAACTATCCACTGTCAATTATCAACTAACGTGCGTGCGTCGGATTGTGATGTCTTGATCGTCGGCGGCGGGCACAACGGGCTCGTGTGTGCCGCCTATCTCGCGGGCGCTGGCCTGAAAGTCACCGTTCTCGAGCGACGTCACGTCGTGGGCGGCGCGGCGGTCACCGAGGAGTTCCATCCCGGTTTCCGCAATTCCGTCGCTTCGTACACGGTTTCGTTGCTGCATCCGAAGATCATCCGCGACTTGAAGCTCCACGAGCACGGCTTGCGGATCGTGGAGCGGGAACTGGCCAATTTTCTGCCCACCGAAGACGGCCGGTATCTCGCGATCGGCGGCGAACGCACGCATGAAGAAGTCGCAAAATTTTCCCGAAAGGACGCCGAGCGGCTCGACGCCTACGCCCAGCGTCTCGAAACCATTGCCGATCTGCTTCGCGAGATCGTGCTCGAGACGCCGCCGAACATGGTCGAAGGCGGTTTGCGCACCGCGCTACCGGAATGGCTGAGCGCACTCAAGCTCAGTAGGCGGTTCGCGCAGCTCGATATGAAGATGCGCCGCGAGCTGCTCAGTTTGTTCGCCGGCTCCGCCGGCGACTATCTCGACGCTTGGTTCGAAAGCGACCCGATCAAGGCCGTCTTCGGATTCGACAGCATCGTCGGCAACTATGCGAGCCCCTACACGCCGGGTTCCGCCTATGTGCTGCTCCATCACGTGTTCGGTGAAGTGAACGGCAAGAAGGGCGCGTGGGGTCATGCGATCGGCGGCATGGGCGCCATCACGCAAGCAATGGCCAAGGCCGCGTCCAGCCGCGGCGCCGACATTCGCGTCAACTCGGGCGTGCGCGAGATCCTGATCGAGAACGGTCGCGCGGTCGGGGCCGTGACGGAAGCCGGCGAAGTATTCCGTGCAACTGCTGTCGTCTCGAACCTCAATCCGAAGCTCTTGTATCTACAGCTCATCGATTCCGCTGCGCTCGATCCGGCGTTCCGGGAGCGCATTGCGCAGTGGCGCTGCGGCTCGGGCACGTTTCGCATGAACGTCGCGCTTTCGGAGCTCCCGAGCTTTACGTGTCTTCCAGGCACGGAAAGAGCGGCGCATCACACAGCCGGCATCATCATTGCGCCGACCTTGCGTTACATGGAACGCGCGTACTTCGATGCGCGTGAGCACGGCTGGTCGCGACGACCGATTGTGGAAATGCTGATCCCGTCGACGCTCGATCCGACGCTCGCACCTCCGGGGCAGCACGTTGCAAGTCTGTTCTGTCAGCACGTCGCCCCTCAATTGCCGAACGGTGCATCGTGGGATGAACATCGCGAGGCCGTCGCCGACCTAATGATCGAGACCGTCAACGCGTATGCACCGAACTTCAAGGCGTCGGTGTTGGGGCGACAGATACTGAGTCCTCTGGATCTCGAGAGGACGTTCGGTCTCGTCGGCGGAGACATCTTCCACGGCGCGCTCACGCTCGATCAGCTGTTCTTCGCGCGACCCATGCTCGGTTACGCGAACTATCGAGGACCGCTGCCAGGCTTATATATGTGCGGCTCAGGCACGCATCCCGGCGGCGGCGTCACCGGCGCGCCTGGACACAATGCGGCGAGGGAGATTCTGAAGGACTTCAGGCGGGGTAAGTTCTACCACTAAGGCTGCAGGCTGTAGACTGTAGGCTGTAGTAACCACGCATTCACGTGTTTGTCCCTCACCCACTCGCTTCGCTCGGGGGAGAATGCGCTCCGCGCGTCTTACTGTCGTCTGTTGCCTGCCGCGCGCCTCTACCTTCAGCCTTCAGCCTTCAGCCTTCGACCTTCAGCCTCTGGCTACTTCGCCATCAACGTCATCGCCGCAATCACCATGGCTTCGGTGCCGGTCTTGATCGCAGGCTCGGGTTCGATCTTGAACAGCGGCGAATGATGAGCTGCGGCGGTCTCGAGATTCTCGGGCAGCGTGCCGCCGACCGCGAAGTACACGCCCTTCACGTTGTGCTCGGGCGCTATGAAATACGCGAAGTCTTCGGCACCCATGCCTTCGCGCGGTTGCTCGACGACCTTGTCCTTGCCTAGATGCGTCTCGAATGCCGCTCTGATGCGACGGGCAGTCGCTTCGTCGTTGATCGTCGGCGGTGTCGTCTGCGTGTTCGACAAGCGCACCTCGGGCAGCTTGTCGTCAGGAACGCCGTGCGCCCGCGCGACGTTGATCGCCACGCGCTCGATACTCTTCAAGAGCTGCTCGCGGACTTCCGGACTATCGGCACGAACCGTGAGCTGCAAGTCGACGCGATCGCCGATGATGTTGTGCTTCGTTCCGCCGTGAATCGCACCGACTGTGATGACGCTCGGCTGCAAAGGATCGATCGAACGGCTCACGATGCTTTGCAACGACACGACGATCTGCGACGCGACCAACACGGGATCGATGCCGCGATGAGGCGACGCGCCGTGCGTGCCGACGCCGTGCACGACGATGTCCACACTGTCCGAGCTCGAGTATGCAATCCCGAGCGGCACTTGAACCTTTCCCGCTGGATGACGCGCGCTCACGTGAAAAGCAACGGCATACTCCGGCTTGGGGAAACGGCGATAGAGCCCGTCTTCGAGCATGGCGCGTGCCCCGGAAATACGCTCCTCGGCAGGCTGTCCGATCAATATGAGCGTTCCCGACCATGCGTCGCGACGCGCCATCAATTGCCGAGCCGCTCCGACGAGCGAGGTCACATGGACATCGTGTCCGCACGCATGCATGACCGGCTGTTCTTTGCCGTCGATATCGACTTGCTTGACCTTCGAGGCGTAAGGCAAGCCGGTCTTCTCTTCCACGGGCAGACCGTCCATGTCCGCACGCAGCATCACGGTGGGTCCGGCACCGTTGCGAAGCACGGCAACAACACCCGTCTTGCCGACGCCTTCCGTGACCTCGTAACCGAGCTTGCGCAGCTCGGATGCTAGGCGCTTCGAAGTCTCGAACTCGCGGTGCGAGAGCTCGGGATGCGCGTGCAGATGCTTGAAGAGCGAATCGAGATTGCGCGCGTAGTCCTCGGCAATCGCGGCTCGCAACGTTTCCGTGAAACTCGGCGAAGCGTACGCAGGTGCAAGCACCGCGAACGCGACTGCAAGTACGAGAAGCTTGCGCATGTCGGCAGCCCGGCACTATCGAAGAGCTACGGATTGTACGGGTCTGCCGACCCCGTATCGAGCCAAATGCCGTACTGACACTTGAGCACTTGCGTCCCGGAACGCACATACGTGCCGTTCGGGTACGCTCGGCCGTTGAAATAACACACCGGTTCTCCCGGTACGGCCAGCCGGAGCGTCTCGACATCCTCGTCGAGCTCCTCGGCAATCGGAGAGTTGTTCAACTCCGGATCCATGGGGCCGACTTCTGGCAGTTGCGGACGAGGCTTCATCGATCGTCTCCTTAACTTTGGGACCCAGTTCGAAACCGAGGCGCCAGACCCTTTCTAGCACGCCAGATGCGGAAACCGTGCTCGCGGTTCCCGCAGTCACTTAAGAACAAGCGGTACAGGCTGGCCTAGCAAATCGCTACGCACGACATACATGAGATACCGCGTCTCGTCGAGCGTGAACTGCAGAATCTGCTTCGGCGGATGGCTCGTGTTAATGATGTGACGATCCAGGTCGACGTCGCGGGCATTCACAGTCATCTGCAGCCAGTCGCCTTCGACGCGATTAGGTTGCTCGCGAAGACCCGCAATGACTTCCTGAATCTTGGCGAAATGCTCGGGGTTCGATTGCCGAAGCTGCTCGTAGGCTTCGGGATCTCGCAAATCGATGACACGCATGGCCTCGTCGGCCGCAAATGCAGCGGAAGAGAAGACAACGACGATGCCAAGGACAACCGCTCTGATCGGATTCATGGGTCATCGCCTCCACGGCGGATCTGTCCACGCCCCGCGCGTAGCCGCTAGCCCGGTTCGGACTCGCGGACGGCGCTGTTCAACGCATCTTTGACCGTTTCGGTTTCCGGCGCAATGCGCATGAGCAGCAGTGCCGCCAGCGTGACGGCGGCGGCGACGGAAAGATAATAGCCCACGGCCGCAACACCGTAGTTCTCGCCTAGCCACGTCGCGAAGTACGGCGCGAACGACGCGCCGATGATGCCCGCCAGATTGAAGCTCACTGACGCGCCGGTATAGCGAACGGCCGTCGGGAACAGCTCCGACAATGCAGCCCCGAGCGGTCCGTAGGTCAGCCCCATCAAACCGAGCCCAAGGCACAAAGTTGCCAGCGAGCCGGCCGTCGTACCGGAACCGAAGAGCGGCCCCAAGACGAACCCATAAGCCAAGATGGCGACCGTCGCGATGATGAGCATGGTGCGACGACCGATACGGTCCGCAACCACTGCAGACAGCGGAATCGTGAGCGCCATGAACAAGATGCCGACCATTTGCAGCATCAGGAAATCCTCTCGCCGATAGCCGAGCTCCGAGACTGCCCAGCTCAGCGTGAACACCGTCATCAAGTAGAAGATGAGAAACGTCGTCACGGCTGCGAACGTGCTCACGACGACCATGCGAGGATGGTCGCGCAACAACGTGAGCATCGGCACTCGTACGCGCTCGTTGTTCTCGATCGCACGCTTGAACGCCGGCGTTTCCTCCAGGCGCAACCGTACATACAGTCCGACGAACACGAGCACCGCGCTCGCCAGAAATGGCAGACGCCATCCCCACGCAAGGAAGTCCTCATCGCTCAGCTGCTGCGTCAGCAGCAGAAACACGCCGGTCGAGCAAATGAAGCCGATCGGCGCACCCAACTGCGGGAACATGCCGTACCACGCACGCTTGCCTGGCGGTGCGTTTTCCGTGGCAAGCAGCACAGCACCGCCCCACTCGCCTCCAAGGCCGAGCCCCTGACCGAGTCGGCACACGCACAACAAGAGCGGCGCAGCGATCCCGATCGATGCATACGTCGGCAGGGCGCCGATGAGCACGGTGGAGAGACCCATCAAGAGCAACGCGGCGACGAGAGTGGCCTTGCGCCCGATCCGGTCGCCGAAATGTCCGAAGATCGCCGAGCCCACCGGACGCGCGAAGAAGGCGAGCGCAAACGTCGCAAACGATTGAAGCTTTGCCGACGTCGGATCGCCGGGCGGAAAGAACAGCGACGGGAAAACGAGCACGGCAGCCGTCGCATAGATATAGAAATCGAAGAACTCGATCGTCGTACCGATGAGGCTCGCGAACAGCACACGACGCGGTGAATTCGTGCGAACGGCCCCAACGTGCCCCGGAAGCTTGGTCATATCGATTAGTTGACAGTTGCTGGCGGACGTCGACTAAGAGAAATCGTTATTAGCTGAGGTCCGCGATTCTGCACGAGCGGGAAGCGGGCGGGCAAATGGCGTGATCCGTGATTCGTCCGTGACTCGAGACGACCATTCCCGCGCAATCCAGCAGACCACGATTCTCCGAATCCTTGGAAATTCACCGCGAGATCAGCACGCTCATTTCCCTTTTCCCTTTTCCCTTTTCCCTTTTCCCGTTTCCCTGTTCCCTTTTCCCTGTCCCTCTCTCAATCTCAGCGCGCGTCCGCGCGCCACATCAGAATCACGATCACGAATCAGTCGTCCTTGTACGCTCCGCACGCTACCACCAATTCGCCGACGCGTTCGAAATAGCAGACCTTCACTTTCACTTCGTTCGTGACGGGGTGATTGCCCTTGTATTCGATCCATCCTTGACCGTTGACCTTGGCGCGATCGACGAGCTCTTGCATGTAGGCTCGCCCGTCGACGTCCTTCGTCAAACGGCTGTCGTAATTGATGACGCGCGGGTTCACGCCGTGCGCGACGAATCTGTAGCTGTTCGCGTCTACGGCAAGCAAGTACAGATCGCGTTCGATGAACTGCCCGCTGGACAGTTTGTTGACCTCGTCGATGAACGCCTTCTCGCCGTTCGCGCGCAGGAACTCGACGCCGCGCTTGACCATTGCCATCGCCTCTTCGGCCGTACCGTTCTCGCGGATGCCGAGATTGAAGCCTTGCAGCGATTTCAGCAGCGTCACGGCATGACCGTTCAGCCCTTCGCACGCCTTGATCACGTCGCCGAACAGCTTGGCGTTGCTCTTGTTGAGACGCACGAGCTCGCTGACGTTGTCGTTGACCGTGCCGATGTTCTGAAGCTGGGCTTCGCTCGTAGCGCCGATACCGCTCACGATGTGCGCAAGCGAATCGATGGACGACACGATGCCCGAGATCACCTTACCAGTTGCACTCACGAGCTCGTTGCCCTCTTCGACGGTACGCACGGACTCGCCGATCAGTGCCTTGATTTCTTTCGCCGATTCGGCCGAGCGACGCGCCAGCGTTTGCACCTCGTTCGCAACGACCGCAAAGCCCCGCCCGTGCTCACCCGCTCGCGCCGCCTCCACGGCGGCATTGAGCGCAAGGATGTTCGTCTGAAAGGCAATACTGTCGATCAAGGCGATGATGTCGACGATCTTGGACGAGCTCGCCTGAATGGAGCCCATCGTGCTGACGACGCGGGCCATTGCGTCGCCGCCTTCACGGGCGCACTTCGCCGTCGACAAGGCGAGCTCGTGCGCTTGCCGGACCTGTTCGGCATTCTCTTGTACCGTGGCGTTGAGCTGCGACATCGCGTGCGAGGTCTTCTCGAGCGAGGCAAGCTGCATCTCCGTGCGAACGCCAACAGTCTCGGCATCGCGACTGACCTGCGAGGAGGTCCCCACGACGGTCGTCGTGCGCGTGCGCACGTCGCCCACGAGCTGCAGGAGCCGCGCGTTCAAGGCACGCATCGTGCTCATGAGCTCCTGGATTTCTCCGCTCGCTACCTCATCGAACTTGGCAGTGAGATTGCCGGCGAGCAGTTCGCGCGCTGCCGCGATGGGCGTCGAAAGATCGTGGCTACGGCGACCGGACAACTGCGTGACAGCCGCTATGACCACTGCGACGAGCCCGACCAGGATCGTCCACGCCTGAACCGACCCTTGCGTGTGCAACAGGGCGATCGTCCATAGTGCGATCAAAGGCACCAACAGGAGTGCGGCATGGACGAGCGATCGATTCCCGAATGAAAGTGGGATGCTCATTGTGACGGAGTCGACATGCCCGCGTTCAGCGTCACATCCAAGTGCGCGGGCTTCGCTGAGCCTAATCGGCTGCCGCCGCACCGATCTTGAGCGAACAGGCCGACTTTTCGGCCGAAACTGCGACTCGCGACCGGCTTACGTGGCCACGAGCCGAGATCTTTCTGTAATCGACTAGACGCGTTTCACAGAGACGACCGCCTCGAATGGCAATGAAGGCAGGCACGTCGGAACGGCTCAGCGCTTGGCGACCCGTGCCGAGCCGTCCGCTCTCGTGTACACGCGCACTTCTTCGCCTACGGCGAAAATCTGGTCGGCCGGCTGTACGATCACGAGCTGCTCGAGACCGTTCTCGATATCGACCAGGATTTCGTAGGCCTTCTTGCTCGTCGCGGCCTTCTCGACCTGTTGACCGGTCACCGCGCCAGCAACGCCCGCAACGGCTCCGGCAATGCGCGCACCGGTCCCTCCACCGACCGCGCGACCGAGCGAATAGCCGATGAGCCCGCCGCCGACGGTACCGATTGCCGAGTGGTGGCCCTCGATCGTCGCTTCTTTGATATCCAGGATCTTGGCGTTCTGAACTCGCCAAGGCCGGCCGGCTTCCGCTTGCGAATACGTTCTCCCCGCCGGACTTGCACAGGCGGCCAGTATCACCGCCAATCCGATCGACCAGAATGCTCGTGCACGCATGAGCCCTCCAGAAGCAGCGGTCCAGACGTGGGATTGTGAACCGCGCAAGCTGAACGCGCGGCAACGCAGAAGGAGGGATTTGTCCGCGGCCGGGCGCCCGCGGAAAGCGATGCGCCCTCGGAGCCTGAGATGGCCTCAGGGCGAGGGCGCAACAGCAGAGGATTACTGGTACGGACGGTCGCCGTTCTCGTCCTTGATACGCGTCGGCAAGCCGATCTCGTTCAAGAGCCTCAGGAACGGCTGCGGCGGGAGCTCTTCGACGTTGACCATCTTCTTGACGTCCCACTCTCCGCGCGCGATCAACAAAGCAGCGGCCACCGGCGGCACGCCGGCCGTGTACGAGATCGCCTGGCTGCCGACCTCGGCGTACGCGGCTTCGTGATCGCTGATGTTGTAGATGAACACCTCGCGTTCCTTGCCGTCCTTCACGCCGCGCACGAGATCGCCGATGCACGTCTTGCCCTTGTAGCCGGGCGCGAGCGACGACGGATCCGGCAACACGGCCTTGACGACCTTCAACGGCACGACTTCCTGCCCTTCCGCCGTCTTGATCGGCTGCTCGGACAAGAGACCGAGGTTCTTCAGGACCGTGAAGACGTTGATGTAGTGATCGCTGAAGCCCATCCAGAAACGCACGTGCGGCGTATCGATGTTGCGCGACAACGAGTGGATCTCGTCATGACCGGTCATGTACGTCGTGCGCTTGCCGACGACCGGCAGATCCCACTCCCGCTTGATCTCGAACATCTTGTTCTGCGTCCACTGGCGGTTCTGCCACGACCACACGACGCCCGTGAACTCGCGGAAATTGATTTCCGGATCGAAGTTCGTGGCGAAGTAGCGGCCGTGATCGCCGGCGTTGACGTCGACAATGTCGATCGAATCGATGCGATCGAAATACTCGTCGCGCGCGAGCGCCGCATACGCGTTGACGACGCCGGGGTCGAAGCCGACGCCGAGAATCGCGGTCACACCGGCGGCCGCGCACTCGTCGCGACGCTTCCATTCGTAATTTCCGTACCACGGCGGGTTCTCGCAGATCTTGAGCGGATCTTCGTGAATCGCCGTGTCCATGTAGGCCGCGCCGGTCTGAATGCACGCCGTCAGCACGTGCATGTTGACGAACGCGTTGGCCACGTTGATGACGATTTGGGCGCCCGTCTCCTGGATCAGCTTCTTGACAGCCTCGGAGTTGGTGGCATCGACCGAGTGCGCCTGGATCACTCCATCGACCTTCATGCTCTTCTTGGCTTGCACGGATTCGATGATCCGCTCGCACTTCGACACCTTGCGCGAGGCAATGTGAATGTCCCCGAGCACGTCGTTGTGCTGAGCGCACTTGTGCGCCACCACCTGCGCTACTCCGCCTGCACCGACGATCAGAACATTGCGTTTCATTTCAGGTGTGACCCTCCACTGCAGTTGAACCCGACAAGCCTCAGGACAGGCTTGCCACGAAATCCTCGTACGTGAAGCGGCGCTGCACTTTGACGCTGCCGTCGAGCTCGCGAATTGCGATGGCCGGCATGCGAACGCCATTGAACCAGTTCTTCTTCACCATCGTGTAGCCCGCGGCGTTCTGGATGGACAGCCGCGAACCTGCTTCGAGCGGCTGCTCGAAAGCGAACTCGCCGAACACGTCTCCAGCCAGGCAGGACTTGCCGCAGATCATGTAGCGATGCGGCCCGCGATCCGGCTCCACGCGCGCAGGCGTACGGTAGACCAGCAGATCGAGCATGTGCGCCTCGATCGAGCTGTCGACGATCGCCAGATGCTTCCCGTTGAACAGCGTGTCGAGCACCGTTACCTCGAGCGTCGTGCTGTTGGTCACCGCGGCCTCGCCCGGCTCCAAGTACACCTGGACGCCGTACCGGTCCGCAAACCGCGCAAGGCGGTCGCAGAACCGATCCACGGGATACTTCTCGCCCGTGAAATGGATGCCGCCGCCCAGGCTGATCCAGTCCACACGCTCGAAGAACGCACCGAACCGTTCCTCGGTTTGCTGCAACAACCGGTCGAAAAGGTCGAAGTCCTCGTTCTCGCAGTTGTTGTGGACCATGAAGCCGTTCACGTACGGCATGGCCTGCTCGATTCGGGCGGGATCCCATTCCCCGAGCCGGCTGAACGGGCGCGCCGGATCGGCCAGGTCGAAACTCGAGCTGCTCACCCGCGGATTCAGTCTCAACCCGCGCGGCAGCATCGTCGTGCGATCCACGAAGCGCTGGAGCTGACCGAGCGAGTTGAAAATGATCTTGTCGGCGTTGCGGACGACCTCGTCGATCTCGTTCTCGGCGTAGGCGACGCTGTACGCGTGCGTCTCGCCGCCGAACTTCTCGCGCCCGAGCTTCACCTCGTACAGCGACGAGGAGGTCGTGCCGTCCATGTACTGGCGCATCAGGTCGAAGACCGACCAGGTCGCAAAGCATTTGAGCGCGAGCAAAACCTTCGCGCCCGAACTCTCGCGCACGCGCTGGATGATCTGCAGGTTGCGGAGCAACTTCTGCTTATCGATGAGGTAGTACGGCGTCTCCAACATCGGATGGGCCAACCCCCGTCGGGTCAAAAGGCGCGTATGTTACCCGGCGGACGCAAATTTGGAAGCAATATTCGAGCCGCGGGAGCAAGTATCCCGACGCCTCCGCTCGGTGTCGCAGCGCAGCGGGATTGATCGCCAGCACGTTGCACCCATTATGGCCGACCCGAGCGCGGCGCAGGCGCTCGAGCAGGCGCACTCCTACGCATCGTGGGGTCGAATTTCGTCGCACCGCCCGATCAGCGTCCGCCTCAGCCCGTTCGCCGTCGACTCGCCAATTCCGCTCGGTGCACGCCGGCGTATCTTCGGAAGAAACGCCAGTCGTTCGCCGTGCTAACGATTGGGATTTAAAGCAGAGGCGCAGCATTTCGATTGCGCCCGGAAGCGGGAAGGCTCGACCATGCTCTTCAAGATCTTTCGTAAGCAACGCGAGATTCGTCCGAAGTTCGAACAGGATCCGTCGCTGGTGGCAGCTCTGGAACAGCGTGTGCGCGAGATCCAATTCCAGCCCAGCCGAGGCTTTTTGAAGGATCGCCCGCTGCCGAAGCGGACGCCGCCTCCGCCGGCGTGGAGCAGGAAATGAGGCCGAAGTCTGAAGGCTGAAGGCTGAAGGTAGAAAGGCGCGAAGCGCCCGCGGCCGCCCACGACGGCTGCGACCGTTCAGCCCCCAGGAAGCCTCGGCCGTCGCCGAAATTCGCTCCATTCTGACTATCCGCTCTTTGCGAGAGACCAGACTGGTCCCTCGCACGACATGGAGGCGAGGGGAATGATTGGCGCGCTAGAGCGCTTCTACCTTTTGCCTTCAGCCTTCAGCCTTCAGTGTTCAGCGCGCCTGCCCGTACCCTCCCCCGCCCGGCGTCTCCACGACCACGCAGTCGCCCGGCTCGACTTGGGCGTGACCGGTGTGGCCGAGCGGTTCGTGCGCACCATTCCGGCGCACGATGTAGGTTCGTCCGGTTTGGCCGTGCTGTCCGCCGGCCATGCCAAACGGCGGCACCACCCGATTATTAGAAAGAATCGAGACGCTCATCGGCTCGAGAAACCGCACGCAGCGCACTGCGCCATGACCGCCGCGCCAACGCCCCGCACCGCCTGAGCCCGCCCTGATCTCGAAGCGCTCCAATCGGACCGGAAAACGGAGCTCCAGCACTTCGGGGTCCGTGAGGCGCGAATTGGTCATGTGCGTCTGCACGACGTCGGTGCCGTCGAAACCTTCGCCGGCGCCCGAACCGCCTGCGATCGTTTCGTAATACTGGTAACGCTCGTTACCGAACGTCAGGTTGTTCATCGTCGCCTGCGCCGACGCCATGACGCCCAAGGCGCCGTACAACGCGTTCGTGATCACGCTGGACGTTTCGACATTGCCGGCGACGACGGCGGCCGGAAAGCGCGGCTTGAGCATCGAGCCCTCGGGCAGAACTAGTTTGAGCGGTTTCAAACAGCCGGCGTTGAGCGGGATGTCATCGTCGACGAGCGTGCGGAATACGTAAAGCACGGCAGCGACGCTGATGGCCGCCGGCGCATTGAAATTGTTCGGCTGCTGCGGCGAGCTGCCGGTGAAATCGATCGTCGCCTCGCGCCGCTCTCGATCGACGATGACGCGCACCTTGATGGCGGCGCCGTTATCCATCCGATATTCGAAACTGCCGTCGCGCAGCGCCGTGATCACGCGGCGCACGGCTTCCTCGGCGTTGGCTTGGACGTGCTGCATGTAGGCCTGCACGACGTCGAGCCCGAATTGCCCGACCATGCGACGGATTTCCTCGACGCCTTTCTGGTTGGCCGCGATCTGGGCGCGCAGATCCGCCAGCGTCTGCTCCGGATTACGCGCCGGATACTTCGCTTCGGTGAGCACGCGACGGATTGCTGCTTCTTCTATCCGTCCCGTTCGACCGTCGACGAGCTTGATGTTGTCGAGCAGGACGCCCTCCTCTTCGAGCGACGTCGAATGCGGGGGCATCGAGCCGGGCGTGATGCCGCCGATGTCGGCGTGATGGCCGCGCGAGCCCACATAGAAAAGAACGCGTTCGCCGGCCTCGTCGAAGACCGGCGTCACGACGGTCACGTCCGGCAGATGCGTGCCGCCTTCGTACGGGTTGTTGAGCACGAACACGTCGCCCGCCACCATCGAGCCGCCGTGTTTGCGCATCACGGCTTTGATGCTTTCGCTCATCGAGCCCAGATGCACGGGCATGTGCGGCGCGTTCGCGATCAAATTCCCAGCGCCGTCGAACAGCGCACACGAAAAGTCCAACCGCTCTTTGATGTTCACCGAGCTGGCGGTGTTCTGTAGCCGCACGCCCATCTGTTCGGCGATGGACATGAACAGGTTGTTGAACACCTCGAGCATCACGGGATCGACACGCGTGCCGGCGGGATCGCGTCGTGCGGCCGGCGTCGTTCGCGTCAGTACCAAGTCGTTCCGAACCGTGACCGACGCCTGCCAACCGGGCTCGATGACCGTCGTGGCGTTGGCTTCGACGATGATGGCGGGACCCGAGACGGCATCGCCGGGCCGTAAGTCGTCGCGACGGAACAGCGCCGCCTCGCGCCAGCCGCCTTCCGTGAACAACTTGACGGTGCGCAACGGCGCGAGCTCGCCAGTGCGGATGCTGGATACCGTTTGCGCGGCATCCTCTGGCTCTCGAGCAACCGCTTCGACCGAAACGGCTTCCGCGATCAGCGCACGGCCTTCCAATAAGAAGGAATAGTGCTGCCGGTAGGCATGCTCGAACTGCCGGCGCATGGCGTCCAGCGAATCGAACCTGACGATGAGCGCGGTATCCGTGCCGGCATAGCGCACGTGCACGCGGCGAACGATTTCGATGCCTTCCGGTGCGACACCTTGGCTTTCGAGCTCCGCTCGCGCGCCTTCGGTCAGTTCGTCGAGCACTTGCGCAAGCGCGCCGAGCGACGATTCCTCGAGCGCGAGCTCGATTGCGCGCTCACGCATCGCCGTCCGATCCGCCACTCCCATGCCATACGCGCTCAGTACACCCGCGAACGGATGGATCAGGATGCTTCGCATCCCGAGCGCGTCGGCGACGCGGCACGCATGCTGTCCGCCAGCGCCGCCGAACGTGGCGAGCGCGTAGCGGGTGACGTCGTGGCCACGCTGCACGGAAATGCGTTTGATGGCATTGGCCATGTTCGCAACGGCGATGTCGATGCACCCTTCGGCGATCGATTCGATATTGCGGCGTTCGCCCGTCGCACGCTCGATCTCAGCGGCAAGCGATTCGAGACGCTGCCGCGCCGCATCGACATCGAGCGGTTCGTTACCGCTCTCGCCGAATACGTACGGAAAGAACTCCGGCTGGATCTTGCCGAGCACGACGTTGCAGTCGGTGACGGTCAACGGACCGCCACGCCGATAACATGCAGGCCCGGGATTGGCACCCGCTGATTCGGGGCCGACGCGGAGTCGAGAACCGTCGAAACGCACGATCGAACCGCCGCCTGCAGCGACAGTGTGAATGCTCATCATCGGCGCACGCAGCCGTACGCCCGCCACTTGCGTATCGAAGACGCGTTCGAGCTCGCCTGCGTAATGCGACACGTCGGTCGATGTGCCGCCCATGTCGAAACCGATGACTTTGTCGAAGCCTGCTCGCACGCTCGTGCGCGCCATGCCGACGATGCCGCCGGCCGGACCCGAAAGAATCGAATCCTTGCCGCGGAATTGACGCGCATCGGTGAGACCGCCGTTCGATTGCATGAACAGCAGCCGCACGCCCGGCGGCAACTCTCGTGCAACTCGATCGACGTAGCGTTTCAGGATCGGCGACAGATACGCATCGACGACCGTCGTATCGCCGCGCGACACGAGACGCAACAGAGCGCTCACTTCGTGCGAGACGGACACCTGAGGGAATCCCATCTCGCGTGCAAGCTCCGCGACACGCGCTTCGTGCATCGTGTGGCGATAGCCATGCATGAAAACGATCGCGATGGATCGATAGCCCTCATGGAAAGCCGTTTGCAGGTCCGCTTTGACGGCAGCTTCGTCGAGCGGCTTCACGATCTCGCCGCTCGCATCGATCCGCTCATCGACCTCGACGACTTTGCTGTACAGGAGCTCCGGCAGCACGATCCGGCGATCGAAGATTCGCGGTCGATTCTGATACGCGATCCGCAAGGCATCGCGAAAGCCGCGCGTAATGAACAGCACCGTCGGCTCGCCCTTGCGTTCGAGCAGCGCGTTGGTCGCGACGGTCGTCCCCATCTTGATCACTTCGATGGCGTCGGCCGGAATCGGCGCGCCTTCGGCAAGCCCGAGCAGCTCACGAATCCCTGCCACTGCTGCATCGGCATAACGCGACGGATTCTCGGAAAGCAGCTTGTGCGTCACGAGCGCGCCTTCCGGCGTGCACGCGACGATATCGGTAAACGTACCGCCCCGATCGATCCAGAATTGCCAACGGCGAGATGCATTGTTCATAGAGAAGGGCGATTTTAGAGGGCTTGGGGCGGGGGCGTGAGGCTTGGGGCAGAAACGGACTCGTAACCCGATTCGAATCCATTTTGGACGTATCCGCCCTCGTGAGCTCGCCCGAGGCGAGCCCTCCCCAATGGAGCGCCAAAGATCGTCGCTACAGCGACCAAGAATCAGCTCGCCGTGCGAAGCTCGCCATTGCTGTTGCTCGCATCGCGCGTCACCTCCTCGCGCTTCACTCTGGAGGTTTGATGTGCACGGACGCAACGACGTGGGCTTTCTTCGATCGAGTGCCGCGGGCGCAGGGCGACTAAGCTCGACCGTCCGAGAAATGAGATCGCGCGCCCCTCGCTCAGTATTCTTGCCGCCCCGAGCCCATGCTCAGCTCATCCAGCGCGCTGAGCTGTGAGCCCAATCACTCCGTATCGCAAGACAGCGCTGCTACGTTCGCGGCGTGCGCAAGCATTCGTTTCCATGCTCAACGATTTTGGACCGTCCGACGATGTCTTACTCGAAAACACCGATCGCCACTCTCGGCGTTCTCCTGATCTCTTTGATGCAAGGCTGTGCAACTACGACACCGGCCGTCGTCGCCTCAGCGCAAGTCGCGTCTGCACATTCGACGAATCCCGTTTCGCCGATTCAAATGCAATGCACCGCGAAATCGTGCGCGGGAAATTCGACAGCGCGCGGCGTGGAGATCGGTGAAGAGAAAAATGCACCGTTCGTGGAAGGACACCCGGTTACGTCGGTCGTCGTCACTCAATGCAACCTGGTCGTGGCGGTCTACATGACGATGCCCGACGGTCGCCTGCTGCGCTTCGACAAGTCCTCGGACATTCCTGCCGATCAGCTCGTCAGCCTCGCCTACACCGCAACGCGCAGCGAACGCGTCGAAGTGTCCTGCAACGGCACGGGCGTCGTCGGGTACGAAAAGCACGAACCCATTTAATAAAGAATCGCGAAGCGATACCGACTCCCCCTCTCCCTTGGGGAGAGGGTTAGGGGTGAGGGGACGCGCGTCGTGCGACGCAAGCTGTCGCACATTGCGCCCCCTCACCCGCACGCTTCGCTCTGCGTGCCTCTCCCCAAGGAGACGCGATCAACTGCGCGCTCCGCTGGTCTGCTGTCGCCTGAAGAAGCTCTTTGCGGCTTCACCGCAGCATTCGCTGAAATATCCCATCTCTCATCACGGCATGCCGCAACGCGCCGAGGATGTGCAAGGCGATCAGCGTGACGAAGACATACGAAGTCACGACGTGAGTGCCGTTGAAGAACGCGTAGATCTGCGGATCCTCGACACCCCAGGGCGGGAACTGCACGGCATTGAAGAACTTCACACCCCATTTGCTGAAGTTCGATGCGATGTAGCCGCTGAGCGGCATGATCAGCATGCAAGCGTAGAGCGCGCGATGGCTGGCGTTCGCCGCGAGTCGCGTCCATGAAGACGCCGATTCAGGAAGAGGCGGCGGCGGATGTCGCCAGCGCCAGTACAGACGAAAAAAAATGAGCGACGCGAGCACGAGTCCGATCGACTTGTGCGTGTTGACGATCCACGAACGTTCCGGCGTGCCGCGCGGCACTTCATCGACATACCAGCCGAGCAGAATTTGTGCGATCAACGCCGCGGCGAGCAGCCAATGAAGGATGATGGCGGTGCGGGTGTAGCTTACTGAGGGCACTGGGCACTGGGCTCTAGGCTCTGGCTCGCAAGAAGCTACATATCACACTGGCGGCTGCAAAGTACTAGCACACCGACACATACGCGGGCCACAAATGCGGGCACGCGAAAAAGCGATTCCTGAGAGTCGGGTTCGCGCAAACGCCTTGCGGCGGGCGCATCTCCCAGAGCCACCAGAACCCAGCGCCTAGCGCCCTATGCAGCAAGCACCCCTTTCGCCTTGGCCGTATGTGTCGCAATGGCGTCCATCAGCGCCGGAGACAAGCAGTCGTAGGGCTCGAGGCCGAGCTCTTTCAGGCGCGAGCGTACCGCACCCATTTCGTCCGGTTTCGTGCCGGACTCGATGATCGACGATACGAACGCAGCGAACTCCGGTGCGGCCCAACCTTTCTCTTTGAACAGCTCGGGGTGCACGAAATCGAAACCGTAGAAGGGATGCTCCTTGTTCTCGATCCGGCCGTACATGTGTACGCCGCAGCCCGTGCAGGCATAGCGTTGAATCGGTGCCTTGGGATCGACGATCTTCAGCTTCTGTTCGTTGGCCGTGACTTTCAGCTTCTCGCGCGGCACGACCGCGACCATCGAGAACAATGCGCCTGCCGGCTTCCAGCATTTCGTGCAGCCGCATACGTGGTTGAACGCCACATCGCCTTGGATCTGCACCGTCACAGGCGAATCGGTGCACTTGCACACGAGCGTACCGCCGGCGAAGTTAGAGCTTCCAGGCGTGACACCGTTGTCCACGGCCGGATGAATCGATACTGCGCTCATGATGGCTCTCCCATTGTTCGTCGCGAGAATTGCTGCATCGATCAGAACAAAGCGACGCTTCGGATCGATTCGCCCCGATGCATCAGGTCGAACGCGTCGTTGATTTTCTCGATCGGCATCGTATGAGTGATCAGCTCGTCGATCTTGATCTTGCCGTCCATGTACCAGTCGACGATCTTCGGCACGTCCGTGCGGCCGC
>CALEKY010000020.1 GCA_937902995.1 uncultured Sinobacteraceae bacterium
TGTAGAGCGGGATGACGTGATCGCCCTTCTTTACCGAGGTCACGCCAGGGCCGACGTCGACGACGATGCCGGCGCCTTCATGCCCGAAGATCACTGGAAACAATCCTTCCGGATCGGCACCGGAACGTGTGAATTCATCCGTATGACAGATGCCCGTCGCCTTGATCTCGACGAGCACTTCGCCCGCCTTCGGTCCGTCCAAATCCACCGTCGTCACTTCGAGCGGCTTGCCTGCCGCGTAGCACACGGCCGCCTTCGTCTTCATACGTCGCCTCCTCGCCTGCGCGAGCAAACAAACTGCATCTTTCGTGCTCAGTCGCGCTCGAGCTGCAACGGAATTTGTTTCAGAACCGCGCCGGCGCGAATGCGCTCGTCGTCCTGGACGCCCGCGATAACCTTGCCGTTCTCATCCAGCAGCGGAATGCGATAGCTCGCAAGAATCTGCCGGACCTTGTCCTGATGCTCGTCGATCCATCGATCGAGCGTGTTCTTCCACTCCTGCTCGCCGAAGCGCACACCCATCGAGATCTCGAAATCGAACTTGATTTGCGGATCCGACGTGAACGGCACCGCACGCCACGCAGGGAACGCGTTGTGCTCCCGCACCAGGAAGCCCGCGATCGGCCCCCAAACGATCGCCATGTCGATCTTTCCGGCCAGGAGATCTTGTTCAACCGTGTGACCGGGACTCTCCTCGGGATCGCCGCTCTGCGGCGTATAGAACACCGCACGATCGAGCATGTCGTTGCGCAGGAGCCAATCCGCACCCGGCGACCGGCCGAACACACCGATACGCAATGCCTTGCGCTTATCCGGCGGCAGCCTCAGCAGGTCGTCGGCAACCTTGAGGTCGCCAAGGTCGTCGCGGGCCGGAAATACGAGTGCATAAGTCGAACGCATATAGGGCCGCGTCGTCGCCGTCAGCTCATACCCCTTGGGCACGCCGATGATCACGTCGCACTTGAACTGCTGCGTTTGTTCGTCGCGCTCTCGCAGCGTATGGCGAACGAATCCCATACGCTGCGGAAAAAACGTGTACTCGACATGGCGACCGAGGTCTTGCGCGAGCGCTTCGGCGATCTTGTTCTCGTAACCTTCGCCGCGATCGTTCGATAGCGGCATGTTGTGCGGATCGGCACACACGCGCAGCGTCTCGCCATCCGGCGCTGCTGCCACTGCAAGAGCGCTCAACACGCAGCCCAACGCCGCAAGCGATGCCCGCCCATACCGGCGATTCGGCTCATTCGAGCGGCGATAAGCGTCCCGGTTGAATGTCACCATTGGATCGACCTTTCAAATATGCGTACAACCCTTCCCAGTTCTTGGTCACCATTTGACTCGTATTGAACGGCGGCATGCCCTTTTCCGGGCGTCCGTTCATGATGACTTCGTGAAACTGCTCTTTGGTCAGAACCTTCATCGACTCGACGAGCGCCGGACCCACGAGTCCTTCCTGCTGTGCGCCGTGACAGCGTTCGCATGCGAGCGCGCGCCAAGTTTTCCAACCCTGTAACGTCTGCTCGTCCACTTTGTTGCCGTCGCGCACTTCGTAGAGCTTTCCGTTTCCTTCGTTAGCACCGAAAACGATGAGCGGGACGGCAATCAGACACATCACCCCAGCGGCTAGTCGCATAACGTAGTTTGCAGGACGGGTTCCGATTCGATCGTGCGGCACGCCGGCATGCGGCGTGCCACACACGTATTGCTGTCTCAACACCATGCCCTCAGCGTGCATCCGCCGTTCGCGAACCGCCGCTGTCGGGCAGCGCGAACACGAAGAGCGCGCCGCCAAGGGTCGTGTACTTGGCGAGATCTTTGTAACCACCCACGGCGCCGAGACCCTCCGTCTCTCCTTGCAAGCCTGCCGCCATGCCGATTCCGGCCCATCCGCCGATGCCGGAATACACGCCGACGTATTGTTTGCCGTTGTACTCGTACGTGAATACGTTGCCGATGATTCCCGACGGCGTCTTGAACTTCCAAAGCTCTTTGCCGTCTTTCGTGCTCACCGCTTTGATGTACCCCTCGAGCGTGCCGTAGAACACGATGTCGCCTGCCGTCGTCAACGCGCCCGACCATACCGAGAAGCGTTCGGGCTTCGACCAAACGATCTTGCCTTGCGCCGGATCCCACGCGATGAAGTTGCCCATTCCGCCGTGGCTATTCGGCGCGGGATACATCGTCAGCGTGGCGCCGACGTACGGCTGACCCGCGACGTACTCGACTTGGAACGGCTCGTACGTCATGCACACGTGATTCGTGGGCACATAGATCAAGCCGGACTTGCGGTCGTAGCTCGCAGGTTGTTGATCCTTGGTGCCGAGCGCCGCGGGGCAAATGTCTTTCACGTTGACGTCAGGCCCCGTGGTTCCCGGCGAATAGCGTTTGTCGACGACTGGACGGCCCGTCTTCATGTCGACCTTCGTCGCCCAGTTCACTTTCGGATCGTACTTCTCAGCGACGAGCAGCTCGCCGGTTTCGCGGTTCAGCGTGTAAGCGAAGCCGTTGCGATCGAAGTGAACGAGCGCAGGAACGCGCCGGCCTTTGAAGTCGATATCGATCAGAAGATTTTCGTTCACGCCGTCATAATCCCATTCGTCGTGCGGCGTCATCTGATACACCCACTTCGCCATGCCGGTGTCTAGATCCCGTGCGAAGAGCGTCATCGACCACTTGTTGTCGCCCGGTCGCTGCGCCGGATTCCAGGTTCCAGGATTACCGGTGCCGTAGTAGACGAGATTGAGCTTCGGATCGTAGGAGTACCAACCCCACGTCGTGCCGCCGCCGAGCTTCCATTGATCGCCTTCCCAGCTCTTCAGCGACGAATCCTTGCCGATCGGCGCCATGCGGCCGTTCGTCCAGGTCATCGTCTTCTGCGGATCGACGAGCAGATCCTGATCCGGCCCCGTGCTCCACGCCGTCCACACTCTCTTGCCGGTCTTGATGTCGTATGCAATCAGCCGGCCGCGTACGCCGAATTCGCCGCCCGAAATGCCCGTGATGACCTTGTCCTTGAAGACATGCGGTGCGTTCGTGTTCGTCTCGCCGATCTTCGGATCGCCATTCTTGGCGGTCCACACGACTTTTCCGGACTGCGCATCCAGCGCGACCAGGGTGGTGTCCGCCTGTTGCAGGAAGATCTTGCCGTCGCCGTAAGCGAGCCCGCGGTTTACCGTGTCGCAGCACATGACCGGCACGACATCTGCATTTTGCTTCGGCTCGTATTTCCACTTGAACGACTGATCCTTTAGATTGACCGCATACACGTTGTTCGGGAACGGCGTATGGATGTACATCGTGTCGCCGATGACGAGCGGCGAGCCTTCATGGCCCCGCAGCACGCCGGTGGACATCGTCCACGCGACCTGCAACTGTCCGACGTTCGAAGCGTTGATCTGTTTGAGCTCACTGTATCGATGGTTGGCGTAATCGCCGGCCTGCATCACCCAGTTCGTGGGTTTGGCCGCAAGTGCATCCAGATCGTTAGCGCCGGCTATTCCGATCAAAGACGCGGTCGCGGCCCCTGCTGCGATGCCAACTAGAAAGGAGCGATGCCTATGTTTCATGATCATTCCCCCACAACCCTTCCGAGAACCGAGACCGATGGTTTGATTCCGCGCTTGCTGGCGCGCAGCATGCGGCTGCCGCCAACACACACCGACAAGAGACGTCCTTTGATGATGCAACGCCTGTGCCACAAAGCGTCGTTACGCGGTCTGGCTATCACCGTCCTTGCGTGCGGCGCAGCTCACGCCGCCGACGCACCGCCTGCCAACGATTACCCGACACATGCGCGCGTCGAGTACGTCAACGAATGCATCGCCAAACATGGCAGCAAGCTCTCCGCGGTGTATCAGTGCTCGTGCGCAATCGACACCATCGCGAAGACGCTCACCTATGACGAATTCGTCGAAGGAGCCACATTCGTGAAATACGCAACTTTGCCCGGAGAAGGCGGCGGGATCTTTCGGGATTCCGAAAAAGCGAAGAGCACAGCGAAACGTTACCGCGAGCTCGAGGCAAATGCCCTACGAAGTTGCGGGCTCAGCTCGTGATTCGTGATTGTGACTGAAGGAGGGCGACGCCCTCCTTTCCCTTTTCCCTTTTCCCTTTTCCCTTCTTCCCTCATTCCCTCATTCCTCATCCCCTACCACCGGCCCAACGACCACGCCCCAGGGAGAGCGCCCTACCGGAATGGTCTTGATGACCTCGAGTGTCGTCGTATCGACGACACTCACGTCGTTAGAAGGCCCGTTCGCGGTGTAAAGGCGCTTGCCGTCGCGCGACAGTGCGATGCCCCACGGCCGCGTTCCGACGCGAACTTCTTTCACCAATCGCAATGTCTTTGGATCAGTTGTATCGACAACGGCCACGGTTCCGCCGCGGCCGGTGCTCAAATACAACCGGTGCCGTGTTGGATCGAGAACGACCCCCATTGGGCGAGTCTCTTTACGCAACTGCAGCACACGCTCAGCCGGATGATCCTGCCTGACGGAGACCCGGTAGAGCGAGGCATCGAACTCGCCGGATATGTAGGCTGTCGCGCTATCCGGCGTGAAAGCGATATCGCGCGGCCGTTGTCCGACCTCCACCGTCCGAACGACCTCGAGCGTGTTGGTGTCGATGATTGCGACCGAATGATCGGACTCGCTCGTAACGAGCGCCCAACGACCGTCCGGCGAGACGGCGACGCCTTCGGGCTCGTCCCCGACAGGAATGCTCTTCACCACGCGTCCGCTCTCGATATCGACGACGGTGGCGCGTCCGATGTCTTCGTTCGAGACGAACAGCCGTTTGCCATCGGCACTCAGATCGAATTGCTCTGGATCCGAACCCGCAGCGATCACTTTGACGAGCTTCCGTGCCTCCGTATCGACAATCGCAATACCGTCAGCCTTCAGATCTCGCTCGCGCTTCGCGCACTCCTCGTCCGGCACAGTCGGTGGACACTTCGGCAAGCCGCTGACCGCGACGTACAGCCGGCTTCCGCTGCGATCGAGCTTGAGACCTCGAGGACGCTTCCCGACCTCGATCGTCGCGATCACCTCATCGCGCTGAGTATCGATGATCGAAATGCTGTTACCGTCCTCGTTGGACACATAGGCGCGCTGCGCCTGGGCGGGCGCCAGCCATGCGGCCAGCGCGCACCCGAACAAGACAGCGATTCGAACTGCAGTGTGTTTTGCAGGGCCCCTCGTGCGATTAGAACGACAGATATGCGCCGATGTTGAAGTTGCTGCTTTCATTCTTCAGTCCGCTGTGCGCCTTGGAAGTCGTATCCGTAAACTCGCCTAACAGCGTGAGGTTCTCGGTGAGCGAGTAATACGCACCCACCGTGTATTTCTTGTTGGTTTCAACCAGATCCGAGATCGGTTCGCCGGACGCCAGATCCAAGTTGCTCTCGCCGTAATTCACGCCGACCTTGAGATCGCCGAACTTCACGGTGACTTGCACGAGGAATCCGTCGGAATCGCGCTCCGCGCCGAAGCCGTTGCTGGCGAGAACGAACAATCCGGTCGTTCCGATGCCTTCGCCTTGGTAATACCAGCCCATGATCTCGGCGGGCCCGATCGTGACTTTGCCGCCGATGTCCCAACCGAAGCTGTCGAAATCGCCGGCATTCGTGAAGCCTTCGTGTTTCTGACTGATGAAGGACGCCGAGACGTACACGGGCCCGTTCGTATACGCGATCTTCGCGTGATAGCCGGGGCTGCTCTCCGGCGGCGCACCATCCGCGGGCTGGCCGAACGGCTCGAGCGGATCGAAAATTCCTATCGTCAGCTTGAAGCCAGCGAAGTCCGGAGTCGTGTAATTGATCTGCGCGAGCCAATCCGTGTAGATGTACCCGAGACCAATCGATCCGAGAGATGTGTTCGACGGTGTGGCGTAATTGCCGTTTCCTGCCCCGACGCCAGGCAACGTCATGTCGTTGAGGATCGCATCGGCACCGAACAAACCGATGTTTCGACCCAGCATGAAAGTGCCCATGGAGTCGTTGCCGAAGGTCAGGAACACCTGGCGGATGTCGAGCCCAGTCGTACCCAAAGCCGTGTTGCGCGAATCGGCACCCTGCCCGAGATTCGGGCTGCCGTCATTCGTACTGATCCCTGGGTAGAAACCGAAAGTGACGCCGAGGTCGTAGCCCTTCTGCGTCGTCGATGCGCTGATCGCCAATGCTGCGGGCAACAAACCGTTGCTGATCGAAGAGGTGCGGTCCTCGCCTGCAGCGCCTCGGCATGCGAGACCTCCGGCAACCGCCGGCCGCGTCTCCTCTTCGCAACTCGAAGCAATGTAGTGGACGTTCACGTTGCCGCTGGCGCTGAGCTTCCAGTCCCCGGCAGTCACTTCGACTGCAAGGGCGGGAGCGCTCATCAACGCAGCCACCGCGATCGTCGTACTCCCCGATACTGCGTGCCTCAACCAGTGTCCGGATCCGCATCGCCGCAAACTCGTCGTCGGCATGACACTTCTCCCTGAACGACCGCAGGTATCCAGCGTTCAAGCAAGGCGTATGCCAGTGGATATTCGACTTACGTGCGATCAACGATGCCCTTAGCGCAGAACGTCGAGTACGAACGCGTAGTGCGAACGCTGCGCTGCGACGCCGGTTCGTTCGCATCGACTTTCGCCGGCAGCCGGCGAGGGAGTTCGACGGTGATATGTATGTGACACTGTTACGTGACAGATGACACAGTGATACAGTGGATTTGCGTCTCCATGTGAGCGCCCATTCGTTGGGGGAACGATGGACTCGAGCTTGGTGCAGCACGCGGCGGACGTTTTGAGCTTCGTTCACGGTGCAGCGGAGCGTCCGGGCCGCCGCGTCGCGGATCTGAGTCCTGAAATCGCCGTTTCATGGCGCCGCTGTGCACTGGATTACTCGATCGATCCAGCGCGGCTGTATACACCGACCGTTCTGGACAGCGTTGCGCTCGCCGAGCGACAGGAGCGCTACCAGGAACTGGTGCAAGTTGCTTCTGCCGAAATCGATTGGCTCTACGAATACATTGCCGAATCCGGGTACGCGTTGGTGCTGACGGATGCCAGCGGCGTCATTCTCTATGAGCGATGCGATGCGACGCTCACCGATACGTTTCATTCGGCCGGGCTGATGATCGGTGCGGATTGGAGCGAGCCGCGCGAAGGCACGAATGGCATCGGCACCTGTATCGCCGAACGGCGGCCGATCATCGTGCACCGCGACGAGCACTTCCGCGCCTGTCACATCGGACTTTCGTGTTCGGGCGCGCCGATCCGAGATCCCTCCGGGTCGCTCGTCGCAGTGCTCGACGCTTCCACGCTACGCAGCCATGCAACGCGCGACTCGGTCGCTCACACGATGGCGCTCGTCAGCCTGTCCGCCCGATTGATCGAGAAATACCTCTTCTTGCGACACTTCCAACAAGACGTCGTGCTCCGTTTCCATGCGCGCCCCGAGCTCGTGAACTTGCAGCACGACGGTGCAATCGCGCTCGGACACGATGCGACGATCGTCGCTGCCGACGAAACGGCGATGCAGTTGTTGCGCACGACGCGCACCGATCTCGTCGGACGACGAATCGGCGAGATCTTCGATGTCAACGAAGCCGAGCTCATCGATCCGTCACAGCGCGGGCTCGGCGCATTGCGGGCGATCCGCGAAGTCACGAGCGGCAGGCGTTTCTTCGCGAGCCTCGATCGTAGCGCCGCTCCGGCGCGCACTCAGGTGTACATGCATTCCGAGAGCGCGAGCAGTCAATCGCGCGTGATGCAGCTCGGGATCTGTTCGAACCGCAAGACGACGCTGACGCTCGAGGAGCTTGCGGGCGAAGACCCGCAGATGTTGCGCAACGTCCGCAGCGCTCATCGCATCGCGAAGACCCGACTGCCGGTCATGATTCAAGGTCCGACCGGCTCCGGTAAGGAAATGTTCGCTCGCGCACTGCACGCGGCGAGCGACCGAGCTTCGCGTCCGTTCGTTGCGTTGAATTGCGCCGCCATTCCCGAATCGCTCATCGAAAGCGAGCTGTTCGGTTATCGCGCCGGCGCGTTCACGGGAGCGCGCAAGGAAGGTTTGAAGGGCAAGATTCTGCAGTCTTCGGGCGGCACGCTGTTTCTCGACGAGATCGGCGACATGCCGCTGCTCCTGCAAACGCGATTGCTTCGCGTGCTCGAAGAAGAGGAAGTCGTACCGCTCGGCACCGAAACACCGATCAAGGTCGATCTACGAGTGATCAGCGCCTCGCACCGGGATCTGCGGGCGATGATCGCGCGCGGAGAATTTCGCGAAGATCTGTACTATCGGTTGAACGGCATCACGCTCGAGCTGCCGCCGCTCGCTCAGCGCACGGACAAGGAGCGGCTGATCCGCGAGCTCCTCGCCGCCGAGACGAGCGACGGTCGTCCGGCAGCGATCGAGGTCGACGCGTTCGAGCAATTACTCGCCTATCGCTGGCCCGGCAATATCCGACAATTGCGTAATGTCATCCGCACCGCCTTGGCCATCTGCGATGGCGGTGTCGTCCGGCTTTGCGACCTGCCGAGCGAGGTGCGCGCACCGACTCTCGCGACAGCGCACCGCAATCTGGACGAGCCCCTTGGCGATGCCCGCAAAGAAGAATTACTGAAGTGCATTAGGGAATGCGACGGCAACATGTCGCGCGTTGCCGAGATGCTCGGCATCAGCCGCAATACTCTCTACCGCCGATGTAGGACGCTCGGTATATCGCCGCGCAACCGCTGAGCGCGGCTCCAAGCCCTGGCATGCAATCTGCTTCTCTTACGCTCGAGAGCAAAGCGCTCGAGATGTTACCGCGTGCGCATGCTCAGTTCGAAGCGACACGACGGGCGATGAACCGTGAAGCACAGGAAGAAGCGTGCTCCGCGAGCCATACGGCTCGCGCACGGATTCCGCCTCGACGGCGATGGAACACGGGCCGGCGGGACGGTGCTGGTGTCCCCGGAAGGCAGAGTCCAACTGAATCTGATCGCGGCCGCGATCCTTACGCTGTGCGACGGCACGCGCAGCCGCGAAGACGTCGTCGTCGAAGTCCTACGTAACTCACCTACGAGCACTCGAGCGGCGGAGATCCGCGAGTTCATCGACGTAGCCATTGAGCGAGGTTGGATTGCAGAGAACTAGGGCTCGGGGCTCGGGACTTGGGGCTCAGGTCGAGTAATACACTGTTCGGGCCTTTTTCACTCAAGCTCACACACGCCAATTGGATAAAGCTGGATTTCTTGCCCAAGCTCCACGCCCCGAGCCCCGAGCCCCAAGCCCAACGTCACTCCAACACCGCCGTCTCCCTTCCCTCCGTCGTCTCGAATCCTTTCACCGTGTCCGTACCAACGGCGCCTTTGAAGATGGCGTTGTGAACTTGTGCGCCGTGAAACATGGCATTCGTCAGGATCGCGCCGGTGAAATCCGCGCCCGACAGATCGGCGCGGCGCAAGTCTGCATCGGTCAAGTCGGCTTGGCTCAAGTCGGCATGGCTGAGATCGGCGCGGGACAGATCGGCCGACCGTAGACGTGCACCTTTCAGGCGCGCTCCGGTCAACACCAGGCGAATCAGACCCATCGGTTGATTGCGCATGTCGGCGCCGCCCTTCACGCCTTCCAGGTTGGCGCCTTCCAAGTTCGCGCGCTCGAAATTGCCCATCATCCGGGCATTGCGGAGATCCGCATTGGTCAGGTCGGCATCCGCGAATACACTCGAGGACATCTGCGCTTCGCTCAGATCGGCACGAATCAGCCGCGCTTCGCGCAAGATTGCAACGTTCAGATTGCACCGCGTCAGCTTCGCATCGGTGAGATTCGCACGCTGCAGCTCCGCACCGAACAGGTTCGCTCCCGAGAAATCAAGTCGCGACAGATCGGCGTCAGGCGCAGTCAGGTTTTTGAATTCGCGGGCACCGCTCGCCAACCGCTGCTCGATGTCCTCGCGCGTAAGTGGCTCGGCGACAGCCGTACTGATTGCCAGAACCGACGCGACGAAGCAGATCCGGGCGAGGAAGCGGGACATCTCTGCTCCCGAGGACTACACTGCTGGGCAGACTCGGACACATGCAGAGTCCGTGCCTTTCGGCGACACCCCCAACGGACATTCGTGCATCGGAGGCGGTTATGAAGACGACACCCACTCCAACCGAGAAGCAGCAAGCCGCACAGCGCAAGCGTCTGGAAGACCTTCTCGACAAAGCGCTTGCAGACACCTTTCCCGCAAGCGATCCGGTATCGTACCTCGTCCCTGAGGATCCGCAAACTAAAGCCGGGGGAAAAGGGAAGAAGGGAAGAAGGGAATGAGGGAATAAGGGAGGATGGAAGGCGCGCGTTCGCGCGCACTACTCACCACTCACTACTCACGACTCACGAGAAGATACCGCTGCATCCGCTCGCGGATCGCGGGCGTCAACGGCAGAGCGCCGTTCGGTCCCATGTAGACCATCGAAGCGTCTTGGACCGCGATGCACTTGCCTTCTTGAAACAAGGCGCAGCACAACAGGTACGACGAATTCCCGATTCGACCGATGCCGATACCCGCATCGATCGGCGTCGGAAAGAATCCCTCGTTCACGAAGTGCAGCGTCATCTGGGCGACCACGACTCGCACCGGCGAATCCGCTTGATAGATCTCCCGCCCCACCGTCTCCATTTGAAAGGCGACGCGGACGTCTTCGGTGTATCGGACGAGCGAAACGTTATTGATGTGCCCGCGGATGTCCAAATCGCCGAATCGAGTCGGCATCTGCAGATGAAAGGGATAGGTTTCAGGGCGAAGACGCGAAGGGTCGGGACGGATCATTAGACTGAGGACTGAAGGCCGAAGACTGAAGGTTATAGGCTACAGGCTACAGGCAACAGGCGACAGACGACAGTGGGATGGGCTTGGCGCGCGAACGTCTTTGCAAGTTGCGCGCAATCGCTCTTCCGCTCTGCAAGCCCCACGCCCCGAGCCTCACGCCCTAGATGAATATCGTCGCCGGATGCTCCAACCGCTCCTTGAGCGCTTGAATCATCTCGGCGGCGTCATAGCCGTCGATGAAGCGATGATCGAAAGACGACGAGAGGTTCATCATCAGACGCACGGCGATGGCGCCTTGATAGATGACCGGACGCTCGACCGCCTTGTTCACGCCGATGATGGCGACTTCGGGGGCATTGATGATCGGCGTGGAGACGATGCCGCCCAACTTACCTAGGCTGGTAATCGTAATCGTCGACCCGCCGAGCTCGGTGCGGCTTGCGGTGCCGTTGCGCGCCGCTTCAGAGACGCGGCGGATTTCCGCCGCGAGCTCGTGCAGCGACATCGTTTCCGCGTGGCGCACGACCGGCACTTTGAGACCTGTCGAGGTCTGCGTCGCGATACCGAGATGCACGCCGCGATACTGAACGAGCACGTTGCGCTCCGCGTCGTAGCGAGCGTTGCACTTCGGGTAGTGCTCGAGCACACGAATCAGCGCCATACCGATGAACGGCAGGTACGTGAATGCGGGCGTGCCGGGAGGCAACTTGCTGTTCAAGTGCTTCCGCAAACGCTCGAGCTCCGTAATGTCGATCTCTTCGACATACGAGAAATGCGGGATATTGCGTTTGGACTCCGCGACGCGCTGCGCACTGACGCGCCGCACGCCGAGGATTCGGATCTCTTCCGTTTCGGTGCGCGGCGCGATCGCCACACCGGCAGGACGCGCCGTCGTCGAAGGCCGTGCGTGCATTTCGAGCACCGCCTCCAGATCCTGACGCAGAATGCGTCCGTCGCGGCCGCTGCCTTTGACGGTGCGTAAATCGATGCCCGCTTCGCGTGCGCGCCGACGCGTTGCCGGCGAAGCCATGACACGCTTCGTTCCCGTATCGACCGGTGAAGGCGCGACGGTTTCTACAACAGCCGGTGTTTCATCCGGCGTCTCCGACACGCGATCGTCGCCGTTTGCCTGCGCTCGAACAGGTGCTGATTCCGCCTGCTCCGCCCCATCGTCCGTTTCCAGGACGATCAACTCCGCCCCCACAGCGATTTGGTCGCCTGGCTCGCCCGCAAGCGAGACGACTTTGCCAGCCACAGGCGCAGGCATCTCGACGACGGCTTTATCCGTCGCCATTTCGACCATCGGCTGATCTTCTTTGACGTAGTCGCCGACTTTGACGCGCCAGGCGACGATCTCCGATGAGACCGTGCCCTCGCCCAGATCCGGAAGCTTGACGACGTGACGGCTCATGTTTCTTCCATTACGGCTTCGATGGCTGCTCGCACGCGCGCCTGACCGGGGAAGTATTCCCACTCGAACGCGTGGGGATACGGCGTATCCCATCCGGTGACACGCTGAATCGGCGCCTCCAAGTGCCAGAAGCATTCTTCTTGAATGGTCGCGACGATCTCCGCACCGAAGCCGGCGAAGCGCGTCGCCTCGTGCGCCACGACGCAACGCCCGGTCTTCTTCACCGAAGTCCGGATCGTTTCCGCATCGAGCGGTGCGATTGTGCGAATGTCGATGATCTCGGCATCCACGTTCATGGCGGCGGCAGCGGCGGTACACACGTGCACCATCGTGCCGTAGGTCACGATCGTCAGCTGCGAGCCCGGACGAACGACCTGCGCCGAACCGATCGGTACGCGATAGTGCCCTTCGGGCACCTCGCCCTTGGGATGCGAGCTCCATGGAACTGCCGGCTTGTTCGGATCGCCGTCGAAGGGGCCGTTGTACAAGCGCTTCGGCTCGAAGAACACGACTGGATCGTCGTCCTCGATCGCCGAGATCAGCAGTCCCTTCGCGTCATATGGATTCGACGGCATCACGACTTTCAGACCGCACACGTGCGCAAACAGCGTTTCCGGACTCTGCGAATGCGTCTGACCGCCGCGGATACCGCCGCCGCAAGGCGTGCGGATGGTGACGGGCGCATAGAAGTCGCCGCCCGTGCGATAACGCAGCCGCGCAAGCTCGCTGACGATCTGGTCGTACGCGGGATAGATGTAGTCCGCGAACTGGATTTCTGCGACCGGGCGTAAACCGTTTACCGCCATACCGATCGCGGTGCCGACGATGCCGCCCTCTGCGATCGGCGTGTCGAGCACGCGATGCTCGCCGTACTTCCTCTGCAAACCGTCGGTGACACGAAACACACCGCCGAAATAGCCCACGTCCTCGCCCATCACGATGACGTGCGGATCGCGCGCCATCATGACGTCCAGGGCGGAGTTCAGCGCCTGAATCATGTTCATCTGACTCATGACTTCTTGAGCTCCTTTGCGAGCTGCATGCGCTGCCGAGCGAGATTCGGCGTCATCTCCTTGAGCACGTCTTCGAACATCGTTTGCGGATCGAGCTGCGGACCGCCGGTCAGCGATCCGTGCGTATTCGCTTCGCGCCACGCTGCGGAGACTTCGTCTTCGCACTGTTTCATCAGCATGGCTTCGCGCTCTTCGGTCCATTCGCCGAGCGCGATGAGATGGGATTTCAAACGCTCGATCGGATCGCCGAGCGGCCACCGTTCGTATTCGTCTTTCGGGCGATAGCGCGAGGGGTCGTCGCTGGTGGAGTGCGGTGCAGCCCGATACGTGACGAGCTCGATCAGCGTGGGACCGTACCCCTTGCGTGCACGCTCGGCGGCCCATTGCGTCACGGCGTAGACCGCAAGGAAATCGTTGCCGTCCACACGAATGCCCGGAATACCGTACCCGGGACCTCGTGCGGCAAACGAACCGGCCTCGCCGCCCGCAAATGACTGGAACGTCGAGATCGCCCACTGATTGTTCACGACATTCAGCAACACCGGTGCGCGGTAGACCTGCGCGAACAAGAGGGCGTAATGAAAGTCGGCCTCGGCCGTGCTGCCGTCGCCGATCCAGCTCGCGGCTACGCGGTCTTCGTTCTTGATCGCGGCCGCCATCGCCCAACCGACGGCTTGCGGAAACTGTGTCGCGAGATTGCCGGAGATCGAGAATAGATTGCCTTCGCGCCAGTGATACATGACCGGCAACTGACGTCCCTTGCACATGTCTCGCGTATTCGACAGGAGCTGGCACATGAGATCGACGAGCTTGCGCCCGCGCACGATCTGCAAGCCCTGATTGCGATACGACGGGAACAACATATCGCCCGGGCGCAGCGCCATGCCTTGCGCAACGGACACGGCTTCCTCGCCGGTCGACTTCACGTAGAACGTGATCTTTCCTTGCCGTTGCGCACGATGCATGCGGTCGTCGAAGACGCGCGTCAGCACCATGTGGCGTAGACCAAGCTCGAGATCCGCAGGTGCAAGATGCGGATCCCACGGACCGACTGCGCGATGGTCATCGTCCAGCACGCGCACCAACTCCGTTGCGAGCGGCTGAAGCTCCGACAGAGGTGCATTGACATCCGGCCTCGGCACTGCACCCGCCGGTGACAGTTTCAGATAGCTGAAGTCCGACCGTTCGCCGGGTCTAGCAGGTGCGCGTGGGACGTGGAGACGGGATTTCATAGCTGGTTGCTTGGTCGTGATTCGTGACTAGTGACTCGTGACTCGTCGATGTGCCAGAGGTGACTCACGGTCTGCGGCTGATGACTTGCGCTCGAACCGAAAACAGTTGCTCGAGCGAACCTCGCATGCCGCACTCTCCTGATAGATTGCAGTCGGATCGCCACTCTCCGCGAGTCACTAGTCACGAGTCACGCTCTGCCAATCCTCTCCCTCGCCATCTCATCCGCTATCTCGCTCGTCGGACGCTTCTCGCGTCGCGAGCGTTCGAAGATCGTCAGCAGTCGCTCTGGAATCCTGCGGATCTCCGCGTCGATGGATTCCGCCGTCGCGCCGCCCAGAAATTCGCGGCCGACGCTGATAATCCCACCGGCATTGATCACATAGTCGGGCGCGTAGAGAATGCCGGCGGCAAATAAGCGCGCGCCGTCCTCCGGTGTTGCCAGCTGATTGTTTGCTGCACCGGCAATGACCTTCGCCTTGAGCCGCGGAATCGTCGTCGCATTGAGCACTGCCCCGAGCGCGCACGGTGCGATGACATCCGCGTGCTCCTCGAGAATGTTCGAGCTGTCGACCGCACGCGCACCCAGCTCGCGAACCGCGCGCTCGACGCGATCCTTGGAGACATCGGCGACGAGCAAATTTGCACCGTCCGCTGCCAGCCTCCTGCACAGGTCGTAACCGACATTACCGACGCCTTGGACGGCAATGGTCAGGCCCCGAAGCTCGCTACGTCCGAGCTGAAACTCGACGGCCGCTTTCAATCCCAGATACACACCGAGCGCAGTCTTCGGTGCGGGATTGCCGTCCGCCGATACTGCGGTGCGCGGCAAGCCGCTCACATAGGGCGTTTCCGAAGCAATGATCTCCATGTCGGCAACGCTCGCGCCCACATCCTCGGCGGTGATGTACGCGCCGCCGAGCGAGTGCACGAACCGGCCGAACGCTCGCAACAGCTCCGGCGTCTTCGAACGCGCTCGGTCCAACAACACAACAGCCTTGCCGCCACCAAGCGGCAAGTCCGCCATCGCGTTCTTGTAGCTCATGCCCCGAGACAGACGCAGGGCATCGGTCAGTGCGTCGTCCGGCGACTCGTAGTGCCAAAAGCGGCAACCGCCCGCGCCCGGGCCGCGCATCGTGGAATGCAGGGCGATGATCGCGCTCAGACCCGAGCTCGCGTCATGGCCGAAAACGACGCGTTCATGGGCATCGAATGACGGATGATTGAACATGCGAAGCCCGTTCCCTGACCTAAGTATAAGGCGCTACCCTACAGCTATTTTTGTAGTGTAATGTGCCAATTAATTGCTTTATAAAAGTAGAAACCACTATGACTGACGCCGCCCCGGAACCCGTCCGCGAGCTCGACCGGATCGACAGACAGTTGTTGTCCCTGCTGCAGACGGATGGCCGGCTGACCGCCGCCGAGCTGGCCCGCCAGGTCAATCTCACCCTCACGCCTTGCATAGAACGCATTCGCCGCCTCGAGCGCGATGGTTATATCGAAGGCTACTTCGCCAAGCTCAATCCGAAGCGCCTCGGCTACAACATGCTGGCCTTCACCGAAGTCACGCTCGATCACGGAACGCCCGATGTGCTCGAACGGTTCAAACAAGCCGTGCTGGGCGTCGAGGAAATCGTGGAATGCTGTCTGGTCGCCGGAGGTTTCGACTTCCTGGTGAAAACCCGCGTGCGCAATCTCGAGGAGTATCGGCGCGTGCTCGGAGACAAGATTGCGAGCGTTCGCGGAGTGCGGCACACGCAAACGTACTTCGTACTCGAGGAAGTCAAATCGAGCCATGCGCTGCGTGTCAGCGAGCCGCCGCGACGGGCAGCGCCCGTGCGCCGCAGGCGAAGTGCCGGTTGAGATAGGTTACGACTGTCTACGAGCTGTCTCGAGCGTCATCCGACGCTGTGGATCCAAGCGCACGACGATGTCGGCACGCGCCGGCATTTCATTCAGCATGTGTCTCGTCAGCCGTTCGTAGTGAGCGATGAAACGTTCGAGCTGCCGCTCGCTCATCACTCGCGAGCCGTCTCCGCCCTGCTCTGCAATTCGACGGCGCAACTCGTCTTCCTGCTGAAGCCGCCAACGGTAAACGACATCGAAGCTCGGCGCCGCGAGAAAGACGAGCAGATCGATCTTGTCGAAAAGCTGCTGATAGGCACCGGCGAGCGCGCGGTTCACATATCTGCGCCAGACACCCTTGGAGTCTTCATCTCGCTCGAGCGCGTTGACTGGTTCGACGAGTGCCGATTCGGGCTGCGGAACGGCTCCCACGCACCATCCTTCGAACAACACGACATCGACCGGAGCTGCGACGGATATCGATTCGCTGTACGGACGGCGATCGTCGGTCGCTTTGTCGAATACCGGCAAACGAACCGTACCCGGTTCGCCCAGCGCGGCGAGGATTTGCAACGCGAGGGCCACATCGTGCGTACCAGGCACGCCGCGAGTTACGAGCAACGGATGCTCCGTACGCGCAAGATGCTCGCGTTCAGCAAGAGGCAGGTACACGTCGTCGAGCGAAAGCGTGGCGACGGCAAGTCGGCGCCCTCTCAACGCCTGCGCAAGCCGACGAGCGAGCGTCGATTTCCCGCTTCCTTGAGCGCCGCTCAATCCCACGATCAGCGGCCTGCACGCATGGAGTCCCGTACGCTGCACAATCTGCTCGGCAAGCGCTTCAGTCACGCTATCAGATGCCATGCTCAAGGACGCCACTCGTTATACAACGGTCGACGATGCACATCTTCGCACGAGATTTGCTATGGGTTCACCGGCACCTGTTCTGTTGCATACTCTGCACCGATATAAGAAAGGTGCTTGCAACGACTCGCGGACGCCGAACGACCATTCCCGCGCGCTGCGCACGCCCAGCTGTAGCCTGTCGCCTGTAACCTCGAAATGAAAGAAGACCGCTCGATACTCACGTTACCCAGCCGTCCAGCGGACAAATTGGTTCGCTATGGCGACGACCCGTTGCATATCGCCGATGTTTGGACGAGCCGCCGCGACGTCGAGCGCGCGTTGCTCGTGCTGATTCATGGCGGATTCTGGCGACCCGAGTACGACCGCACGCATCTTGGGCCGATGGCGAACGCATTGGCTGACGAGGGCTATACGGTTGCAGCCATCGAATATCGGCGTGTGCCTGGCAATCCAGACGCCATGGTGTCCGACGTGCGACAAGCGTGCGAGCGAATTCCGATCCTCTTACAAGCGAACGCTCCGACGGTCGCCATCGGGCATTCGGCTGGCGGACATCTTGCACTGTACGTCGCGGCGGTTTCGTCCGCCGACCTCGCCGGCGTCGTTGCGCTCGCACCCGTCGCTTCGCTCGTCGAAGGCGAAGAGCGTCAGCTCGACATCGATGCGGTGCGCGCATTTCTCGGTACGTCGGCGGCAGAGCGTGCCGACTTGGACCCATGTGCGTTACCGGCACCGAAAACGTCAGTCACCATCGTCCACGGAACGGCAGACCAACTCGTGCCGATCGAGCTCTCGCACACGTACTGTCGCCGACACCCGCAAACACGGCTCGTAGCGCTCGAGCAGACCGGTCACTTTGCGGTGATCGATCCGCGGTCCACTGCATGGCCGCATGTTCTCGCGGCGGTCGAGGCATATGTTCGTGCCTGATCGCCGCGAAGCGCACTCTTAATTACTCTTCTTGTAGCCCGCGGGGATTTCGAACAACTCGGCGCCGGCCGGAGCCTTGCTCACCGAGACGAGCTCCGAGCTCACGGACATCAATGGAATGAGACCCGAAGGCGCCGTCTGCTGCGGTGCGACCGGCTCGCTCCTTCGCTTGCGGCCGCCGCCGAACAGTCCTCCGAGCGCGTCGCCGAGTGCGCTGCTCATCGTAGGCGCCGGCTGCGTTGAGGCCTGCGCAGCATCGTTTGTGCACTGTTCCCCGCCGACGGCGAGCACGAAACTCGACTTGACCGGATATCCCTCCACATGGCGAGTATTTGCAGCAATCTCCTTCCACATCGCCTCGTAACTGCCGAACATCGTTTCTGCGCGTTCGGCGAAATCCTTCGATGCCGCCGCGCTCAAGCCGAGCTTTTCCGTGTATGCGCGCAGGTACGCGAGCGTCTCTTCCACGGCGTCGAACGTCGGCGCGAGCCATTGATCGAGCGTCAAGCCGAATTCGCAGACTTGTCCGGTCCTTCGGTCCCGGCACGGCTGTTTGGCCGTCACGACGATGCGCTCGGCTTCGTATCCGGCAACCGTCGCTTTCTCGCCGTTACGCTGCACATCCATCGTCGGCTCGCCCCATTCGCATTGCGAAGCGTCGACGCCCGAAGACTGCGCCTGCTGCGCGGCCTGAGCCTGCCGCGTTTTCTCCGCGATTTGCTGCATTTGCGCGCGCTGCTCGGCAAAGGTGGTCTCCGTGTAGGTTCTCCTTCGAGGGTCGAGCACGTAGATCCTGTCCTGATCGAGCCGTACGATCTCGATGCTCTGACCGGCACCGCGCGCGATCGCTCGCATCATGCCGGACTCGAACTCGAGATTGCTCTCTGTTCGCGCACGGTCACTGGCGATGATCGTCCGCGTCGTACCGCTCATGTTGCCGAACGCCATGAGCCCGGCACCGCTCACGGACATGCGCTCTTCGATAACGACATCGGCGCACGCTGCACTCGCTCCCAACGCTGCAATCGCCCCTACCACGATCGCAGAACCCATCTTCTGGTCGACCATGCTGCATCTCCTCGGGTGGCTTGCTTACAACGTACGCAGCACGGGACGAGGCGTGAATCGTCTGATCGGACTAGGAAAAAACATCCGCCTTTCTAGGAGACGGGATCGAGCGTGTCGGTGGGGCGCCGATAACGGCGATCGACGAGCAACTGCCAGGCGTGCGAATGCGCGAATGGCGAACGCTTTCGCTTCAGCCTACAGCCCTCAGCCTACAGCCTATATTCAATTCCGCCGTGCTCCGAGGCGCGCGAGCATCTCGCTGAGCTCTTCCGGGCGAATATAGAAGTATTCGCACACGCGCCCCCACAGAAGCGGTGTAGGTACATTGCGGTCGCCCCGTTCTTTCTGCACGTCGTGCAGCACTTTGAGCACGATGCGCTCTTTTCGTGTCAGTCCGTCGCGGACATCGGGGGCTTCGTCGGACATATCGAAATCCTTCACGTTCGACGCAGGAACTCAGGCGACTCAACGATCGTAGATTGTCTACGAATTCTGCAGCCGAAGCCTATGACCCTCCATCACCGCTGCGACGCGTCCGATCGCCCGACGAGCCTTCCTCGGGCGGTATGGCGACGGCGCAAGGGCGGCTGTTCGAGACGATTGCCGCTCGCGATCGTCGGTGCGCGGCGCAAGCCGCAGGCGGCTGCAAACTCGATGATCCACAACACGAGCTGCACGGCATTGTTCAATCCATGCAGTGCCGTCGCCGCATCGGACCTCTCTCCACCCTAGCGCTCGGGCACCTCTTGTGCTGCGTCCTTGCCGCCATAGCGAATGCGGCAGGAATGCTATTCCCGAGCGCTAACCGGTGGAGACGTACCGATGCTTGTCGCTGCCCGCGCAGTGAATTCCGAACCGTTGCGAGTCGAGCAGGTCCTGCATGTCGATCGTTACCGCGCAGAAGTCGACGGACTGCGCGGTATCGCCGTTCTCGCAGTCATTGCCTTTCATGCGTTTCCGAACCGCTTTCCGGGCGGCTACGTCGGCGTGGACGTGTTCTTCGTCGTCTCCGGTTATCTGATTTCCAGCATCTTGTTACGCAGTCTCGAGCGCTCGACGTTCACGTTCTCGCAATTCTATGCGCGGCGCATCCGTCGCATTTTTCCGGCGCTCGTGCTCGTGCTGGCCATGTCTTTGTCGATCGGTGCGATCGCGCTGCTGCCGGATGAGCTCCAGGAGCTCGGCAAACACGTCGCCTCGGCATCCGCGTTCCTGTCCAATTTCACCCTGTGGCGGGAGAGCGGCTACTTCGACAGCGCATCCGAGCTCAAACCCTTGCTGCACCTGTGGTCGTTGGGCATCGAGGAGCAGTTCTATCTGATTTGGCCGCTCCTGCTGTTGTGGCTTTGGAAACTTCAGCCGCACCGCATCGTGTCGTACGTCGTCTTGCTGACGCTCGGCTCGTTCGCGGCCAGCCTCGTCATCGGAGCGAAACATGAAGAGGCAAACTTCTACTTGCCATTTTCGCGGTTCTGGGAGCTCGGACTCGGCTGTCTGCTCGCGGTCGTACAGAAATCTCGACCATCCTTCAGTCAAGACAGCCCGCTCCCTCGCCGCTCGTCGCAAATTTGGCATTCGTTGCTCGCCGGCCTCGGCGTCGCGCTCATCATGCTCTCGGCAGTCGTTCTCGACGAGAACACGACGTTCCCCGGCTGGGCAGCGTTGCTTCCCACGTTCGGCGCTGCGTGCGTCATCGTCGCGCGTCCGGATGCTTGGCTGCAGCGCCGCGTTCTCGCCTCGTCGTGGCTCGTGCTCATCGGTCTCATCAGTTATCCCTTGTACCTCTGGCATTGGCCGCTGCTGTCGTTCGCCACGATTCTTTCGGCGGGAGAACGGCCGGAACTCTCCGTGCGCATCATCGCGGTCGCAACGAGCCTCGTGCTCGCTTGGCTCACGTTCAAATACATAGAACGTCCGATCCGCGCACGGCGGCGAACCCGCGACGCCGCTGCAGCTGCGGTCGCACTCGTTGTGCTCGGAGCCATAGGGCTCGCTGTGTTTCTCGCACAAGGATTGCCGGGACGAGTCGAATCGGACGTAGCTGCGCTCAGACACCCGCCTCGGACGAACGAGCTGTGCGCGCAACGCTTTCCAGAGCGGTCGACGTTCAACTATTGCAAGAGCACGAGTAGCTCGAGATCCGAGGTCGTCGTTCTCGGCGACTCGCGTGCGCAGGCGGTCTACGACAGCATCGCCGCACACGTAGGTTCGAATCGTTCTGTGACGTTGCTTGGCCGCGGCGGCTGCCCTCCGCTGCTCAATGTCGAGCTGCACGCGGTCGATGAGGAGAACTGCGGCGATGCGTGGAGGACGTTCGCAGAGTTCGTTGCGAGAGAGCGACCGCGAGTCGTATTACTCGTCGGCGGCGGTGCCGACCTGCTCGACCCAGAGAATGCGACGCTCGACTCGAGCAGTGTCGTGCTTGCCAGCCATACCGATGCGTTCAAACAAGGTCTTCGGGAACTCGTCGCAGAGCTGCAGACGACCTCCAAGGTCATCTACGTGTTGCAGTTCCCGGAATTCGCCACGTCACCTAGCTGCTTCTTGCGTCCGTTCCGTCTGCCCGGTACACAATGTGCGCCGACAATGGGACGAACAAGCGCCGCCACCCACATGGCGCAGTACAGGAACTTGGTTCGCGAGGTGCAGAGCGAGCTTCCCGCGCTCGAAGTCGTCGATTCCCTGGACGCACTGTGTACACAAGATCGCTGCTCGCAAAAATCACCTTCGGGGGAAGTGATCTATCGCGACAAGTTGCACCTGAGCCCAGCTGGAGGACGCTACTTCGTGCGCGAATCGGGATTGCTCGAGATGTTGTTCGACTTACCACGATCGGCCGGCAACGAAGCAGCGGAGTATGCTGCGCCTATTGGCTGACGAGCGTCGAATCGCCGATCCGTGGCCCAGGCAGCGGTCGGGGTAAGCTAGGAACGCCGAGCACTTGCGCCATGACTCTTCCGCCGTTCGATATTCGTGTCGCCTGTTATGCCGGCCATCGCGGAGAACAGGAACCGCTACGCTTCTGGCTGGGAGAGCGACCGATTCACGTGCTCGAGATCGTTGATCGCTGGCTGGCACCCGAGCATCGCTACTTCAAGGTTCGCGGCGACGATGCCGGCACCTATATATTGCGTCACGACACGCTCGGCGATCGTTGGGAGCTCACGTTGTTCGAAAGCGGCCCAAGGCAGACTTCGCGCGTATAGCTGGCAGGCAGGAGATCGACGCCGCCCTCTCCGAGGGAAAAGGGAAAAGGGAAAAGGGAAAGGGGAAACGAAGCCTCGCCCTGCGACGCAGATTCGCGCGCGACGCGCTCCGCCTTCAGCCTTCAGTCTTCAGTCTTCAGTCTCTTCGATCAACTCGATCGCAACGCGATCCGGGCCTTCGAGGAACGCAAACTTGAACTTGCCCGGCACCTCGCGCGGCTCTTGCGTCACTTTGACGCCATGCGCACGTAGGATCGACAACGCCTCGTCGAGATTCGGCACGGAGATACCGAAATGATCGTTGACATTGCCTCGAGTCGAGGCCAACTCCGTTTGGCCAGGTTCCCAATCCGACGCATAAGCTTTCTGGGAGTATTGCATCGGATAGATGATGATGTTCACGTTGTCCAAATAGATCGAAGAAGACGGGCCGACCTGCAATCCGGTCAGGCTCATACGCGGTGCACGCGAGGGCGTATCGGGCGTCGATAGCGCGCGGCCGGTGGCGCCGAAAAACTTGATATAGAAGTCGCCCGCTGCAATCGGATCGGCCGAGAACAGGTGCAGGTGGCCGAACTCGTCGGTGCGTGCAGTATTGAGCTCGATCCAGGTGCCGTCCGGGCTCTCGACATACATATAAAAGAAGCGTCCAGGCCGGCCGCCGAGGCCGGTCGAGATATCGGTCAGCGGCTGTACGAACTTATTGCCCAGCTCGAGCTGACGCTGGTATTCCGTGTGAGGGTCGGGCGCTCCCCAACCGATGTGCCAGATGCCGGTATTGCGTTTCGTCGCAGGCTTCGTGTCGACCTTCGTGAACAGCAGCCACGACTTTTGCGTCCGTACGGCATCCATCAGCCCTGCAAAGCGCGCAGGCTGCGCGTTGAAGTGCTTCGTGTAATACGCAATCGCCGCCGCCGGGTCGGTGGAGTTGATATGAAAGTGATGCCAATGCGCGCCTGCGATCAACGGCGGCGGATTCGAGTACGTCGGAGGTTGGCGCGCTTCCGCCGGCTGAGAAGCCGGCGTTTGCGCCAGGGCCGATACGCTCGCGAGCAGCGCAACTAACGGGACGTACCCCTTCACGACATCCTCCAGCGCGGCGCAGTTGACAGTCGATAGCGAAAGCCGTCGTGTCGACTCCGCCCCGAACGAGCAACCCTCTCGGTTTCGCCGTCAACAACCGACGCTAACGAGCGTGCTGCACATGCGTTACTTCCGTTTCGGGCGATAGGCGATCAGCGCATTGCCACCCGTCTGATTGAAGGTGCTATAGCCGGAGTTGACGAAGATCATGCCCGCACCGGCCGAAAGCGCGTGCGCGTCGATGGAACCGCCCTTCGCAGCGATGCCGTTGATCGTCTGTTTCGGTCCGATCGTTTCGAGCTTGTTCAGCACTTCGCCGGTCTTGCCGTCGAAGATGAACACGTCGCCGCCCAACGACCCGGCAATTACGGCGCCGTCGATCGTGAGCGGCGCGGCGGAAAAGCCGTACTTGGTCTCGCAGTTTGCAATCAGCTTGCCGCGTTCTCCCGCGCAATCGGGCTTGGCGTCGTAACCCCACACCTGCTTGCCCGTCTTGATGTCGACTGCATAGACGCCCGGATGCGGGGTTTGCGTACTGCCGATGATCGGATCGTTGATCGGCGCGAAGACTCGTTCACCGTCGGTCGTCACTCCCCAGTGCACGCCGCCGAGCACCGTCCCGTGGCCGAAACGAATGTTCCACACGAGCTTGCCGGTCTGCGCATCGAGTGCCCACACATCGCCGGACTTTTGGCCGGCCACGATGAGCTCGCGGCCGTCGGCGCCCTTCACGAGCACCGCTCCGGACCCGAAATCGAAATCGCGTCCCGTGCCGGTGTCACCCTCGATGTTCCACGGGCAGTTCGGACCGGATTTCTCCTTCGTCGCGCCGCACGCCATGTTCCAGATGTCGGCTTCCATCGCCTGGAACTTCCAGACTTCTTTGCCGGTGTCGAGATCGAGCGCGATGATCGCGTCGGACGTATCGGTGGGCGGATGCGAGGTGTTCTCGCCGGTCGTCACGATGACGCGATTGCGCTTCTCGTCGATCAAAGGCACCGACCAGATCGGTGCACCCGAAGGTCCGCGCTGCTTGACGCCCGCCGAAGAGACTTTGCCGTTGTAATCGGCCGGCGGCATCGTGTGGTATTCCCAGAGCTTCGTACCGTCCTTGGCGGAAAGCGCGACGACCGCGCCGTGGCCGACGCAACACTCGAACTGCGGACGCATGCCTTGACTGACGCCCGATGCCGAGATCGGTACGATGATCTTGTCCTTGTAGATGACGACGCCGCCGCGGATCGAACCGACGTTGTTCTCCGCCTGACCGTCGGCCTGCCAGATCTTTTCGCCGGTCTTTGCATCGACGACGAGCACGTCGCGTCCGACCGCGATCGCGACGACTTTGCGCCCATCGATATCGCCGAACGCCGGCGTATTGCGCGAGGTTGCCGCGATCGCCCACTTCACGCAGCCGGTCTCGGTATCGAGCGCCATCAAGCGACCGCCGCCGGTCACGAACATGGTGTCGCCGACGATCGCTGCACCGGAGCCGCTGCCTTGGCCCGGGAAACCGATCGCCCATGCGATCTCGAGATCCTTGAGATCGGATTTCGTCAATCCAGCTTGCTTGGCGGTGAGACTGCGTGTCTGGTTACGGTCGACACCGAACCCGGCAGCGATGACGGGCTTCGAAACGTCGACGGCGCGCTTGTCCGCCGGACACATGAAGCTTTCAGTCCAATTGTCTGCCGCAGCGGACTGCCCGGAGGTCAGATACGCAACGAGCTGGCGCTTCTCGTCTTCTGAAAGACCCGCAGCCATCGGCGCCATCTTGCCGCCTTCGGCCATCGTAGCGCTCAGCGTTCCAGCCGGCATTGCTGCCAAAGCTGCAAACGACGGCGTGCGTGCATCCGCAGGCGCGGCGTGACATGCGGCGCAGGCTTTGTCGTAAACGGCTTTGCCGGGCAGGCTTGCATCCGGACGTCCCTGTGCCAGCGCCGACGCTGCAAGCATTGCCAGTACCGAACCGAACGCCGAACGCGCGATCAGGCTCAACGTCATCGTTCCCCCAGGACAAGAAATTCCATAAACCGCGCCATGATATCCGGCGGGTCGGCTGAGAAACGTTAAGACTCGTGATTCCTGCGCGTGACTCGTGACTGGTGACTCGTCGTGACCGAGGTCAACGACCACTTCACAGGGCGATACGTCAAATTACGAGCATCGTATTGTTATTCCTTGACTCGAGTCCGGCTAGCCAAGGCCAGGAATCACCCAGCCACGCACGACTCACCGGTTGCGAAGCACACTCCCAACGAGTCACCAGCCTGATTCACGAGTCACCAGTCGCGAGTCACGAGTCACGGAGCCGAGGAAACCCATCCCATCCCGCCAGCGTTGCTGTTCTAGACCAAGCTCGAGGACAGCTCATGGACACGCCAGCATCCACAGGTCCGCTCGTCGTCACAGCGCTGTTCAATGACACGCGCGACGCGGAGCGGGCATTTCAGGCCGCGTCTGATCTCGGCTACCCATCCGATGAGATCAATGTGCTGATGTCGGAAGCCACGCGCGATGCTTACCTGAACCGCGCACAGCCGGACGCACCGCTTGCAGAGAAGGCATCCGAGCCGGCGCCTGAGGCATCCAAGCGCGCGGAGGTGCTCGGTGGACCGGCCGGCGGCACGATGGCAACCGTCGCACCGGCGATTGCAGCGATCGGTGCTGCTTTGCTCGTTCCGGGCCTAGGTCTTGTTGCAGCAGGGCCGATAGCAGTTGCTTTGACGGCCGCAGGCACCGCCGGTCTCGCCACCGGCTTGCTCGGCGCGTTCACGAACTGGGGCATTCCGCCGGATCGTATCGAGCACTACGAGAACGCGCTGCGCAAGGGAGCGATCGTGCTGGGCGTCGCGACGAAGTCGGATACCGATAAGAATGAGTTGACCAAACAATGGAGAGACGCCAACGGCGAGATGGTTGAAGGATAGGCAACTGGCGACAGACGACGGGCGACAGTCGGCGCGAGCGAAGCGCGCCTGTAGCCTGTCGCCTTCCTTAGAGTTCGATGCGCACCGTCACCCTCCTCTTCGAGCTTTCGAGGCCGGGCGTCGGCAGACCGGCGATGGGCTGCGGCTTGGTGTTCGTTTCGATGCGCATGATCTTGCGATCCACGCCGAGGCGGGACAGCGCTTCTGCGACCATGTCGGCGCGCGCCTTGGCGAGCGATGCCGGCTCGGCGAGCGTGCGCCCGGACACGACGATCGGTTGAGTCGCGGCGTAACCCGTGATGCGCACTGTTTTCGGTTTGCTCGCTTTCACGTACAGCGAGATCTTCTCGGTGATGAGCTCGGCGTACTGATAAATAAGAAAGTCGTTACCGAAATCGAAAACAATGTGGAATTCCTGCGTCCTGTACGGCGGCTGCGGCAGCTCACGCGGCTCCCAGGTCGGCTTCAGCACTTCGGGCGGCAACACGAACGGGCGGCCCGGAAATTCCTCCGGCGGGATGATCGCAATCGGACACGGCTCATCGAGCACAGCTTGGCGTACGGGCCGCAGCACGATACCGCCGCACGTGTTCGGGTCTTTCGTGACCACGCCTTCGAAGAGGCTCATCTTGCCGACTTGCGGCTTCGTCGGTCCGTCGGTCACATCGTAACGAATGCCGGTCGCGGGATCTTCGGCAAGCCAACAGCCGGATTTTCGGCCGAGGTCCGTATCGCGATAGATCGGACAACCGACGAATGTCACGAACTCGGTTTCGCCGTTGGCGAATGCGCCCGATGCGACGGCCAGCGCCGCAAACCACGCGTTCTTCAAGCTTCGAGTCTTCACAGCACGCTCATCAGGTTCGTGAGGTCTTGTTTCTCTTGCTCGGTCAGACCGATCCGATAGCGCCGGTCGTAGAAATCGACGATTTCCCGCAGTGTCTTCGCGGAGCCATTGGCGAAATACGGCGGTCGCGCGGCAAGCGCACGCATTTGTTGGATCGTGATCTTGCCGATGTCGATGCACTTCCCCGTCGTCAACGCAAACCCTGGATCCGTCGTGTACACGACTCGGCCAAGATGCGGATGCTGTTTGCCTTCGCGACAAGTGAGCTTGAACAACGGGAAGTCCGGCAACGAGTTGGCGGTCGGCAGATTCGTCGTTCCCAAATCCACCTGTCCCGGCGCGACGTCCATGCCCGTGCGCTGCATGTTGTGGCAGAACGCGCAGGAGTTCCTCACCGGATTGCCGAAGCCCATGTTCGTAATGCCGGCAGAGTTGTCGATGAGGAACGTGCGCTTGGAAAAAATCTCCGCGCCGCGCGCGACGGACTCGCGGAATGCGCGCTGCTCGGGCGTCAGCGAAGCGTTCTTCGCCGCGTCTTTCCAAGCGAAGAACTCTTTCCAAATCGGCGAGCCGCCATATTGCAAATCCCCTTCCCGCGCATCGCGCAACGTTTCCGGTCCGCCTTCGGCGCCGTCTTCGTTCAGCAATCCGCCGAGGCGATGCACGCTCTGCGCCGAATACAGGCCGCTCAAGAACTGCTCGATCGTGTTGACCGCCGCGGGCGACGGCGTGCCCGGCACTTGCAAGTGCACCCGCATCGCATCGCGAATCTGCGCGCGGATCGTCGGCATTCGGCCGTCGGCCATGAGATTGCCGCTGATCATTTGCCCGATCTCCGGATCCGTCGGCAACGGCAAGCCTTGCTTCGGCTCGAACGGGAATCCGACCGCGGTGAGATACTTGATGTTCGTCGCAGGACGCGGACGACGATAGACCGACACCATCGGCTGCGGGCTCTTCAAGCCGTATTGAGGATCGAGATTGCAGCCCTTCGGATCGCGGACGACTTCGATCGTGAACTCGGGCTCGATCGGCTTGCCGTCGGCATCGCGGGGCGGCCACGGCCGTGCGATACGGAACAGACCGTGATTCAGAAGCATCGAGTGCGAGCTTTCCTGATCTTGCGGCAGGCTCGGGCAGTCCGAGCCGTCGATGGCGGCAAAGATCGGATCGCGTCCGTTCGTCACGCGCCAACGCTCGCGAACCGTCTCGACAGATACGCTCATGCCGTCGGCCGGCTGGTGACACGTCACGCATGCGCGGCCGTTCGGACCCAGCGACGAGAAAAACGGATGTCCGCCGGTCGGGGTCGGGCCGTTGACGTTCAATGTCGTCGAAACACCCTCGCTGTTCGCGTAATCGAGTCGCTCAAAGAAAGTGCGCGACTCATTCGGCGACCACCAACGATCGTCGGGCGCAGATTCGCCGATACTCGCGGCGATCCATGCCAGGCTCGTGCATGCGGCAATCGCTCCGACCGCCGCAGACTTACTTACGATGCGCATGTAAGGCCACCAATAGCAAAGCTCCGAAAGACATTACACCAGCAACCAGCCAGACGGGTGCGGCAATAACCTCGGATTGAGTTCGGATCCAGCCTATCGCAGATGGTCCGACAACGCTGCCGATATTGCCCACGAGATTGATCAGCGTGATTCCCGCATGCTGGGTGCTCCGGTGTAGGAACGTCGTCGGGATCGACCAGAACACACCCTGCGCGCTGCCCAATCCGACACCGCTTATGAACAACAACACGAGTGACAACGCCCCGAGCGGCACGCTCGCCGCACCGAGCAATGCAACGGCGCCGATCGCAAGCGGCAATCCGACGTGCCAATAACGCTCGCCCGTGGCGTCCGAGTGCCGCGAGTTGAACCACATGCCGAGCCCCAACCCGAGCCAAGGCACTGCGGTGACGACGCCGATAGCAAGATCGCTGAGCGTCGAGGAGAAATCCTTGATCACCTGAGGTAGCCAGAACATCAGTCCGTACGATCCGACCAGCGACGAGAACCAAACACCGGCAGCCAACCAACAGCGCACGTCGCTCAGAGCGACAGCGATCGGCGCACCTCGCGGTGCAGGCATCGTGCTCTGCTCCGCCGCCAAACGACTTTCGAGCCAATCGCGCTCGCTGTTCGTGAGCCATCGCGCTTGCGACGGACCGTCGACGAACCAGAAGTAAGCGATCGCACCGCCGACGATGGTCAGCACGCCTTCCACCAACAGCATCCAGCGCCAGCCTTGCAAGTCGAGCGGATTCGCCGCCTGCATCAACCATCCGCACAGAGGGCTGCCCAGCACGCCCGAGATGGGAATGGCCAGCATCGTGATCGCAATCGTGTTGGCACGATACCGCTGCGGCATCCAACCGCTGCAGTAATAGACGACGCCCGGAGCGAAACCTGCTTCGGCAATACCCAGCAGGAACCGCAGGACGTACAACTCGAGCGGGGTATGGACGAATGCCGTCGCGGTCGCAGCCGCACCCCAAAGCAAGACGCACGCGGCAATCCAACGGCGAGCGCCGATGCGCTTCAGTAGCGCCGTGCTGGGAAACTGAAACAGGAGATAACCGGCGAAGAACGCGACGACCGCGAGCGTGTACATCGCGTCCGTCAGACCGATGTCCACGTTCATGTGGAGCTTCGCGAAGCTGATGTTCACCCGGTCGAGCGAGCTGAAAATGATCAGCACGACGATCGGCACGAGCACGCGCCAGCGAAACTTGCCGACGACGGAGGATTCAGGATTCGCTTCGCTCATCATCAGTTGACAGTCGATAGTTGATAGCAAAGAGGCGCTCATCGAGCGCCTCCCGCCTTGCGACTCCTTCGTCGCCAATTGGTCCGAAACGTGACTGACTCGGGACGCGGGTTCTCACCCGTGCCCCGAGCCCCATGCTCTCTCAGAACTCGTACTGCGCCGTCAGGAACCAGTTACGCGGACGCGAGTAAATCGCTTCTGCATAACCCGCCGACGTGCTCGTCGAGGAGTTACCCGCAACGAGATATTCCTTGTTCGTCACGTTGTTGATGCCTGCTCGGATCTTCCAATCGCCGAACGCAAGCGTAAGCGACACGTTGACCAAGGTCACGTCGTCGAGCTGAGCCACTTCCCGCGAATTCGCAGCATCGAAAAACTGCGAATCCGTGTAGGAAATGTTGACGCGCGGCGTGAGCGTGACCGTCGGACCGACGATGTCGTAACCGATACCGATATTGGCCTGCCACTCGGGCGTGAACGGCAAACTGTTGTTCGGCGTCACGGTTGCGGTCACCTGCGAACCCGGCACCACGATCGGCGTGATCGAATCGAACTCGTCGTCGAGATAGCCGACGCTGCCCTCGATGATGAGTGAGCCGGGCGCGTACGTGAACTCGAGCTCGCCGCCGCGGATCGTCGCCTTGCCCGCATTGAACAGAATGGGCACGACGCCGACGCGATAGATGAGCTGCATGTCCTCGTAATCGGTATTGAAGATCGCAGCATTCAGACGCAGCACGCCTGCGATGTCGCTCTTGAAACCGAGCTCGATCGTCTCTGCCGTCTCCTCCTTGAACGACAACGGCGTGTAGTCGAACGTGACGCTGTTGAAGCGTTGGTTGAAGCCGCCGCTCTTGAAGCCTTGCGACCAGCTCAGGTACGCCATCGCCTTCTCGGCGAATTTGTATTGAATGCTGGCCGAGCCGGTCGTCGAGCTGTAGTCGTTCTCGAACCGATCTGGATGCACGTGCAAACCCGGCGAGGTATGACCCGGAGGAATGACGTTGCTTTGTACGATCAAGCCGTTTGCGTCGATCGTGTACGGACGCAGGAAGTCCGGCACGATCGTCGGCGCATCGACCGGCGCCGTCGTGAAACCGATGATGCGCGCACCCTTCGTCTCCTCCGTGTAGCGCACGCCCGCAGTGACGCTCAGTGCATCCGTGATGTCGTAGGTCCACTGCGTAAAGACCGCCCAATTCTCGTTGTCGAGATAGGCGAGCTGATAGTCGCGCGAGCCTTGGAGAACCTGCGCAGGCGCACCGACACCGGCGGCGATCGGCACTTGCAGGAAGTCCGTGACCTTTTCGTCGAAATAGAACAGGCCGAAAACGCCTTTCAGGCGATCCGTCTCGACGAGCCCTTGCAGCTCCTCGCTGAACTGCCGGCCGTCGCTCTTGTAGTCGGTGTGCAAAATCGTGAGCGGCGTGTTGTCCGCGTCGCGCGCGCCGTGCCAATTGAGCTCGCGATAGGCCGAGATCGATTTCAGCCGGAACGCATCGCTGAGCTTGAATTCCGCGACCAGCGACGTGCCCCAGTTCTCGAGCCGGCTGAACGCCGGTGCGGTACCGCCGTTCGTGTACTTGCCGAGATTCCAGGTCGCGTCGTTCGCACAGCGCGGATCGACGAGATCCTGCGGAACCGGCACGGGCGGCGGAAACGACGGCGCTCCAGCGCCGTTCGAACACCCTGCGGCCACGCTCGCGAAGATCGGGAACACTTGCGACTCGTTGATTGCCGCGAACACGAACGGCGAACCGTTCTCGTCCTCGCGCGTATAGTCGCCGCGCAGCGTCAAGGTGACGGGATCGGTCTCCCACCGCAACACGGCCTGCGTCGTGAAGGAATCTTCGTCGCCGAGATCCATGTTGTCGTGGATACGCGTGACGTAACCGTCGCGCTGGCGCGCACCGGCCGAGATGCGAGCCCCGAGTCCGTCAGCGATCGGCAGGTCCACCGCGACAAATGCTTCCCGCAGATCGTCGTCGCCGACGCCGACACGAACGGTTCCGCCGAGCTCGTCGCCCGGCAATGCCGTCGTGAGCAACACCGCACCGCCGATCGTGTTACGACCGAACAGCGTACCCTGCGGACCGCGCAGGACTTGGATGCCGGCAATGTCGCGAAAATCCATGATGCCGCCGACGGCACGGCCCATGTACACCTCGTCGATGTACAGACCCACGCCGGGATCGACACCCGAAGAACCGTCGGTTTGGCCGATGCCGCGGATGAACACCTGCGCCGCGGAGTTGTGACCGGTCAACGGACCGTAGGCTGCGAATTGCAGATTGGGCGAAACCTGGTCGAGGTCGTCGGTGCTGAAGATCTGCTGCCGCTCGAGCGATTCGGCGGTGAACGCCGAAATTGCAATCGGAGTTTCCTGCAGCGACTCTTCACGCCTGCGCGCGGTGACGACGATCTCTTCCAGTCCTGCGCCCGGTGCATCTGCAGCGTACGTGTACTCCCCTCCGGTCAACGCCGCTCCTATTGCGAGCGATATGCACACGCTCTTGGCTCGAAGCGTGCGCCCCCTTCGATCAGACCTGTGTATGTGACCCATGTGATCTCCTTGTGTCGTTGTGTTTCTCGTCCATTGCGCCCGTCACACGCTCTCGTGGAGTGCATGAACCGAACGCAAACACTGCTTCCCGCGATCGCTCGCGGTGCCATGTACGTCACATGTTCGAGGCGGCCGTACCGCCGGCGAGCATGTCCTTGCTGATCCCCTTTCGAATGCGCGCGGCAATGCGTATCCCCTGCCGCACGCATCATCTATCACTCGATAGTCATGGCCCTCCGATCATCCGTTGCAGTCAGGCTGGCTAGTCGTCCCCGGAAGCACGGAAGAAGCCAAGCGCAAACACTGCAATGCCCGCGACTGCCGCCACGGGCACCATGTACATCACGACGCCGCCGGCGGTAACGCCGCCCGACAGCAAGACACCGGCCCAATAGGGCCCGGCAATCGATCCGAGACGACCGACCGCAATGCTCGCGCCCGAGCCCGTGCCGCGCATCGCCGTCGGGTAATAGGAAGCCGCCACGCCGTACAGCGCATAGTTCGCGCCCATCAGGAAGAAACCGGCCGCTCCGCTCCACAACAGAATCGAGAAGTGCTGAGTGGCGCCCGACAGCGCGACGAGCGAACCGATCAACGCGACGTATGCAAAGGTCAGCGGCACTTTGGCGCTGAACTTGTCGACGACGCGACCGAACAGCAGAGCGCCGGCAACGCTAGCGAGATTGAACACGAGCGATGCCTGCGGCGCAGTGGACGGAGAGAGACCCTTCGCCGTCGCAAGCAGCGGCAACCAGTTCAAGATGAGATAAAGAATGCACAGCGTCGGGAAGAACGTGATCCACAACAAGAGCGTGGGCCACGCACGCCCTTCGCCGAACAACGCTTTTCCTGGAGGAACCTGCGCCTGCGGCGCATCGGACGCACGGTTCTTCTGCAGCGTCTCCGGCATGTACGCCCAAATCGCCGGCACGAGCACCAACGGCAACAAGCCGCCCACATAGAACAAGATACGCCAGTCGAAACCCGGTGGCAGAACTTGGGTGAGCAACGAAACAGATGCGCCGCCGAGCGGCATACCGCAGAACATTTGTGTTGCGGTCGCCGCGCGTTTCTCGGGGGGACTGATCTCGGCCGCCACGGCCATGAGGTTCGGCAATGCCGCGCCGAAACCAAGCCCCGTGAAGAGGCGTGCCAGAAACAGAGTTTCGAACGTCCCGGCAAGCGCCGTGCACACCGTGAACAAACCGAACGCCGCAACCGACCCGATGAACACCGGCTTACGGCCCCAACGGTCCGCCAAGCGCCCGCCGAACGCCGCGCCGATCACCAGACCGACGTTGCTGATCGTGAAGATCCAACTCAGCTTGTCTGCGGCCAAACCGAGCTCAGGCCCCAACTTGGGCGCCGCCACGCCGATGGCCTGAATATCGAAACCTTCGAGAACGGCAACGCCAAAACACAAAGCGATCGTCAGGGCGACGTTGGCAGGTAAGATCCGCCCCGCTTGAATGGACTCAGACATTCGACCCCCCAGTCAGGTCTGCACAAATACAAAGGCGCGATTCTGATTATCGACGGGCGAGCGACCAACCGCTCTCCGTCAACCGCCCCACACTTCGCGCGCAGTTTCGACGATCAGGCGCAGCTTTGCGAACTGTTCCTCTTCCGTCAGCGCGTTACCCTCCTCGGTCGAAGAGAAACCGCACTGCGGACTGAGACAGAGCTGATCGAGCGGCACGAATTTCGCCGCCGCCTCGATTCGGCGCTTGAGATCGTCCTTGCTTTCGAGTGCGCCCCGTTTCGTGGTCACGAGTCCCAACACGACGAACTTGCCCTTCGGCACGAAGCGCAGCGGCTCGAAACCGCCCGAACGCTCGTCGTCGTACTCCAGGAAATAACCGTCGACGTTCAACTCGTTGAACAGCGCCTCGGCGACGTGGTCGTAGCCGCCCGACGCAGCCCACGCGGAACGGAAATTGCCGCGGCACAAGTGCGTGCACACGCGCATGCCGGCAGGCCGGTTCTTCAGTGCCGCGTTGATGTTGCGGATATAAAGACGATGCTGCTCGTTCGGATCGCCGCCGATCGAAGCGACGTATTCGCGTTGCTTCGGATCGTTTAAGTAGGCAAGGCTCGTGTCGTCGAGCTGCAAATAGGTGCAGCCGCGTTTGGCGAGCTCGGCGATCTGTTGGGCATACACATTCGCGAGGTCCTGCCAGAACTCTTCCAGGGTCGGATAGACGCTCTCGTCGATCGCCGCGCGCCCGCCGCGGTAATGCATCATGCTCGGCGAAGGGATCGTCAGTTTCGGCGTGCCGTTCTTGACGACGCTTTTCAAGTAGTCGAAGTGATCGCCGAAAATGCAACGATTCAGCGTGAGCTTGCCTTCGACTCGCAGACCCGACGGCGTGAAATCCACATCGCCTTGGTCGCTGTGGAAGTGCACGACGATGTTCTGCTCCACCTTCCGCACGCCGCCGATCTGGTACAGGAAATCCATGTGCCACGACGAGCGCCGAAACTCGCCGTCGGTGATGCCCTGAAGCCCGATGTCCTCCTGCTTCTTCACGACATCGCGAATCGCCTCGTCCTCGATCTGCCGCAGCTCGGCCTCGCTGATTCGGCCCTGTTTGTAATCCTCGCGCGCCTTCGTCAGTCGCGCGGGACGCAACAGACTTCCGACATGGTCCGCACGGAACGGCGGTTGGTTGAGTTGCATGATCTTCCCCCTTCGAGGGCTGGGGCTTGGGGCTCGGGCAAAGAAGCGCGCGCGCTAGCGCGCTTTCTCCTTCAGCCCTCAGCCTTCAGCCTTTGACCTCGATCTCGATAATGTCCTCGCTCACCGTCTCATCGTACAGCCGCGCGACGCAGTCCTGGCGATGATCGAGCACTGCGCGTTGATTGATCGAACCCTTGTCCGTGATCTCGCCGTGATCGAGCGATGGCGCCGACGGTATCAGCATCGCGCGACGCACGCACATCGAGCTCGCCGGGAAACGCTTCGCATGCTCCTGCAGTCGCTCGCGCAGCATCCCGAGCAAGCGCGGCTGCCGCGCGAGCTCTGCGTGCGTGGGCACGTTCGGGAGTTCCAGCACTGCTGCGCACTTCACCAGATCGGGCAACAGAATCGCGGCGAGATAGTCCTGATTCAGACCCGCGAGCACCACGTCTTGCAACAACGGCGCGCAAGCGAGCAACAACTCCGCGCGCAACGGACCGACGCTCACCCAGGTACCGCTCGCAAGCTTGAAGTCTTCGGCGATGCGCCCGTCGAACCGCAAACCGCGCGTCGGATCGTTCGGATCGATCAGCTTGACGGCATCGCCGAGCCTATAGAACCCCTCTTCGTCGAAGGCAGCGCGCGTGAGATCCGGTTTGCGCCAGTAGCCTGGCGTGACATTGGGTCCGCGAGCACGAATCTCGATCTTGCCTTCGACCGGTGCGAGCTTGACGATGTTGCCGGCCGCAGGCAGACCGATCACGCCGGCACGTCCCATCGCAGGCGTCGTGAACGTGACCGAAGGCCCGGTCTCCGTCGCGCCGAGACCGCTCAGCATCGGAAGTTTGTAGCCGAGCTCCGCAACCGACAGCTCGTCGAGCACGTCCCATGTGTGTTGGGACAGTGCCGCACCCGCAAAGAAATAGGCTTTCAATCGGCTGTAGAACGTCTTGCGCAAGGACGCATCCTGCTGCATTTCGTGCGCGAGCGCCTCGAATCCTTTCGGCACGTTGAAATAGACCGTCGGCGAGATCTCTCGCAGATTGCGCAAGGTTTCCGCGAACCCTTGCGGGGTCGGCTTACCGTCGTCGATATAGAGCGTGCCGCCGTTGAACAACGCAACCGCCACGTTGTGAGTACCGCCGAAGGTGTGATTCCACGGCAGCCAATCGATCAGCACGGGCGGCGCCTCGGCGAGAAACGGCATCGCTTGCCGCGTCATCGCGCCGTTGGCGCACCACATTCGATGCGTCGTGATGACGGCCTTCGGTTGACCCGTCGAACCGGAAGTCAGCAGGAACTTCGCGATCGTTTCCGGTCCCGTCGCCGCACGAGCACGGTCGACCTTCTCGGTCGGCGTCGCCTCGAGATCTGACAACGAGAGAACTTTGCGACCTGCAACCTCCTTGTCGCCGATGACCGCCACATCCGGTGCCACAACGGTTGCGAGCGCATTCGCGAACACGTGAGTGTCGAACGCCGCCACCAAACCCGGCGTGAGCAGGTCCAGGACGTAGCGAAGCTTTTTCAGATCGGCCGAAGCCGTCGAATACGACGGCGACACCGGGCAATACGGCACGCCGATCCACGTCGCGGCCAACGCGACCACGAGATGCTCGATGCTGTTGCCGGAGAGAATGACGATCGGCCGCTCTGCCGAAAGATCGTATTTGAGCAAGCCTTCGCCGACTCGCCGCACCCACTCGAGCATCTGCGCGTAGCTCACGCGCACCCAGTCACCGCCGCGGTCGCGGCGCGCGACGAACGTACGATCCGGCGCCTCGCGCGCCCAGCGCTCGAGCAGATCGGTCAATCGTGCCGGATAAGCCTCGATCTCCTTGCGCGGACGCAAGATCATCGTGCCGTCGGCACGGCGCTCGAAGTCCGTCGCAAACTCATCCGGCGTCCAGCCAAACGCCTCGCGAGCCATCGTCACCCTTCCGCGAGTCGCAAAGCGCGAATCGCATTCTGCTTGAGGATCAGCTCGTGTACTTCCGGCTTGAAGCCTGCTTCCTTGAAATCTTTGATCCACCGATCCGGCGTGATCAAGGGGTAGTCCGAACCGAACAGCATCTTCGTCTTCAGCTGCGTGTTCGCGTACTGCACGAGCTGCGGCGGGAAATACTTCGGCGACCAGCCCGACAAGTCGATGTACACGTTGGGCTTGTGCAAGCACACCGACAGCGCTTCGTCCTGCCACGGCCAGGACGGGTGCGCGATGATGATGGTCATGTCCGGAAAATCGGCCGCGACATCGTCGAGGTGAATCGGATTCGAGTACTTGAGCCGCAGCCCGCCGCCGCCCGGCATGCCCGTGCCGATACCCGAATGACCGCTGTGGAAGATCGCCGGCAGCTTGTGCTCGGCAATCACTTCATAGAGCTGATAGGCCATACGGTCGTTCGGGAAGAAGCCCTGCACGGTCGGGTGGAACTTGAAACCGCGCACCCCGTCCTTGATGAGCTGACGCGCCTCGCGCACGCCCATCTTGCCCTTGTGCGGATCGACGCTCGCGAACGCGATCATCATGTCGCTGTTCGCGTGGGCCGCTTCGAGGACCTCCTCGTTCGGAATGCGCTTCGCACCGATCTGGTGTTCCGAATCGACCGTGAACATCACGAGGCCGATCTTGCGCTCGCGGTAGTACGCCACCGTTTCGGCAATCGTCGGGCGCTTGCCGGCCTTGAAATACTTCGACGACGCTTCCTCGAACGGCTTCCAGTACTCGTCCGGCTCTTGCCGGCACGAGACTTCGGCGTGCGTGTGAACGTCGATCGCAACCAGTTCGTCGAGTTTCATTACTTAGCGCCTCGTTGTGCTTCCCACTGCGCGATCGTCATGTTCTTCTCGACGAGCTCGACCAGCAACGGGGCCGGCTGCCAATGCATCGGTCCGAAGATCTTCTGGTACTTGAGAATGCCGTCGAGCAGCGTCTTCAAGCCGATCGTATCGGCGTAGAACATCGGACCGCCGCGATAACGCGGGAAACCGTAGCCCGAGGTCCACACGACGTCGATATCGGACGCCCGCAACGCGACGCCCTCTTCGAGGATCTTGATGCCTTCGTTCAGCAGCGGATACAGGCAGCGCTCCACGATCTCTTCCTTCGTGTGCTGACGCTGTTTCACGCCGAGCTTCTTCGCGCGCTCAGCCAGGATCGCGAGCGCTTCGGGATCGTCGAAGCGCGTGCGATTGCCCGGCTCGTAGCGATAGTAACCCTTGCCGTTCTTCTGGCCGAGGCGGCCAGCTTCGTACAACGCGAAGTCGGCCTGATAGTACGCAGGATCGGGCGGATATTGCTCGGCGTTGGCCTTGTGGACGTTCACGCCGACGTCGATACCCGCCATGTCGAACACGGCGAGAATGCCCATCGCCATGCCCCACTCTTCGAGCGCGGAGTCGACCTGACGCGGGGTCGCGCCTTCGAGCACCATCGCTTCGGCTTCGCGCGCATAACCTTCCATCATGCGATTGCCGATGAAGCCGTAGCAGACCTTGGCGAGCACGGGCGTCTTGCGCAGCGGCTTGGCCAGATCCATGACGGTACGAATCACCGACGGCGACGTCGTGTCCGTGCGGACGACCTCGAGCAGCGGCATGACGTTCGCCGGCGAGAAGAAGTGCGTGCCGATGACGTCCTGCGGCCGCTTCGTCACGGCGGCGATCTTCGCGATGTCGAGCGTCGAGGTGTTCGTCGCGAGCACGGCGCCCGGTTTGGCAACCTTGTCGAGCTCCTCGAAGACCTTGCGCTTCAAGTCCATGTTCTCGAACACGGCCTCGATGATGATGTCGGCGTCGCGGAAATCGGCGTAATCGAGCGTCGGACGGATCAAGCTCATCCGCTTCGCCTTGTCCTCCGCAGACAGACGGCCGCGCGAAACCATCGACTGATACGTCTCGTCGATCTTCTTGATGCCGCGGTCGAGCCCCTCTTGATTCGCATCGAGGAGCGTCACCGGAATGCCGGCGTTGGCGAAACAGATCGCAATACCGCCGCCCATCGTGCCTGCACCGACGATGCCTGCGCTCTTGATCGGCTTGCTTTCGGTATCGGGCGGCAGCCCCGGAACCTTTCGCGTCTCGCGCTCGGCGAAGAACACGTGTACGGCACCGAGCGACTCGGGCAGCTTCTTGCACTCGTTGACGCGCTTGGTCTCGTATTCGAGACCTTCGGCGATCGGCAAGCGCACGGCGGCGCTCACGACTTCGACGGCGACGAGACCGGCTTGACGATTCGGATAGAGCTTCTTCGCGAGCGCGGTCATCTTCTCGATGATTTCCGGCGTCGCGGTTGCCGGATCGACGCTCATTTCGCTCGTGCGACGCGGGCCGCGGCCCTCGGCGAGCAGCTTGCGCGCGTAAGCGACGGCGGCGCTGCGCACATCGCCTTCGATCGTGGCATCGATGAATCCGAGCTCGACGGCTTTTTGCGCATCGACCGGACGCGCATTCAGAATCAACTCGAGCGCTTTTTCGACGCCGATGAGGCGCGGCAAACGCTGCGTACCGCCAGCACCCGGAATGATTCCCAGGGTCACTTCGGGCAACGCAAAGCGCGTGTTCGGCAATGCAACCCGGTAATGGCAGGCGAGCGCGATCTCGAGGCCGCCGCCCATCACCGTGCCGTGCATCGCAGCGACGACCGGGATGTCGAGCGACTCATAGCCGTTGAACAGCTCGCGATACTCCTCTTCTTTCGGCGGACCGGAGAACTCGCCGATGTCGGCGCCCGAGAAGAACGTGGAGCCTTCGCACATCAGCACGGCTGCGCGCACGTCTTTGGCGCTGCGCAGCTCGGCGAGCGCTTGACGCAGGCCCTCGCGGGCGGCGGCGGTGATCGTATTGACCGGAGGATTGTTGACGACGACGACGGCGATGTCGCCATCGCGCTCGACTCGAGCGATCGGCGCTTGACTCATGTAGTTCGAACTCCTGCAAGTTGCGGCGGCCGCCGACGGCGTCGCGTGCAAAACATGGTGAGACCCCCTCACGCACGCGGGCTCGGCCTGTCAATCTGGCGTCGGGCCGTTAGCCGACGATTAAGCCCCCACGGGCGTCATTTGGAAAGGTAGGGCTCTGATATATACGATATAAGCATAATGGATATCAGAGACGTCGACCTGAACCTGCTCGTCGTATTCGACGCGCTGTTGCGCACGCGCAGCGTCACGCGCGCCGCAGCAGAGCTCGGCATGAGCCAGCCTGCGACGAGCTTTGCGCTCAATCGCTTACGGGCGACGCTCGGCGATCCGCTCTTCGTGCGGACCGCGCGCGGCATTCACCCGACCCCGCACGCCGAGCGGCTGGCCGAGCCCCTGACGGAAATTCTGGACAGCATCCGCGGCCGGCTCTTGCAACAGCCGACCTTCGTGCCCGAGCAAGCCGAACGCACCGTCACGATGAACATGCCGGACATCGGCGAGCTGGTGTTTCTGCCGCGCATTTTGAAGCGGCTATCAGAAGTCGCACCGAAGATCTCGCTGCAGACGGTGAACTTGCCGGACGACGAAATCGAGCCGGCTTTACGTTCGGGCGCGGTCGATCTGGCGCTCGGATTCTTTCCGCGCTTGCAGAGCGCCGCGCTATATCAGCAGCGGTTGTTCACGCATTCCTTCGTCTGCGTGGTGCGGCGCGATCACCCGCGCATCGGCGACAAGATGACGCGCAAACAATTCATCGAGAGCGATCACGCCGTCGTCGCCGGCGGCCATGCCGACGAATCGCTCGAAGCCGAGCTGCGCGCGCAAGGCCTGGTGCGTCGCGTCGTGCTACGGGTCGAGCACTTCCTGGCGCTGCCCACGATCCTGAGCGAGACGGATCTGATCTTTACGGTGCCGTACGCGATCGGCGCGAGCCTCGCGAAGCTCGCCGACATCAAGCTCGTGCAGCCGCCGTTCAAAGCCAAGCCGCGGGCGGTGAAACAGCATTGGCACTCGCGCTTCCATCACGATCCGGCCAATCGTTGGCTCCGCGGTCTCGTGGCCGACTTGTTCGCGGAGCACGGCGGACGCGTCAAGCGTCCATGGATGGCGCTCGAGGCGGAATAACAGATCTTCTCGCTGCCGCGCGCAGCGAGAACGAACTCAAGCCGGAAAACCGAACGCCGACTCGACGCTCGCCGCAGTTTCGAGCGAAGCGATGCGCGCGTAGAGGCCTTCCGCCTGCTCCACGGACATGGGCTGCGCGGCATGCGTCACGCATTCGACGAACTTCGCCCGCATGCGCGCTTCGCTCAGCGGACGCGTCGGATGGCCGAGCGCCTGTTCGATCTCGCATGCGTAGCGCCGCCCATCGTGCAATTCGACGTCGAGCGCACCGCTCGTCGGCGAGCGCCCCTCTTCGACCGGCTCGACGCGTTGCGCCAGCGCGAGCACATCGAAATCGCGCAGCCGCTCGGCCGTAAACGAACCCAAGTTCACTTCCCGATCGACGAACGCCGCGGCCACCGTGAACGGAATGCTGAATTTCGCATCGATGCTCGTGGCAGGCGCGCGCTTACGGGGCAGCGGCTCGCACAACATGCGTTGCACGGGACCGATCGATGCGCGAATCGATTTGATGTCGATCGGACGAATCCCCGCCTCGGCCCGTAGCTGCTGCGCCGCTTCTACGTACGGATGCGTGCCGCGGCAACACGGCCAAGGTTTGAAGCTCAACGCTTCGATGTAATACCGCCTGCCGAGATCCTCGAGCAGCGCATCGGCATTCCAGCGCCCGTCCGCGAAGGCATGGAAGAATGCGCCCTTGCCTTCGAACGGCTGATCGAAACCCCGCACGCCTTGGCTCGCCAGCGCAGCGACCACGACCGCCGTCTGCGCCGGGAACGCCTCGCGCACCGCGCGAATGACGGTGTGCTCGCTGTATTTGATTTCCTTCGAGCACGAGAGCTGGCACAGCAGCAACGAGAACGCATCGAGCGCTTGTTGCGATGTCGCCCGTCGCAATCGTGCAGTGGCGGCGACTGCGCCGAAGGCGCCGAGGATCGGCGGCGGATACCACGCACGCTCCAGCGCATCGCCCACGCTCAACGCGAGGCGACACGCGAGATCGCAACCGATGGCGATGGCTGCGATCAGCTCCTCCCCGCTGGCTCCGACCGCTTGCGCAGTCGCAAGCGCCGCCGGAATGAGCGAAGCATTCGGATGCACCGGCGCTGCATCGAACGCGTCTTCGTAGTCGAGCGCGTGCGCCATGGCGCCGTTGGCCAGTGCGGCTGCCGGTGCCGAGACCCGCTCCCACGAGCCGAAAATGCTGGCTTCGCGCGGACCGCCCGTCGCGCGGGCCTGATTCACGAACGGCCGGACATCCTCGCTCAAACCGCTCGCGGCAATCGCCACGCCGAGCCCGTCGATCAAAGCGCGTTTCGTCGCCGCGATCGTCGTTGCGGGCAAATCCTGGAAACGAGTCTGAGCGACGTGCTGTGCGAGGCGAGCCGATACGTCCATGACATCAGTGTGACGATCGGCCATAGGCGGAACAACCTGCTGAGCGTCGCTACTCGAACGTCAACGGCACGCGCAAAGCACCGATCTCCGGCATGCGCGTCGGTACGATCTCGCCAGTCACTCTGAAACCGCGCGTGCGCGTTAACAGCTCTTCGAGCGCGACGATGAGCTCGAGCCGCGCAAGCCACGCACCCAAGCACATGTGCGGACCGCGACCGAACGCCAACGATTCCTTGATGTTGGGCCGGTTGAGCTGGAACTCCTCGGCGTTCGGAAACACCTCTTCGTCGCGATTCGCCGAGGCGTAGACGAGCGCAATCGGTTCGCCCGCAGGAATCGTGCGGCCGCGGATGCAGACATCCTTCGTCGCCGTACGGGCAAAGCCGCGATAAGGCGTGTACAGGCGAAGGAACTCTTCGATGGCTGCCGGAATGAGCTGCGGTTCCGCGCGCAAGCGATCCTGCAATGCACGGTCGCGCGACAGATGCACGGCGATGGAGCCGATCACGACGGTCGGTGCGATGATGCCGACGACGAGCACTTGCCGGATCGTGCCGACGATCATGTCCTCGGGCAGCGGCTCGCCATTCACGCGCGCCGCAAGCAGCGCGCTCGTCGCATCCTCGCTCGGGCTCATCGGCGATTTCTTGCGATCCTCGACGAGCTCGCGCGCCATCTCGTAGAGCTTGAGGCTCGATTCGCGCGTTGCCTCGATGTCGTTCGATTGCACCGCGATGTTGTAGCGCCGGCCGACTTCGGCGAGCACATCGGCTTTGTCCTGCGGCAGGTTCATCCAAACCGCGAATACCTCGATCGGCATGCGCGCCGAGAACTCGCTACAGATGTCGCCGCCGCCCTTCGCGACCATCTTGTCGAGAAGCCGCGCGCAGATCTCGCGAATGCGCGGCTCGAATTGACGCACGCGCCGCTCGGACAAGAGCGGGTTCAGCGCCTTGCGGTAAGGCGTGTGCTCGGGCGGATCGAGATGCAGCGGCGGACGGCGGCCGGTAAATGCCACCTTGGGCACGACGTTCTGTTTCGAGGTGATGAACGTCTCGTAGTCGCTGGCCGCGTTCACTACATCGGAATGTTTGAGCAACGCCCAAAAACCGCCCCAGGCTTCGCTGTAGGCGACTGGGCACTCCTTCCGCAAACGACGATAGTCGTCGTGCGGACTGTCGAAGGTTTCGGGTGCAAGAGGATCGAAATCGGATTTCATGGCACCGGGAGCATAGTCGATAATGAAAGCGCTTTCATCCCTTTCCCTTTAGGCTCTCGCGGCTTTACCTTGTCGGGATAATGGCTACCAAGAACCGAGTCCCCAAGCTCGAAGACGTCGCGGAACGCGCTGGCGTGTCGCCGGCGACGGTCTCCCGCTTCTACAACAACCCTGCCGTCGTTGCGCCTTCGACGGCCGAGAAGATTCGTAAGGCGGTGGCCGAGCTCGGCTATGTCCCCGACCTGATCGCGGGCGGTCTCGCTTCGCGGCGCAGCCGACTCGTCGCTGTGCTCGTACCCGAGATCGCGCACTCCATTTTCAACGACACGATCCAGGAAATGGTGAGCGAGCTGTCGCGCGACGGCCTGATCGTCATGCTCGGGCTGACCGGCACTGACGACAGCGGAATGCCGAAGCTGATCGAAGCGGCCCTCGCGCGACGAGCAGAAGGCGTGATCTTGAGCGGCGTCGTGGCAAACGATGCGCTGCGTCAGCAATTGCAGGGCCGCAACGCAACCGTGATCGAAACCTGGGGATTGCCGGAAAAACCGATCGACGTCGCAGTGGGTTTCTCCCATTCGGCGGTCGGCACGGACTTGGCGCGCTTCCTCGCGGCACGCGGGTATCGTCGTCCGCATCTCGTCGTCGGCAACGGCGTACGCGCGCGCATGCGGCGGGATGCCTTTCTCCGCGAATGGGCGCAGACGGGACGCAGAACGCCTACGCAGAGCGAAGTCGACATTCCTACTCATTTCGGACACGCGCGCATGGTGTGGCGGCATGCGATGGAGCTGGAGCCGAAGCCGGATGTCATCGTTTGCGGCTCGGACCTCCTGGCCCAAGGACTGATCGTGGAAGCCTACGCAGCCGGCAAGCGCGTTCCTCACGACGTCGCCGTCGTCGGGTTCGGCAACCTGTCGATCGCGGGCGAGATGCGACCGACCATTACGTCGGTCGATCTCGACGGCGCTCGCATCGGCCGCGAAGCGGTCGCCGTGCTGCGCCGCCGCGCCGCGGGAGAGAAGATCGCCAATCGCGTGATCGATATCGGCTTTCGCATCATTGCGCGCGAGAGTGCATAGGCGACAAGCGCGCGGTCTCCCAGCGCGGCGCGAACCACAGAAGCGCGATCGAGAACATCAGCACCACGGCACCGATCACTTCGGTGCCCGTCGGCGCAGCCAGCCCCATGGTCCAATGCAGAATGTAGGCGGCGAAGAGTCCGGCCAGCAAGCTCGACGATCTCTCGAGCGGCACGCAGTACGTGTTCTCGCGCGCATCGAGCAGAATCATTGCGGCAAACACCGAGACGATCGTCAACGTGACCGCCATACCGATGAGCGGCCACATCACCGGATCGGTCCATACCTTGAGAAAGCCGAATTCGAGCTCGCCCGATTGCGTGCCGAGCCCGGACACCGAAAGCAGCGCGAGGATGGCGATCGACATCGGCAACGCGATCACCTTTTCTTCCACGAAGTAACGTTTGACGGTATCGGGATTGCCATCCTTCGACACGCGCGTCATTACCCAGAGGCGCGTGAAATAACCGACCGTGTAGAGCACGACGGCGGCAATCGCTAGCGGCGGAAGACGCAAACCGCCGCGCTGTTGAATCACGAGCAGCAGCGAAATCGCCACGAGCACGAGTGCCGTCCAGCTCCACCAGCGCACGCGGCGCCCGTAAATGAAGTCGACGAGCGGCGCAATGATGAGAATATCGCCGCGCATCAGGAGCTGGATGAACGGAATGCTGACGTTCGTGAACGTGTAGGACAACGGGACGGTGAAGAGGATACATGCCGTACCGATGCCGGAAATGAACGTGTAGCGCGTCGGCACGGGAATCCGCCATCGGCCGACCTGCATCTGATTCGAGAACCGGTACCAGCCCGAGTACCAGATGAACGCGTACGTCAACACGAGATTCATGATCAGCGTGGACGGCAGCGTCTCGAGCCCCGTCAGCGGGCGGCCGAGCTCCGGGTGCACGTAGCTCGTGGCGTACTTCGTCAACAGGATGTTCGGAACGTAGCTCAGAAAATAGAACAGAACGACCCACTCGAGGCGAAGTCCGCGTTGCTCGCTCATACTGCAGCTCCAATCACGACACGATCGCCTCGCACCTCGAAGCGCGCATTGAGCTCGGCTTCTTCGCTTACGGCGCGCAGGTAATCGACGACCTTTCCGAACCGTTCGTCGTCCGGCGCGAGCACACGCGGCACCGCGTCGCGATCGATCCAGAGCGGTAAGAGACTCGACTCGACGATGCGGCCGGACGCGATCTCGAATCGCGCGAGCGCCGACATTCGCGAATCGGGCGGAAAGTTGTAGAGACTGTCGAAGTCCGGAACCCAATCCGGCGCGAGCTTCTGAATCTCTTTGAACGACTTGCGCGATGCGTGCTCGGGATCCATGCGCAAATCGGTCGCGAAGTTGCACAAGCTGTAGAGCACGGGTCGACCGTCGACGATCTCGGCGCCCTTCAAGATGTGCGCGTGATGGCCGAGGATGGCATCGGCACCGGCCTCCACCGCTGCGCGCGCGACTTCGCGCTGATAGTCGGCGATCGTCGCGCGAACGAAGTGGATACCCCAGTGCATCGAGACGAACACGAGATCGGCCTGAGCCTTGGCCGCCTTGATGTCCGAGCGCAACGCAGCGAGATCTTCCGCATGCGCGTACGTGTGAATGCGCGCCGGCGTGCCGGGCTGATCGTGCTCGATTTGTTCGTACAACGTGTGCGCGCGCATGGGTGCACACCCCGGACGATTCGCCTCGGCCCAGTAACCCATCGGCAAAATCGAGCTGTAGGCGAGAAAGGCGAGCTTCGTTCCGTCGGCCAGCTGTTTGTAGACGGGCCTGCGAGCCTCGGCGATGTTTTGTCCGGCGCCCACTACATCGATGCCCGCAGCACGAAGATGCCCGATGCTCTCGAGCAGCGCTTCGCTTCCCCAATCGAGACAATGATTGCCCGCACACGAGATGACATCGAATCCCGCTCGGGCTAGAGCGCGAGCACCTTCGGGTTGAGCGAGCACGGCATGCCGCGCCTGAGGTAGACGCAAACCTTTGTCGGCAAATGTCGTTTCGAGCTGACCGAAGACGACATCCGCAGCCGACAGCAGCGGCCGCACTGCATCGAATAGCGTGTCCGGATCCGGTCGATCGGGCGCCAAATCGCCCGCAGCAAGCAGCACGTGACTCAACGCGTTCCCCCCGTCTTGCCGATTCCCCGCATCGGAGTCGGTTTATGCAGTATCGCCCCCGGCCGATGCAAGCGCTTTCATCCGTGGGTTTTTGCTGTTATGGTCCGCGCCGAGCCCGAAGCATCAGGCCCGTTCCCAATGGGGATTGGGAAATTTTCCGTTTCACTGTTCAGGTCTTTTGGGGAGAGACTGTCCATGAACAAGCGAAGTTCATCCGGTTCCGCCGTCCGTTCGCGACTGGCGGTCGCGGTTGCAGCCACGCTCGCAAGCGCTGCACATGCTCAGCAAGCGGCTCAAGGCGCGCTCGAAGAGATCGTCGTCACGGCCGAGCGACGCGAGCTGAATCTGCAAGAAGTGCCTGCGTCGGCGACCGTGTTGACGGCCGACAGCCTTGCGAAGCAAGGCATCGACAACGTCATCGAGATTCAGCAGGTCGCGCCGGCCGTCGCCATCAACACGTACAACCGCAGCACGTTCGTGAACATTCGCGGCGTTGGTATCGCACAGTCGGCTCCCACATCGAGCCCGGGCGTCGCGGTCTACATCGACGGCAACTTCATCGCTCACGAGCACTTCATTGCGCAGTCGTTCTACGACATAGAATCGATCGAAGTGCTGCGCGGCCCGCAAGGCACTCTGACGGGTCAGAACTCGACCGGCGGTGCGATTTACATCCGTACGCCGACGCCGAGCACCGACGCACTGAGCGGCTACGTGGACATCACCGCTGCCGATTACGACTGGCATCGTGCCGTCGGCGCCGTCAACATTCCGATGGGCGATGTCGTTGCCTTGCGCATCGCCGCGATGTACGACGAGCGCGACAGCTTCACCAAGAACATCGGCCCGAGCCCCAGCCAACCGGGTTCGTACGACATGAAGGGCGCGCGCGCCGCGCTACGTATTCAGCCGTCGGACGGCATGACGTTCGACCTGCGCTACGAGTACTTCGATCTCGATTCCGACTACAACGCAGTCAAGAATCGCGACCATGCAATCAGGGATCCCTTCATCATCGAAGAGGACGCCATCTCGTTCTTGAGACAGAAGGGCTATCGTGCCTCTCTGGAAGCACGAATCGACCTGAACGACAGCATTCAGCTGAGAGCGCTCACTTCCTATCTCGACGCCGATACCGAAGACCAAGGCGACGGCGACCGCTCGCTGCGTCCGCCGCAGCCCAATGGTCCGGGACGCGTGTCCTACACCGATCAAGGCTTCGAGACGAGCGTGACGGAAGTGAACCTGCTTTCGAAGGGCGACGGGCCGCTGCAATGGGTCGTCGGCGCGTTCTATGTGGATGAAACGACACCGGCTCGCGTGCTTCGCGACAACTTCAACACGGTCACGTTCGTGCAATCCAACTCGACGATCGATACCGTCGCTGACAATACCTCCAAGTCGGTATTCGGACAGATCGACTGGCGATTCACCCATGCCCTCGCGCTCGATTTCGGCTTGCGTTATTCGGAGGACAAACAAGTCTATCGACGCAACCTGATTCCGGGTCCGCCGCCTCCGGGCTGCTTCCCGTGCACGACCTCGACAGAGTCGGATGAGGTCACCGGCCGCCTGGGCCTCAAGTACTTCGCGAGCGACGATGTGATGATCTACGGCACGCTCTCGCGCGGCTACAAGGCCGGCGGCGTGAACCTCGATCCGCGGCTCGGCAACTTCGGACCCGAGACGAACGAAGTGCTGGAAATCGGCGCGAAGACCGAAGTGCTCGACGGACGCCTGCGCATCAACGGCGACGTCTATTACTCGATCTACGACGGCATCCAGCTCTCGGCGCTCGTGCCGATCGCCGGCACGTCGTCGCTCGGACCGAACACCGTGAACGGCCCGGAGGCACGAATCTACGGTGCTGAAATCGAGATGCTCGGTCAGTTCGGCGGCTTCGGATTCAATCTCGGCGCTGCCTACATGGAAGGTCAATTCCGTGAAGCGGGATCTGTCACGGATTCGCAGACCAACCAGAACCGGGCGATCGTGAAAGGGCAAATGATGCCGTTCTCCCCCGCCTACACGCTCAACGCAGGCGTGGAATACGAGCTGGTGTTCGGCGACAACATGACCCTGACACCGCGTGTGCAGATGTCGTACATGGATGAACAATACGCCACGCCGTTCAAGTACGCAGCCACGCGCGTGCCTTCGCGCACGGTCGTCGACGCTCGCTTGACGTTCAAACCGCTCGAGAACCTCACAATCGAGGCGTTCTGCACGAATCTGTTCGACAGGACCTACATCGCGGTCCAGTTGCAGGACGCATCGAGTGCGCAAGGCGGCATCATCTATGGCGCGCCCCGTCAGTACGGTGCCCGTCTGAAGTACGAGTTCTAGTGACCCACGAGGTTCGGGTTGCGCGGCGACGAGCCGCGCAACCCTTTTTTGTTTCCGCCGACAGCAATTCCGATCCGACGACCGCTCACACGAGCGCAGCGCTGCTCACAATTGCGCGATCCGTGGCCCAGCTCGGCTCGGGCGCAGTGATCGTCATCCTCTCCCGCCGCAACGGATGCCAGAAACCGATCCGCCATGCATGCAAGCAAAGCGGCGGAGCGTTGACGTCCAACGTTTGAACATCGCCGAGCACCCGTCCAGGGAGGTAGGCGGGATCGCCGCACACCGGCATGTCGAGATGCCACAGATGCACGCGGATTTGATTCGTGCGCCCTGTACGGGGACGAGCCTCGAGGAGTGCCGTTCCGTCTTCGTAACGAGCGAGCACGCGAAAGTCCGTGCGCGCAGGTAAACCTGCTTCGTCGACGACCCGCGAGCCCGCATGGCCGGCTTCCGAACTGATCGGCGCATCGCAACTGAATTCGTCCGCGACAGCATGTCCTTGCACGCGCACGAGATAGACCTTCTCCACTTCGCCGCGGGCGAACTGCGGCTGAATCTTGCCGGCCACATAGCGCGTGCGCGATACGACGAGCGCTCCGGTCGTATTGGCATCGAGCCGATGCGCCGGCCGTAGATGTTGCGGGTGATAGAGCGCATCGAGCACGTACTTCAAGGTGTTGCGATGAAAGCGCCCGCCGGCATGCATCGGTAACGGCGCCGGTTTGTTGATCACGATCAACGACTCGTCTTCGTAGAGAATCTGTACGCGCATGTTGACGTCGGGCTCGACGAGCGCCGGAAACTTGTGAAAGTACCGCTCGCCAGCGCGAACGATCGCATCGGCGTAAACAGGCCGATGCTGCGCATCGACGAGAAGCTGCTGCGCGCAGCGTTCGGCCCAGTCGTATCTGGGGATGTGCGCGACGATGCTGCTCAGCGCGTCGAGCAGCGTCTTACCGTCGTGCTCGGGCGGAATCGTGATCGGCCGGAAATGGTCGCGCGGCAAGCTTCCCGGCAGAGAATGGATGATCTCCCTCAGACGCTCGTGACGACGCGCGATGTTGAGCGACATCTGCTCGGGCGGGATCTTGTAACAGTACGGGCAGGACTTGCCGAGCTCGTAATGCGGATGACTTTGGTCGTCCGCCGAAAGCGGGGTACGGCACGACGCGCATTGCTGCCATTGCTGGGGCTGCAGGATCGCATCGTGACCGAGACGGCGATCGAAGGCGAAACATTCGCCCTCGAAATGGCGCCCTCCGCACGCCGCGAGATAACTCAGAATGCCTCCTTCGAGCGCTCGAACATTCTCGAAACCGGCGCGCTCGAGATAGAGCGCTGCCTTCTCGGCACGGATTCCGCTCGTGCAGACGACGACGATCGACGCTTGTTTCAGCTCTTCGGGCAACGTACGCACCGCTTCAGGAAAGTCCTGGAACTGTTCGATGCCGAGCGCGACTGCGCGCTTGAACGTACCGAGACGCACTTCGTAATCGTTGCGCACGTCGAGCAACGTCACGCCATGTCCCTCGTCGAGCCACCCATAGAGCTCGGTCGGCGCGATCGTGCGCGGGCGCCGGCGCGACGGATCGATCCCTTCGACTCCGAACGCGACGATCTCCTTCTTGATCCGCACTTGAACGCGCCGCAGCGGCAATTCCCCGCTCCCGCCGATCCTAGGCTGAAAGCCCTCGAGACCCGGCCACCGGCGCAGCTCATCGAGCAGCATTTCCACCTGTCCGCCTTCGCCCGCAACGAGCAGATTGATGCCTTCCGGGCTCAACACGATGGAGCCGGCCACGTTCCAGCCTTTGCAGAGCGCGAGCAATTGCATGCGCCGCTCTTTCAAATCCGCGAGCGGTACGTATGCGTAACCGGAAAGAACCAGATAGGGCGGCATGGACTAAGTGTCGGATGCACGGACGGCTCGCGTCCGTTCCAAACTGTTGAGATTCTTAGAATGCAAACATGGCCCGCTGACGCAGCCAACGCTTCGTTGCCATGCGGTCCGCAAGGACTTCGAGAAAGTAGCGTTGTTGTTCGATGTGCGCACGAATTTCGCGCGTACGCTCCCGCAGCAACATTCTCAGATTCTCGCGAGTGATCTTCAAACGCGGTCCTAGATGGAAGTCCGCGCGGAAACCCTCCTCGAGCGCGAATAGCTCGCTTTTCTCGGCTTCGAGCTGTTTGGCAAGCAAACGGTTGTATTGCTTGAGGCGATCGCGACTCAATCGGCCGATCTGCTCCGGATCGATTTGCTCGAGCGCCAGCTGAGCTTCCAGCAGCGTCAGCAGGTCATCGGTCGCGTACGCGCGATTGATCCGCTGCATCAGCTCGGTCTTCTCGGCGCGCCGTTGCGCATCGGTTTCTCGATCCGGGTGCACGATGCTCGCGAGCTTGCGATAGATCTCGCGCAGAAATTGTTTCGCCGCTTGTGCGTTCGCCTCGGCGCGAGTTTGCGCTGCCGATTTCTTGCGGCCGCGCGAGCGCGACTCGCGGCGCGCTTCTTCCTGCTGTCGCTTGGCGCCGAGCTGCTCGTACATTCGTTGCACGAGATCCTCTTCCGTACGAATGTCCGTGTCGTCGCCGAGATCGAAACCGAGCTCCTCTACATGCTCCTTCAGCACGAGCAGCTCTTCCTCCTTCATCTCGTCGAAGCTGACCCGGCTGTGCTTGTCGAACAGATCCCTGATTTGCTCGTCGTACGGATCGCTCTGCAGCAGCAGCTCGGCGTTGCCGCACAAGACGCTTTCGAGCCCCGCCAACTCAGCGCGCGTCCAACCTCGCTCGTCGAGGAGACGATCCAACTGGAACACCGTCTCGCGCGTCAGATTGCGTAGATTCACACGCAGCGGCTGAAGCGTCTGCGCATCCGATTGACGAAATTCGAGAATGGCTGCGTCGACGTCCTTGTGCGTCTTGCGGATCCGCTCGATTTGCGCGATCAAGTACTTGAACCGCTCGTGCTCGGGCGTCGAGCGCGGTTCGTCGCGACGTGCAGCAATCTTGAGAAGCGTTTTTCCCGACATGGACGTGACGACGGCGAGCGGGTGCGCGATTGTGGTTCAGCGCACCGCCCTGACGCAAATAGCTTTTCTCGATGAATCGAATCGAGTACGTCGCCCGCCCCGGACGACGCTCCGCTATTCGGTCGTCCGACCGTCGAAGTGCTCGTGCGCCGCTTCGGCTTCGGCTTTGGTCTTGTGGACCGTTCCGTCGACGTGCTCGGGCGGTCCGTAGATCGTGTAGAGCTTGAGCGGCTCGGTGCCCGTGTTCTTGACGTTGTGCTTCGCGCCTGCCGGCACGATCATGGCCATGTCCGCTGAAACCGGCGTCCGCACGTCGTCGATCCAGATCTCGCCGTTACCCGCCTCCACGCGGAAGAACTGATCGCGATCTTCATGCACTTCTTCGCCGATCTCCTCTCCCGGTTTGAGGGTCATCAGTACGAGCTGAAGCTGCTTTGCTGTGTAGAGAACCCGGCGGAAATATGTGTTGTCGAGCGTGAGTCGTTCGATGTTGTCGATGAAGCCTTTCATGAAGCTCTCCCAGAAAGCGGTCCTACGGCGAGGTCCCGTGATCTCAACCCAAGGACAGTGTGGCATGAATACGCGGTTTTGCGGAGCATCTCAGCGGCAGGCGCGAGTGGAATCGTTCCGCCGCTGAAATTGATAACAATCGAAAATCGGGGCGCACCCCTTGGCTTGCCTGTCTGCGCCCCAGCCCCCAGGCTGGACCTACTCTTCGACTCCGTGCGTTGTTTGACCATGAAACCGCTCATTCTTCTGCTCCTTGCTTCTGCGCTGGTGGCGCACGCAGCCGCTGCCCAAGAGCGCGAGCCTGGCTGGGAGATCGGCGCCCATTTGCTGTACATGAACAATGAAGATGTCGGCTTCCGCGGCGGATCGTCGGTCGCCACCGACGACGAGGTTGGCGTATCGATCTCGGTTGGCTACCGGTTCAATTCGCGTTTCGAGCTGCATCTCGATCTGGATTCGTACAGTGTCGACTACGACGTTTCGATCGTCTCGGATTCGAACGCGCCTTTTCGTGGCCGCGGAACATTGGACACGATCTCGCCTCGCTTGAATGCAACGTTCAACTTCTTCGAAGGCCCGTTGACGCCTTACATCACGGCCGGCATCGGCTGGAGTTTCATCGACACGAACATTCAGGAAGGCCCCGTCTATCTGGATTGTTTTTGGGACCCGTGGTGGGGGCGCATCTGCGAGCGACGTCAGGACACCAGGACCGTCGACGAGCTCACTTACCAAGCCGGCTTGGGTCTGCGTTGGGATTTCTCGCAAAGATTCACGCTGCGGTTCGGATACGAGAAGAAATGGATCGATTTCGAAGAGGCCACGAGCACGCCCGATTTCGACCAGTTCAAGATTGGAGTGATGTTCAGGCTGTGAGCTTAGACTGAAGACTGAAGGCTGAAGGCTGAGGGCTGAGGGCTGAAGACTGAAGGCTGAGGGCTGAAGACTGAAGGTAGAGCGCGCATTCGCGCGCTTTGACCAGCGTCCAACAGCGACGGAACCTGGCGGTGTTACTTCATATCGACGATCGCGATGCCGACCTTCTCCAGGACTTGCGTCAGCCATTGCGATTCGTCGTGCAACACGACGATCGAGGGCACTAGCGAGGTCGGTCTGCGGAAGATTGCAGTCACGCTCTGACCTCGAACGGCAAGGCCTCGGCGCGCATGCTTGACTAGCGTGCGCATCCAAACCTCGTTCAATTCGCCATTCTTTTCTCGCGCATAGGTCAGCGCATCGCCTTCGCTGGTGTACACGGCCACGAAGGGCGCGTTCTCACGTGCGTTTACGACCAGACGTTCAGCGCATCGCCGGCAGGAGCGCATGCGAAAGCGCTGTAGGCCATCCCGCATTCGGGCCGTGAGGCGGGGGAGCAGATAGAAGAACAGAACACCGACGGCGAACAGAAGAATGAACCAGGGACCGGGCGGCGGACCCCAAATGTTGGGGTCGACATTTGGCAAGGACAGACAGAACACGAGCCCCAACACCGACAGCACCAAACCGAACCCGCGGGCGAACCGCGCCAGTCGCGGTTCGCGATCGAGAGCCCAACGCTGAAAAAACGCGATGTCTTGCTGCCAGAGCGCGCGGTAGAGCTCTTCCGCCGCTCTCTCGCAATGCGAGACGTCGACGATGAAGCGATGCTGCATTCGTCCGTTCCAGATATCGGCGAGATCCATCGCGATCAGTCAGCACCGCGGCAGGAAATTCGTCAAAGGCCGGCCCACGATTCTGTGAACGTTTGCACGCTTCCCCGCCCCGCTCTAACGTACGCACCCCCGCACTAACAACTCGGTGAGTCTGCCCCATGGAATTCGAACAAATCGCGTACCAGGTCGAGGACCGCATTCTGACGATCACGCTGAACCGCCCGGACCGGATGAATGCAGCCACTCCGCGCATGTATGAAGAGCTCATCGAGGCATTCGATCGGGCGGACGCCGATGACGACGTCAAGGCGATCATCGTGACCGGCGCCGGGAAGGTGTTCTGCGCAGGCGCGGATCTCGAGCGCGGTGCCGATACCTGGAGCAACCGTTCCGATTTCACTGACCTGTCTCGACAGCAGCGCTACATCGGCAATGGCGGCGGCCGGATCGCACGGCGCATTTTCGATTGCAACAAACCCGTCATCGCAGCGATCAACGGTGCTGCCGTCGGCGTCGGCATCACGATGACACTACCGATGGACATCCGCCTGTGCGTGCACGGCGCGAAGCTCGGGTTCGTGTTTGCCGCGCGCGGCATCGTGCCGGAAGCCTGCTCGAGCTGGTTCCTGCCGCGTATCGTCGGGATCAGCAAGGCGCTCGAGTGGTGTTACTCCGCGAAGATCATTCGCGCGGAAGATGCACTCGAGGCCGGTTTGTTCCGAAGCCTGCATGCACCGGAAGAGCTCATGCCAGTCGCGCGTGCGCTCGCTCAGGAGTTCGTCGCGAACAGCTCACAGGTCTCTTTGGCGTTGACCCGCCAAATGATGTGGCGAATGCTCGGTGCACCGCACCCGATCGATGCGCACGAAATCGATACCGCCGCCATGAATGCACTCGGTCAGTCGGACGATGCCAAAGAAGGCATTACCGCTTTCCTCGAAAAGCGCCCTGCCCGTTTCCGCGATACCTTGAGCAAGAACCTGCCCAAGTTCTTCCCGTGGTGGAAGGATCGGGAATTCCGCAAGCTTTGACGTTCCGCTCGCGCCGTCAGATGCTCGTCACGGCAGCATTCCGAATGCCAGCAATGCGAGCAACCAGGCGACGAACGACAACAAGAGCCGCAGCCAATTGAGCGAGCGCCAACGCGCAGCAATCTGTAGTGCGGAGGCGCTCGCGGCATCGCTCCGCATGAGCTCGAGCGCCTTCGGGATGAAGAAGGTGAACGTGAACACGCGTTCGATGACGGTCACCCCGCAGGCTGCCGTCCAAAGCGTGCGCAGCGGCGGCGCGCTCGTGAACGCAAAATACAAATTGATCAGCGTCAGGATCGTCAACGGCCCCGTCGTCACGAACGCCCAGAACCGTCGGCCCGTATCGTCGGCGCGCATCGCCTCAGGATCGAGAGACGCACTACCCATCCAGCGCGGCACGACGATGAGCTGCTCGAACAAGCCAGCTCCGAAAGCAATCCCGTGAAAGATCGCGAATGCGAATAGAGCGAACCACTGCCAGTCCATCGACATATCCAATCACGCAACCGAAATCGAAGCGGCGCGGATCGTAGCGATCGCACGCGCGCCCGATCAACCCATGTTCCAAGTTGTATGCAACGAGCTGACCGAGGTACGCGCTCGACGAACGGCTAGCCGATTTCTTCTTACAAACGATCGAAGCCGGTCGAAGCGATTTCGTCGTCGAGTTAGCCGCGACGAAACGAAAGCCCTTCGCGCTTCAATGCCGCTTTCAGCTTCGGGATCGAGCTCGGCCCCATCCCGTGCAGCGCCAGAATTTCTTGCTCGCTGTACTTCGCGAGTTTGGCGAGCGTCAAGATTCCTTTTCCTTCGAGGGCACGCCTTGCCGGCGCGCTGAGATCAGCGAGAAAACCGCTCGTCGGTTTTCTTTCCTGCTCGCACTTAGGACATGTGGGACAGTCGGAGCTCTTCTTGTAGCGATGTCCCTTCGGACAGATTCTGATCGACGCCGTCATGCGCTTGCCCTGCTCCCGAAACTTTCCTCGATCGACATTCAACCCGTCCACTGCGGATTCCAAACGATCTCCCACAAGTGCCCGTCGGGATCCTGGAAGTAACCTGAGTAGCCGCCCCAGAACGTGTCGTGCGCCGGCCTGACGATTACCGCGCCCGCAGCAGCTGCTTGCTCCATGACCGCATCCACCTCTGCTTTGGAGCGAACATTGTGTCCGAGAGTCACTTCCGTGGCGCTGCGAGGTCCGACTGGAATTGCCGTATCGTGACTGATGCTCTTCCGCGGCCAAAGCGCGAGGCGAAGCCCGGCCTGAAGATCAATGAACACCACGGCTCCGTACTCGAACTCATTGCCGACGATGCCTTCCGTTGGGAATCCGAGCCCATCGCGATAGAAACGCAACGATCTCTCCAGATCGTCGACGCCTAGCGTGATCACTGAGATGTGCGGTTTCATTGGAATCCGGCGACGGAATCAATCCTCATCCTCTGCCCAGAAGCAGCCTGCGATTCGCTCCGAGATACAAATGACTCCCGCGTCGAACGTGGCGCTCGTCAGCGGATTCCAGCTCGTATCGAAATCGAGACCTTGATCCTTAGACCGACCGAGATTCGTCAGGAAACGCGTCTTGTCGGAAGGAAACTGCTCTAAAAAGCGATCGGCTAGAGATTCTGCTTCTTCCGTGCTCATGATCTCTGCCTTGTACGCCATGTCCCGGTGCAGCAGCGATGCCACGATCGTACGCGCCTCCACCCTCTGAACCTCACGAAGCCCGGCATCCGGCGAAGCGGTGCAACTCAATCCGAACCGCGCAAGAACATCGGGAAGCCCTTCACCCCAATACGAAGCGAAGCAGATGCGGACCCGACCGCTCTTCCGTTTCTCGATCAGCTCCATTAACGAGTCCATGCTTCCGTCCTGCCGTGAGGCTGTAGGCTGTGGATTAAAGGCTGTAGTGAACAAGGGTTCGCGTGTTCGACCCCTCGCACTAGGCTACAGGCGATAGGCTACAGTCAACAGAGTCGGCTGCTCGAGCCTCCCCCTCACACGCACGCTTCGCTCTGCGTGCCTCTCCCCAATGAGAGGCGAACATGCGCCCCCGCCAACTGTCGCCTGCAGCCTGTCGCCTGTAGCCTCATCCTTCAGCAGACGCCGAAGGATGCCGAAGCGCCGCATCGACGAGCTTGCTCACGTACTGCGGCGACTTCGTCTTGCGCGCGAAGATCGAATACACCGCAGGAACGGCGAGCAGCGTGAGGAACACCGATACCATCGTTCCGTAGAACACGACAATGCCGATCGGGCGGCGCTGTTCGGCGCCGGCGCCCGTCGCGACGAGGAACGGCAGCG
>CALEKY010000021.1 GCA_937902995.1 uncultured Sinobacteraceae bacterium
CGGCGGAATCGGAAAGCCTGCGACCGCACCGCTGTGCACGATACCGGTGCCCGCTTCTGCCAACGCGAGATTCGAATCGCCTTCCTTGTCGTCGGACGCTTCGATGCGCAGCAACAAGTGATAGAGACCTTCGACCTCGGTCGGCAAGCGTTTCGGATCCGGACCAGGCAGAATGATCTTTCCGGTCGGAGGCAAGAAGACGTTGAAACGCTCGAGCTGCGTGTAACGTCGTTGTAGCGCGCGCTCCTCCGGCGGAAGCGTCGCTTCGGTCAGCAGATCGCGGGACGACGGCGGATCCTCGCCGGGCGAGACGATTTCCCATCGGCCTTTCAATCTGCCCGATCCGTTGTAGCGAATCTCCGCCTGTACCGGCGGCGCGACTTCGCCCCGTTGCAACGCCGGTGCTGCCCGTTCGACTGCAAACGACAGTCGCACATCGAGCAAGGCGAGCGGCACCCGTGCGCCTCCGCCGGCGAGCCGGCAGGTGACGAACACATATTCGTCCGGCCCACCGACCGTCGAGACGAACCGACGCACGTAATAGAAGGCCGAGTGTTCTCCGCGTTCCGCGGCCTGCCACGCACGGCGCGCCACCGACGGCGGAATCGACATGATGTCCGTGAAGGTCGTGCTATCGGCGTTCAACCGCGACTGATCGAGGCGAATCGGCAGCCGCCCGTAGATCGTCGAGGGATCGCACTTGAAACCGATGTCCGGTGCCGCCGGAATCAGCTCGCCGCACCACATCGCCTCGACCGGCACTTGTTGCTGCAAGCCGCCGAACGTGATGAACACGGTCGTTGCGCCTTGCGCATTGACGTTCACGCCGTTCGGATCGCGGCTGATCGCCTGAGCCTCTTGAGCAAGAAAGAACGCAGCGACAATCGCCGCGAGCACCGCTGCGTAGGCCCGCATTCGCGGCTTGCTCGAGAAACCGCTCAGAGCACGAAGGATTCGTAAGGAGCACCTTTGCATTGCGAGGCTCACTGCATGCTGAAATTGATACCGCCGATGACGATGCGCGAGCGATTGTCGTTCTCGAAGCCGAACAACCGATCGCGCCAGGACATGTCGTAGTCCGCATACCGCACGAAGAGCTGCCCGGCAATTCCGCGGCCCTGCCCTGTCTGCCAATGCAATCGGTAACTCAAACTGAGATCGAGGTTCGTACTCTCGTTCTCGCTCGTGCGCGGTTCGTCGTAGCTTTCGGTCAACGCCACGGTACCGTTGAGGCTCAATGCTTTCGTGATGTTCCAGGCGAGTCCGAATCCGTAGTTGCGATTGCGGTCGTACCGCATCGCTTCGACGCTGTAGCTGCGTTCGCGGCTCACGTCGAAGCTCACATCGAAGCCCTGGAACAGCGACACGGAGAGACTGACCCCGTGGAGAACATGCTCGAAGTCGGCGTTCTGTCGTCCGGGCTGGCGGTTGTCCTGCTCGCTGAACTCGAGGCGATAGCCGAGCATCCAGGCGTTGCCTTGCCAGCTCAGGTTTGCGCCGTGTCGCACGCTGACTTGGTCCGGAACGTGCGACTCGCTGAAACCCGAATTGATCGGGACGCCGGTGCCGAACTGATGGATGCGATCGAAGTTGTAGGCAAACAGGGGAAGCCAACGCGTAAAGGCGTTCGACTCGACAAACAGGCTGTTCAGGGCAAGACCCAAATTGGCGTTGCTGCGGCGTGTTTTCGTCGTGAGCACCGAGGGCAAGTCATCCAGATTGTCCTCAGCGCGGGCGTGCGCGAGCTGAACTTGCAGCGGACCGAAGAAACTCGACACTTCGATCACGTTCTGATCGATATCGGATTGGACCGGCGCCGTGACGGTTCGATACAAGGGATCGACTCGCTCGTGACGAAGTGCGAGCGATAGGTTCGCCGCGTGCCGCCCCACGAACCGGTTCTGCACTACATCGAAGTACAGATCCAGGTAGCGTGCGTTGCGCTCTTCTTCGCGGACGGGAACGACGTCGAGATCGAACGCGAGCGTCGGGTCGTACGGATTGTGAAATCGGCTTCGCGCAAACCCGGCATCGAAGCGCAATCGTCCCGACGAGGTCGCGCCGGCGGCACGAACGCCCCACGACTGACTGGTCTCTGCATCTGAGATCGTGCCCGCATTGAAAGCGGATCTCGGTAACAACGATCCATCGACATAGTCCACATCGATGCTGAGCGCACCGGGACGTGTCGGGATGAGTTGCCAGCCCAGGCCAGCAGCGAGAATACGGTGATCGCTGCGCGCAAGGCCGGTGATGTTGTCCCAACCGACGATGCTGGTTCCGCTCAGTGCCGCCAAACGCGCGGCTCCCCATTGGCCGAGCGGCGCACCGAGAATCGCGCCGCGGCTCGAGAAACCCGGCATGAGATGCCGGTGCCTGCTTTGGGAGACGTGACCGAGCTCGAAATAAGCGCGTTGGTCGTCGAGGCGCTCCAGACGCAGCGAATAATCGGAGAGATCGACTCGCGGCGCGTCATCGCCCTCCTCGCCGTAACGCAAAGCCCGCTCTTGCCTGCTGACACCCAGCGTGTGTACACGCGCGGAGAAGCGCCAGTCGTTTCGGACGAGCGCGCCATTCAGGACGAGATTCATCGAAGCATCGTCGTTCGGCGCTACGCCGGACCCTTCCGGTTCGAAGTCGTGATCGAGCGTGCTCGTGCCTTGCGCGTCCAGTTGCGGAGAGAAACTCGCCTGCTGAAAACCTCGGTCCGTCAGCACGCGCAGGTGCGTCCGCATCGCTTCGCGCCATTCGCCATTCGGCGTGACGATGAAGACGGCCACCTCGTTCTCTCCCGCAGGCAACGGCATCGCACGCGGGTGGTAAACGAGACTTCCCTCGCGCCACTCGAACAGATCGGTGAAATCCGTCGAGCCGATGAGCACGGCGAACCGACCTTCGTTCGGACCGAGCGGGCGACTCGGAATCAACCGAACGACATCGCCGCGCCCTCGCCACTCTGGGCCGCTGTCGAGCCGAACCGTCAACTCGGTGTTTTGTGCCAACGCTGTCGAGGCGTTGAACGCACATGCGAGCGCCGCGGCGCACGCGAGTCTCAACGACAGCGCACGGCTCATCGGCAAATCCTCTCGTGGGCGGGCAGCCGAGACGTACGATCGGCTTGCCGCGAGCAGCAGTAGCGCACGTCGTCTTGATGCACGCGCGAACCGGCAGGTGCACAGTAGTCTGCAAACACAACCTTTCCTGTTCTATTGGGCTTGAGGAAATCGACTTGGCGAATCCAATTCAGTCCGGCTTGCAGGCGAGCAAGCGCCTTGTTCCATTCGTTCACGCACTTGCCGTCGTGTCCAAGCACGTAGTCGGCCGGCCCGACTTGGCAGGCCATGCCTCGCGGGTTGGCGAAACAGCATTCGTCGTGCTCCCAACTTCCCGCGTTGATCTGGCATCTGCCGCCCGCGCACAGAGCGGCTATCGGCAGTCCGAACTGCGCTCCGCCGCATTGCGCACCGAGCGCGCCGAAGCAGTACTCCTCCCTGAGAGAGATCTGCGGCGGTTGGATCGGTTGCAGGCTGGCGCCGGACTGCTGGCGTTGGATGTCGCTGAGTCTCGGATCGAATTGCCGCGGCGGCGGCTCCGGTTGGTCGGAATTCGAAATCGGAGCGCTTCCCGGCGTGGGCACGGCGCCGCAAGTTGTCCCGGTCGCTTCGACCGGCAGGCGCACGGTGATCTGTTGCATCCCCGAGCCCATTGCATGCACTACACGCTCGCCGCTGTTCAGCCGATGTGCGATCACATGCAAGTTGCCAGCCGGTAGATTCCGAAACGTTGCCACACCCTGTGAGTTCGTCGTGGCCGAACCGTACTGCCTCGGGTTCTGAGGCGTCCCAGCACACACCGTCGCTTCGCTGATCGGTTGGCCCAATGCTCCGACGACCGTGACGCGAAGCTCCGCGGCACTCACCGCCGAGAACGTCAGCACGGCAGCCATTGCGCTCATCGTGCGAGCGACTTGCCGAACGAGCGCCGCCGACACAAAAGGATGTGCATGCACGATCAGAGCCCCGGCGTTGGATCAGCGGACAGAAAGTTGTTTTGAGATGCGCTGTCCGCCGCTCGTCACGACGATGGGCACGGATTGCGGATTGACCTTCGTCCACACGTGCTGCGACACCGTCGCAACAACTCGCGTCGGCGAGATCACGCGATACGGCACCGGTGTACCATCGACCTCGACCCGAGTGATTTTGTCGGCGGCGAAACTCTCGCCTTCGATCGTGAGCTCCACATTGCCGCCAGCAATTGCCTTGCTGCTCAAGGTCTTCAGAACCGGTGCAACGGGTTGCGAAACCCGACCCGTCGAAAGTTGCACGCCTTGAGAAATCGAAAGAGCTGCAGAAGGTGCTGACGTCGGAGAGCTACCGACTGCACTGCCCGTCTGATTCTGGGAGTTCTGCGCCGATGTCGTGCTCGGAGCGGTGGGTTGCGTCGGCGGCAGCTTCTTGCAGCTAACCGTGAAGAATCCGATATACGATCCCGCCTTGCGGCCCCCCAGCTCAGTCATCGCCATGCCGTCGGGACACTCGACCGGGCCGACCGGTTCGCCTCCGGAGCCGCCATGCGCCGGCTGCCAACTCAACGATCCATGCAGACCCTGCGCGGCGTTCCATCTGCGGCACGCGAAACTGACTTGATCGACGAAATCTCCGGCTCTCGCGCGCGACGCGGTGACCACTTGTCCCGCGGGACAACGCATGATCCGAACGTTTCCGCCCCGCTCGTTACCCAACCAAGCACCTTGTGTACGATCTTGATGCTCGCCATTGGGACCGAGCTTCGCGCACTCGACCCGCATTGCGTCGATGAGCGTCCCCGACCTGATCTCGACACCGACGACATACTTGCCATTTGGACACGCGCTCGGTCCCGCGCCGGTTGCCATGCCGGTTACCGTGCCCACTAGATTGACGGGCGCTCCTGCCCCGTATGAAGCGGTGTTCAGAAGAGTCGACTTTCCGAGCGGGCTCGAAGTCCAGCTATCGGCGGTGAGTGCACTCGCCGGCGCGAGAAGTGCGGGAACGAATGCGACCAGGGTCCACGAACTTTTCATCTTCGATACCTCCCTTGGATGCCGGCCAACGACGGTCGTCTTGTCCGCGCACGCTAGAGAACGAGCGCATCGAAAGCCTGAGGAAGGCCTCAGGAATTCCTGAGGAGATCGTGAGGGAGCGCTAATACGTTGATTTGTCGTGGCTTACGACGAAATCCACACGGCGGCCGCGTCGCTGTTTCGACCGACCGGAACAGGCAACGTCGCTACACGGGAGGTTACAAGGGCCGCAGCGCCCAGCCCGGACACCAGCTCATGTCGGGCTGCTCAGCCAACAGCGAGGTCGCACGCGTCAGCACTTGGTGCGCTTCGTTATTCCGCTGCTCAAGAGAGAGATGACACGCCCGAGTCGCGAGCACCGGCGGATACTCCGGCTGCCAGGCGTTCGCACGGCTGAGAACAGATTCCACTTCGCTCACGGATGCCCCTCGCGCGATCAGCAGACGTGCCAGCTCTACGGCGAGCACGGCCTTGAGGCGCTTGGTACCGGCGCGCTCTGCGTGAGCCAGCGCCGCGCGTACCGATTCCTCGTCCGGCTCGCGCCTGGCTCGAACCATCCAGCTCAAGGCCAATAAGCGATGGTCGCCGAGAATCTGCAACCGCGGCAGCAGCGGCGCGAGGTCGGTCTTGTCCAATTCGGCGCGAACGAGCTCCGCTTCGAGCGTCAGCGCCTCATCCTCCAACTGCCGCGCATGGGCAAGCGCCGTCTCTGCGAGCGTACGTGCTTCCTGAGGCGCTGCTGCCTTTAGCAAGTCGATGAGCTGCAACGCCGTGCGCACGAGGCCAACCGGATTACCCAGCTCTTGGTAAATGGCGTATGCAGCGCGTAGGTCTGCCGTGGCTTCGTCGAAGCGCTCGAGGTCCTTCGCAAGCGCTCCCCTTGCGGCCAATGCGTCACTCTCCCCGAGACGATCGCGCGTGAGCTGCGCGAACCTCATCGATTCCTCGATGGCGACGCGCGCGCTCTCCCAATTGCCGCGCTCGCGTTCGATCTCGCCCCGATGAGCAAGACTGAAGACGAGAAGCTGGTTGAGACCGATGTGCCGCTGCAAATCGACGCCACGCTGCTGCAGCGTCGCGGCGGCATCGAGGTTGCCGAGCTTCCGCTCGATCACCGCGAGATTCGTATATACGGCTGACTCGCCGGCACGCTCGCCTTGCTCAACATAAAGCGCCAAGGCCCGTTCGTAATATTCCCGCGCCTTCGCGAAATCGCGCCGATTGTCCGCGAGAATCCCGAGATTTCCGTAAGCCGCGGCCAAATTGGCGCGGCGATCGATGCGCTCGTACTTGCCCCGGGCCGCCTCGAAGTACTGTTCCGCATCCGGAAGGCGTCCTTGGCGCCAGGCGAGCAGGCCGAGCCCCACCTCGGCCGACGCTTCGAGATTCGTGTCGCCATCCTGGACACCTTGCAGCCGTGCGGCATCGTAAGCCTGCGCCGCTTCCGGCCATCGACTCAACAGGCGCAACGAATTGCCGAGCTCGTAGCGCGCCCAACCGTTCGAGGGATCGTTGCTCAGACAAACTTCGAAGTAGCGAACGGAGTCTTCGAGTTGGCCGCCCAACTGCGCCTGAAGGCCTCGAGCGAATGCTTCATTGACGAATTCATCCGGCCCGATCTTGCGTAGCGGGATACCGGCCTTGTAGGCGACGTTCATCGCATCTGCCAACGCACTCGCCAGCTCGGCAGTCACGCTGCCAGCGCCGCGACCGCGGCTCGCACCGGCGATGTGACTGCCGTCCGCGCTGTACAGATCGTAGCCGATCGTGAGTTGCGCCCGATCGCGTCTCACATGAGCGAACAGCACATGATCGACGCCGAACACATCCCGAAGGACACGTATTTGCTCCTCTTGCGGCGCATCGAGCGCGATATTTTTTTGGAGCAACGCCTGGCGGACACGATTCGCGGAAAACACGGTCATGTCCGCGCGTTCGGTGAGCGTTTCGGCCAGGAGACTCGACAAACCCAGCTCGGCCCATTCGAGATCGGGCGCATTCGCATCGATGGTGAACGGCATGATCGCGATGCGCTCGCGACGCTCTGCTTGCGAAGCGCTGCGATACCAAACCGCTGCGAGAGCAACGACTGCGACAACGACAAGAACGCTCAGCGTCGCCGTCAGCAGCCCGCGAGTGCGCGAACGCGCATGTTGCGCAACTGCTGGAGCCTGTGGGGCCTCCTCAGAAGCCGATTCGGCACGCGATGAATCGTCGGCAGAGACGACGTGCGCACGATCGATCGACGTTTCGTTTCGGAGTGTCGCAACGAATTGATAGCCGCGTCCGTGCAGCGTCTTGATGATGCGCTGTTCCTTCGAATCGTCCCCTAGCGCGCGGCGCGCCTCGTACACTGCACGCGTGAGCGTCGACTCGGTGACGTACTTGCCCGCCCAGAGCCGATCGAACAGTTCGTCCTTGGTGACGACACGATCGCGATGCTCGATGAGGTAGACCAACAGCTCGAACACGCGCGGCTCGACGGCTACCGGCTCGCCGCGCACGAGAACGCGATAGCTTGCCGGGTCGACTTCGCAGTCCTCGAATCGAAGAGTCACACCACTGGAAACCGTACTCGATGTCTTGGGTGAGAAAGTCGTGTCACCCCGATTCATGGCGCCGGGACTCTAGCCCCCGTGTTTCGTGTATACATGTCCCGGGGATTGTGCCAAACAAACATTGCCAGGGCGAACCACATTCGCCACGCCGAGCTCGATCGAAACACTCGAGCTGCGCGCAGACGACGCTGAGAGGAATCACTCTGCGATGCGCGGAAACTGGCGCCCCCGGCAGGAATTGAACCTGCGACCTACCGCTTAGGAGGCGGTCGCTC
>CALEKY010000022.1 GCA_937902995.1 uncultured Sinobacteraceae bacterium
CATCACCTTGACATGGTGGGGGTCACAGGTTCGATCCCTGTCGCGCGCACCACCTCTTTCCAGCTTGTTGTCGAGAGGAATGTGCGGAGGGCTAGCGACGAACGCACTGGTTCCGACCGCGGCCCGTAGCCTGTCAGCCTGAAGCCCTCAGCTCTCTCATGCCTGTCATTACTCTGCCGGACGGCAGCCAACGCACCTACGCCGAACCCGTTACGATCGCGAAGATTGCCGCGGACATCGGTCCGGGCCTCGCCAAAGCCGCGGTGGCCGGCAAGGTGAACGGCAAGCTGGTCGATACCTGCGATCCGATCACGGAAGACGCGACAGTCCAAGTCATCACGCCCAAGGATCCCGAAGGGCTCGAAATCATTCGTCACTCGTTCGCCCACTTGGTCGGGCACGCCGTCAAGCAGCTGTATCCGACCGCAAAAATGGTGATCGGACCGGTCATCGAGGACGGGTTCTATTACGACATCGCCTACGAGCGGTCCTTCACGCCCGAGGATCTGGCCGCGATCGAAACGCGCATGCGGGAGCTGATTGCGAAGGACTACGACGTCATCAAGCGGATGACGCCGCGCGAAGAAGTGATCCGGGTCTTCAAGGAGCGCGGAGAGGACTACAAGCTACGCCTGATCGACGACATGCCGAACGAGAAGGCCATGGGCTTGTACCACCACGAAGAGTACGTGGACATGTGCCGCGGCCCGCACGTTCCAAACACGCGCTTCCTGCGTCACTTCAAGCTCACCAAGCTCGCAGGTGCGTACTGGCGCGGTGACTCCCGCAACGAGATGCTTCAGCGCATCTACGGCACGGCATGGGCCGACGAGAAGAGTCTCAAGGCTTACCTCACGCGCATCGAAGAAGCCGAGAAGCGCGACCACCGCAAGCTCGGCAAGGAAATGGACCTGTTCCATTTCCAGGAGGAAGCGCCGGGTGCGGTGTTCTGGCATCCGAAAGGCTGGACGATTTTCCAGACGCTGATCGCCTACATGCGCGAGAAGCAGCGCGAGGCCGGCTATCAAGAGGTCAATGCCCCCGAGATCATGGATGCGGAGCTCTGGCGTCAGTCGGGGCACCTGGAAAAGTTCGGCGAGAACATGTTCCTCACCAAGACCCCCGACGAGCGGGTCTATGCGATCAAGCCGATGAACTGCCCCGGGCACGTGCAGATCTTCAAGCACGGGCTGCGCAGCTATCGCGATCTACCGCTGCGGTTCGCTGAATTCGGCAAGGTGCATCGCTACGAGCCGTCGGGTGCATTGCACGGCCTCATGCGCGTCCGCGGGTTCACGCAGGACGACGCCCACGTGTTCATCACGGAGGAGCAGATCACTGAGGAAACCGTCCGCGGCATCGAGCTCTTGATGTCGATTTACCGGGACTTCGGGTTCGAGAACGTCAAAGTGAAGTTCTCCGACCGGCCCGAGAAGCGAGTCGGCAGCGACGAGGTGTGGGACCGGGCCGAGCAGGCCCTGAAAGACGCGACGAAGTCTGCGGGTTTGGAGTACACGCTGAACCCCGGCGAGGGTGCTTTCTACGGTCCGAAGCTCGAGTTCGTCCTCAAGGACGCAATCGGCCGCGATTGGCAGTGCGGGACGTGGCAGGTCGACCTGAATCTCCCCGGACGACTGGGGGCGTACTACATCGATGCCCACAGCGAGAAACGCACGCCCGTCATGCTGCACCGGGCGATCTTCGGCTCGCTCGAGCGGTTCCTCGGAATCCTCATCGAGCATCACGCCGGCAAGCTGCCGCTCTGGCTCGCGCCCGTGCAGGCCGTTGTGCTCAACATTACGGACAGGCAGGCCGAGTACGTGCAGCGCGTCACCGAAACCCTTAAAAAACAGGGGCTTCGCGTCGAAGCAGACTTGCGGAACGAAAAGGTCGGCTTTAAGATCCGCGAGCACACGCTGCAGCGCGTTCCCTATCTATTGGTAGCTGGCGATCGCGAGGCAGGTTCGAATTCTCTGGCCGTGCGCACGCGCAGTGGCAAAGACCTCGGGGCGATGTCGTTGGAAGCGATCGCGTCGAAGCTTGCCGAGGAAGTCGCGAGCCGCGGCCGGACCGTTTTGGAGGTATGACGCATCGCTGCCCCGACTACTAAGCGCATAAGGCGCAATGAAGAAATCACGGCCCCAAGGCTGCGCATCATCGACGCAGAGGGCCGCCAGGTGGGAGTGCTCTCGCGGTCCGAAGCCCTGCAGATGGCGCAAAACGCCGACCTCGACTTGGTAGAGGTTTCTCCAACGGCGGATCCGCCCGTTTGCCGGATCATGGACTTCGGCAAGTACTTGTTCGAACAGAACAAGAAGGCGCATGCAGCGAAGCGCAAGCAGAAGCAGATCCAGATCAAGGAAGTGAAGTTTCGGCCAGGGACGGAGGAAGGCGATTATCAGGTCAAGCTGCGTAACCTGATTCGCTTTCTCCAGGAAGGAGACAAGGCCAAGGTAACCATGAGGTTCCGAGGCCGCGAATTGGCCCATCAAGAAGTCGGTCGCGAGCTCCTGCTGCGGGTTCAGAACGATCTGGCGCCTTACGCCCAGGTCGAGCAGATGCCGCAGATGGAAGGGCGACAGATGGTGATGTTGTTCGGGCCAAAGAAAAAGTGAGCAGCTCAGCGGCCGGGCGTTAGCTCGGTTGCGAGTTGTCCCGCCTGAAAGGGCGCCGCGCGAGCGGCGTTTCCCCAGAGGCTAAACAAATCGGAGTGAACAATGCCCAAGTTGAAGACCAACCGGGCAGCGGCGAAGCGTTTTCGCAAGACTGCCAAAGGGTTCAAGCGAGCCCAATCTCATCGGCGCCACATCCTCACGAAGAAGCCGAGCAAGCGTAAGCGTCAGCTGCGCGCGCCGAGCATGGTGGCCAAGCAAGATCTGGGACGGCTCGAGCAGCTGCTCCCGCACGCCAAGTGAGGAGGTGACCCATGGCACGCGTTAAGAGAGGCGTCATTGCGGGCGCCCGTCACAAGAAGATCCTCAAGAAAGCGAAGGGCTACTACAACGCCCGGCGCAAAGTCTTCCGCGTAGCGAAGCAGGCCGTCATCAAGGCCGGCCAATACGCGTATCGCGATCGCAAGGCGAAGAAGCGCACGATGCGCTCGCTGTGGATCGTGCGTATCAACGCGGCTGCGCGCGTTCACGGTCTGTCCTACAGCAAGCTGATTGCAGGGTTGAACAAGGCCGGGCTGTCGATCGATCGCAAGGTGCTCGCCGACATCGCGGTCCACGACGCCGCGGCGTTTGCGGTGCTGGCACAGAAGGCACGCGATAGCCTCATCAAGGCTGCGTAAGCCGCAGGCTGCTCGACAGCCTGATTCGATACGGAAAGAGGGCGCTGCACGGGCGGCGCCCTGTTTCAAGTATTCTGGCGCCCATCTTCGGTCGAACCTGCATGCTCGAGAACCTGCAAACCTTGATTGAAACGGCCCGCGCGGACATTGCATCGTGCCGCGACTTGCAGGCGCTCGACGAAATACGCGTACGGCTGCTCGGTAAAAAGGGCGAAATCACTGCGCTATTGAGATCGCTCGGGACGATGGAGCCCGAGGCGCGCAAGCAGGCCGGCGCACAAATCAACGAAGCCAAAGAGACTCTCACGGCGTTGCTGGAAGAGCGGCGCCAGGCGCTCGAAGCCGAGAAGCTCGCCGCGCAGCTCGCCAGCGAAACCGTCGATGTGACCTTGCCCGGCCGCGGTCAGACGATCGGGGGCCTACATCCTGTCACGCGCGTTCGGCGCCGGCTCGAACAGATCTTCCGCAACGCCGGCTTCACGGTCGCGGACGGCCCCGAGATCGAAGACGACTGGCACAACTTCGAAGCGCTCAACATTCCCGCGAATCATCCTGCGCGGGCGATGCACGATACGTTTTATTTTGGCGACGGACGGCTTCTGCGTACGCACACCTCGCCCGTGCAGGTGCGGGTGATGGAAACGCAGCAGCCGCCGATTCGCGTGATCGTTCCGGGCCGCGTCTATCGCTGCGATTCCGATATGACGCACACGCCGATGTTCCATCAGGTCGAAGGCCTCGTCGTCGACGAGGGCATCACGTTCGCGAACTTGAAGGCGTGTCTGCATCAGTTCATGCAGGCGCTGTTCGAGAAGGACGTGAAGATGCGGCTGCGTCCGTCGTATTTCCCGTTCACCGAACCTTCGGCGGAAGTCGATATTTCTTGCGTGGTGTGCAACGGCAGCGGCTGCCGCGTGTGCAAACAAACGGGCTGGCTCGAAGTGGCCGGTTGCGGCGTCGTGCATCCCAATGTGCTGCGCGCAGTGAACATCGATTCGGAGCGCTACACCGGTTACGCGTTCGGCATGGGCATCGATCGGCTTGCGATGCTGCGCTATCGGGTGCCCGACTTGCGCTTGTTCTTCGAGAACGATCTGAGATTCCTCAGGCAGTTCGCATGAGCGCCGAGCGCGCTCGTCTGTCTCGAGTGTACGCGGTTACGAATTCACGTCTCGTTCCAGGTCATCGGTCATGAGAATCAGCTTGCAGTGGCTTCGCGACTGGGTCGATACGGGCGACGATGTGCCCGCGCTTACCCACGCGTTGACGATGGCTGGTCTGGAAATCGAAGGCGTCGAGCGTGCCGGTCCCGCGTTGAAGGGCATCATCGTCGGCGAAGTGCTGTCCGTGACGAAGCATCCGGATGCCGACAAATTGAACGTTTGCCGCGTTTCCACCGGCAGCGAAGAACTACAGATCGTTTGCGGTGCCCCGAACGTGCGTCCAGGGATGAAAGCACCGCTCGCCACGATCGGTGCTGTCCTGCCGAACGGCACGCAGATCAAGAGGGCGAAACTGCGCGGCGTCGAATCCCAGGGCATGCTGTGCTCGGCGCGTGAGCTCGAGCTGACGGAAGATTCGAGCGGCTTGTTCGAATTGCCGAGAGAGCTCCAGACAGGTGCCGATCTGGTCGCGGCGCTCGCGCTCGACGACACCATCCTCGAAGTCAATCTGACGCCGAATCGCGGCGATTGCATGAGCGTCGCGGGCATTGCGCGCGAAGTGTCAGCCGCGCGTGGCACACCGTTGCATCCGCCGGCGATCGCTCCGGTACCTGCGCAGATTTCGGACACGTTCCCGGTGCGGCTCGAAGCGCCGCGGGGATGCCCGAAATTCGTGGGACGAGTGCTTCGCGGCGTGAACGGCAATGCAGCGTCGCCGTTCTGGATGCAAGAGAGGTTGCGGCGTGCCGGCTTGCGGCCGATCAACGCCATCGTCGACGTGACGAATTACGTCATGCTCGAGCTCGGCCAGCCGATGCATGCGTATGACCTGAATCGTTTGCACGGGGCCATCGTCGTGCGTTTCGCGCGCGAAGGCGAAACGCTGCAGCTGCTCGACGGACGTACTGTCGAATTGAAGCCAGACGTGCTCGTCATTGCCGACGAACGCGGACCGCTCGGCATTGCCGGTGTGATGGGCGGCGAGGACTCCGGTATTTCGAGCGCCACGACCGATGTCTTCCTCGAAGTAGCGTTCTTCGATCCGAACACGATCGCCGGCCGAGGTCGCCGTTACGGGTTGGTGACCGATGCATCGCAGCGCTTCGAGCGGGGTGTGGATCCGCTGTTGCAGGAGCGTGCCATCGAGCGTGCGACCGAGTTGCTGCTTGCTTGTGCGGGCGGGCAGGCGGGTCCGACGGTCGTGCACGGGCTCGCGTCGCCGCGCAGCGTCGAGCCGGTTCGCCTGCGGCACGATCGCATTCAAAAGGTGCTCGGTGCGGAAATCCCGGCGAATACCGTTGCGGACTTGCTCGGCCGGCTGGGTATGAAGTTGGAGTCGAGCACGGGCGATGCACAACAATGGCGCGTCACCCCGCCGTCTTGGCGCTTCGATATCGGACTCGAAGAGGACCTGATCGAAGAAGTTGCGCGCCTGTACGGCTACGACAACATCCCCGAGCAGACGGCACAGATCGAACAGGTTTTGACGCAGTGGTCCGAGCGGCGAGTGCGCAACGAGCGCGCGGCAGATTTGCTCGTCGATCGCGGCTATCAGGAAGCGATCACGTACAGTTTCACGGACGCGAACTGGCAGAGCATTTTGTTGCCGGATGCCGCGCTTCCGCTCGCGAACCCGATCTCTGCCGAGCTCGGCGTCATGCGCTTGTCGCTGTGGCCGGGCTTGCTCCACGTCTTGCGTGAGAATCAGCGGCGCCAGCAGCAGCGGGTGCGATTGTTCGAAATCGGCCGGCGCTATGACAGCAATGGTAGCGAGACCGAGGTCATTGCCGGTGTCGCGGCCGGCGATGCACTGCCTGAGCAATGGGGCAGCGAATCGCGGGAGCTCGACTTCTTCGACGTGAAAGCCGATGTCGAAGCGCTGCTGACGCTGGCGGGCGAGCGATCCAAGGTACGTTTCGTGGCGGAATCGCACCCGGCGCTGCATCCAGGGCAGTGCGCCAGGATCTGGCGGGACGACCGGCCTGCAGGATGGATTGGCGCGCTTCATCCGGCGCACGCAGCCCGCATGGATTTGACATATCCGGTGTTCGTGTTCGAGATCGAGACCGAGACGGCGTTCGCCGCTGAGCTGCCGGAATTCCGCGAAATCTCGAAATACCCGGCGATACGTCGCGATATCGCCGTGATTGTCGACGAAGCGCTCGCCGCCGACCCACTCATCGCCACAGTGCGCGAGGGGGGCGGGGAACTCCTGAAGGTGGTTTCGGTGCTTTCGGTCTACCGGGGGCCGCAGATCCAGAAAGGCATGAAAAGCATAGCCTTAGGCCTGCAATTACAGGATACTTCACGCACACTAACCGATCAGGAAGCGGATGCCGTCGTGGCACGTGTGGTGGAGCGGCTCGCGAAGCAACACGGTGCGGCTATCCGCGATAAATAAAAGTCGCGACTAACTATGGCACTCACGAAAGCTGAGATTGCAGAAGCGTTGTTCGACCAGCTCGGGCTGAACAAGCGTGAGGCGCGCGAGCTCGTCGATTTGTTCTTCGAAGAGCTGCGTGCATCGCTGTCGAACGGCGAGCAGGTGAAGCTTTCCGGCTTCGGGAACTTCGATCTACGCGACAAGAATCAGCGGCCCGGACGCAATCCGAAAACCGGCGAGGAAATTCCGATCAGCGCCCGGCGCGTCGTGACGTTTCGTCCAGGACAGAAGCTGAAGGCTCGAGTCGAGGCATATGCTGGAAGCAGGCAACAATAACGAGCTGCCGGCGATTCCCGGCAAACGCTACTTCACCATCGGTGAGGTGAGCGAGTTGTGCGGCGTGAAGCCGCACGTGCTGCGCTACTGGGAGCAGGAGTTTCCCCAGCTCAAGCCCGTCAAGCGGCGCGGCAATCGGCGCTACTACCAGCGCCAGGACGTGCTCGTCATTCGGCAGATCCGCAGCCTCCTGTACGAACAGGGCTTCACGATCGGCGGCGCGCGCAATCGCCTGCAAGGCGAGCAGGCCCGCGAGGATTTGTCGCAGTCTCAGCAGATCGTGCGCCAGATCCGTATCGAGCTGGAGGAGATCCTCCGAATTCTTCGTCGCTAGCGGCTGCTTTCGCCGGGAGCCGCTGATCCTGCCGGCGGGGCGGACAAGCACCGGGGGAAAGACGATGTCGCGTGTCAGCAGGGCGGGTGCCCTGTAGGTTCGATTAGGCACGGATCGTTCGCCCTCGACTCTCACGCTAGCGACAACCCGCCGACTCACATATCATTCGCCGCCTCTTCATCGAGCCGGCACGCGGCTCACCAAGTCGGGACGTGGCGCAGCCTGGTAGCGCACTTGCATGGGGTGCAAGGGGTCGCG
>CALEKY010000023.1 GCA_937902995.1 uncultured Sinobacteraceae bacterium
ACCGCTCGCGGTCGCGACGTAGGATATCCATGAGGATGCGCTCCAATACGCCGAGCACGGCGCGTTTAGCTTTGCGTTGCGAAGTATCCACGACGAGATCGAGCTCGCGACAACGGAAGATCACCGTGCGCAGTACGTGGTGCACGAGATACGGATGAAGCCGCGAGCGTCTGATCAAGAAACGCTCCAGCTCCGGTCGACATTGTCGAACGAATCGACTGGCTTGCATCAAGCGTTTTCCTTTGCGGCGTTTGCCGAAGATGCGCTTCAAGCGCAAATCATAGGCGCTCGGCACCTCCAATTCACAACGCGCCCGTTGAATTTTGTAGTGCTCGGCCAGCGTACGTCGATTCTCGCTGAGCGGTTCGACTTCGATCCGATTGTCGACGACGGGACGTTCGCCGCGAATCGATTCCATGAGTCGATCGACGTACTCCAACTTACGCAGCGCGGGCCAGCCCGCATAATCGCGGCGCCAACGCGCTTTCGGCTGCATCCACACCGCAAACGTTTCCGCGAAATCCTCGGTCGGATGGCTTTGTGCATACCAATGACCGAGATGCAGCACGTAACTGCGGCTCGCCGGACGCGCCCGATAGATGTCGGGATACGGACGCGATGCCTTACCGAAAATGCGTCGCCAACCCTTGCGACGACGCAGCCGAAAGGCATTGTCGAGCGCATGTGCGAGCTCGTGGCGCAGAATCCTGAGCAGCCAGTTTGCATTGCCGCCCTCGACCTGAGCCATCTGTTTTCTCTCGAGCCGCATCAGACGCGGATGCGCCATGTAGAACGGCACGGCAATGCCGGGAACGCCGTCCGGCGAGAACCATTCGGTCGACAGCCACAAGTGCGGACGGAAACGAATGCCGCGGCGACGCAAATCGGCCACGAGCTTGCGTATGTGCCGCTCCACCGGTGTGCGTTTGAGAGACAGTCGTAAATCGCAGAACCGTTTTTCGAGCAGCTGTTCGTCGCTCAAACGCACCCAGGCCGGCTCGCGTTTGCGTATCGTCCGACGCCGAGTTTGTTTCTTCCGTGCCGCCATGGCTTAACGAACGAAGCGGATGGCCAACTCTCTCAACGTATCGCGCTCTGACAATGCGCGCCGCCACTCGGCCGGCACGGACAGACTGCCGTAGAAGGCCCCAGCGAGCGCACCGACGATTGCACCGCAAGTGCTGTGGGTGCGCGCCGCTTGGCGCACCGCGGACTCGAACGAATCGGCGAACTTGAAAATCTCGAATGCGTTCGCCAGCAACGCGGGCGCGCCAACTGATGGTTCGGCCGGCCGCCAATCGCCTTTGAGAAGTCGCGCGAGCGGCGGCTTCAACGCGCGTCCTGCAAGCGCTTCCCGAGCGGCGCGCAGATCGATCAACTCCGCCTTGGGCGCGCCCTGCAGCGCTGCATTCAACGTTGCGGCCAAGATGCGGCAGGCATCGAGCACGATCGGCGATTGCTGCGTCGTACGCGACACCTCGACGGCCAGGTCCGCAGCGGCGCGCACATCTCCGCGCGCGAACATCGCAGGTGCGAGCGATCGTGCCAGCGAATGCGGATCGAGATTGTTCGGATCGTGCGATCCCGCGTTCGGTTTGCGCGACCACTGCCACATGGCCAACACGCGCTTGAGCTCAGCCGGTACGAGCGACTGGACGCCGGGCCGCTGCGTCCAAGCGAGATATCTTCTCAGCTCGTCGTTCGGATCGTGCCGTCCGCAAGCGAGCAAGCTTTCAGCGACGGCAATCGTCATCGCGGTGTCCGCACCTGTCGGCCAGCGCTCCAACTGCTTCGAATCGGCGAGCCAGGCAGCCTCGCCGAGCCCATGCTCGGCAGTCGCGAGCACCGCGCCTTCGCCGATGGCGAGCCCGACCAGCGCACCTTCGGCACGTTGCACGGCCGACGACGCACCGGACGGCGGAATCCAGTTGCGCACGTACTCGACTTGCTCTTCCGTTTCCGGAACGCTCGGCCAACTGCGCGCTCGCGAGCTGCGCCTCCAGAGCGTTTGCAGCCGATCGAGCGCGTGCGATGCGTCCAAGCCCCGATGCATCAGGTAGCAAGCGATGGCCATACCCGTTCGCCCGATCCCGGCCCGGCAATGGACATACACGCGGCGACCGGACTCGAGATCGCTCGCGATGGCTTCCACGATGTCCGCCATCGTCAACGGAGAGTCGGGCACGCCGTGATCGACGATCGAGAAACGCCGATGCACGACGTCGAAATCCCCGAACCTCTCGAGCTCTGCTCGATACGAAGGCAACTCGTCCTCGGCCGTCAGATCGATGAAGCTCGTAATCCCGGCTTGCAGCAGCGCCTGGATCCGGCTGGGCGAGTCGGACCAGACCGCGCCCGGATATTCGCCCGCGAGCAGCCGTCCGGGCTCCACCCAGTAGCTGTTGGGCACCGGCGTCGGCGGCCAGTCGGAGTCGGAACCGAAAAGAAACTTGATCACAGGTCGATCATAAGCGATGGGCGCGGGCGAGCGTCACCGACCATAGCCCGCAGCCCGGCGAGGCTGTAGCCTAAGCTCACTCATACCAAGAAGGATTCCCGATGTCCTCACTCCTGCAGCGGTTGTTCGCAGTTCGCTCGGTCGACGCCATCGTCGGAGATCTCGAGAAAAGTCCGCCGCTCAACCGCGTACTGACCGCAAAGTCCCTGACGGCCATTGGCCTCGGTTCGATGATCGGGACCGGAATTTTCATTCTGACCGGCACGGTCGCGGCCAACCATGCGGGGCCGGCGCTGACACTCGCGCTGCTCATTGCAGCCATCGGTTCCGGCCTGGCCGCCATCTGCTACGCAGAGTTCGCGGCCATGATTCCAGTATCCGGCAGCGCGTATACATACGCCTATGCGACCCTCGGCGAAGCCGTTGCCTGGTTCATCGGCTGGAACCTGTTCCTCGAATACATGATGTCGGCGTCCGCCGTCGCCGTCGGCTGGTCCGAATACGTCGTCAATCTGCTGGGCGATTGGGGCGTGCACTTTCCGCAGGCATTGACCAATGCGCCCTTCGGCAAGACCGAGGACGGCACGCTCGGATTGACGGGTGCCATCGTCAACGTGCCCGCCGTACTCATCATCGTCGCGCTCGGCACGGTGTGCTACGTCGGAGTTCGCGAGTCTTCGCTCGCCAACAACATCATGGTCGTGATCAAGGTCGCGGTCATCGTGGTGTTCGTGCTCGCAGGCCTTGCATTCGTCGACCCCTCGAACTGGAGCCCTTACATTCCGCCGAACACGGGCAAATTCGGCGAGTTCGGCTGGAGCGGCGTGCTGCAAGGCGCAGGGATCATCTTCTTCTCGTACATCGGCTTCGATGCCGCATCGACCACTGCGCGCGAAGCGCGCAATCCGCAGCGCGACGTGCCGCTCGGCATTCTCGGTGCGCTCGCGATCTCAGCCATTCTGTACATCGCAATGGCCGCGGTGATGACCGGCATGGTGCCGTATCCCCAGCTCGATGCGCCGGCGCCCGTGGCCGTTGCGCTCGATGCGCATCCGCAGCTCGCCTGGCTCGGCCATCTCGTCAAGCTCGGCGCAATCGCCGGCATGACATCCGTCATTCTGATGTCGCTGCTCGGCCAACCGCGCATTCTGCTGGCGATGGCGAGCGACGGCTTGCTGCCCGGTACGGTCAGCAAAGTACATCCGCACTATCGAACCCCGTACGTCGCCACTGCCTGGACCATGGCGATCGCCGCGCTCATCGCCGGCCTGTTCCCGCTAGACGTGCTCGGCGAGCTGATCTCCATCGGCATTCTTCTCGCATTCACGATGGTGTGCATCGGCGTGCTCGTCCTGCGCTTCACGAGACCGGATCTCCAGCGTCCGTTCCGCGTTCCTCTTGCACCGGTCACGTGCGTGCTCGGCGCCATCGTGTGCGGCGGGATGACGTACTTCCTGCCCACCGACACGTGGTGGCGGCTCGGTATCTGGACCGTGCTCGGCTTTTCGATCTACGCCGCGTACGGCTATCGCCATAGCCGCCTGCGCACGGAAGGCAACTAAGTCGTTCGTGTGCGCGTCCGATTTCATTCCGTGCTCGCGGCGCGCTCTGAGGAATCGACCATGCGCAAACGTTCAGTCCCCGAAACTTCGGCCAGCGGTTACGACCTGCGGCCCCTCAGCCCTGCGCGGCGAGAAGAGCTCGCAGCATCGTTGACGGCGGAAGAACGCCGCGTGTTACTGCTCCAAGGCACCGAGCCGCCGTTTTGCGGAACGCTGCTCCACAACAAGCAAGCCGGTTTGTACGCCTGCCGCCTCTGCGGACTGCCGCTCTTCAAAGCGGACTCGAAATTCGAATCGGGTACGGGTTGGCCGAGCTTCTACGAACCGTTCGATCCGGATCATATCCGCGAGCTGCTCGACGAGAGCCACGGCATGATCCGAATCGAGATTCGTTGCCAACGCTGCGACGGTCATTTGGGGCACGTTTTCGACGACGGTCCGCCGCCCACTTACAAGCGTTACTGCTTGAATTCGGTGTCGCTCGAATTCTTTCCCGAAGGCGAGCTGCCCGAGCAGCGCACGGGATGAGTCGGCGCATTCCGATGCAGCCCGCGTCTCGGGCTTCGGCGCAGCAGATTACCGGCCGGTGGCGACGAGCGAGTCGCGAAAACGCTTGGCGTTCTCGATGTAGTGCTGAGCCGCGTTGACGAGCATCTCGCGATCCTTGTCCGTAAGCTCGCGTACGACCCTGGCAGGCGATCCCATGACGACGACGCCGTCCGGTACGGTCTTGCGCGGCGGTACGAACGCACCCGCCGCCACGATGCTGTAGCTGCCGATCTTCGCGCCGTCCAGCACCATCGCGCCGTTGGCGATCATCGAACATTCGCCGACGGTGCACGCATGCAGGAACGCGCGATGCCCGATCGTGCAGTTGGGTCCGATGATCACCGGTTCGCCCTCATTGATATGGATGACCGTACCGTCCTGGATGTTCGTGCCGTCGCCGACTTCGATCCAGTCCGTGTCGGCGCGTAGCACGGCATTGAACCAGACGCTTGCCCAACGGCCGAGCCGGACCGTGCCGATGACATCCGCGCTCGGGGCGACGTAGAACTCTTCGCCGACGGTCTCGATGCGTCGCTCGCCCAATGTGTAAATCACGTCTCACCCCTCAATCGTGATGACTCTTCGACTCTTCGCGATGCGAAGCAAACGCAATCTTGTCCAGAATGCCCATGAGCAATGCCGAAACGACGAATGTGAGATGGATGAGCACATACCACATGAGCTTGTCGTTCGGCACCTCGCGCGCATCCATGAATGCACGCAGGAGATGGATCGAAGAGATTGCAACGATCGACGAAGCGACCTTGAGCTTGAGCGAGTTGGAATCGAGCTTGCCGAGCCAGCCGAGCTTTTCTCCGTCCTCGTCGATGTCCATCTTCGACACGAAGTTCTCGTAGCCGGAGAACATCACCATCACGATCAAGCTGCCGACCAGGACGAGATCGACCATGGCCAGCAGACTGAGCACGAGCTCGGCCTCCGGATTGCGCGTCGGTCCGGTGGCATGCGCCGTCTCCGCGGCGCCGGACGCGTGCGATAAGACGTTATGGAACACATGGCCGAATACGTTGAAGATTTCGGCAAAGAAGGTGATCGCCAGCGCGATCAGCGCCAGCGCCAGGCCGAGATAAACCGGCGCAAGGATCCAGCGGCTGGAGAACAACAGCCGCTCCAGAAATCTCTCCATCGAATGGCTGCCCCGAAAGAAAAGCAAAGAGACGCGAATTCTAGCCGCCCAAATCTGCCGAACCTACCATCCGCATGCGCTTGGCGCGGTTCAGCGACGGGCGTAGAGTCAGTGTGAGCGAAATTTCAAGGGAGGCGCGCATGGAAAACACGCGGACAACGCCAGGGGAAATCACGGGAGTCAGCGGTCCCGATGCCGATGCCCCTGCACCGTCCGATGCGACTTCTTTGCGCTTCGAGCCGGCCCGTTTGAAGCTCGCCCGTTTGCACGCAAGGGGCGTACCTCTGAGGGAGCTCTGGGAAAGCCTGGCGCAGATCGTTACTGAAGCGCTCGACATCGACCGGATCGGCGTCTGGGTCGTCATCGATGAAGGCCGCGCCATCCGTTGCCGCTACCTGTATCAGCGTTCGAACCGAGAAATGTTCCAAGGCGCCGTGCTACGGGCGCAAGATTTCCCCGCGTACTTTGAAGCGCTCGAGTCGCGCCGGACGATCGCCGCAAGCCACGTGCTCGAATCGGAACTGGCCCGGGAGCTCAGGCAGGCCTACTTCGAGCCGCTCGGCATCACCTCGCTCCTCGATGCACCCATCTACCTCGACGGCCGTGTCGTCGGCGTCGTGTGCCACGAGCACACCGGCACGCCGCGGCAGTGGAGCGGTGCCGAGTGCGACTTCGTTTCCTCGGTCGCCGATACGATTGCACGGCTTTACCAGGAGCACGAGCGATCGAACGCACAATCGGCGTTGCGCATGTACGAAGCGCATCTGATGGAGCTGCATCGCATGGAAGCGGTCGGCCGAATTGCCGCCGGCGTCGCCCACGATTTCCGCGGCATCTTGTCCGCGGCCAACGGCTTTGCCGAGCTGATCCGTCGTGTCCCCGATCTTCCGCCCGACGCCGACCGCTACGCGTTGCGCATCATCGACGCCATGCAGCGCGGCCAACAACTGACTCAGGAGATCGTCAACTTCGGCAAGGACATGCCAGCCATGCCGCGCGTCATCGATGCCTCGCGTACAGTCGAGTCGATGCGCAACATGTTCAACGTGCTGCTCGGCAATCGCGTGACGTTGTTCGTCGACGCGAAACACCCGGTGAGCCGAGTCTTCATCGACCCTTCGCAGCTCGAGCGCATGCTGTTGAATCTCGTCCTCAACGCCCGGGATGCGATGCCTTCCGGCGGCATGCTCACGATCACCGTGCGCGACGTCACGGTCGAGGAAGGCGACGAGACGGCACAGTATGTCGAGATCGCCGTGATCGATACCGGCACGGGCATGGACGAAGAGGTGCGCAAGAACATTTTCAAGCCGTTCTTCACGACGAAGGGCGAGCAAGGCACCGGCCTGGGCCTGGCGATCGTAGATCAAATCGTGACGCGGGCAGGCGGATTCGTTCGCATCCAAAGCGAAGTGGGCCGCGGCACGACGGTACGCATTTTCCTGCCGCGAATTGCCGGCGCTGCATCATCGGCCGCCGCATGAGACAAACGCGGGCGCGTGCGTCGCAAGTCATCGAGCCTCGATTTCGGTCTCCTCCGCTCGCTCCTGCTGCGGCCTCGCCAGATCCGTTGCGCTGACTTCGACATCCGGATACGCCTCGACGAAGGCGCGCCACTGTTCGTCGGCCTCGGCGGTCTTGCCCTCGCTCCGCAACGCTCGAATCCGTTCCAACCACTCTTCCGCGGGCAATTGTGGAGCGGCTGCAGGCGGTGCTGCGACCTGTTCGACTGCAATCGCAGGCGCGGCCCGCTGAGCGACGACATCGGCAGACAACCTTCGCTCCTGTTCGACCGCGGCACGAGCAGCAGCTGCCGCCTCGCGTGCTCGCGCCTCTGCGACCCGCGACGGTGTTCCCGGCTGCGCCGCACTCGGCGCCGATTGAGCAATCGCGGGCTCGCTTGGGACGATTTCAGCAGGCCCGCCTTGCATTCGTGAAGCATCGCTGGAGTCTTGCCCAATCGATGCCGATGGCGGCTCCTGCGGCGACAGAGTGGGCATGACGACCTTCTCGGCCGGCAGCTCCGCGACGGAAGGCACCGGTGCCGGAGCTTCGGCATGGCGCTCGATCCGAGGCGCCACATCGAACTTCGGTTGCAAGCCGACCTCCTGCTCTGGTCCGGCATTCAAGAGGATCGAAACGACGAGCACCGCAGAAGCTGCAGCCGCAAGCGGGGCGCTCCATCTGATCCACCTGCTCGTCTTCGAATGCCGCACCGTGCGTATTGCCGGCGGCTCGATCGCTGCACGCGCGCGCGCAATGACGGCCGCATCGAGATCTGCGGGGACTTCGTCCCCAGGAAGCTCCCGATAGCGCGCCGAGATCACCGACTCGCCCTTGAGATACTCCTCGAATGAACGATCGTTCGGTTCGCTCATGACACGATGCTCGCTGGTTGATGCGGCTCGAGCACAGCCCTGAGCTTGCTAACCGCATAGCGCAGACGGCTCTTCGCCGTCTCCTTGGCAACGCCCGTAACGCGGCCGATCTCCTCCAGGCTGAGTCCGCATTCTTCGTAAAGCAGGAAGACGTCGCGCTGTTCCGGCGGCAACGCATCGAGAGCACGCCGGAATGCCGATTGCACTTCCGCCGATGACGCTCGCGATTCCGGCGCCTCCGCTTCTTCTCCCGGAATCATGTCGGCAAGCTCCGCGATATCCGCGCTGTGATGAGCCCACGAACGGCCGATGCGGCGGAAATAGTCGACTGCGCAGTTGTGCGCGATCTGAAACAAGAACGTCTTGAACTGCGCCCGTACCTCGTACCGATCGCGGCTCGCAATTATCTTGCCCCAGACCTCCTGGAACAGATCGTTCGCCGCTTCCGCATCCCGCGTCAGGCGCTGCAAATAGCGATACAGCGCTCCTTTGTGCCGGGCATACAGCAGCTCGAATGCACGCAGATCGCCATCGCGATAGCGAAGCATCAAAGCGCTGTCGTCGAGGGCGAGCGAGTCCACGTGATCAGTTGACAGTTGGCAGTTGACAGTCGATAGCGCGATCCGCCGAGATTGCGACGACAGCCGAACCGGTCATCGGCGGCCTACCCTCTGACGCCTCGTTCTCAGTTGCCATGCTCGTTCCTCAATTGCGCGCTCGTTTGCGGCGTCAGCGCACTGGCCAATTTGACGAGCGAAACGAACTCGCGCCGATAGCCTTCCTCGTCTTCGCCGAGCGCCGACTTTGCGAGCGTCTGAACATCGTCAAAATCGAAGTCCGAGAGGTACTTGCCCCCGCGCAGCATTTGACCGAAGGCGGCCACGCTCGCCGCAAAGCGAAAATCCGTGGACGCACGCTCCTTCGGCACGACGGCGCTGCTCGAGATCGGATACTCGAGCAACCGGCTTTCGTCCTCATCGGGATGCTTATACCGCAACCGCAGGTGCGCAAGCTCGCCATTCTTGTTCGCCGGCGCTGCGGAAGGGCCGTAGCGCAACGGATCGATTCGGCCTTTTCGCCCGACCGGCACGATCTCGTACAACGCCGTCACGCGATGCCCGGCGCCGATCTCCCCTGCGTCGACTTTGTCGTTGTTGAAATCCTCGCGCGCCAGCATGCGGTTCTCGTAGCCGATCAATCGATATTCGAGCACCTCGGCCGGATTGAACTCGATCTGGATCTTCACGTCCTTCGCGATCGTGAACAGCGTCGAGCTCAGTTCCGAGACGAGCACTTTGCGCGCTTCGGAAAGCGTATCCACATAAGCGTAATTGCCGTTGCCCGCATCCGCGAGCCGCTCGAGCAGGCGATCGTTGTAGTTACCGGTGCCGAAACCGAGCGTCGTCAACGCGATGCCGCTTGCCCGTTCCCGCTCGACGCGATCGATCAACTGCTCGAAATCGACGATGCCGACGTTGAAATCGCCGTCGGTGGCGAGCACGACGCGATTGATGCCGCCGGGGACGTGCGCATCGCGCGCAAGTTGATAGGCGAGATCGATGCCTGCACCGCCGTTCGTCGAGCCGCCCGCTTCGAGCCGATCGATCGCCGCGCGGATCTTGTATTTCTGATCGCCCGGCGTCGGCTCGAGAATCACTTCGGTTCGGCCTGCATACACGACGATCGATACGCGATCGCGTGAGGTGAGCTGGTCGGTCAACAACCGAAACGCATTCTTGAGGAGCGGCAGCTTGTCCGGCGAGTACATCGAGCCCGACACATCGATGAGGAACACGAGATTCGCCGGCGGCCGCGCTTCCGCTTTGACCTCGTACCCTTTGATACCGATGCGCAGCAGCAAGGCGTCGTCGTTCCAGGGCGCCGGCGCAAGCTCCGTCGTGACCGCGAACGGCGTCTCGCGAGATTTCGGCGCGGGATACTGGTAATCGAAATAATTGATCAGCTCTTCGACACGCACGGCGTCTTGCGGAGGCAACCGGCCTTGATTGAGAAAGCGCCGCACGTTCGCGTACGAACCGGTGTCGACGTCGATCGAGAATGTCGACACCGGATGCTCTGCTGCAAGCCGCACCGGGTTGTCGTCGCGATGCTCGTAACGTTCCGTATCGACCCGCGGCGAGTACGTCGGAACGCAACACGGCGCGACGGGAGCGCGCAACGCTCTACCGACGGCCAGCTCCTGAGCTTGCGCAACCGCCGAAGCGTGTGCATGCGACGCATCTTGCTTGACGGCGTCGTGCACGCGAGGCCTCACATCAGGCGGCGGCACCGCAGCCGCTCTCTCGGATCTCGGCTCCTGCGAGCCTGCGCAGGCCGCAAGCAGAATCGCAGACACCAACGCAACGTGACGTGACTTAATCTGGACAGGACGCTTCATGGCTCTCCCTCGACGCGCTGGTGGGCGCGTTTCTCGAGAGCTTTAACGACGGACCCGTCCGAAAAGGGTTAACAGCTCCGCGCGAGCGGCTTCCAGAGCAGCTCATCCAACGTGACGTCGCGAGGCGGCCACCCGTAACGTTTCAAATCGACGCGGTCGCCGCGGAAGATCACGCCTTCCGCTTCGAGCTTCCTGCGCTGCTGTAAATAGGCGTCGCTGCCGGCAGGCAGCGAGATCCGGCCGTTCGAATTGATGACTCGAAACCATGGAAGCGTTCGAGACGCGGGTGCTTGCTTCAATACGGCGCCGACCAACCGTGCCCGCCGCGGCAATCCCGCAAGCTCCGCGACTGCTCCGTATGTGCTCACGCGTCCGCGTGGAATGCGCTTGACTGCTTCGAGTATCCGCTCCGCCGGCGATGTAGCTCGCGCGGCGGACTTCTTCGCACGCCCCATTAGATCGGCACTCGATCGTGAACGGTTTCATCGGCCCGATCCGCCCGATCGGGATTCCGTCGCCGTTCGCCGCCCGTGAGCGCTATGCCGAGCGCGGCGACGAACGGCAATACGCGCTCTAGAAAATCGCCGGGCGAATCCGGCAACAAATGAAACACGATCGTCAGGATGGCACCGGCCCAAATGGCTGCAAGCGCAGGACCTGGCCGAATCCTTTTTCCTGCAATGCGCACGAGCACAAGTGGCCCGAATGCAGCACCGAGCAGCGTGTAGGCGAGAACGCTGCGCTCGATCGACATGTGCGGCCCGTACAACGCAAGACAGGCCGCCGCGACAGCCGCAATCACGGTCGCGATACGCGCAGCGGTGAAGGAGACGTTCGCGCGCTCGCGTTTGAGATCGGCAGCCACGAGACCGGCGAGCACGAGCAGTTGGCCGCCGACCGCTGCGAGGACGGACGCAACCAGGACCCACGCAAACACCGCGCCGACGCTCGGCGGCAAGATGCGCGTCGCCAGCGCGAGCAGGGCCAGCTCCGGCCGTTCGAGACCCGCATACAACACCTGCGCGCACCAGCCGCACAACAGCATCGTCGCCAGCACGACGGCGAAGAAGATCACGGCCAACCAACGCGCGCGGTTGAGCGTGGGGTCATCGCGTACCGCGATGAAACGATTGAGTGCATGCGGTTGCCCGCAAAGCGACAGGCCGAGTCCCAGCGTCCCTGAAGCAAATGCAACGGCGACGACTCCGGTTCGGCCGCCGAACAGATCCACTGCCCGATCGCCGAGCGCGGCGAACCCGATCTGCAATTGTTCGATACCGCCTGCCGCAATGATGGCGGGCACCAACAGGAACAGACCGGCGATCACGAGCGCGACGACGACAACTGCATCGGCCAAGCTTGCGGCCCAGTATCCGCCGACCGCGATGTACAGCGCGTATGCTGCAGCCGCGGTGACGATCGTTGCGGTCGCACCGAACCCGAGGGTGCTCGTACTGATCGCGCTCACGAGATGAAGCTCGCTCGCGATCAGCACGAACAAGGCAATCGAAATCAGCAACGCGCTCGAGCGGACGAGCAGCGGCTGCAATCGCTCGCCGACATCGGCACCGAGAATTTGCAGCACCGAGAGACTGCCCTGCCCCGCAGCCATCTTCCGCAACCGTGGCGCGATGTAGAACCAATTCAATAGCGAGCCGGCAAACAAGGCGATCGCCATCCAAATCGCCGACCACCCCCACGCAAAAGCGACCGCAGCCAGCGTGAACAACAACCATGCAGGTGCTGCATTGGCCGTGTAGCTGAGCGCGGTGAGCAGCGCATTCAGGCGCCGGTTTGCCGCCAAGTAATCGCTTGCGTTGTAGGTGCGGCGCGCTCCCCAAGCGGCGCCCCAGACGAGCAGCAGCCCAAGCAACGCGGCGAGAACGAAAACGACTGCGCTGCGCATCACGCAAGCACTTCGGCGGCGCGCGAAATGCCGCGTGAGGCGCGAGATCGCAAACGCATCGAGCTTGATTTCTTCACGTTCGACATCCCTTCTTCATCCTGTGCGTACCGCGCAGCGATCGCGCGTAGCGACTCGCTCGAATCATCCCGCAAATTACATCCGCGCCGCCTTGCGAGCGCGAGCCGTTTCCAATACGCGACACAACATGGCGGCACCATCGGCCAGGCGCGTGCTCGCCTGCGCAAGATCGCTCGCGGGCAGTTGGTACAAGTTGTCGGTACGGACGGCTTCGAGATGCGTCCACTTGCGCCACTCATCGAGCGCGCCCGGCTCGCCATCGTCGGTGACGACGATGACATCGGGATTACGCGCAATGACTGCCTCGAGAGAAACCTGCGGCGCGAGCTGACTCAAGTCCTCGAACACGTTGCGTCCGCCGCAAACTTCGAGCACCTCGCTCATGAGCTGACGTCCGTTCACGGTGTAAAGCGGTCGGCTGTTCACTTGCAGGAACACGCGCAACGGCTTGCTTTCTCGATGGTGTACCGCGAGCTCGGCGACGGCAGCTTCGAATTCGCTCGCCGCGTGCTCGGCTCGAGCCTCGGAGCCCGCCAGCGCGCCCAACTCGCGCACCGTACGCGGTATGTCCGCGAGACGCTGCAGCTCGAACTCTCGAACATTCAAACCGAGCGAACGCAGGCGCTGAATCGTTGCCGGAGGCGTTCCCGTCGTCCACGCGAGCACGAGCTGTGGATCGAGCGCGACGATGCGTTCGACGTCCACGCGAAATGCATCGCCGATACGCGGCACTCTGCGCGCCTCGGGCGGATGGTCGCTGTACTCTGCAGTACCGACGATGCGATCGCCGGCACCCGCTGCAAACGCAAGCTCAGTGAGATTCGGCGCAAGGCTCACGATGCGCTCGATGCGTTCGGCGCTCGCTGGGACAAGTTGCAGCAGCGCGAGGGCAACGAGCGTGCGAGCGAGAATGCGCATCATCGCACTTCGTGAAAGCGCAGCAGCGCCATGAGCCTGGGCCAATCGAACGCGATGCCCGGATCGGTCTTGCGTCCGGGGGCGATGTCGCTGTGCCCGACGAGCCGCTCTGCCGATAAACGCGGATACGCCTCGCACAATTCGGCGATGACCTCTGCCAACACGCGGTACTGCGCAGGCTCGTACGGCTCGGTGTCCGTGCCCTCGAGCTCGATGCCGATCGAAAAGTCGTTGCAGCGCTCGCGACCGCGGTAGCTCGATTGCCCCGCATGCCAAGCCCGCTTGTGGAAGGGCACGTATTGAACGCACTCGCCGTCGCGCCGAATCAACAAGTGCGAAGACACGCGCAACGTTGCAATCTGCGCGAAATACGGATGCTCGTCCGGCGGCAACGTATTCGTGAACAGCCGATCGATCCAAGGGCCACCGTACTCGCCCGGCGGCAAGCTGATGCCATGGACGACGATCAGATCGACGACGCTGCCCGCGGGGCGCTCGTCGTAATTCGGCGAAGGCACGTAGCGTGCGCGTCGCAGCAATCCGGTATTGGTGTCGATCGCCGGTAACGAATCGAGGGCCGAGGGTTCGATGGATCCGCGCATACGCGAATGATTGCACAGGACGCACCGATCCGGATCGTTGTGGAACGGTCCTTGCTTGTCGGCGATACAATGAGGTACGCGAGCTCAGTCCAACCCCCATGCGAATCACCCGAATCCACTGCGAAGGTCCGCTGAATGCCGGCGCCGAAATCGCGCTTCCTGCAGCGGGCGCGTATCACGTTGCACGCGTCTTACGGATGCGTCCCGGCGCACCGTTACGTGTGTTCGACGGGACGGGCAATGAATTTCAAGCGGAAATCACGCGCATCGAAGGCGATGCAGTGACGGTGCTGGTCGGATCGCCGACGGCAGCCACACCCGAGTCTCCGCTTCGCATCACGCTCGTTCAGGGTATCTCGCGCAGCGAGCGCATGGATTGGACGCTGCAAAAAGCCACCGAGCTCGGCGTGAGCGCCATCGCACCAGTTCTGACCGCCCGCAGCGTCGTGCGCCTCGATAGCAAGCAGGTCGAGCGCAAACAGACTCATTGGCGCAATATCGTCATCGGCGCATGCGAACAATGCGGCCGTTCGCGAGTACCTTCCGTCAGCCCTGCCATGACGTTGCGCGAGTACTTCGCCAACGTCCGTAAGGAGGGCATGCGACTCGTGCTCAGCCCAACGGCTCCAGCATCGCTTGCCGGCTTGGCGAGCTTGCCGGCACGCGTCGATGTGCTCATCGGACCCGAAGGCGGCCTCGACGACGACGAGCTCATTGCCGCCGAGAAAGCCGGCTTCATGCCCGTCCGTCTCGGACCCCGCGTGCTACGCACCGAAACCGCCGCCGTCGTGGCGCTGACGGTGTTGCAGGCGTTGTGGGGAGATCTGCAATGAGCGCGAGGCTGAAGGGTGCAGGCTGAAGATTATTCGCAGCGGAGCCGGTGGCTCCGCGCATTCACAACCTTCGGTCTTCAGCCTTCAGTCTTCAGCCTTCAACCTTCAGCCTGCCGCGAGCCGCCTCAGGCGGCTCGCGACTCCTCGCTGATTCTCTCCTCGATGCAATCGAAATCCGGAATCAGCGGCGACTCGTTCAACATCCGCACTTGGCAGAGAATCGGGCCGCGTTCCGTGAACGAGCGGCTTGGATCCGCTTTGACGACGTCGGGATTGACGCGCACGAGCTGCGGGAAACCTTGGGTGATGATGCCGAAGTAACCGACGCTGATCTGATTCGTCAGACCGACGAAAACGACGATACGTGTGCGGCTGCCGGGCGGCGGACACGGTTCCCCGCACAGTGCCTCGAACGAAATCACCGGCACCGAGCGACCGTTCCACCGAACCGTGCCGAGCAACCAAGGCGGCGTACCCTCTGTTGCTTCGGGCTGTTGCCAGGTGATGACCTCTGCGACGCACGCGCGCGGCACGATGAGCCGTTCCTGCGCGAGCGGGATCAAGAGGCTGTACAGCTCATGGAAGTCTCGCATCGATCGCTCCGCAACAGTCGCTCTACGAGCGCCGTCGAATCGAAACACCGAACGTCAGTCGACGCACGCTGCACGCTCGCGCCGCGCTCATGACACCTTTCTCCGCCGCGCCTCGACCAACGGCTCGATCGCATCGAGGAGCTGATGTTCCTGGTACGGCTTGCCGAGATAGTCGTTGACGCCGATCTCGATCGCTCGCGCACGGTGTTTCTCGCCGACGCGCGAGGTGATCATCACGATCGGAATGTCCGCCCAGCGCGAATCCGAGCGCACGTGCGATGCGAACTCGTAACCGTCCATGCGCGGCATCTCGATGTCGAGCAGGATGATGTCGGGCACGTGCTCCTGCAGGATCGAAAGCGCGTCGACGCCATCCTTTGCCGTGAGCACGCGCATGCCGTGACGTTCGAGCAACCGCTGCGTCACGCGACGCACCGTGATCGAATCGTCGACGACCAGCGCCAGCACGCGTCGCTCCGCTTGCGGCACTTGCTGCTCCAGCTGCATCTGCGTGCGCCACTCCGAACGCACGAGCGCACCCATGTCCAGGATGATCACGACGCGCCCGTCGCCGAGAATCGTCGCGCCGGCAATACCGCGGATCGAGGCAATCTGCGGCCCGACGGACTTCACGACCATTTCGCGATGGCCGACGAGCTCATCCGTAACGAGCGCCGTCGAGTGTTCACCGGCTTTGATGAGGACGAGCGGCACCGGAACGTCCGCTTCCGGCAATTGCGAGGGACCGCCGCCGATGAACGCACCGAGATACTGCAAACGATACGTCTGACCGCCGTAGCTGAAGGTCGACTGCTCTTCCGCCAGATGTTTCTGGACCTCCGAGCGCGGAATTCGCGCCACGCCCTCGACGGTCGGCAACGGCAGCGCGTAGAGCTCTTCGCCGGTGCGCACGATGAGCGCCTGAGTGATCGCCAACGTGAACGGCAATCGGATCGTGAACTTCACGCCCTTGCCGAACACCGATTCAGTGAACAGGGCACCGCCGAGTTTCTTGATCTCGGTGACGACGACGTCCATGCCGACGCCGCGGCCGGCGTGTTGAGTGAGCTTCTCGGCCGTGCTGAAACCCGGCTCCATGATGAGCTGCAGCGCTTCCTCGTCGGTCAGCGTGCGGCCAGGTTGCACGAGCCCGCGCTGCTTGGCGCGCTCGCGCACGGCGTTCAAATCGATGCCGCGGCCGTCGTCCTCCAGCACGATCACCATTTCGGAGCCTTCGCGGTGCAAGGTCACCTTGATCGTGCCGCTCTCCGGCTTGCCTTTCGCGCGGCGCTCCTCGGGGGTCTCGATGCCGTGCACGACGGAGTTGCGCAGCATGTGCTCGAACGGCGGCAGCATGCGCTCGAGCACTTGGCGATCGAGCTCGCCGGATGCGCCATTGACGACCAGCTCCGCCTTCTTGCCTGTCTCCGACGCCACTTGGCGCACGAGACGGCTCAGTCGCTGCACGTGCCGCTGGAACGGCACCATGCGCGTACGCATCAGGCCGCTCTGCAACTCAGTGACGACGCGCGATTGCTGCATCAGGAGGTTCTGCGCCTCGCGCGTCAAGTTCTCGAGCAAACCTTCGATACTCGCGACGTCGCTCACCGACTCCGCAAACGCGCGCGTCAGTTGTTGGAGCGTCGAATAGCGGTCGAGCTCGAGCGGATCGAAATCCGCACGGCCGGGATGCTCTTCCTGATGGCGGTGCAGAATTTGCGCTTCGGTTTCGAGCTCGATCTTGCGCAACTGCTCTTTCAAGCGCGTGACCGTGCGTCCGAGCTCGGCCAAGTTGAATTCGATCGAGCTGATCTGTTGCTCGAGGCGCGAGCGGAAAATGCTCACTTCGCCGGCGTTGTTGAGCAGGTTGTCCAATAATTCGGCATCGACGCGCGCGAACTCCTGACGCTCCTGCGCCACCGGTTCGCGGCCCGGCGGTAATGCGGGCGCCGGTTGCGGTTCTTCCGGCGCCTCCGCTGGCGTGTCGGGCGGAAGCTCGGGCGCGAGCTCGGCCACATCGAATGAAGCCTTCAGCTCCTGCGATTGAACTGCCGATTCCGCTACCTCGGGAGCAGCCTGCGCCACAGGCACATGGAGCTCGTCCGCACCGAACTCCACTTCGATCTCAGGCGCTGAAGCATCGGCACTGGGTTCGGGCGCGACAACTTCGACCGGTTCGGTCAACGTCGGGACGGAGGCCGTCGGCGACGAATCCTCGATTTCTTGCGCAGCAATCTGCGCTTCAGGCTGCTCGATGACCGGCGCTTCGACGGAAGCGGCTGGCGCAGGCGTCGGCGCAGCGGCAGGTGCCGGCGTTGGTGCTGGCTCAGGTGCAGGCCCTTGGCCCGACAATGCGCGGATGCGCGCGAGCAAATGGGTCGCTTGCTTGCAACGGCCGCCGTTGGCGACCACGTCGCGCATGTTGTTCAACTCGTCGAGACTCGCCTGCAAGACTTCGAACACTTGCGGCTCGGCCGGAACCTGCCCCGATTCGACCAGACCCATGAGCGTCTCGAGCTCATGGCTCAAGTTGCCCATCGCCATGAGACCTGCCATGCGCGCGCCGCCTTTGAGCGTGTGCACGACACGCTTCAGCTCGAAGACGAGCGAGTTGTTGTTCCGGTCGCGTAGCCAGGCGTTGAGCGCGGAGTCCGCCGTTTCGAGCAGTTCCGTTGCTTCCTCGGTGAAGATCGCAGCGACTTCGGGATCGAAATCTTCATCGACGTCGGCTTCCGGTTCGGGCTCGACGGCGGCGACTGGTGCTACGGGAGCGGCCGGTGCAGATGTGCTGACGGGCTGAATGGGCTCAGGGGCTTGTTCCGTCGCCGCTTGCGGCTCGCCGATCGCACCGATCTCTTGCTCATCGATCTCGGCCTCGATCGATGCATCGCCGAGCACGATTTCTTCGTCGGCAGCGACGGTGGTCTCGACCTCGAAGCCCGAGGAACCTTCGAGTACGACCTCTTCGACTGCTTCCGCGCCGAGTTCCGATTCGGACGCATCGCTGAGCACGATCTCTTCGCCGTCTGCTGCCGCATCGAGCTCGGAGTCGAGCGAATCCGAGAGCACGATCTCATCCTGAGGCGGCTCGTCGACGGCGAGCGCTCTCGTCGAACGGGTCGGCGCGGTATCTCGCACCTCTGCGAACGTCGGCGCGCTCGTCTCGGACGAACCGTCGTCCACAGCGACGAATTTGAGACTACGAACGGTAGACGATGCGTCGACCGATCCGGTCGCATCCGCCGCACTTGCTGCAGCAGCTGTTTGCGTGTCGATCGCCGATGCATCGGCGGCGGGCGTTTCGACCACGTCCGACAGCACCGGAGGTTCGAAATCTGCCGTCCATGGCGCCGTCTCGACGGCGTCCGACTTCGGAATCTCGAGCTTGCGCTGCGTTACCGTCGGCTCGGGCGCTTCCTCGTCGCGCAAGACCGGAATATCGACGGCGACGTCGGTGCGGCTCGTCGCCTCGAGGCTCGCCTCATCGACGCTGGTCGTGGCTTCCAAGTCTGCGTCCGACGACGATTCCTGCGACGGCTCTTGCGGAGCGGCCTGCGCTGAAGATTTCTCCGGGAAGTTCTCGAAGCTCCAATTGAGCATGTCGAGCGCCGCGGGATCCATCGGATCGAGCTCGATCACATCGCCCTCGTCCTGAGCCTGCGCCCCGGCTTTCGCCGCCGACGGTGCCGGGAACGACTCCGGCTCGAAGACGTTGGTCGCACCGCCGATATCCTCGCGCAAGACCGGCGCTTCGACGGTGCCCTCTTCGCTGCCTGCACCCATTGCAGCGCCCACATCGAGCGTTTCGGCCAGCCGCGCAATTTCGGCATCGAGCTCGTGTTCCAGTTCGCTGAGCCGCGCCACGATGGCGTCGTGCGTCGTGAAGAAACCCGTGTCTTCGTTGATGTTGTCGACGACCTGCTGGATGGCGGCCGCGGCATCTCTCAACACCTCCAACCCGGCCGGCGGCAGGGAAATGGAGTTGTCGTAGAGCTTGCGAATGTAGCGGTTGAGCGGTTCGGCGATCTTGATGCCTTGCCGGGCGCCGGCGGTTTTCGCCGTGCCGCTCAGCGTGTGACAGGAGCGATAGAGGTGCTCGGTGATCGGATACGGCGCACCGATCAGCTCGCAGCTCGCGATGAACTCACGGATGGTGGCGAGATGGCCCGCGGTTTCTTTGGCGTAGATTTCGTGCAGCGCCGGATCCATCGCGGTCGAGGCGGATGATCCCGGCGGCTGGTCGTCCGACGGCGGCTCTGTTTTTTTTTCAGCCGGTTCGGCAGACGCCTGAGCGGCAGCCTGCGGCTGCGGCGCCTCGACGGCCGGCTGCGCAGGTGCAGCGCGCGTCGGCGTGCTGTAGTTCGTCCCAGGCTCGGGTGCGCCGGCCGGTCGCCCACCGGCCAACGTGTGCGCTTGAGTAATCGTCTTGACGATGTCGATGCGCGGCTCGCGTCCGGTCTCGAGCTGCTCGACGAGCTCGGGCACAGCGGCAACCGCCTCGCGCATCAACGCCATGATGTCCGGTGTGCGCTCGAGCGTCTTGTTGATGACGCGATTGAGCAGATTCTCGATCGCCCAGGCGAATTCGCCGATGAGCTGTGCACCGACCATCCGTCCGCTGCCCTTCAAGGTATGGAAGGAGCGGCGAACGTTCGTGAGCGCTTCGTGATCCTGCGGATTCGTATCCCACAACGGGAAGAATTGCTGCAGCTTGGCGATCTCGTCCTTGGCCTCCTCGATGAACAGCTCGAGGAATTCGGGATCGATCGGACGATCGGCAGGTGCAACGACTGCAGGTGCCGGACTGGCCGCCGCCGGCGCAGCTTGCTCCGGCGGCGACGGCTGCAGCTGCGGAGCGACCGGCGGCTGACGATCCAACACGGCCGTTCTGTCGTGCTCGGTCGGCGCCGCAACGGTTTGCGACATGGGCTCGATGACGATCGTCCGAGCGTAATCGGATTGCGGCGCCATGTGCTCGACGCGCGGCACGAGCTCGGCCTGCTCCAGATATCGCAAGCACGCTTCCGCGTTGTCGAGCATGTACCAGGGGTCCGAGCGGCCTGCCTGCAACGTCTCCATGTAGTACTCGACCGCAACGATCGCATCGGCGAGCCGGTCGACGGCGTCGGGCGGCAGCGTCAAGCCGTCCGAACGAATGAATTGCTGCAACGCCTTGTCGATGCCTTCCATCACTTCGACGGCGCGCGTCTTGTTCAACATCATCAGACCGGCAGTGATGCCGCGCACGAGCTGCGGAATCTGATCGAGGCCTTGCTGCGCCTCTTGCGGCTTTTCCATTGACAGCGCGATCGCCTCCTTGATGCGCGCCATGTTCACGATGCATTCGCGCAGCACCGCTGCCGCGACTTGGCGGAACTCGACGTCATCCTCGCCTTTCGCTTGTGGCGCGGGCTCGTCCGTGGGGACGATCATGCTCACGAGCTGCTCGTCGAGGCTGTCTTCCACTTTGATGAGCGTGGCCGCCATGCGTAGCAACGTAGTCTCATCGACTGGCTGGCGCTGCGAGACGATCGCCTGCAAGGCCGTCGCTTCGCCTTGCACCTTGTCGCGAAGATCGCCGAGCCCGAGCACACCGAGCGTGTCGCCGATTTTCTTCAGCAGATCGAGCTGCGGCGCGAGCTCCTCGACTTGCGTGCCGCCCTGCCGCACGAAGATGTCCAACGCGTCCTTGACGCGGCTCAAGTCTTCCTTGATGGCGGCTGCCACCGTTTTCATCAGCTTGACGGACGGCGCGGAGAGGCTCTCGCGCGCTTGCTCGACGTGATCGTCGACCGGCAGCAGTTCATCCAAACGGAACGAAGCGCGAACCGCCGAAACGCGCGGACCGGACGACTTCGCACGTGCAACGTAATAAAGGAGATTGTTCAGCAGCTCGAGCGGCGGGCTATCTGCGTAGCGCGCTTCGCCCTGCTCGTACAGACGCTTCAAGTCGCGGTCGGCTTGTCCGAGCAATCGCTTGACCGATGCCGTGCCTTCCAAGCCGCCCTCGCGCAACGCTTCGAGCACGGCACCGACGACCCACCACAGCTGGAACAAGGGCTGCGTCGTCGCAATCTGTTCCATCTTCTCGGCCGTGCGTGCGAGCACTTCGAGGTTTTGCTCGACGCGCTCGCCCTTGATCCAACCGAGCAATCCCAGCTGAAAACGCGTCCGGAGCTTGCGCGCCCATTGCGGGACCGTCAGGCGCGCTTCGCCCGGCGCGGCAGGCACCGGATTCGCCTGCTGATCCGACGTGAGATTCAACAGCAGGAGCGTACCTTCGGACAGAAGCGCATGTCCGCGCACGGCACGCAGATCGTTCAAGAGCGGCAACAAGATGAGCGCCATGTCGCGCCCGCCGCTCAGCACGCGCTCGAGATACGTCGGCAACTGCACCATTGCGCGCATGAGCGCGTCGAGTCCTTCGGCAAGATGACGCTTCTCGGCGAAGTTCTCGATCAGGTAGCGCGTGACCTGCCCCATTTCCTCTGCGAGCAGAGCTGCACCGTAAACCTCGGCGACGCGCAAGGCACCGTGCACCAGATGCAGGTGCTCTGCACACTTGCGCAGCAGCGCAATGTTCTCTTGCTGCTCGCCGAACGTCTCGAGCGCAGCGCGCGCCTCGTTGAGCTCGTTCGTGAGCTCGCGTGCGACGATGTGCAGCGTTTGCGAAGAAACCTCGGCCATGAGTTAGACAGCCTCGTGCAGGGCGGGCAGCTCGGGAATTCGGGCCATCAGCTTGCGGCCCCACTGACTTTCTTCGGAGCAGGGCGCGATACGGCAGCAACCGGAGTCGCAGGTGCCGAAGTGCGCACTGAATCCGTCAACAGCTCCGTCTTGCCGGACGCAGCATCGGGAAGCCGGAATCCCGCAATGGACTTGCGCAGGCCGGCAGACAGCTCGGCGAGCTTCGCCACGGAGCTCGTTGTGGCCGCCGAGCTCTCCGCGGTTTGCGCACTGATCTCGCGCAGCACCTGCATGTTCCTCGAAATGTTTTGCGCAGCCGACGCCTGCTGGCGGGCGCTCGCGGAAATGTTCTGCACGAGGCTGGCGATCTGGTTCGACACCTGCTCGATCTCTTCGAGCGCGGCGCCGGCGTTCTCCGCAAGCAATGCACCGCCGACGACGTCCGTCGTGCTGCGCTCCATGGACACGACTGCCTCGTTCGTGTCCGCTTGAATCGTGCGCACGAGCACTTCGATCTGTTTCGTTGCGTTCGCGGCGCGCTCGGCGAGGCGCTGCACTTCGTCTGCCACGACCGCGAAACCGCGCCCGGCCTCGCCGGCCATCGACGCCTGAATCGAAGCATTGAGCGCGAGAATGTTGGTCTGCTCGGCAATGTCGTTGATGAGCTCGACGATGTTGCCGATCTCTTGCGAGCTCTCGCCGAGGCGCTTGATGCGCTTCGAGGTTTCCTGAATCGTCTCGCGGATGGCGTTCATGCCGTCGATCGTACGGCGCACCGCATCGCCGCCTTTGTGGGCCACGTCCACGGCGTGACGCGCGACGTCGGCGGAACGTTCGGCATTGCCGGACACTTCTTCGGTCGATGCCGCCATGGCGGCTGCCGATTCGGACGCCAGCGCGATCTGCCGCGACTGCGCGACAGAGGCCTTGGCGAGTTGGCTGACCGAAACCTGCGTGTCCTTGGCCGCCACATCGAGCGTCACCGCCGACTCGTTGATCGTCGCGACGAGCTCGCGCAGCGCCTCGATCGCGTAGTTGATGGAGTCTGCGATCGCGCCGGTGATGTCTTCGGTCACGGTCGCCTGCACCGTGAGGTCGCCGTCGGCGAGACTCGACAGCTCGTCGAGCAGGCGCAGAATGGCTTCCTGATTGCGCTGATTCTTGCTCGCCTGCTGCTCCAAGCTACGGCGCAGATTGCCGGTCATCTTGTAAATCGCGGCGAGCGCGATCAACACGAGCACGGCTGCGATCAGCAACCCGCCGATCACCGGTTTGCTGCCGAGAATGTCGGCGGCACCGCTCGCGACGCCGAGCCGGCTCTCGAAGTGCGAATAGATCTTGTCGGCGCTCGTGGCGAGCGCAGCGTTCGCATCGCGCGCAGCACGGATGCGATCCGCCGAGCTGATCGCAGTGCGCACACTGCCGCTCAACTGCGCGTACAACTGACTCGTCTGCTTGAGCCGCGCTTGACCGTCGGCACCGCTCACGACGGGAAGACCGAGCGCTGCGTCTTCGCCGCTCAGTCCGCCGACGACCTGACCGAGATAGTCGATGCCGTCCGCAAGACGACGCGCGATGGCCGCAGTATCGCCGACGCCTCCAGCGAGCGCTTCGGCGTCTTGAAGCAACCGTTGACCGGTCACCTCGAAACGCTCCAGGTGCCGCGCGATCGCATCGACGTTCGCCGGTCCGAGCACGCTGACGACGTTGCCGAGACTCTGCAGGAGTTGCGGCAATGTCGCCGAAATCTCATTGGCCGATTTCTGTGCGGCTAGCGTCGCTTCGCGCGCGCCCAGGATGGCCTGCGAGTGACGCAATAGCTCGGTCGAGGCGGCGAGATTCTGCGCGCTCTCTCCGATTGCAGCCGTCAATCGCGAGTAGCGTTGGCGCGACGCAGCGAGCGCATCGAACGCGGCGGCGTTGCCCGATAGCGCCGCGCTCGCCTGTGCCGGAATCTTTTGCGACAGCACGACGAGCTCATTGATCTGCTTTATTTCATCGGCGCCGTCGGCCGAGTCGCGGCTCGTAAACCAGTAGAGTGCGGTGGCCACCGTGACGCAGACGAGCGCGACGCCCATCAAAATCGGCAGGAACTTGACGCTGTAATTTTGTTTAGCGTCGGTCATGGCAAACCCCGAGCGTCAGCACCGACTTGCTTGCGCGCAGGCAGGCGCGAGCGTAAGCCGATGCCGGAAAAATGACGATCCACGACCTCGTATTCCACGCCTCGCCGCTTCATGTCGCGGCCGCCTGTAAGAACTCCGGGCTCTCGAGGAGCGACCGCAAGCTGAATACGGGCCAACCTTCCTGTCCGCGGCGAAAAGCGCCGGCAAGATACCGCTCGCAACGAATGATGGTCGGAGGAACCAAGGTCGAAAACTCCCCATCCGAAAAGCGGCGAAACCCGAGCACCTCATCCACGAGCAACCCGGCGGGTATCTCGCGATGGTTGGCGACCAGAATGCGCGACGAGCGGCCGGTCGCCGTGACTCCGCCGCCGAGAAACGCCCTCAAGTCGACGACCGGCAGGAGCGTCCCGCGTACGTTCGCGAGCCCGCGAATCCAACTCTTCGCGCCCGGCACTCGCGTCAGCACTGTCGGAAAGCCGAGGACCTCGCGCGTTTCCTCGCGAGCGACCAAGAAATTCTCCGAGCTCAGGCGAAAGGCGACACCGACCCACTCGCGCTCGCCTGCGGCATCTCGCCCTTGACCGCTCAACGCCGCACGGGCGAGCTGCTCGAGCTGCTGCAAGAGCTCGAACGGCTTGTCCCGGAGCGACTTGAGCTCGGCTGCGCTCGTCATGCCGTCAGCCCGCAAGTGCGGCCTGAGCCTTCTCGATCAGCTTGTCCATCGACACCGGCTTGACGAGATAGTCGATCGCGCCCTGGCGCATTCCCCAGATCCTGTCGGTCTCCTGATCCTTCGACGTCACCATGATCACGGGAATCGATTTCGTCTCGGGATCGGACGCGAGCTTGCGCGTCGCCTGGAAACCGTTGACGCCGGGCATCACGACGTCCATGAAGATGAGATCGGGCTTCATCTCCTTGGCCTTGCGAATCGCTTCTGCGCCATCGCCCGCGCACGCGGTCTGATACCCGTGGCGCTCCAAGGCCTTCTGCATGACGTGCACTTCAGTCGGCGAGTCGTCGACGATGAGGATCAGGGCCATACCTTGCTCCGACCTTGCATGTATCGCTTGTCCGGGCATCGGTTAACGGATCATGTGCCCGACGTGCGTCTCGATCGCATTGAGCAGCTCGTCTTTGGTGAACGGCTTCGTCAAATAGTGTTCGGAGCCGACGATGCGTCCGCGCGCGCGATCGAACAATCCATCCTTGCTCGACAGCATGATCACCGGAATCGAACGAAACACCTTGTTGTGCTTGATGAGCGAGCAGGTCTGGTAGCCGTCGAGTCGCGGCATCATGATGTCCACGAAGACGATGTCGGGCTGGTGATCGGCGATCTTCGACAGCGCATCGAAGCCGTCGACCGCCGTGTACACCTCACAGCCCTCCTTTGCCAGCAACGTTTCCGCGGTACGCCGGATCGTCTTGCTGTCGTCGATCACGAGGACTTTGAGCCCAGCCAGGCGCGGGCTGCTGCTCGCTGCTACGTTCTCCATCGGCTTTCCTCTCGAGCAATCGCGCTCATGTTCGTTCACGCCGCCGAATTGCGGTCCCCGTCAGCTCACAATTTCTGCGTAAATCCTGATACTTGCGCGACGACCGAAACTTTTAACATATTGGTCGGGGGGCCCGCCATTGGCTGCGTGCCTATAGTATGAAGCTTGTCACACGCGCGGCTCGGTGACGTGATGCGCGTCTCACGACGGCAGATCGGGTCCAGCGAGCGCAGCGGTCTTTCCGCGCTTTGCCCGCACACGTTTACAGGAATCTCTCATGTCCATTCAGATCGTCGTCGTGATGGATCCCATCGAATCCATCAAACCCGCCAAAGACACCACGCTCGCGATGATGCTCGCGGCACAGAAGCGCAATTGGACGCTCTGGTACGCCGAACAACGCGATTTGTGGCTGAGCGACGGCACGGCGTTCGGGCGATTGCGGCCGGTGCGAGTGCGTGACGATTTGCAGAGCTGGTTCGAGCTTGGTGAACCCCGGGTGACGAAGCTCGGCGAAATGGACGCGATCCTGATGCGCAAGGATCCGCCCTTCGACATGGAATACATCTATACGACTTACATTCTGGAGCGCGCCGAGCTCCAGGGCGCTCTCGTAGTGAATCGACCGCAAGGTCTGCGGGACATGAACGAAAAGGTGTTCACGGCCTGGTTTCCGCAATGCTGCGCGCCGACCCTGATCACGCGCGACATGGCCGACATGCATGCGTTCCTGCGCGAGCACCTGAAGATCGTTTGCAAGCCCCTGCACGGTATGGGTGGCCGGTCGATCTTCGTCATCGACCGCGGCGACAAGAACGCGAACGTGATCTTCGAAACGCTCACCGACTACGGCTCGCGCTATGCGATCGTGCAGCGGTACATCCCCGACATCATTTCGACCGGAGACTCGCGCGTGCTCGTCATCGACGGCGAACCGGCGCCTTATGCCCTCGCGCGCATTCCGACTGAGGTCGATAACCGGGGAAATCTCGCCGCCGGAGCCAAGGGCGTCGGACGCGAGCTCACGGAGCGCGACCGATGGCTCGTCAGCCAGATCGGCCCCACGCTGCGCGATCGCGGCATGCTGTTCGTCGGGCTCGATGTGATCGGCGGCTACGTGACCGAGATCAACGTCACGAGCCCGACCGGCGTGCGTGAATTGGACAAGCAATTCAAGACCGAAATCGCCGGATTGCTGATGGACGCCATCGAAAAGCAGGTTGCCGCTCGGCGCTAGCGCGCCTTTCCGCACGCGTGGCCTGAGGAAATTTCTGCTCGCTTGCGCCGAACCACGTACGATTAGTGATCCGATCGACTGCCGTCATGAGCGCTGCCGCAAACGACCTCGGTTTGCTGACCGACACCCAAGAGGGTGCTGCGCCGGTCAAGGATCGTCTGACGACCACGCTGTTTCTCGCCGCGCTCTTTCACGGCATCGTGATCCTCGGCGTGACGTTTGCTGCGCCGCGAGGCCCCAAGCCCACGACGCCGACGCTCGAGGTCATGATCCTGACGGGCCCCGATCTCCAAGCCGCCGACAATCCCACTGCGCAATATCTGGCCCAGCGCAATCAGATCGGCAGCGGCACCACGAACGAACGCGTCCGGCCGGCCAATCCCGCCTCGTCGCCCATGGCGGCAGCGCAAGACGGCGTTCCCGACGGTAATGGCGACGAATATCGCGAGGCGGTGACCGGGCAACACTCGACGGAGTACCTGACGGCTCGCTCGGATCGAAGCGAAGTTGCTTTTCGCAGCGGCGACGATCGGCCCGCGCAGGAAGCGCAAGTTCCGCTGGCACTGACGCCGATGACGCCGAGCCCGGTGACGACGAGCGCGACCGATCGCTCCTTGCGGCTGCGAGGCCGTCACGACGGCAAGTACGAAGTCATCCCGAATACTCGCGAATCGAAGATCGCACCGTACCTCGATGCCTGGCGACGCAAAGTGGAACGCCTCGGCACGATGAACTTCCCGCAAGTCGCCCGACAACGAAATGCCTCGATCGGCAACCCCGTGCTCGAAGTGTCGATCAGCGCGGACGGCAAACTGAACGGCAGCATCGTGCGCCGATCGAGCGGTCACAAGGACCTGGACCAGGCCGCGCAAGCCATCCTGCGGCTGGCATCGCCGTTCGATCCCTTCCCGCCCGAGCTGCGTAAGCAATACGACGAGCTCAGATTCGCCTACGAGTGGCGCTTTCTCGGCGGCGAAGTCGGGCAAGGAACGCTCACCGTGCCGGCGGAGTGAAGACGGATTACGAAGAATTGCAGTGCGTCTTGCGGTCGGTGCTTGGGTTGGGGCACTTAAGTCTTAAATTGCTTGAGCCGTCCCGAAACCGGTCGGATACTCGAATCCATGTCTACCGGCTATCTCACCAATCAGTTTCTCGTGGCGATGCCCACGATGATGGACGTGAATTTCGCACAAACCGTCACGTTCATCTGGGAACACAACCATGAAGGCGCGCTGGGCATCGTCATCAATCGCCCGCTGCGCATGCGCCTGGCGGACGTGTTCGAACAACTGAAGATGCCGATGGCGCCGGGCGTCAGCGGCGACGAGCCCGTGCTCCAGGGCGGGCCGGTTCAAACCGACCGGGGTTTCGTCGTGCATCGCGCCGGCGGCCATTGGGAGCACACACGCCTGGTGTCCTCGACGATCCAGGTGACGACATCGCCCGATATCCTGGACGCGATGGCGCGGGGCGCCGGTCCGAAAACCGCAATCGTTGCGCTCGGCTATGCGGGCTGGGGTCCGGGCCAGCTCGAAGCCGAAATCGCGCAAAACGCGTGGCTCACCGTGCCCGCCGACGAACGGATTCTTTTCGACATCCCGTACGAGCAGCGCTGGCACGCTGCCGGGCGCCTGCTCGGCATCGACGTCGCCACCATCAGTCCGCACGTCGGCCACGCCTGACGCTTTCGCGTCGCCGCGGTACGCTTGCTCGGTGAACCCGAGCTCGAGCCCGCAAATCGTCCTCGCCTTCGACTATGGCACCCGCCGCATTGGGATCGCTTCCGGCGACACGCTCACCTGCACGGCGCACGGGGTCAGCACGCTCGAACGAACGAGCGATATCCCCTGGAACGCCATCGCGGCGCTGATCGAACAGTACCGGCCGGCCCAGTTGGTGGTCGGCCTCCCCTATAATATGGACGGTACGCCGACACTCCTGACCGATGCGGCGCGCAAATTCGCCCGCGAACTGAGCGCCCGTTTCGCAATCCCCGCGTGCCTCGTGGACGAGCGCCTGAGCTCGCGCGAAGCGGAAGCGCAGCTTCGCGAAGCGCGCGCGAGCAGACTCAAGCGCCGCCGCGTCACGCATGCGGACGTCGACATGACCGCGGCGAAAGTCGTCTTGGAGCGCTGGTTTGCCGATCCTGCCGCCGCCGAGAAAGTCTGAGCGGCCCGAGACTCGAGGGCACCTTTTGAGCACAAATCCGAACAACGACGATCCGCGGACGCGAACGCAGCCGTCCGTCGCCGGATTCGCCAGCGAACAATCCGCCTCACTGAGCGCCACTGTGCAGCGCGACAGCGAAGGTCGGCTGCAACACCTCATCACTTTGGAAGGACTGACGCGCGAAGAGCTCACCGCGCTCCTCGATCTGGCGCAGTTCTATGTCCGCGACCCCGGCGACCTGCCGGCACGGGATCAGACGCTCGCCGGCCACACGGTCGCAAACTTGTTCTTCGAGCCGAGCACGCGCACGCGCGTGTCTTTCGAGCTCGCGGCACGACGCCTCGGCGCCGAAGTCGTGAACCTGGACATGCAATCCTCGTCGCGCGTGAAGGGCGAAACGGTGCTCGACACGATCTACACGCTGCAAGCGATGCATGCGGACATCCTGATCATGCGCGACGCCGAGCCGGGCTTGCCCGCCTTCATTGCTCAGCACGTGGCGCCGCATGTTTGCATCCTCAATGCCGGCGAGGCGCATCTGTCCCACCCGACCCAAGGCTTGCTCGATGCGCTGACCGTGCGGCAGGTGAAGGGCGGATTCGAGGGTCTGCGGATTTTGATTGCCGGCGACATCGCTCACTCGCGAGTCGCACGTTCGGCTTGGCACGCGTTCACGACGCTCGGCGTCGAAGAGCTGCGGATCGCCGCGCCGGAAGACTTGATGCCCGGTCCGGACGAATTTGCGAATGCCACGCGCTTCTACGACATCGACCAAGCCATCGAAGGCGTGGACGTCGTGATGACACTTCGCATCCAACGCGAGCGTTTCGGCTCGGCCCGCTTCCCCGACGAGCTGACTTACCACCGCAAGTTCGGCATCACCGCCGAGCGCCTGCGCAAGGCCAAACCGGACGCCATCGTGATGCATCCCGGCCCGATGAATCGCGACGTGGAGATCGCGAGCGAGGTGGCCGACGGACCACAATCGGTGATCCAACGCCAGGTCACGAACGGCGTGGCAGTGCGCATGGCCGTGCTTGCAACGATCGTTCGCAACGTACAGGCGAGGCGGCAGCTTAGGTAAGGGAACGGGGAAAGGGGAAAAGGGAAAGGGAATGATCCGTGATTCGTGATTCGAAGTGACCGGCGACTCGTGACCGGTTTGCGCGATAAGTGACACAGAAACCTCTTCTTTTCCCGATTCCCCTTTCCCTTTTCGCGATTCCCTTGTCCCAATTACCGTCAAACAATGAGCCCTAAATGACATCGACGACCCATCCAGCACACCGCGGCTCGATCTTCCTCGAAGAGGCCGAAGTGCTCGCGCACGAGCGCTTCGACGCCAATCAGTACGTGCTCAAGCTCCTTGCGCCGAAATGCGCGCGTGCCGCCACGCCGGGGTCGTTCGTGCATTTGACGTGCGACGAATCGCTGCCCATGCGTCGTCCGTTGTCAATCATGCGTGCCGACGTCGGACGCGGCACGATCGACGTTCTCTACAAAGTGATCGGCGGCGGGCTCGCGCTGCTCGCGAAGAAGCGTCCGGGCGATCGCATCAGCTCCTTGGGTCCGATCGGCAACGGTTTCGTTGTGCATCCGGAGAGACCGCGAGCTCTGCTCGTGGGTGGCGGTGTCGGCATCCCGCCCATGATCTTCCTCGCCGAGCGCCTGCGTGAGCGCAACGACGCATCGTGGAAGCCGCTCGTATTGATGGGTTCGGAAGTGCCGTTCCCGTTCCGCGCGCGCCCTTCGACGATCGTCGTGTCCGGAATGCCCGAAGGCACGATCGCCTGCATGCCGATGTTGGACGAATGGGGAATTCCCAGCCGGCTTGCGAGCCTCGCCGGATTTCCCGGCTGCTTTGAAGGATACGTCACCGACCTTGCCGCGACTTGGCTTGGTTCGTTGGACTCGAGCGCCCTCGCCGAAGTAGAGATGTTCGCCTGCGGTCCGACACCCATGCTCAAAGCGGCGGCCGCCGTCGCACAACGCTTCGGCATTCCGTGTCAGGTGTCGCTCGAGGAGTTCATGGCGTGCGCGGTGGGCGGCTGCGCTGGCTGCGCAGTACGCGTGCAAACACCGACGGGTCCCGCCATGAAGCGGGTCTGTGTGGACGGCCCGGTCTTCGACGCCAGGACGGTATTCGTGGCCTGATCGCGGCGATCAGCCGAAATTGATCTTCGCTTCGAGATTGGTGCGCGAATCGGCGTAGGCCAACGCGTCTTCCATCGTGATTCGACCCGCCTTGTAGAGCTCGTAGAGCGCGGTGTCGAAGTGCTGCATGCCCTTCTCCGAGCTCGTCCGCAGCGCTTCTTTCGCGCCGATCACATCGCCCTTCTTGATCAGCTCCTGCACGTGCGGCGTGTTGATCAAGAGCTCGACCGCGGCGACGCGGCGCTTGTTCTTACCGGGCACGAGGCGCTGGGCGATGATCGCGCGCAAGTATTGCGACAGATCGAGGAAGATCTGCGGATGCTGATCGCGCGGAAACATGTTGATTATGCGGTCCAGCGTCTCGGCGGTGTTGTTCGCATGGAGCGTCGCGAGAACCAGGTGTCCGGTACCCGCCAGCATGATCGCCGACTCCATCGTCTCGCGGTCGCGGATCTCGCCGATCAGCAGGACGTCGGGCGCGGCGCGCATCGCGCTCTTCAGCGCACGTGCATACGACTTCGTATCGAGACCGACTTCGCGCTGATTGATGATCGACTTCTTGTTCGTGTGCAGGAACTCGATCGGATCCT
>CALEKY010000024.1 GCA_937902995.1 uncultured Sinobacteraceae bacterium
GGCGCCGAGCTTGTCGATCTCATCGAGCATCAGCACCGGATTGCGCGTACCGGCTTTGCGAATCGCCTGAATGATGTTGCCGGGCAATGCGCCGATATAGGTGCGCCGGTGGCCGCGAATTTCTGCCTCATCGTGCACGCCGCCCAAGCTCACGCGTGCGAACTTGATGCCGAGCGCGCGGGCGATGCTCTGGCCGAGCGAGGTCTTGCCGACGCCGGGTGGGCCGACGAAGCACAGAATCGGGCTGCGGCCTTGCGGGTTCAGCTTGCGGACGGCCAGGTACTCGATGATGCGGCGTTTGATCTTCTCCAGGCCGTAGTGGTCCTCGTCGAGCACGCGGCGCGCATTGGCGATGTCGATCGTCTCCTCGTCGAGCTTCGTCCACGGGAGTTGGATCATCCAATCGAGCCAGGTGCGCAGCATCGAATATTCGCCGCTCGCATCCGGCATGCGCTCGAGCCGCTTGAGCTCCTTGAGCGCTTGCTCCTTCGCCTCCTCGGGAAGGCCGGCCTTTTCGATCGCGTCGCGAAGCTCTGCAATTTCCTCGTTGCTGTCGTTGTCTTCGCCGAGCTGCTTCTTGATCTGGCGAAGCTGCTCGCGCAGCAGCGCTTCCTTGTGGCGCTCGTCGATCGCCTCGCGGGTCTGTTCTTCGATCTGCCGCTGCAGCCGCAGGACCTCGATGCGCTTCGATAGCAACGAAGCGACGCGCTCGAGCCGGTCCTTGAGCTCGATGGTCTCGAGCAGCTCCTGCTTCTCCGCCACCTTGATGTCCATGAAGCTCGCGACGAGATCGACGAGCGTCGAAGGCGACTCAACGGCTTGAATCGCGTTGGAAAGCTCCGCAGGCGCCTGCGGCAGCAGCGAAATGGCTTCGGCCGCCAAACGCTTCAGATGCAGCGCGCGCGCTTCGATCTCGGGCGTCGTCGCAGGCGGCTCGCTCACGTATTCCACGCGAGCGAGCATGAAAGGCAGGCCTTCCTGGAAATCGAGCACGCGGAAGCGGCGCTCGCCTTGCACGACGAGGTGGTGCGTGCCGTCGGGCGCAGTCACATAGCGCACGATGTTCGCGACCGTACCGATCTTGTGAAGATCGTCCGGCGTCGGCACTTGCGTCTCCGGGTCGTGCTGCAACAGAAAACCGATCTTGCTTTCCGTGCGTACGGCCTCCTGAGCGCCGGCCAACGAACGCTCGCGGCTGATGGCGACCGGCAGCACGGTGCCCGGAAACAGCACGAGGTTGCGCACCGGCAGGATGATCAGCATGTCATCCGAGATGCGCTTCGTCTGCTCTTCTGCAGCAGCCGTCTCGTTCTCGTTCAAATTGGTTTCGCTCATTGCTTCTCCACCCGCGGTCGACGGGACTCCTATCGCTTGGTCAGCCGCAACACGAGGCATCCATTGACGAACGACTGTTCCATCAGCTCGTAGGTACCGGCCGGAAGCGCGATCTGTCTCTCGAAACGTCCGTACGGGATTTCCAAGCGATGTACGGCCGTGGTCTGCGCATTCAATGGGGGCGCGCGCAGCGCAGTGACGAACAGCGCGCCGTGTTTCACATGGACTTGCACGCGGTCGGGCGAAACGCCCGGCAGCGCGACGGTCACCTGCACATCGGGGTCGCAAGCCACGATGTCCACAGGGGGCTCCCACCGAGGCTGGGATTGCACGGCATGCCCGAATGCAAAGAACTGCCGCTGCAAACGCTGAGCGCGTTCCAGCAATTCGAAGGCTTCGGCCCACATCCAGGAATGGGGGTTTCGGGTGCTCATGCGCAGGCGCTCGTATCCGACATGAGCGGTAGGTTGGGATCGGTGAAGGGCTAATCAAGCGCCGGCCGTGGCGCTCGACGGAATGCAAGCGACTGACCGCACCGATCCCCTAATATTCGCGACCCCGAAGTCGATTTCTGTCATTCGATGTCCCGATTCGACGCCGCCTTTTACCGTCGCTTCTATTTGGACCCCCGCACTCGCGTCACGACACGGGAAGAAATGGCCCGACGGGCGCAAATGATCGCGGCGCTCGTGCGCTACCTCGACATTCCGGTGAAAAGAATCTGCGATGCCGGCTGCGGCCTCGGATTACTGCGCCGTCCGTTGCTCCGCGCGTTCCCGGGGGCGTACTACCTCGGGGTCGAGGCGAGCGAATACTTGTGTAAGCGCTACGGCTGGAAGCACGGCTCCGTCGCCGATTTCACTGCACCGGGTCAGTTCGATCTCATCGTTTGTTATGACGTGCTGCAGTACCTGAGCGACCGGGAGGCCGCGCGCGCCATCGAAAACCTGGCACGGCTATCGCGCGGTGCGTTCTATTTCCACGCGCCGACCGTCGAGGATTGGCGGCGCAATGCGGATCGCTCGTGCAGCGACGACGCGATTCGGCTCCGCGAAGCGGAGTGGTATCGCAAACGGCTTGCGCGTTTTTTCAATTACGTCGGTTTCGGGCTGCACGTGCGGCGGGGTATACCTTTCGTCCAATGGCAACTCGAGAAGCCGTTCTCTGCTGCTCGAACTCGCTGATTCGTACGCTCGTTCGTCTTGCCGCGCTGCGTTTCGCGCATCTCGTGCGCAACCTTTTCGCATTCTCGCGCGTCGACTGCTGCCTCGATGTCGGCCGCGCATGAGCTCATGCGTCCTTGGAATGCCCAGGGCGCGCATTTCACCTGCGAATAGTCCTACTCGGCCGTCACGTGAGCCGGTTTTGCGTTCGCAGCGTTGCCGGCAGCAGATCGAATTCTCATGGCCGAATGGCTCAGCCCGGCGATTCGCGAGGTCCCGTCATGAGATTCATTCCTGCGCTCACGTTGATCCCAGCGCGCGAGTCCGCGAAAGTAACGCCCAACATGAGGCATGAGCATGAAACGAAGACAACCGGGCAAGGCTCGCGTGTCTTCGCTCTTGAAGGGTTACGAACATGGGCAGTTCAACGAGACATCGATGGCTGGCGCTTGCAGCGTCGCTCGCGATGGCCGCGCCCGTTGTTACGACGGGTGCGGAACCCGAGCCCGCAGTGAGCGGCGTTAGGCTGCAAATCGACAACGACTTGTTCGCGGGCGGCGAGCGCGATCGCGACTACACGGGAGGCCTTGCGTTCTCCTTCTCGGGAACGGATGCGCGCGACCGTTACTTGTCCCTCGATCCTGCGCTCGCAGCGATCGATCGGGTTACCTCGCCGGTCGAAGTGGCGGACACATATCACTCGAGGCAGATCGGTTTGATGGTTTTCACGCCGCGCGATGTCTTGAGTGCCGCGCCTGTATACGATGACCGACCCTACGCGAGCCTGCTGTTCACCACGAATCAACGGGTACGCGTCGGCACCGACTCGCGCACTGCGTGGACCAGCGCGCTCACGGTCGGTGTGCTGGGGCTCTCGCTCACGGAGAGGCTGCATGGCGCAGTGCATGACGTCGTCGGGTCGGAGCGTCCGCGCGGTTACGCGCATCAGATCTCGGCCGGCGGCGAGCCGACGGCACGCTACACGCTCGCACGTCATCACCTACTCGTGGCCCATCCGAGCGCGCAGCTCGACGTGAAGGCGACCGTGCAAGGCAGCGTCGGGTACCTGACCGAAGCGAGCGGTGCGCTGACCGTGCGTTACGGAAAGTTCACGACCCCGTGGTGGAGTTACGCGCCCGAGTTGACCGACTACATCGCGGCGCCGATGCCGGTGGATGCGCGTCGTACGCAACCGGAAGTGTATTTGTTTGCCGGTGTGCGCTTGAAAGCGCGCGCATACAACGCATTTCTGCAGGGCCAATTCCGCGAGAGCGACGTGCGGTACTCGTTCGACGAGATCAGGCCGATCGTCGCCGAGGCGTGGATCGGATTCGTGACGCAAGTTTTGGAGAACACTCAGGTGAGCTACACGCTCAATTACCAGACGGCGGAGCTACGCCACGGCCCGGCGAACCGCGACGCTTTCTGGGGAGCAGTGCAGCTGAGCCACAACTTCTGAGGCTGAAGACGGAAGACTTGATGGATGAGCGCGCTCTCGCGCGGATTGCCCAAGGCGTTAAGCCCGCCTTCAGCCTTCAGTCTTCAGCCTAAGGTGAAACGTTTTACGCGCTGGTTTTCCTCTGTCGAAGACCCCCCCCCGCTTGGCCCGCCTTGTGCGGGCCTCTTTTTTATGAGCTACGGCCGGGACGCTGCGGGCCGTGTCGCCGCTTGCGGCGTTCGTGCTCCGACTTCGGCGAGCCTTTGGTTCGTTGAGGCAGCGCGGTTCCTTTGAGGCCGGTGTGCTGAGTCCGGAAGCGGTGCGTCGGGAGGCGGCGGCCTTCCGGAGCATCGCCCGTTCCCTCAGGCTGCCACGCCGGCACCAGTTGATGCTTGCCCGGGCCGATCAGATCTGCGCGGCCCATGCGTCGCAGCGCTTCGCGCAAGATCGGCCAATTGTTCGGATCGTGGTAGCGCAAGAACGCCTTGTGTAGACGACGTACCTTGAGCCCTTTCGGAATGTGCACCTCTTCCGAGGTGCGCGTGACTTTCTTGAGCGGATTCTTCCCCGAATGCCACATCGCCGTAGCCGTCGCCATCGGCGAGGGCAGGAAGGCCTGCACCTGATCCGCGCGGAAGCCGTTGCGCTTCAGCCATAGCGCCAACTCGAGCATGTCCTCGTCCGTCGTGCCCGGATGCGCGGCAATGAAATAAGGAATGAGGTACTGCTCCTTGCCGGCTTGCTTCGAGTACTTGTCGAACAGCTCCTTGAACCTGTAGTACGTGCCGATGCCCG
>CALEKY010000025.1 GCA_937902995.1 uncultured Sinobacteraceae bacterium
TACGAGATCATCGGGCGCGTGCCGGCGATTCTGCATACGCCGCTCATGTCGGGATCGAACTTCGTGCACGGCATCGTCGTGGTGGGTGCGATGTGGGCGCTGTTGAACGCGACCTCGACGATCGAACAGGTGGTCGGTTTCATCGGCGTGTTGCTCGGCGCGGGAAATGCAGCCGGCGGCTACGTCGTGACCGAGCGCATGCTCGAAATGTTCAAGCCGAGCGAGAAGCAGAAGTCTTCGGGTAGTTGACAGCGGATAGTCGATCGTTGGCAGCGAAAAACAGCGGGCGCTTCGTCCTCGAATTCTCAACTCCAAATTCTCGATTCAAAACATGACCGTTTCTCCGCAGTTCGTCATCGACGCGAGCTACTTCGCCGCAGCGTTCTTGTTCATCTACGGCTTGAAGCGCATGTCTTCGCCGGTCACGGCGCGCTCGGGCATCGTCGTTGCAGGCGTGGGCATGCTCGTCGCCACGCTGGCGAGCTTCCTTTACGTGTTCGGGATCAATCCGGCGGCGCAAGAGCACCTGACGACGAACATCGCGTTAGCCGGCACGGCGCTCGTACTGGGAACGGCTTGGGCGTGGTGGAGCGGCAAGCGCGTGGCGATGACGGCCATGCCGCAGATGGTCGCGCTCTACAACGGCATGGGCGGCGGTGCGGCGGCCGCCATTGCTGCGGTAGAGCTGTTGCGCACGAATGTCGAGCACCAGACCGTGCCGCTCGTCATGGCCATTCTCGGCGCCATGATCGGTGCGATCTCGCTCTCGGGGTCGTTGATCGCCTGGGCGAAGCTCGACGGCAAGATCAACGGCACCTGGCGCATGACGGGTCAACAGGTGTTGAACGGTGCCGTGTTCCTCGCGACGCTCGGTATCGGCGCGTACATCGTGTTCGTGGCGCACGGTCATGCACCGCAAGGACTGATCGCCGCGTTCTTCGTTTGCGCCTTGGTGTTCGGCGTGATGATGACCATGCCGATCGGCGGCGCCGACATGCCCGTCGTGATCTCGCTCTACAACGCCTTCACGGGTCTGGCGGTCGGCTTCGAAGGTTACGTGCTGCAAAATCCTGCGCTGATGATTGCCGGCATGGTCGTCGGCTCGGCCGGTACGTTGCTCACGCTGCTGATGGCGAAGGCGATGAACCGCTCGGTCGCCAATGTCATCTTCAGTAATTTCGGTGCCACCGGCGCCGATGCGCAGGGGGAAATCAAAGGCACGATCAAGTCCGCCGATGCATCCGATGCAGCGATCAACATGCGCTACGCATCGAAAGTCATCATTGCGCCCGGCTACGGTCTCGCCGTTGCGCAGGCCCAGCACAAGCTATACGAGTTCGTGAAGCTGCTGCTCGATGCCGGCGTGGAAGTGAAGTTCGCCATCCATCCGGTCGCAGGCCGCATGCCCGGCCACATGAACGTGCTGCTCGCCGAGGCCGGCGTGCCCTACGACATGATCTACGACCTCGAAGACATCAACGACGAGTTCAAGGAAGCCGACGTGGCCGTGGTTATCGGCGCGAACGACACCGTGAATCCGGCCGCCCGCACGAACAAGTCGTCGCCGATCTATGGCATGCCGATCTTGAACGTCGATCAGGCCAAGCAGGTGTACGTGATCAAGCGCGGCCAGGGCAAAGGCTATTCGGGCGTCGAGAACGAGCTCTTCTATGCGGACAACACCAACCTGGTCTACGGCGATGCCTTGAAGGTGATGGTCGAGATGATCCAGGCGGTGAAGTCGCTCGAGGGCGGCCACTAACGTTGGTTGACAGTTGATAGCGGACGGTTGACAGCAGAACGTTGGGGTGCTGCCGGCGAAGAGTCGCGCAGCGCTCAGCTGTCCGCGGTCAACTATCAACTCCACTACCAACCGCCCGCTCACCCGTAGCCCGCGCGTCGCTCGTTGCCGACGCATCGCGGCGCCGGCGTTGTATTTCCGCACTTTTCTCGCTTACTCTAAGTCCGCTTTGCGAAGGCCAAGCCGCAGTGGGGCCGGTCATAGAGGCGAGTCGAGCAGTGTATAGCTTGAGCCAAGAGATCCTTCGCACGGATGTTTCGGGAATGCCACTGGAGTGGATCGACTACCGGGACGCGGTGCGGCTGTACCACACGGATCAGGTGGCGTACTCGTGCGGCACCAAGCTTTATCGGCTGTACGGCGGCACGAACGCAAAGACCGGCCGTCGGAGCGTCGTCGAGGTCAGCTCCATCATCGCGACGACGGGTCATACCCATAACCCGGGCAACCTACGGCACGACTACATCCCGCCGCTCAACAATCAGACCTTGTTCAAGCGCGACGCGCATTTGTGCATGTATTGCGGCCAGCGCTTTCCTGCAAGCCAGCTGTCGCGCGATCACATCCGCCCGTTGAGCCAAGGCGGTACCGATACCTGGACGAACGTCGTCACGGCTTGCCGCCGCTGCAATAACCTCAAGGCATCGAAGACGCCGGAGCAGGCCGGCTTGCAGCTGATCGCGGTACCGTTCACACCCACCTACGCCGAATACATCTATCTGAAGGGCCGCCGCGTGCTCGCGGATCAGATGGAGTACCTGCTTGCCCATTTCCCCCGCACGAGCCCGCTGCATGCGAGGTTGAAGCTGCTCGCCTGAGGGCGCTGTGTTCTTTCCGGGCTCGGGGCTTGGGGCTCGGGGCGTGGGGCCGGAGAGAGCAAAACGCGATTTGGGTGATATCGCATGTGCCACGCATTGATAGCTTTGACCTGTAACATTTGATCCGTAAGACCTTCGAAGCTCGCAAGCCCCAAGCCCCGCGCCCATCTTCCATGCTCTACCTCATCGACGCCTCGATCTTCATTTTCCGGGCGTATCACACGGTCCCGATTTCGCTGACGGACCGCGACGGCAATCCGGTCAATGCGCTGCACGGATTCGCCCGTTTCATCGGCGAGTTCATCGAGCGCGTCGGTCCATCGCACATGGCGGTCGCCTTCGATGCGACGGTCGTCTCGTCCTTCCGTAACGAGCTGTATCCGGCCTACAAGGCGAACCGGGAGCCGGCGCCGGCGGATTTGAAACGCCAATTCGCACTTTGCCGGCAGATGTGCGAGGCGCTAGGCATCGCGACCTTTGCCAGCCCGCGTTTCGAGGCGGACGACATCATCGGCACATTGGCCATGCTTGGGCGGCGTGCCGGGAAACAAGTGGCTATCGTCACGCGCGATAAAGATCTTGCGCAGCTCATTCGGCCGGGCGACCACTACTGGGATTACATCGCCGATGCGCGTTTCGACTACCATGCCATCCCCGAGCGGTTCGGTGTGCTGCCGGAGCGCATGCCATGCTTTCTCGCCTTGATGGGCGATGCCGTCGACAACATTCCGGGCGTACCGGGCATCGGCCGCAAGACGGCTTCGGTCCTGTTCAAGCACTTCGAATCTCTGGTGCAGCTCTACGAGAACCTCGATCGCGTCCTGAAGCTCAAGGTGCGCAACGCCGGCTTCGTGTGCGCGCAGCTTCGGGATTACCGCGAGCGCGCATTTCTGGCCAGGCGCCTCACTGAGATCGCTTGCGACATTCCGCTCGACGTCGAGCTAGAGGCGCTGCGTCGTCGGCCGCCGGATCTCGCGGCGGTCAATGCGTTGTACGATGCGGTGAATTTCGGCCCCCTATTGCGCAATCAAGCTCGGCGTATCTGCGAGCTGCGAGCCGCCTGATGTCTGCGTCGGTGCTGTTCTTTCGCGTTCTCCTGTTGGCGAGCGTCGCGTGCGGCATCATCGGTAGCTTCATCGATGGGGTTTTTCCGAGCCTGATTCCGAAAACGCTCGCCGACGCGTTCGAGGCGCTGCCGCCCCCGCCTGCCATCGCTCTCTTCGGAGCCAGCGTGCTGTTTCTCATCACGTTCGGCGGGTCCGTAACCGCTGTCGTGGGTTTGTATCTGTTCCAGCCATGGTCGCGTCCGCTTGCGCTCTGTATGACCGCGCTCGGTCTGCTGTTCCATCCGTTGCTCGGGCCCGTGGTGGAATCCGGCTGGTCGCGTTTCTTTCTCGAAGTCTCTTCGCTGCTTTGGGGAGCGGTGCTGGCCATGAGCTTCGTTTCCTCCCTCAGCGCACGATTCGTCGAGGGACCCAGAGCGGATTTCTAGGCGCTTCCCCAAGAAATTCGCCATCCCTGTCGATCGTTGTCGCGCCAGACTGGCGGCTCCCAGTTGGCGATCGACAAGGATGTGTCATGCGTTCTCACGCCCTGCTTTGCGTTCCCGCGCTGTTGGCTGCTGCTTATTGGCCGGCGTCCGATGCCCAAACGACCGCAGCGATCTTCAAGTGCGAAATCGACGGTGTCCCGACCTTCTCGGATCGGCCTTGCGCCCCCTCGGCGCAGTTGCAGGAGCTCGACCTCGAGAGAATCAACAGCCACGAGGCGCCGAGTGTTCGCGCCGCATCTGCGGCAAAGCGGCAGGCTCCCGTAAAACGCAAGCCCGCTTCGAGCAGCAATACGGCCAAACAGGTCGAGACCTGTGAACGCCTTGCGCAAAGTCTGCAGGGGGTGCGCGCGAAGCTCCGTTCGGGATACTCGGCAAAAGAGGGCGAGCGGTTGAACGAACGCGAAGCCCAGCTCAAGTCGCAGCTTCGTTCGGCGCGATGCGGTTGACCGCTCTACGGCTACTGCGACGTTGCTTCGTCCCACGATCGCGGCATGTGCCATTCCCGGATCGCCGCTGGCCGATGCAGACAAGGGAAAGGGAAAAGGGAAAAGGGAAAAGAG
>CALEKY010000026.1 GCA_937902995.1 uncultured Sinobacteraceae bacterium
ACTCGTCGGTCTGCGCTGCGACGCGACGGCGTCCAATGACCATGAAATCCTGGTCGAGATGGTGTCGGCGCGAGTCATCAGCGGGACGCCGCCACCGAGCAACTGTACGTGGCGGTGCGCGTTTCAGTGAGCGAAGTGGAAGTCCGTCGGTGCGTGATTGCGCTCGGACCGATAGGCAACGTGGTCTGACGAGCGCGACATCGGCGCCTCCTACGACGCCGCAAAGGGGTGGCAGGGAACGAAGGGCGGGGAATATGCGCGAGCGGCCCGATGCGCTCGGACCGCTCGGACGAGGAATCACCTCAGGTATTGTCCCTGATGTCGGTGGTCGTGCCGTTGGTCTTCACGCTCTCGATGCCTTTATCGCGGGCGGCCTCGGAGCTGTACATCTCGCTGGTGCCGATGACCTGGCTGTTCGCTGCTTTCAAATTGAAGTAGGGCTTGCCGCTGTTCGAGGTTTTCCGCTCGTAGCGCTCGTCGAGCGTGCAATTGGTTTGCACGGAGGCAATGCCGTTTTCGGCGGAGCTCTTTGCCTTGTACAGCTCGCTGCTCAGGATCGTCTCGCCATTGCCTGCCTTGAGAACGAAATAGAATTGACCGTCCTTGCTCTTCGAAATTTCGAACCAACCAGCCATCGTTGTCGCTCCTCTCTTGTTGTGTTTTCATCGCATCGCGCGCGAGGCGCTGCTGCCAGATCGCTTATGAATGACGGTCTTGCGAATGGCTAGCGGTATTTCCCACGTATTTCGCTTAGGCGAAACTCAGGCAGTGGCCGATGCCCTCGCTGTGGGCAGCGCATCCTGAGCTTGGGTGCACCCGAACGTTACTGCGGCAGGGCAGCCGTCCGACTGCGAAGAGCAGTCGGAGCGTGCTGCGGGTCCGTTTCGTATGCGGGTTTCGGTCTGCGGGTCTTGCGCGGGCTGGGTGTTTTTTCTGCGCTATTCGTTCAACGCCTCAGCAAGGTCGTGCAAGAAATCGGCGATGGCGACGTTCCTGTTGTGGCGATTGATTCCCTTGTTCAGCGCGGCCACCTGGCTGTTCAGCCGATTGGCTTCAGCTTTGGTCACGAGCTCGATCGGGTTATCGATCCCGTCCACGATGGGGCGAGCTTTGGCGACGATCGCGTCGTTGATGCACTTGGAGCCCTTGAGCATCTTCGAGCAACGGAGCTCTTCGGCGAAATCGAAAGCGATTGACGCATCGATCAGACGGTCGAACGCCTGGTTTTCGGCCGGTGCTAAGTTGTCGGTCACCGCGAGCTCCGGCAGCTTGTACCACTCGTTGAGGCAGTCCCCATAACGGTCCAGGTCGGCGTTCAATTGGTCGATATCCAGATCGAGGCTGAATTCAGGTAGGCGAAGATTTCCGCACTTCGAGCGCAAGTGCCGCGTGAACGCGCGCACCACGGTATTGCGATCCGCCTCGAGCTGCGGGAGCCCTGAGGAAGTGAACACGCGATGGGCGAGGGCGGTTTTCTGAGCGCGCTCCTCGTCATTGCTCGCATCCCAGTCGGGAGCCAATTGTTTGAGTCTTTGAATATCGGCCAGGGCGGCCTCGCCGTCGCCCATGTCGAGTTGCGAGCTGGCGCGAATGTACAGCGCCTCGGTGTTGTCGGGTTCTACTTGAAGCACCTCGCTGGCGACGGCAATGGCTTCCTTGTGGCGGCGCAAGTCCCTGAGGGTGTCGGCACGTTTCGTCTTGATGAATGTATCCGACGGATCCTCTTGCAGCGCTTGGGCGAAGAATTTTTCTGCGCGCGCATACTCGCCCAGATAGGAGTGGACCATGCCCTTTTCGGTGAGCGCTCTCGCTTTGCTGGGCGCCAGCTTGCTGGCTTTCTCGATGGCGGCGAGCGCTTCGCGTTTCCTGTCGAGTTTGGCGAGCCGGCGTGCATGCAAGGCGAGGACATCGAAATCGTCCGGCATCAGTGCGACGGCTTTCTCGGCATACGACAAGCCGACTTCCGCAGATGGCGCCGTGGACGCCGCGATGAACAAGAGGTTCGCATCGTCGGGTTGGTGCTTGAGATATGCCAAGGCATCTTCGAAGGCCAGATCGTCTTGTCTGGTCCGGTAGTACGCCGATGCGCGGGCTCCGAGCGCCGCGACGGTTATAGGCTCGGAGCTTCGAGCGACATCGATGCCGGCGAGCACCTTCGAGTAGTACTCGATGGCGCCCTTGGAATCGCCCTGCGTCGCCAGGACGAAGCCATACATTAGTCTGCCTTGACGCGACTCCTTCGCCGCTTCGGCACAGACTTGGACTGTTTCCTCAGTGACCTTCGTTTGCAACATCTCCGCGCAACGCTGGGTGGCGGAGGGTTGTTGAGCGGATGCGGCTTGCCAGGCGCAGCTCAGAGTCAGGGCAACGATCGGCAGAGTCTTGTTCGTTCGCATGTCGTGGACGTTCCTCGGACAACAGTCACTGAGCGCGACTGGATCTATGTCGGTTACTCAGGAGCAACTCGTTGATGCCAGCGGATCATCATCGATAGAGATCATCTGCGACTTGCGGTGCTTAGGCTCGAGCGCGTGCCGGACGAGATCGCTCCGACATCGATACCGAGCGCGCACAGAGCGCAGACGTCGCTGTGCGCATCATCATCGAATGGATCAGCCGCCACTCTCACCGTACTGAGCGATTGCCGGCGTGTCGTTGAGATGCTTAACGTTTCTGTCCGTTAGCGGACGGCGATTTCGCCTGTTCTCCCTGAATCGCCGTTGCTGGTTTGCCGGAGTTTCGATCGCAACGAATCCGCTTCGACGTGCGCTCTTGTTGTTCGACGGCGAGGGCTCGAGAAAGAAAAAAGCCCGCGAGACTTTCGTCCTCGCGGGCCTTTCGCTGGATGGCGATTAGGCAGCGCTTCAGGCCGTCTGCGATACAGCGATGAACTTCTGCAAGTGGAAGTCGGTATCGCCGAAGCTCAGATCGATGGCCGTCAGACGCTTGAAGTGATGGCTGACCATCAGCTCATCGGTCATGCCCATGCCGCCGTGCAATTGAATCGCCTGTTGGCCGACGAAGCGGGCGGCCTGACCGATCACGACCTTCGCGGCGGAGAGCGCGCGACGGCGTTCGACCGGATCCGGATCCACGCACTTGATCGCCGCGAGATAGCTCATCGACAGCGCCTGTTCGCTGTGGATGAACATGTCCACCATGCGATGCTGCAGCACTTGGAATTTGGCGATGGGCTGGCCGAACTGCTTGCGGTTCTTCGTGTAGTCGAGCGTGGCCGCATTGACGGCCTTCATGATGCCGACTGCCTCCGCGCACAGCGCGCTCAATGCGATGTCGTGAGCGGCTTCGATCGCATCGAAGGCACCGCCTTCGGGGCCGAGCCGGCGGTCGGCGCTGACCTTGACGCCCTTGAGCTCGATATCGGCAGCGCGCAAGCCGTCGAACGTCTTGTAGCTGTTGATCGTCACGCCAGCAGCTTTCGGGTCCACACGGAACACGCTCACGCCGTCGCGGTCGCGCGGCTGTCCGCTCGTGCGTGCGGTGACGAGCAGCTCATCGGCGGCACCGCCGTGAACGACGACTGCTTTGTGGCCGTCGAGCACGTATCCGTCGCCGGATTTCTCGGCGCGCGTCTCCACGTACTGCACATCGCCGCGCGAGGCGGGTTCCTGGTGCGCGACGATGGTGATGCGCTCGCCGGCGACCAAGCCTTCGAACAATTCGCCTGCCGTCTTCTCATCCGCCGAGCGCGAGATCAGGGCAGGGGCGAGCACGGCTGCGCCGAGGTACGGCTCGACCACGAGACCTTCGCCGAGCGCGTTCATCACGAGCATCGTATCGACAGGGCCCGCATTCAGGCCGCCATGCGCTTCGGGAACGTTCAGCGCCGTGAGGCCGAGCTCGGCGAGCTTCGCCCACACTTCGCGGCTCCAGCCGTCAGGCGATGCGACGATCTGACGGCGTTTTTCGAACGGGTAATCCTCGCGAACGAAACGCTTGACCGTGTCGGCAAGGAGTTGCTGTTCTTCGGTGAAATTGAAATCCATGAAACTCGCCTCACAGGCCCAGAATCATCTGGGAAATGATGTTGCGTTGAATCTCGTTCGAGCCGCCGTAGATCGATACCTTGCGGAAGTTGCAGTAGGTGGCGGCCAGCGGCGCGGCGTACTTCGGTCCTGCCACGTGCTTGAGCGCGTCTTCTGCGGTCGACTCGCGGGCGAACGGCAGCGCGTAGGGGCCGACGGCATACATCATCAGCTCCGTGAGCGCTTGCTGGATTTCGGTGCCCTTGATCTTCAGGATCGACGCTTCCGGACCAGGTGCACGCTTCTCGGCTTCGGCCGATAGCGCGCGCAGATTCGTGATTTCGAGCGCCATCAACTCGATTTCGACTTGCGCGATCTTCGCCGCAAACAGCGGGTCCTCGATCAGCGGCTTGCCGTTTTTGATCTCGTTGCGGGCGATTTCTTTCAGGCGCTTGAGCTCGCGCTTGGAGGCGCCGACGCCTGCAATGTTCGTGCGCTCGTGGCCGAGCAGGAACTTCGCGTAGGTCCAGCCCTTGTTCTCCTCACCGACGCGGTTCTCGACCGGCACCTTCACGTTCTCGAACCACACTTCGTTCACTTCGTGCGCACCGTCCATCGTGATGATGGGGCGCACGGTGATGCCCGGCGACTTCATGTCGATGAGCAAGAAGGAAATGCCTTGCTGCGGCTTCGGCGCGTTGGGATCGGTGCGCACGAGGCAGAAAATCCAGTCGGCGTGCTGGCCGAGCGTCGTCCAGGTCTTCTGGCCGTTGACGATGTAGTAATCGCCTTGCCGTTCGGCACGGGTTTTGAGCGATGCGAGGTCGGAGCCGGAGCCCGGCTCGGAGTAGCCCTGGCACCACCAGTCTTCGCCGCTGATGATGCGCGGCAGGAACTTCTGCTGCTGTTCCTTGCTGCCGAAAGCCATGATCACCGGTGCGACCATCTTCAGGCCGAACGGGATCGTACGCGGAGCGCCAGCGGCGGCAGCTTCTTCATCGTAGATGTGCTGTTGCACCGGGCCCCAACCGGTTCCGCCGAACTCCTTCGGCCAACTCGGAGCACCCCAGCCCCGCTTGTGAAGAATCTTTTGCCAGCGGATGTAGTCCTGCGCCGCGAGGGGTTGGCCGTTCTTCACCTTGTTGGCGATGTCCGGCGGTAGGTTCTCACGCAGGAAAGTTCGGACTTCATCCCTGAACGCAAGCTCCTCGGCAGTGAAGTTCAAATCCATAACGGCGCCTTCAATAGTCTGCTGTGCAAAATCGGATTCTAAAGACGTGGGCCGCGGATGATAGGCAGCGGCGCGACGAGTGGCAACTAAGCCCCGGGGCGGCACCAGAACCGAGCTTTTCCATAAGCTAGCGCAGCAGCGGTCGCTCTTGGTCGCGCCTGGCGAAATATGCTAGCTTTCCCCGCAGAATACTCGCCCGCATTGTGGAATCTTCGAACCGGGGTTCGAAGTTCTCGATGCGCACAACTGATGACCTAGCAACGGGGGTTCCAGGGAGATGTCCCGACCGCACTACAAGTTCTGGCCCAAGGGGCTATCGAAAGATATTACCGCACCGGAGACCAACATCTACTACAACGCCGAGGTCTCGGCGACTCGCTATCCGAACAAGCCATTCGTGGTTTTCTACGGCACGCCGCTGACGTTCGGCGAGTTCAAAGACGAGACAGAGCGGTTGGCCGGCTATCTGCAGCAGCAGTGCGGCGTTCAGAAGGGCGATCGCGTGCTGTTGGTGATGCAGAACAGCCCGCAATTCATCATTTCCTATTACGCCATCCTGCGTGCGAACGCGATCGTCGTGCCGATCAATCCCATGAGCGTCACGAACGAGCTCGAGCACTACATCAGCGACAGCGGCGCGCAAGTCGTGATCGTCGCGCAAGAGGTCTTCGGGCAGCTCCAACCGCTCATCGGCAAGTTGGTCAAGCACGTCGTCGTCGCCGCTTACGCCGACTACGTGAAGCAGCCAACGGATCTGCGCTTGCCAGATGCGGTCGCAGCACCGCGTCAGGCCATCGAGGGCCCGGGCGTCACGCTTTGGGTCGACGCGTTGGCGAAGAATTTGCGGCCGGGCCCGCTGGTGATGGGACCCGACGATCTTTGCGTGATCCCGTACAGCTCGGGCACGACGGGTCGTCCGAAAGGCTGCATGCTGACGCACCGAAACGTCATGCACACTTTGGTGACGAATTCGATTTGGTTCCAGTCGTATCCGGACTTCGTGCAACTCGTCGTGTTGCCGTTCTTCCATGTGACGAGCATGCAAGGCGGCATGAACGGTCCGATCTACCAAGGCAGCACGATCATCTTGATGAGCCGCTGGGACCGCGAAGTGGCCGGCGAGCTGATCCAGCGGTATCGGCCGGTGGCCTGGACGGCGATCTCGACCATGGTCATCGACTTCCTCGCCAATCCGAACGTCGACAAATACGACCTGTCGAGTCTGCATCGGGTGTCGGGCGGCGGGGCAGCGATGCCTGCGGCGGTCGGCGAACGGCTGCAGCAGATCGTGGGTTCGCCGTATGTCGAGGGCTACGGTCTCACCGAGACCATCGCTCCGACGCACATCAATCCGCCGGATCGGCCGAAGCGCCAATGTTTGGGCATTCCCATCTTCAATACGGATTCGCGCATCATCGATCCCGAGACGCTCAAGGAGCTGCCTCCGGGCGAGGTCGGCGAAATCGTGACCCACGGGCCGCAGATCTTCCAAGGCTACTGGCGCAACGAGGAAGCGACGAAAGCGGCTTTCATCGAGATCGAGGGCAAGAAATTCTTCCGTACGGGCGATCTCGGATACGTGGACGAGGACGGCTATTTCTTCCTCGTCGATCGCTTGAAGCGAATGATCAACTGCTCCGGTTTCAAAGTCTGGCCGGCGGAAGTCGAGGCGCAGATGTATCAGCATCCTGCGATTCAGGAGGCCTGCGTCATCGCTGCCAAGGACGCGCATCGCGGCGAGACGGTGAAAGCGGTGGTCGTGCTGCGTCCGCAGTACAAGGGCAAGATCACCGAACAGGAAATCATCGAGTGGACGCGCCAGAACATGGCCACCTACAAGCATCCGCGCATCGTGGAGTTCGTGGATTCGTTGCCGAAGTCCGCGACCGGCAAGGTGCAGTGGCGAGTCCTGCAGGAAGCAGAGCTCGCGCGCGGCTGATTCGAACTCAAGCTCACCCTTCAATACTGAAAGGCGGTTATTCCTATGGCGACTAGAGCTTCAGACACGACCCGGATGACCGAGACCGCTGCTTCGGCGCAACCGAAGCCGGTGCGGCCGCGCGTCGGCAAGCAGGATCGACACTTCGTTACGGCGCTCTCGCGCGGCCTCGACGTCTTGTCGTGCTTCCGCAGCGGCAGCCGTCTGCTCGGCAATCAAGACATCGCCGAGCGATGCTCGCTGCCGAAATCGACCGTATCGCGCCTGACTTACACGCTGACCAAGCTCGGTTACCTGCACTACGTGCGCGAATCGGGCAAGTATCGGTTGGGTACGGCAACGCTTGCGCTCGGCAGCGCCGTGCTCGGACGTTTCGACGTTCGCGATCTTGCGCGCCCCTTGATGCAGGAATTGGCAGATGCGACGGGGACGTCGGTGGCGCTCGGCGCGCGTCAGCGCCTGAGCATGGTTTGCATCGAAGTGTGCAAGGGCAATGCCGTGCTGTCCCTGAACATGGATGTCGGCATGCGTTTGCCGCTGGCCACTTCGGCAATCGGACGCGCGTACTTGGCCGTCACTCATGAGGCGGAGCGGGCCGACCTGATGGAGCAGATCAAGGAGCTCGATCACGTCGCCTGGCCCACGTTGAAGCAGGGCATCGAGAAGGCCGTTCAGCAATACCCTGAATTGGGCGTTTGCACGTCCTTCGGCGAATGGCAGCCGGACGTCAACGGCATTGCCGTCGGCTTCCGTCCCGGAAACGGTCTGCCTCCGATGGCGATCAATTGCGGTGCGCCGGCCTTCAAAGTCTCGGCCGACTATCTCTTGAACGATGTCCGTCCCAAGTTGATCGAGATTGCCCGCAAGATCGAAGAAGGTCTCGGGCAGGCGCGGCCTTAGAGCCGTCTGGCACAAAAGCAAGCCGATCGACGAGGCGCGTGTCGCAAGATGCGCGCCTCGTTTGCATTTGGGGTCGATGGTGACTCGCCGGCGGCAGCGGCTTTCGTCCGAGAATTGTGACGGCCGGCATGCGTTATGTTTCTCAACTGCATTGCGGTTCGGCTACACTATTAGTTGGTTCGTTTGGTTTGCCTACCAAACTCTTCCTCTCCGTACAGGAACTTGCGAGCGCAATGAGCGACTCACTGCGAGCTTTGCTCGACTCTACGCCTCTCGGGGCTGGCAACGCCCCGTACATCGAATCCCTCTACGAACAGTTTCTCGACGATCCGAATTCGGTCGAACCGCGGTGGCGCGAGTATTTCGAATCGCTTGCGCAGGGGTCGCGCGACACCGCGCACGGGCCGATCCGCGAAGCGCTCGCGCAGCGCGCGAAAGAGAACCGAATTGCCCCAACACAGGCAGCGCCAGTTGCGGCTGCGGCCGACGTTTCGGCAAAACAGGGCGCCGTGTCGCGGCTGATCCAGGTGTACGCGAACCGTGGTCACTTGCTCGCCGACATCGATCCGCTCGGGCTCATGCGGCGTCCGGTTCCAGAGGTGCTCGAGCTGTCGCATTTCGGCTTGACCGAGGCGGATCTCGATACCGAGTTCTACACGGGCAGCCGAGTGGAGGCGATTCCGCCGCGCATGAAGCTCCGCGACATCATCGCGCAGCTTCGTTACATGTACTGCAGCACGATCGGCGCCGAGTTCGCGCACGTTTCGAACTCCAAGGAGCGCTTGTGGCTGCAGAATCGATATCAGGAAGGGCGCATCCTGCATCGGTTCAGCGCCGACGAGCGTAAGTCCATCCTGCAAGGACTGACGGCGGCCGAAGGACTGGAGCTGTATCTCGCTACGAAGTACCCGGCCCAGAAGCGCTTCTCGCTCGAAGGCGGCGAAGCTCTGATTCCGATGCTCGACGATTTGATCCAACAGGGCGGTCTGCGCGGAATCGAGGAAATCGTCATCGGCATGGCCCACCGCGGTCGCCTGAACGTCCTCGTGAACGTCGTCGGCAAGTCGCCGCAAGTGCTGTTCTCCGAGTTCGAAGGCACGTACGACTCCAACCATATGAAGGGGTCGGGCGACGTGAAGTATCACAAGGGCTTCTCGACCGACATCCGTACGCCCGGCGGCAACGTCCACGTCGCGCTCGCGTTCAATCCGTCGCACCTGGAAGTCGTCAACCCGGTCGTCGAGGGTTCCGTGCGAGCTCGCCAGCAACGGCGCAACGACACGGAAGGCGACAAGGTCGTGCCGATCCTCATCCACGGCGATGCGGCTTTCGCGGGCCAAGGCGTCGTCATGGAGACGTTGCAGCTTTCGCAGGCACGCGGTTATTACACCGGCGGCACGGTTCACCTGATCATCAACAACCAGGTCGGCTTCACGACGTCCGACCCGCGGGATACGCGCTCGACGCTCTACTGCAGCGACGTCGCCAAGATGATCGAAGCGCCGATCTTCCACGTGAACGGCGACGATCCGGAGGCCGTCATTTTCGTGACTCGCCTCGCGCTCGATTACCGCATGACGTTCCACAAGGACGTCGTCATCGACTTGGTGTGCTATCGCCGCCGCGGCCACAACGAGGCGGACGAGCCTGCAGCGACGCAGCCGGTCATGTATCAGAAGATCCGGCAGCAGAAGACCACTCGACAGCTCTACGCAGAAAAGCTCGTGCGCGAGCAAGTGATTGCCCCCGCCGACGCGGACGCGATGGTCGAGGAGTATCGCCGCAAGCTCGACGAAGGTCGTTCGACGGTCAAGCATGCGCTCGGCATGATCGGCAACAAGCACACCGTCGATTGGACCAAGTACCAATATGTCGATCGCACCGAGCCGCTCATGACCGGCGTGCGCATCGAACAGTTGCGCGAGCTCGGTACGAAGCTCACGACCTTGCCCGCGAACTTCACGCTGCATCGACAGGTTGCGAACATCGTCCAGGCGCGCGCCAAGATGATCGCGGGCCAGCAGCCGCTCGATTGGGGGTGTGCCGAAACGTTGGCGTATGCAACGTTGCTCACGGAAGGCTACGAAGTGCGCATCAGCGGTCAGGACAGCGGACGCGGCACGTTCTTCCATCGCCATGCAGTCTGGTACGACCAGAACACCGGCGATTGTTACATCCCGTTGAAGAATCTCGCGCCGAGCCAGCCGCGCTTCACGGTCATCGATTCGTTGCTCTCGGAAGAAGCCGTGCTCGGTTTCGAATACGGTTTCTCGACGACGGATCCCAACTGCCTCACGATTTGGGAAGCGCAATTCGGCGACTTTGCGAACGGCGCTCAAGTCATCATCGACCAGTTCATCAGCTCGGGCGAGGCGAAGTGGGGCCGACTGTGCGGGCTCACTCTGTTCCTGCCGCACGGCTATGAGGGCCAAGGTCCTGAGCACTCGTCGGCGCGCCTCGAGCGATTCCTGCAGCTCTGCGCGGAACAGAACATGCAAGTGTGCGTTCCTTCCACGCCTGCGCAGATGTTCCACATGCTGCGCAGACAGATGAAGCAACCGTTCCGCAAGCCGCTCATCGTGATGACGCCGAAGAGCTTGCTGCGGCACAAGTTGTCCGTCTCTCCGCTCGAGGACCTGACGCGCGGAAGCTTCCGCATGATCATCGACGAGATCGACGACATTCAGCCGCAAAACGTCACTCGCGTGGTGTTCTGTTCGGGCAAGGTGTATTTCGACTTGCTCGATTCGCGTCGCAGCGACGGCATCCACAACATTGCGATCGTGCGCATCGAGCAGCTCTATCCGTTCCCGATCGAAGAGTACGCCGCCGTGATCCGCAAGTACGAGAACGCGCGCGAGATCGTCTGGTGCCAGGAAGAGCCGCAGAACCAAGGCGCCTGGTATCAGATCCGCCATCGGTTGCAAGAGCCGCTCTCCAAGGATCATCAGTTGCTGTACGCAGGGCGCGCCCCTGCGGCGGCACCGGCGACCGGCATCCCGCAGATGCACAACGAGCAGCAGCAAGCCCTCGTCGATGCGGCACTGCGCTCGACCAGCACCGAGGAGTCGCTGCGGCAGACCACGCGTTTGAAAGCGGCAGGCGAGAAGTAATGAAGCGAGCGGCCGGGCGAACGCCGGGCCTAGTCGACGTTTAGCCTAGGAAATGTGAATGAGTATCGAAGTCAGAGTTCCGCAACTGCCCGAGTCGGTGGCAGACGCCACGCTCGTGGCCTGGCACAAGCAACCCGGTGATACGGTCAGCCGCGACGAGAATCTCGTCGATTTGGAAACCGACAAAGTCGTGCTCGAAGTGCCGGCGCCTGCGGCAGGCGTGATCAAAGAGCTCAAGGTTCAGAACGGCGCAACCGTCACGAGCGGCCAGGTGCTCGCGATCCTCGAGGAGGGGGCCGTCGAAGCAAAGCCCGCTGCGCCGAAGGAAGAGGCGAAGGCTGCGCCTGCCGAAACCAAGTCGAATGGCGGCGCTGCAAGCGCCGCGAAACTCGCTCCCGCGGCAAAGCGCCTGGTCGAAGAGCACAAGCTCGATCCGAGCCAGATCGCAGGCAGCGGTCGCGGCGGTCGCATCAGCAAGAGCGACGTGATTCAGCACTTGAACACCGCGAAAGAGGGTGCGAGCGCGCCGAAGGAAAGTGCCAAGCCGGCTGCGAAAGCACCGCCGGTGCAGATTCCTTCAGTGGGCGGCTCGCGTAACGAGCATCGCGTACCGATGACCCGTTTGCGTGCGCGTATCGCAGAGCGCTTGATTCAGGCGCAATCCACGGCGGCGATGCTCACGACCTTCAACGAAGTCGACCTGACCGCCGTCAACGAGATTCGTGCGCGCTACAAGGATCAGTTCGAGAAGGCGTACGGTGTGCGGCTCGGCTACTCATCGTTCTTCATCAAGGCCGCCATCGAAGCGCTGCGCAAGTTCCCGGCCGTCAATGCCTCCATCGACGGCAACGACATCGTCTATCACGAGTACTACGACATCGGCGTTGCCGT
>CALEKY010000027.1 GCA_937902995.1 uncultured Sinobacteraceae bacterium
CGGTACGCGCAATCCGGTGCTGATGCTCGATGAGATCGACAAGCTCGGCGCCGGGATTCACGGCGATCCGTCCTCGGCCCTGCTCGAGGTGCTCGATCCGGAGCAGAACAACACGTTCCGCGACAACTACCTCGAGCTGCCGTTCGATCTGTCGAAGGTCATGTTCATCGCCACGGCGAACGTGCTCGACACGATCCCGGGTCCGCTGCGCGACCGCATGGAGATCATTGAGCTCACCGGCTACACCGAGGACGAAAAGGTCGAGATCGCCAAGCGCTATCTGGTCCGCCGTCAGCTCGAAGCGAACGGGCTCACGGCCGAACAGGCATCGATCAGCGACGATGCGCTCCGGAAGATCGTGCGCGACTACACACGCGAGGCCGGCGTGCGCAATCTCGAACGGGCAATCGGCTCCGTGCTGCGACATGTCGCCGTGCGCATCGCCGAGGGTGCGATCACGCAACAGTCGATCGATGTCGACGACATCCAGCCGATTCTCGGCCCGCCGCGCTTCGAAAACGAAGTTGCGATGCGGACGAGCGTGCCCGGTGTGGCGACCGGTCTTGCCTGGACGCCGGTCGGCGGCGACATCCTGTTCATCGAGGCGACGCGCGTGCCAGGCAGCGGCAAGCTGATCCTGACCGGTCAGTTGGGCGATGTGATGAAAGAGAGCGCCCAAGCTGCTTTGTCGCTCGTGAAGTCGCAGGCTGGAAAGCTCGGTATCGATGCTTCGCTGTTCGAAAAGAGCGACGTGCACATTCACGTGCCGGCCGGCGCCATCCCGAAAGACGGCCCGAGCGCAGGCGTTGCAATGTTCACGGCCCTCGTCTCGCTGATGTCGGGCAAGACGGTCGGCAGCGACTTGGCAATGACAGGCGAAATCAGCCTGCGCGGCCTGGTGCTGCCAGTCGGCGGCATCAAGGAGAAGGTCGTCGCTGCGCACCGCGCGGGCATCCGCAAGGTGTTGTTGCCGGCCCGTAACCAGAAGGATCTCGAGGAAGTGCCGCAAATCGTCCGCGAAGAAATCAAGTTCGTGTTCTGCGAACGCGTGGACGATGTCGCGCGCGAAGCGCTCGGTCTCGAGCTCAACTCCGCCGTCACTGCGGCCGCCTAGCTCGCAAGGGCTGGTCGGCCGCGGGCGGCCGCTCAACGCCCGCGAAAACGGCTAGAGCGCCGCCTGTTTCGAAAAAATCGACAGCGCATCCCCGTTCCCGCACTCTTATCGCTCGACGTCCTCGCTCCCGTCGACATTCAGCATCGATTCAGCGGCCTGCGCGTCGAACGGCCGCTCGATATGCCCTCCGACTAGACGCGCATCACACTTGATGTTGCTGGCATGCCGCGTGCAACACGCTCAGCAATGAATCGCATTGCAAGATCGGCGCGAAGGGAGTAATCAGGGAGTTATGTTCCGCACGCTCCTCGTAGGCATGCGCGACGTTGCGTGGTCAGACTCCATTCCAGCGAGTCGCAGTGGGTTTCACACATCTTTTTCCACCCCGACCGCTCTTGGGCACTGCTCATGTGCACCTGTGTGGCGCAACGATCGATGGAACATGTTCCCCAATGGATCAGTCTTTGTCTTACGTCCGTTTGGGCGTCGGAGGCATGGTGCGTCGAGCTATGACGGCGTACTTCAATCGACACATCCCGATGCGATTCGCCATTGATATCGCATCAAGGATTCGTGAACGCGTGCTCACACACGCGGTCACAAAAGTCGTCACACTGGAATCGTAATTGGAGGGCGGTTCGATGCATTCAGACAGCCCCAGCTCGAGCTCGCAACGCAACGGCAATAACGGCCAGCGCGGCGAGAGCTTCGTTGAGGCCTTGAGCGCCTACAGCCGACATCACCGCGCCCAACATTGGTCGGGCACGTTCGGCGAGTTCCTGCGCACGATCGTTCCCGGCAATGCCCGCCAACTGGCGCGCACGAGCCACGAGTACTTGTGGGACATGCTCTGTTGGTTCGGGCGCAACGCCACGAACGGCGAAAGCGCCGGGCCCAAGGAGTTGTTCAAACGCGAGCTCTTCGGCATCGACGACGCACTCGGCCGAGTCGTGGACTATTTCAAGGCCGCAGCCGCAGGCTCCGATGTTGGCCGCCGACTCCTTCTGCTGCTAGGCCCGCCGTCCGGCGGTAAATCGACGATGGCGATCCTCATCAAGCGCGGCTTGGAGGAGTACAGCCATACGGACGAGGGCGCGATTTACGCGCTGCAAGGCTCGCCGATGCACGAGTCGCCGCTCAATTTGATTCCGGCCAGCCTGCGCGGAGAGTTTCGCGACACCTACGGCGTCGAAATCCGCGGCGAGCTGAGCCCATGGGCGCGCGATCGCCTCGAACGCGAGTTCGAAGGCGACTTCCTGCGCATGCCCGTCGAACGCATCTTCCTGTCGGAAGCGGCGCGTGTCGGTGTCGGCACTTATGCACCGCACGATCCGACGACCGCGGATCTGGCGGACCTCGTCGGTTCGGTGGACCTGTCCAAGGTCGCGCAATACGGCGACGAGGGCGATCCGCGCGCATGGTCTTGGTCGGGCGCCGTGTACGCCGCAAGCCGCGGCGTGCTCGAGATGATCGAGATCCTGAAGGTCAAGCGTGAATTTCTGTACCTATTGTTGACGCTGACTCAGGAAAAGAACGTCAAGGTCGCGCGCTTCCCGCTGATTTATCTCGACGAAACGATTTTGGCGCACACCAACCTCGCGGAATTCCAGAAGTTCTTGCAGGAAAAAGAGAACGAGGCCCTGCTCGACCGCATGGTCATCGTGAAGGTCCCGTACACGCTTTCTTATATGGAAGAGGCGCGGATCTACACGAAGCTCGTATCGGCGGCGCCGGCTTTCCGCGACGTGCACCTCGATCCGCATGCGCTGCGCGTGGCCGCTGTATTTGCCGTCCTGACGCGGTTGGTCAAGCCGGAGCGCGAAGGGCTCGATCTGTCCAAGAAAGTACGGCTTTATGCGGGCGAGAGCGTCGAAGGGTTTCCCGAGACGGAAGTGCAACGATTGCGTGCAGAAGCGCCCGACGAGGGGCTCACGGGCGTCAGCCCGCGTTTCATCGTCAATGCGATCTCGAACGCGATCACGCGCAACGACAAGAAGAGCCTGACGAGCATGGAAGTGCTGTTGGCTCTGAAGGATGCGATCGAAACCGATGCGCGCATGGATGCGAAGATGAAGAAGCTGTGGATCGATTACCTCGTCATCGCACGCAAGGACTTCTACAACCGCTGGGTCAAGGAAGACGTGCACCGCGCGCTGTTCGCATCGTTCGAGGACGAAGCGCAACAGCTTCTCGACAAGTATCTGGACGAGGTCGAGGCATCCCTCGACCATCGCGAGGTGACCGACCCGATCACCGGCGAATCGCGTCCTGCGGACGAGCGTTTCCTACGCTCGGTCGAGGAAAAGATCAAAGTGTCGGAGTCGGGCAAGCTCACGTTCCGGCAGGAAGTCGTGCGCAAGGCGATGGTTGCGTACAAGCAGGGCGAGAAATTCACGCTCAACAGCC
>CALEKY010000028.1 GCA_937902995.1 uncultured Sinobacteraceae bacterium
TGGATCACGCGCTCGTAGATCCGTCCAGTCGTGAAATTGCTGTTGCGCGACGTCGTCGTCCGCACGAAGCGCTCGTAATGCCCGAGATCCAGGTCGGTCTCGGTGCCGTCGTTCGTGACGAACACTTCGCCGTGCTGGAAAGGACTCATCGTGCCCGGATCCACATTGATGTACGGATCCAGCTTCACCATGCTCACTTTGAGCCCACGCGCCTCCAGAATGGCGCCAAGGGAGGCGGCGGCGATGCCTTTCCCGAGCGAGGAAACGACACCGCCAGTCACACAAATAAAACGCGTCATCGGAGGCACCGTCGCAGATGAGATGAGAACGAAGAGGCGCTGACGATCGTGCGCGGCGCCGCTTCACGACGGGAGTGCAGTGTAACCGAGGACGCGATGCGAAGAAAGCGAAGAACGTCGACCGCGCGAGGACACGTCGATTTTTCTTCCGACGACTCGTCGAATCTCGCAGCAATCACTCCACCGCAGTGAGCGCCGGCCGCCCTTCCCAGACGATTCGCACGCCCTCCTCGTCTTGACTTGCGGCAAAACTCGCTTCAACCCAAAGATCGGCAATTGCAATCAGAGTCTCCCCTGCATACAGCAAGGGCAAGCGATCGCGCCACCACGGCAGCACGTTCGCTTCCTGCAACAGCTTCTTGAGGTCGCGACGATGCGCACGGTGCGGCAGGCGCAGACGCTCGCCTCCGCGCCGCGTACACACTTGTACGCGCGACGGCAACGCTGAGAGCTTCAGCCCTCGCCCGTGGGCGAATTCCGTTCGGAAGAATCCCGGTAACCCGGCAAACCGCAGCGGCTCGCGCCAATCCCAATCCAGCACAACGCGCTCAAAGGGTGGAAGCTTGGGGCCGCAATAGAGAAGCCCGCGATGGCGTCGAACTTCGACGTCATCCCACGCCACACAGGGGACCCGATCGGCATCCGCGACCAGCATGTCGTGCTCGAGCGCAGCGAGCTTGCGCGTCGAAGGCGCCCGGGCACCGCTTGCACGCAACCAGTAGCGCAACAAATTACGACGACGTGCCGCGCTCAACCGTTCGAGCGCGGCGACACGCAAACATGGCCCGTGCGACGCATCGGCCAAATCTCGCGCAGCGAGCTCCTCGAGCAACTGCGCCGCCTCGCCCAAGTGCGCCGCGCTGCGCACGACCGTGTGCGCCGCAGACGGCCAGCGCGCACGCAATGCCGGCACGACTTGAGCGCGCAAGTAGTTGCGATCGAACCGCGTGCTGTCGTTCGAAGGATCGTGCGACCAAGTCAGATTCCTGGCGCGTCCCCATTGCTCGAGCTCTTCGCGCGTCCATTCGAGCAGCGGCCGCACGTGCCAGCCGGCGCCAAAAGGTTGACACCGCGGCATCGCTGCAAGCCCGTCGATCCCGCTGCCTCTCATCAATGCCAGCAATACGGTCTCGATCTGGTCGTCGGCATGGTGCGCCGTGAGCAGCGTCTCGTCTGGGCGCAGGATTTCACGGAGTACGTCATAGCGAGCGCGGCGCGCAGCCGACTCGATCCCTTCTTCCGGATTCGGCGGAACGTGCACCCGCCGCGACAGAAACTCGAACCCGTACGTCTGCGCTCGACGCGCACACTCGGATTCCCAATGCTCCGCTTCCGGATGCAAACCGTGATTGACGTGCACGACCCGAACCTTGCGCTCGTGGCGATACGGCGCAAGCGCGTGCAACAGAACCGTCGAATCGAGACCGCCGCTGAAAGCGATCAGTACATCGCCGCTAGCGGCCGCTGGCAGCCATTGCGCGAGAATCTGCGGAAGCTCGTCGAGCGAGCGCTTGTGCATACGAACTCGCACTCTGCGCGCGACTCCGCCGCTCGCTCGCGGCGCCCGATCGCGCTAGGAGACGCTGTAGACGCCGTAACCGCGCAGCCGCTCTTCGCGCGCTTTCAACAACACGTCGAGCGGACGCGATTGCAGATCGCCCAAGTGTCGCAGCAGGGCACTCTTCAGCGTTTCGGCCATCGCTTGCGGATCGCGATGCGCACCGCCGAGCGGCTCTTTCACGACTTCATCGACAACTCCGAGCTTGGCGATGCGTTCGGCGCTGACGCCCATCGCCTCGGCGGCGAGATCCTTCTTCTCGGCGCTGCGCCAAAGAATGCCCGCGCAGCCTTCCGGCGAAATCACGGAATAGATGCTGTACTGAAGCATCAGCAGCCGATCGCACACGCCGATGGCCAACGCGCCGCCCGAGCCGCCTTCGCCGATCACGACACTGACGACGGGCACGCGCAAGCGCGACATCACGAACAGATTGCGCGCGATCGCCTCGCTCTGCCCGCGCTCCTCCGCACCGACGCCCGGATACGCACCGGCTGTATCGATGAACGTGATGAGCGGCATGGAGAATTTCTCTGCCATCCGCATCAAGCGCAGCGCCTTGCGGTATCCCTCCGGTTTGGGCATGCCGTAGTTGCGGCGCACACGCTCCTTCGTATCGCGGCCTTTCTGTTGGCCGATGATCATGACCGGCTGCCCTTCGAGCCGTGCCGGACCGGCCACGATCGCCGGATCGTCCGCATACATCCGGTCGCCGTGCAGCTCCTGGAAGTCGGTGAAAATCGCGCTGATGTAGTCGAGCGTGTAAGGACGCTGCGGGTGGCGGGCAAGCTGAGTGATCTGCCACTGGGTGAGGTTGGAGAAGATGCTCGTCGTCAGGGCACGGCTTTTCGCCTTGAGACGCGCGATCTCCTCACCGATGTTGACTTCGGTGTCGTTGGAAACGAACTTCAGCTCGTCGATCTTTGCTTCGAGCTCCGCGATCGGCTGCTCGAAGTCCAAAAAATTCATTGGCATACGGCAGAAGGGGTCCTGTCGAAACAGGGCCGAACACTAGCGGGCGGGCGCAGCCAGGGCAAGCACCGCCCTGCCGAGCCGGGCGGCCGTTCGCATCTCGGGATGGGCTACCCCGCTTCCTCCGGTACCCCGCCGGTGCGGGCCAGATCCTGCGGCTTCACTTTTTCCACGTTGAACTTGGCGGCCCGCTCGCGCATGGTCTTCAGCACCTCCTCGAGCGGCGGCGGCTCATCCTTGATCCACCGCAGGGGATTGATGCGTGCGACCACGAACGCACGCAGGTACGGGCTCACCAGACCGCGCTCCTTCAATTGCTCGACGACGCTGGAGACCTTCGCATCCAGATCGAACAGCTGTTCCGCGCGACGTTCGTGCAAGGCGATCGCCTTGCGCAGCGGCTCGTTCGAGAATTCTTCGAGCCGACGCAGGATCGGGTGATAGGCGCCGCCTGCGAAATTGCCCCGCCGCTCGTAGCACAGACCGAGCGTGACGAGCGACGCCTCCTCCAGGTAAAACGCAAAGTCGCTCTCGCGTCGAGAATCGTCTTCCTCTATCAACCCCTTGTAGATGCGGATCACCTCGAGCGCACGTTCCCGCAGGTTGTGCGCCTTCTCGGTGTTGAGCGCCAGAATCTGCCAGGCAATTTCTCGCTTCGGCACGACTAGCGCAATGATGGCCTTCGCGCCGAGCCGGCGCATCGCCTCCAGCCGATGACGCCCGTTCGGCGTCCAGAATCCTTCCTTCGGCGCCGTAATCGCAATGACCGGATCCAGGAACAAGCCGGTCTTGTCGAGCACGGCAGAGAGCTTCTTGTAATGCGCGTCCGACAAGTCGCGTTGAAACGGCGTCGGTTCGATACGATCGATCGGCAGCGCAGCCAACACGAGCGGCTGTCCGCCGAGCGGCTCGATGTAGCAGCTGATGACTTGTCCACCCTCGTCGGAAATACGGCGAGCCACCTCGGCGGCAGCCTCCGGCATCGACTCGACGCGGCACTCGGCCGGCTGGATACCGCGCGTGCGCGGCGCAGCCTTCTTTGGCGTTTTACGGCGCGCCGGTGCGCGCTTGCGCTTTGCCGAAGTTTTCGTCGCTGCCATAGGTTTCCCTCGACTGCCGAAGTGTCGAGCGTAGCTCAATTCGAACACGCCGCGTCATCGTCGACGTACGGAACCCGCCCACGCCCCGGACGTTCAGCCAGTGAAACGCGCATGTAATCCCGGCGGAGGCCGCAATGAATACCGACGCACTCAACGCTTCGTGGACCGATTTGAGGAACGACTTGCAGGCCGTGGCCCGGGATGCCGAAGCGCTGCTCAAAGCCACCGCCGATGTCGGCGGCGAGCGCATCGAGGAGCTCCGAGGCCGCACGCGAGAAACACTACGGCGCGCGTACGATCATCTCTACGAGCGCAATTTGCAGATGCAGAAGTTCGCACGCGGCACCGACTCGTATATCCGCGACCACTCGTGGAGTGCCGTCGCCGTCGCAGCCGGCGTAGGGTTGCTGATCGGCGCTGCGCTCGCGCGAACCGGCAGCGGACGTCCGTCTACTCCCTTAGATTGAGCAGGTTCGCCGGCGAATACTGATCGGTGAGCACGCGTGCGCCTCGATCCCAATCGGCCGCCGTCGAGAACAAGCGCAAGAGTCTCTCCACGCCGATATCGAAACCGGCGAAGGTCTGCTTGAACCCGGCGGCATTTCGCTCGACGTGAGATTTCGGCGGCAATTGCTCCTTGGTCGCCAGAATCACGCGGTTGTCTTCTTTCAAGTTGTAGAACGTGCCGAAGACGGCCTCGTAGGTTACGGATTCGTGATCGTAAAGCCGACTGGACGAGAACGTATTGGCGGCCAAGACGCCTTGCGGGCTCAAGAGCGAAGCGACTTCCTGCAAGAACTCCCGCGTCAACAAGTGTTCGGGGATGTACTCGTGATCGAATGCATCCAGCATGATGAGATCGTACTGCCGGCCCTCGCGCTGCGCCCGCTTCACGAACACACGCCCGTCGACCTCCTCGACGCGCACTAGGTCGCCCGTTCGAAAATTGAAGAATCGCTTTGCCACGCGCACGACGGCCGGATCGATCTCGACGACATCGATTCGAGACTCCGGCAGCACTTGGTGCAGCGCCTGCGGCAGCGTACCGCCGCCCAAGCCGATGATCAGGATCGACTGCGGCCGCGGATTGAGGAACAGGGCCGCCATCATCATCTGCGTGTAATTCATCACGAACCGCTCCGGCGCCTCGGTGTTCATGCAGGTCTGTCGGCCGATACGGCAGTTGCGCGTGAAACATATGCAACGGATGGGGCCGTCGTCGTACACCAGCACTTCGCGATAGAGCGAGCGTTCCGAGTGAACGAGCTTCTGTGCTTCGGCCAGCGATGGACCCAGTATTGCGAACGCCAAACAAACGCAGGCGAGTAGATGACGGACGACGCTCACTGCTTGCTTCCTCCGATCCACGCGACCAACCCTATTGCCAAAGAGATCGCCATCAATCCGCCGAAGATATGATTCACTTCGAAATAGAGCACCAGATAGAACGACGTGAGCAAAGTCCCAGCAGCGCTCCCGAACGTCGACACGAAGTAAAGCTGTCCGGCGTGACGCCCGGAGGTTGCTCGCTCCTCCACGAGCAACCGCACCGCATAAGGGGAAACCATTCCCGAGAAGAACGTCGGTACGAAAAACAGCAGTGTCGATCCGAGCAGAGAGCCGAACCGCGGATCCGGTAGGCGCACCGCAACTGCATCGAGCAGCGTCGGACCGAGCCACACCGTGGGCAGCACGCTCACCGCAGCCAGGACGAGCAGCGTGCCGAGCTTGCGCACAGTCGGCGATCGCAACGACCAGCGACCACCCGCCAAATACCCCAGCGCCAGCGCCAACATGAAGACGGTGATGATGGCGCCCCACACGTAAATGCTGCTGCCGAACGTGGGCGCGAGGAGCCGACCGCCGAGCAGCTCCACGCTCATCACGAAAAATCCGGACCAGCCGGCGATTACGTAAGTGAGCGGAATCTGCATGCTCGCTTCCCTACCCCAGAGCCCGCCTTACGGCGCTGCCGGTTCTCCAGTGGCAGCGACGAGCTTGAACTCGTCCTTGAGCGTACCTCGCACGCGCGAAACCGGCGTGCGCGCGTAGAACGAAGCTGCAAAGCGACGCTCTGACTCGGGTGGCACGTTCACCGACACCCAGTGCTGATCCTGCCAGACGACGACGCAACCGCTCGGATCGAGCGCGCCCTCGTAACAATCGCGTCGGATGATCTGCAACGTGATGGAGCGAAGCTGCGTGTCCTTGCTCGTGTTCTCGATCCGCCCTTGAAGCTCGAACGGCGCGCCGCCGCCCGTGAGCTTCAGATCATCGACAGCAATGGCATCGAGCGGGATGGAGGCAATTGCGGCAGCCGGCGAGGTCGGTTTGCCCCGTACGCCGTCCTCGGTCTCTGCGCGTCCTGCGAGTCGCAACACGAGACCGACGACCAGCAGACCCGCAAGAAGCACGCCGCCGATCGCACGCACGATGCCGCGATTGCTCAGCGTGATCGTGAGCAGCGTCAGCGCAATGACCGCGATGAATGCCCAAAACACCGTCACACTCTCGCTACGAATGGGTGCGCAAGAATGCCATGTTTTCCCGACGCGCGGTGCACGAGTTGGAACACCCTCCTGGCAGGCGCGTTGCTCTCTCGCATTTCATCAGTTTAGGAGAGAGCACCCATGGCCGACCCAACATCGCGCAACGAGGGCGAAGGCAACCGTACTGCCGATCGCAAATATCGCGAGGCCACGCGCAAGTTCGTCGAATCCGATCGAGGCCAGGAAGAGATCAAGAAGGCCGGCGAGGTCAGCGACCGCGAGCAAGAGGAGATTCGCTCGGCTGAAGCCGAGGCCAAGCGACGCGCCAAAGAACACGATCCCGAAGAAGTTCGCAATCCCGCCAAGCCCTCCTAGACTCGCCGCTCGTTTCTGAGAGGCGCTCGCTTCTGACGTTCGAGCGCTCATCCGCGCAATCGTGAACAAGGGGCCTGACCGCAGTCAGGCCCTTTTGCAAAGAACCGTCTGCACCCCGCACGAAGAACTGCGCATCGAGATCGGTGCGCTAAGATCGGCCGCGCGAGCCACGGCGCGGCTGACGCCGCGCCTTCGATCAGGGGACGAGAGTGAGCACGACGACACTAGAACGACAAGCCGCGACCCGAGAAATCACGACGACTCAGCGACTGAAATCGATCTTCGGCGGTTCGGTCGGCAACTTGGTGGAATGGTACGACTGGTACACGTACAGCGCGCTGTCGATCTACTTCGCGCAAGTATTCTTTCCCCAAGGCAATCAAACCACGCAATTGTTGAATACGGCCGCAGGCTTCGCCGTCGGTTTCATCATGCGTCCCATCGGCGCCTTCGTGCTCGGACGCTATGCCGATCGTCATGGCCGCAAGCCAGCGTTGACACTATCCGTCACTCTGATGTGCCTGGGCTCGCTCGTCATTGCGATTGCACCGGGCTATGACGTCATCGGGATCGCGGCCCCGACGATTCTCGTGCTCGCGCGTCTCCTTCAAGGCTTCAGCGTCGGCGGCGAGTACGGCACGAGCGCCACCTACATGAGCGAGATGGCCACTCCCGAGACACGCGGCTTCTATTCCGGTGTGCTGTACGTGACCCTCGTGATGGGCCAGCTGCTCGCGCTCGGCGTGCTTCTCATTTTGCAATTCCTGGTCCTCACGCCCGAACAGCTCCAGGCGTGGGGCTGGCGCATTCCCTTCGTGCTCGGTGCGGTTGCGGCGCTGGTTGCGCTCTACCTGCGGCGTAACATCGACGAAACCGATGCCTTCGAAAGCGCGAAGCCCGCACGACAGTCGCATGCCGGCCAGTTGCAGGTGCTCGTGCAGTATCCGCGCGAGGTGCTGACCGTCATCGGCCTGACCATGGGCGGCACGCTCTTCTTCTATGTTTTCACGACGTACATGCAGCAATACCTCGCCAACACGGTCGGACTCTCGAAAGCCGATGCGACGCTCGTGTCCGCCTCGAGTCTGTTCATCTTCATGTTCCTGCAGCCGGCGATGGGTGCGTTGTCCGATCGTGTCGGGCGTCGAACGATGCTGATCGTGTTCGGCGTGCTCGCGCTGTTCTCGACCGTGCCGCTGATGACCGCGCTCGAGAAGGCACAGAACCTCTGGATGGCGTTCGCGCTCGTCACGACGGGCCTCTTCATTTCCTCGTTCTACAGCTCGATCAGCGCGATCGTGAAAGCCGAGCTGTTCCCCGTCGAGATTCGCGCGCTCGGTGTGGGGCTCCCCTATTCCATCGCCGTCTCCCTCTTCGGCGGCTTCGCCCCGCTCATCGGCCTGTGGTTCAAGTCGATCGGACACGAGTCGTGGTTCTATTGGTTCATCACCGCGTGTGTGTTCTGTTCGCTCCTCGTGTATATCTTCATGCCGGAGACCAAGAAGACGTCGCGTATTTGACGCGACCGCGCCGATTGAGCGCGAACACTGAACGGTGCCTGGAATGACCTTTCGTTCGACGTCGATTTCGAGAGAGCGGCTCGCCCGCATCGACCGGCTCATGCAGAGCCGATATTTGGACACCGGCCGCTTGCCGTGCGCCGTCACGCTCGTGGAGCATCGCGGCAAGATCGTGCACGAGGGCCGACTGGGCTACATGGACGTCGAGCGTCGCCGCCCCGTGCAGGAAGACACGATCTTTCGTATCTACTCGATGACCAAGCCCATCACGAGCATTGCTTTCATGATGCTCGTCGAAGAAGGGCTCGTCGCGCTCGACGATCCGGTGCACCGCTACATTCCGCAATGGCGCGACTTGGGCGTGTACGAAGCAGGCTTTCTCGAGACCTTTCGCATGCGGCGCACGAGCCGCCCGATGCGCATCATCGACCTGCTACGTCACACCTCGGGCCTGACGTACGGTTTTCAGCAGCGCACGAATGTCGATGCGGCGTATCGCAAGCTCCAGCTCGGGGAAGTCGGCGGTTCGGTATCGCTCGACGCGATGATCGACGGGCTCGCGAAAATGCCGCTCGAGTTCTCGCCTGGCGATGCCTGGAACTATTCCGTGGCCACGGATGTGCTCGGCTGGCTGATCGGGCGCATTTCGGGCATTCCTTTCGAGCGTTTCCTCGAGGAACGAATTTTCGAGCCGCTCGGCATGCACGACACCAGTTTCCACGTGCCGGCGGAAAAAGCAGATCGCCTAGCAGCCTGCTATCGCTTCACGCCGACGGACCCAATGCGCTTGGTCGACGATCCGCAGTCGAGCAATTACTTGCGTCCTCCTGCATTCGTCTCGGGCGGCGGCGGCCTCGTCTCGACGACGGCCGACTACCTGCGCTTTACCCGCATGCTGCTCAACGGCGGCAGTCTCGACGGCGTCCGAATCATCGGTCCCAAGACGCTCGAGCTGATGACGGCGAACCATTTGCCGGGCGGCAAGGATCTGACGGAAATATCGGTTTCGCTGTTCACCGAAGCGACCTATGCAGGCGTCGGTTTCGGACTCGGCTTTGCGGTCACGCTCGATCCGGCACGCACGCTGTTGCCGGGAACCGCGGGTGACATCTCCTGGGGCGGCATGGCGAGCACCTATTTCTGGGTCGACCCACGCGAGGAGCTGATCGTGATCTTCATGACGCAGCTCATGCCGTCGGCGACCTATCCGCTGCGCCGCGAGCTGCGCACGCTGGTCTACTCTGCGCTCGAGTAGCGCTTGCGCGCTCCGAGCCGGATCTCCATGATCGTGCGACTCGTAATCTCGAGCGCTAAGCAATGACCAAAGCACCCGCTGCGCCGCGCGATGGCGGCGGCATCGTCTACTCGACCGGAATCGGGGAGCGCTGCCCGAACTGTCTGCGCGCGATTGCCGCGTGCGTTTGCAAGAAAGGCACGCCCGGCAAACGCAGCTCCGACGGCATCGTGCGCGTGAGCCGCGAGACCGCCGGACGCAAAGGCAAAGGGGTCACGGTCATCACCGGACTCCCGCTTGCACCGAATGAGCTCGAAGCGCTCGCCACGCAGCTCAAGAAGCTCTGCGGTTCCGGCGGCACGGTCGCCAACGGACGCATCGAGATTCAGGGCGACCATCGCGACCGGCTCGTCGCAGAGCTCACCAAGCGCGGTTGGAAAGCCAAACGCGCCGGAGGTTGAAGGGAACCCCCCGTCGCAGGAAAACTCTTACAGAACTTCGGTGGCCGGCGATCGTGCCGTGCAGCCGAACCGTCATCATCAGGAGGTCCTATGATCTTGCGTGCTGCTGCAGTTTCCGTCTTGGGCTTGGCCATTCATGCGGGCGCGCTCGCCGCGCCGGTCACGTACAACATCGATTCCAGCCACACCTATCCCAGCTTCGAGGCCGACCACATGGGCGGCCTGTCCGTGTGGCGCGGCAAATTCAACTCGACGTCCGGCACGATCACGCTCGACAAAGAAGCACAGACGGGGACCGTGGAAATCAAGATCGACGCGAGCTCGATCGACTTCGGTCACGACAAATTGAACGAGCACGCGAAAGGCGAAGACATGTTCGACGTCGCGAAGTATCCGACTGCCACGTACACGGGCAAGCTCGTGAACTTCAAGAACGGCGCGCCGACCGAGGTGGATGGCACGCTCGAGCTGCACGGCGTGAAGAAGCCCGTGAAGCTCACGATCAACAAGTTCCTGTGCAAGCCGCACCCGATGCTGAAGAAGGAAGTGTGCGGCGCCGACGCTTCCGCCGTCATCAACCGCGAGGACTTCGGAATCTCTTACGGCAAACAGTTCGGCTTCGATATGACCGTGAAACTCGCCATTCAGGTCGAAGCCCTGAAGGCCGACTGAATTTTGTCCAGCGCGAGGACGGTCGACCCACGTCGCCCGTCCTCGTTTCCATTCACGACTTGGTACCGCCCGCCCCCGCTGCCGTCAGATGACGCGCCGCTTTCTCGCCCCGATACGAACAAGCCAGCGCCGCAGCAACGAACGCGAAACCGACCCACGGCATGAATCGCGGCTCGATGAGAGTCCAGGCCGTCGCGCCAATCGACGCACCGATCGAGCCGCCCAGATAAGTCACGGATGAATTGAGCGCAATGGTCGCCGCAGCCAAACCGGGCGCTACGGCGACGAGACGCGCTTGCTGAACAGCCGGAAATCCAGCGCCGCCGAGACTCCACAAGAATTGCATGATGTAAATGCAAATGAACCACTGAGCAAACAGCGGCCAGACCAAGAACATCAAACCGGTGATGATGTTGCACTTGTAAGCAACGGCCGTCGCGCCGAGCCGGCGCACCATGCGGACGCTCAGCACGTTGCCGACCAATCCGCCGACACCGGCGACGAAGAACAGTGCTGCAAGCGCCGATCCCGTGATGCCTTGCACGGCTTTGACGATCGGCGCGATGAAACTGAACATGATCATCGTGCCGATGTTCGTGAACGCCGTGGCGAGCGTGAGCCAGCGAAGCGTCGACGACTTGAACACCCGATACCAGCGTTCGAGACCGAGCGGCGGAACGCGCACGCCGGCGGGAATCGCGCGCCAGACAAACACCGCCACGATCAAGCTCGCCACCCCGATCGCAGCGAACGAAACGCGCCAGCCGAACTGCGAACCGACGAGCACGGACAACGGATTGCCGGCCACCGACCCGATCGCCCAGCCGATCATCAGCTTACCGAGCGTCGGCGCACGCTCCTCCTCGCTCACGAGCAGGCTCACCGTCGCTGCGACTTGCGGCGTGTACACAGCCGACGTCACGGCCGCGAGCACGCGTGCAACCATGAGCTGATCGTAGGACTGCGCAAGCGCCGCGAAGAGATTCGCCGCGGCACACACGCCCATCGAGGCGGTGAGCAGCGTTCGGCGATCGATACGCGAACCGACGGTCGCCAGCACCGGTGCGCAAATGGCCGCCGAAATGCCGAACGCCGCAATCAGCATGCCGGCCTGTTCAACCCCGATCTGGAGCGATTCCGCAATTTCGTTGAGCAATCCGCCGACGGCGAGAAAGCTCGTCGCGACGAAGAAATTGCCGGCGATGAGCGCGACGAGATGCGATCTGGAAAACGCTGGATTGGACATGCAGTTCTTGTGGGTGCGGTTGCAACCGCTGCAACCGGCCTCGCGGCGCGCTGCCGAAACGAGGCTACGGCATGTTAGCCGATGTCGGCCCGTCTACGCCGCGACGGGTCGCACATCGGACTCGCAAGCTTCAGTGGACGTCGAGCTTCGGCGCGTAGAAGACTCGGATGCCGTCGTTGCCGACCAGCTGCGCAAGGCGCTCGGTCAACTCGCGCGTCGGCGTCACGCACCATTCTTCCGAGAAGACGAGATCGGCTCGCGCTGCAGAATTGTAGTAACGGACAGCCACCGCGCAGCGCCCGCCTCGGAATGGCCGCAGGGTCTGTTCGAGCGTCTTCGCAAATCCCGCGGGGGCATCCTTCGGCCACCGAAGCACCAGCCGACGTGCGTATTGCTCGCGCGCCTGATCGATGTCCATGACCCGTTTCGCCGCCAAGCGCCATCCTTCGATGAACTCGTCGAACCGCAACGAGCCTTCGACGACGAGAATCGCACTTTTTGCGATCAGCGCCCGATATTGCTGGTAGGTCTCCTCGAACATCGAAGCCTCGAGCCGGCCGCTTCGATCGTCGAGCGTGAAAATGATGCGGCTGCCGCGTTTGGCGAAATCGAACACCATGCCCGCCACGGTCGCAGGCTTGCCTTGGAACCGCAGACCTTCGTTCGCCACGATCGGGCGATCGCCAGCGATGTCGGCGATGCGGCCGCTCACGATCGGCTTGACCTCATCCTCGAATTCTTCGAACGGGTGCCCGGTGAGGTACAGGCCGAGCGTCTCGCGCTCGCCGTCGAGGCGCACGCGCCGGCTCCAATCAGGAAGCGTTTCGGTCTCGAGGACGGCTGGCGCGGCCGGTGTCGGCTCCATCAACCCGAACATGTCGTTCTGGCCGACCGCGCGTGCACGAATCGTCTGGTCGGCAAGCTGCATCGCCGCGGGAAGCGAATGCATCAAGGTCGCGCGATTCGCTCCCAGGCAGTCGCATGCACCCGATCGAATCAACGCTTCCAGCACGCGTCGATTGAGCCGGTTCGCATCGGTGCGTCGACATAGATCGTTCAAGTCGCGGTACGGTCCGTGCGCCTCGCGCTCCGCCACGATCATTTCCACGACGCCCTGCCCGACGCCTTTGATCGCACCGAGCCCATAACGAATGCTGCGTTCGCCGGAGACCGTGAACATGTAGTTCGAGCTGTTGATGTCCGGCGGCTCGACGGCCAGGCGCATGCGGCGCGCTTCGTCGATCAGCGTGACCACCTTGTCGGTCTTGTCCATATCGGAGGACAGCACTGCCGACATGAACGCTGCCGGATAGTGCGCCTTGAGCCAAGCCGTCTGATACGACAGTAGGGCGTAGGCCGCGGAGTGCGACTTGTTGAAGCCGTAACCTGCGAACTTCTCCATCAAATCGAAGATGTGTGCGGCCGTGGCTTCCTCGACGCCGCGTTGCTTCGCGCCCTCGACGAAGATCGAGCGCTGCTTCGCCATCTCCTCGGGCTTTTTCTTGCCCATCGCACGACGCAACAGATCGGCGCCGCCGAGCGAATAGCCGGCGAGCACCTGTGCAATCTGCATCACTTGCTCTTGGTAGAGAATGACGCCGTAGGTCGGCTGCAGCACCGGCTTGAGATCCGGATGCAGATAGTCGATCGGACCGGTCGTCTTGCCGTGCTTGCGAGCGATGAAGTCGTCGACCATGCCCGATTGCAGCGGTCCCGGTCGGAACAGCGCGACGAGCGCGACGATGTCTTCGAAACAATCCGGCTGCAGACGCCGGATGAGATCCTTCATGCCGCGGGATTCGAGCTGGAAGACAGCAGTCGTTTCGCAGCGCTTCAACAAGTCGTAGGTAGCCGGGTCGTCGAGCGGAATGGCGCCGATGTCGAGCGGCGGCTCACCCTTCGCCGCGCGCTGCTGGTTGATGATCTTGAGCGCCCAATCGATGATCGTGAGCGTGCGAAGACCGAGGAAGTCGAACTTCACGAGCCCTGCCGCCTCGACGTCGTCCTTGTCGAATTGAGTGACGACGCTTTCCCCGTTCTCGTCGCAGAACAGCGGCGCGAAATCCGTCAGCACGGACGGCGCGATCACGACACCGCCCGCATGCATTCCCGCGTTCCGCACGAGACCTTCGAGCGACATGGCCATGTCGATGACCATGCGCGTCTCTTCCTCGGTTTCGTAACGCCGGCGTAGCTCCTCTTCCTTGGCGAGCGCATCCTTGAGCGTAATGCCGAGCTCGAAAGGAATCAGTTTCGCGATCGAATCGGCAAAGCCGTAGCTCAGGCCGTACGCACGCGCAACGTCTCGCACGACGGCCTTCGCCGCCATCGTGCCGTACGTGATGATCTGCGAGACACGCTCGCGGCCGTAGCGTCGGGCAACGTAATCGATCACGCGGTCGCGGCCTTCCATACAGAAGTCCACGTCGAAATCGGGCATCGACACGCGCTCGGGATTCAAGAACCGCTCGAACAGCAGGTCGTACTGCATCGGATCGAGATCCGTGATGCCGATGGCGTACGCGACGAGCGATCCCGCACCGGATCCGCGGCCTGGGCCGACGGGCACACCGTTCTCGCGCGCCCAGCGGATGAAGTCCGCGACGATCAGGAAGTAGCCCGCAAAGCCCATCTGGCAAATGACGCCGAGCTCGGTCTCGAGGCGCTTTTCATAGACCTCGCGCTCGATGGGCCGCGTCGTCGGGCCCTTCGTGAGTTGCTCGAGACGACGCTCGAGCCCACGCTGCGCTTCCTGGCGCAAGAAGGTCTCGGTCGTCATGCCCTCGGGGACCGGATAAGCCGGCAACACGGATTTGCCGAGCTTCACCTGGAGGCTGCAGCGGCGTGCGATCTCTACGGAATTCTCGATGGCCTCCGGAATGTCCTTGAAGAGCTCGGCCATCTCCTCGGGCGAACGCAGATACTGTTGCTCGCTGTAACGGCGCGGACGCTTCGGATCGTCGAGCACGACGCCGTCGTGAATGCACACGCGCACCTCGTGTGCATCGAAGTCCTCCGGCCGGATGAAACGCACATCGTTCGTCGCGACGACCGGAACGCCCATATCGATCGCAAGGTCGATCGCGCCTCTCAGATACGCTTCCTCGTTCGGTCGACCGGTTCGCTGCAACTCCAGGTAATAGCGGTCGCCCAACAGCTCGAGCCATCGCTCGAGGTGTGCGCGCGCCTCGTCGTAACGCCCTGCAACGATCGCGCGGCCGACATCCCCTTCGCGAGCACCCGACAGCGCAATCAAACCGGACAGCGTCTCTGCATCGAGCCACTGACGATCGACAGTGGCGACACCTTTGACTTGACCTTCGAGATAAGACCTCGTGACGAGGCGGGTCAGATTCTTGTAGCCGATCTCGTTCTGACACAGCAGCACGAGCCGCGATGGCTCGGCACGCTCGCCCGGTTCCCGGATCAGCAGATCGACGCCGATGATGGGCTTGATGCCCGCAGCCTGCGCAGCGCGATAGAACTTCACCATCGCGAACAGATTGCACTGATCGGTCAGCGCGACGGCCGGCATGCGCATCTTCGCTACCGTGTCCATCAAGCCGGGGATGTTCTCCCCTTCGCTCGTGATGCGCACGACGCTGTCGACGAGCGAGTATTCGGTGTGTAGATGCAGGTGAACGAAACTCATCGCGCGCTCGGGCTCAGGAAGCGAGCGCAAAACGTTGCGCAACGAGCCGCACCGGCTCGAAGCTGCGTCGATGAAGCGGCGATGGACCGAATGCCTCGAGCATGTCGTAGTGCTGCGGGGTGCCGTATCCCTTGTGCACGGCGAATCCGTACTGCGGATAGATCTTGTCGAATCCGATCATCATGCGATCCCGCGTCACCTTCGCGAGGATCGATGCGGCGCCGATGCAAGTGCGCAGCGCATCGCCGTCGATGATGGCCTCGAACGTGCAATCGAGCTTGAGCCCTGCAAACGAAGGACAACGATTGCCGTCGATCTGGACGTGCGCCGGTGGAATTCTGAGTCCGATCAATGCGCGGCGCATCGCGAGATGCGTCGCTTCGAGAATGTTGAGCGCATCGATCTCCTCGACATCCGCCCAGGCAACCGACCAAGCGAGCGCGTGCGCTTGAATTTTCTTCGCCAACGCTTCGCGCTCCTCGGGATCGAGCTGCTTGGAATCGCGGATGCCGCGAATACGCCGTTTCGGATCGAGAATGACGGCCGCCGCGACCACCGGACCCGCGAGCGGACCGCGCCCGGCTTCGTCGACTCCGGCGCACAAGCCCTGGCGCATCAACTTCAGTCCGAGTTGCTCCGTCATGTTCTCTTCGTCGTCCGCAGCAATTCGACGATGGCATCGGCCGCGCGCGAGCTCGCATCCCGGCGCAGCGACTCGTGGATCTGCGTGAAAGTGTGCACGAGCTCCGCGCGATCTTCACGTTCGAGTTGCGCGAGCACGGCCGGACCCAGCACATCCGCACGCACATCGTCGTTGAAATACTCGGGGACGACCGCTCGGCCGGCCAGCAAATTGGGTTGAGCGAAAAACTGAGCCTTGAACAGTTTCAAGTGCTTGAGCAGGAAAGTTGTCAGAGCACCTAACCGATACGCGACAACCATCGGCCGTTTCACGAGCGTTGCTTCGAGCGTCGCAGTCCCCGACGCCAAGAGCAATGCATCGCTCGCCGCCATGACGTCCTGAGAACGGCCGTCGAACAGCACGACGCGCTCGTGCACACCTGTTTGGCGCAACGCGGATTCGAACTGCTGTCGGACGGCAGCGCTGGCCATCGCCGCGAGGAACTTGAGCTCGGGACGACGTTCGAGCAACCACGCAACCGTCGCAGCGAAATCCGGACCCAGCCTGCTCACCTCGCCGCGGCGGCTGCCCGGCAGCAATCCGACGTAAGTGGCTTCGGTGGGAAGTCCGAGCGCTGCACGCGCGGCTGCACGGTCCATCACGAGCGGAATGCGGTCAGCCAACGGATGACCGACGAACTCGGCCCTGACGCCGTGCGCGTCGTAGAACTGTTTCTCGAACGGCAACAGACAGAGCACGAGATCCGCGGCGCGACCGATGGTCTTGACTCGCCCTTGCCGCCACGCCCACACCTGCGGGCTCACGTATTGAACCGTCGGAATGCCGCGCGCTTTGAGCTGCGGCATGAGGCGCAGATTGAACTCCTTGGCATCGACGCCAACGTAAACGTCCGGCGGATCGGCAACGATCCGCTCGACCAACCGACGTCGAATGCCGAGCAACCGCCTGAGGTGCGGGATCACCTCGAAGATACCCATGACGGCGAGGCTCTCTGCACGCTCCCACGGCTCGCAGCCCGCCGCGATCATGCGCGGTCCCGCAATGCCAGCGAAGCGCGCGTTCGGCAGCCGGAGCCGCAGCGCCTCGATCAATTGCCCGCCCAGATTGTCGCCTGACGTCTCGCCGGCGACTAAAACGATGAAAGGAGACCGCTGGGCTGTAGGCGCTTGGCTCTCACCAGAAGAGTTCATCGCCATATCAAGCTTCTGGCCAGAGCTGAGTCGCCGCTTCTTTCCAGAGCCCAGGGCCCAGCGCCCAGTGCCCGTGCTTCACCTCACGATCCCCACCCGCTCGCGCCGCGGCGTGGTCTCGTCCAGAAAATCGACGAAGGGCTTGAGCTCCGGCTGAGTCGCAATCCGTCGCCTCAGCTCTTCAATCGCTTCTGCGAGCTTGAGTCCCGAGCGATACAACACGCGGTAGGCCTCGCGGATGTTGCGGATCTGTTCCGGCGTGAAGCCGCGGCGCTTCAAGCCTTCCGCGTTGACGCTGTGCGGCTCGGCGGGACGGCCGACTGCCATCACATAAGGCGGGACGTCGCGCGTCACGGCCGTATTGTTCGCAATGAAGGCGTGCGCGCCGACCCTACAGAACTGATGCACACCCGCGAACCCGCCTAGATGCACCCAATCGCCGATGTGAACGTGTCCGCCGAGCGTCCCGTAGTTCGCGAAGACGCAATGCGATCCGATAACGCAGTCGTGACCGACGTGCGAGCCGGTCATGAACAGATTGTCGTTTGCGATCCGCGTGACGTGATTTTCCTTCGTCGTCCCGCGATTGATCGTGCAGTTCTCGCGGAAGATGTTTCGGTCGCCGATTTCGAGACGCGTCGGCTCGCCCTTGTACTTCAGATCTTGCGGCGCCGCGCCGATCGAAGCGAACTGAAATATCTGGTTCTCGACACCAATGACCGTCGGACCTTGGATGACCACGTGCGGTCCGATCCAACAGCCCTTGCCGATCGTCACGCCCGCGCCGATCACCGTATACGCGCCGATCTCCACATCGACGTCGATCTGTGCGTCTGAGGCGATGATGGCGGTTGGGTGAATCGGCATGTCGCGCTCGCTCAGGCGAATCTTATTTGCTCGTTCCCGGGGCCACCATCATGGATGCGCTCACGGCTTCCTCGCCGCCGACTTCTGCCAGCGTGGCGAATTTCCAAATGCCGCGCATCGAGCGCTCGAGCGTGGCGTTCAGGATCAATTGATCGCCGGGCTCGACCGGCTTGCGGAATCGGGCATTGTCGATGCCGACGAAATACATCGGACGCTCGGTATCGGGATAGACGCCGGCGGTCACGAACGCCAGGATGCCCGCAGTCTGCGCCAACGCTTCGAGGATCATCACGCCGGGCATGACGGGACGATGCGGAAAATGTCCGGGAAAGAAATGCTCGTTGAACGTCACGTTCTTGAGCGCCCGAATCGATTTACCCGACTCGCAGGCCAAGACGCGGTCGACGAGCAGAAAGGGATAGCGGTGCGGCAGGCGGCGCAGCACCTCGTTGATATCCATCGTCAAAACTTCGGTCATTCAGTCTCCCCTTTCTCCCCATCGACATCCGCGCGCCGCCAGCGGCGTACGAGCTCGTCCAGCTGATGAAAGCGGGCGGCATTTTTGCGGAAACGCGCCGCTTCGTCGACAGTGAGACTGCCCGAATACAGGCCGGGCTTGCGGATGCTCGTGGAGACAAACGATTTGCCGGTCACAGCAACATCGTCGCAGATCGTCAATTGGCCGCCGATGCCCACCTGCCCGCCGATCATGCAGCGCTGTCCGACGGTCGTACTACCGGCGATTCCCGACTGGCCAGCCATGACGGTATGTGCGCCGACCTGCACGTTGTGGGCGATGTGCACGAGATTGTCCAGTTTCACGCCATCACCGATCACGGTGTCCTCGATCGCGCCTCGGTCGATCGTGCAATTCGCGCCGATTTCGACATCATTGCCGATGCGTACGCCGCCCACTTGCGGAATCTTCACCCACGTCCCGCGATCGGGCGCAAAGCCGAACCCGTCCGAGCCGATGACGGTGCCGGCGTGAACGATGCATCGTTCGCCGATCGCGACTCCGTAATAGACAGTCACTGACGCGATCAGGCGCGTGTCGGCGCCGATGCGCGCACCGCGCATCACGATGCAGCCCGGCCCGATCACCGCCCGCGGACCGATCTCGACCTCAGCCTCGATCACCGCGCCCGGACCGATCGCTGCGGAAGCGTCGATCTTCGCGGTCGGATCGACGACGCTCGTTGAGTGGCGACCCGGAGGTACCGCAGGCGGCGGGTACAGGACCGATGCGATCCTCGCGTACGTCGCGTAGGGATTCGGCGACAAGAGCGCTGCGACGGGCGATTCGTCCGCGTACTTCGGCTCCAGGACGACCGCAGCCGCTTTGGTGTTCGCCAAGTGTCGCTTGTAGCGCGGATTCGCGAGAAATGTGATCGATTCGGCGTCGGCGTGCTCGATGGTCGCGACGCGCGAAATGCGCACGTCGGGACTGCCCTTCAGCGAGCACCCGAAACGAACCGCGAGCTCGCCGAGTGTGATCGACATCAGGTCACGCGCGTAGGCGTCCCTCGACTATTGCTTACCCGACTTCGACCCGCTGTTCGCACGCGACTGCAGAGCCGCAAGAACCTGCGCGGTGATGTCGATGGCTTCGGCGCGATACAGCACGCCCTCGCCCACCACCAAATCGTAATTCTGCGCCTTCGCGTACGCCTGCACTTCGCTCAGCAAGGAACGCTGTAGCTTGTTGAGTTCCTCGTTGCGACGCAAGTTCAGGTCTTCGACGAATTCGTTCTGCTTGCGCTGCAGCTCGCGCTGCAGATCGCGCAGCTCCTTCTCTGCATTGCGGCGCTCGTTCTCCGCCATCACCGCGCCGTCGCGCTGCAGCTTCTCTTCTTTCGTCTTCAGCTCTTTCTGCTGCGCCAGGATCTCGCGCTGCCGGGGCGCAAACTCATCCTGGAGCGCTTGCATCGCGACCTTCGCCTGCGGCGCCTCTTCGAGCAGCCGCGGCACATTGACGAAACCGATCTTCACCTGGGCCTGCGCGATTCCGACCGGCGCGAGCAACGCCAGCGTGGAAACGACCATGAACCCGAATGTGCTCAAACGTGCCATTTACGAAAACCTCGCGAGCAATACTTGAAAGAACCGATCCGGCGCGAGCATCACACGACTCTGCCCGATCCCCCGCTTCCCAAAACTAGAACGCCTGACCGATCGAGAATTGGAACCCTTCGGTTTCATCCGCGTAGCGCCCAGGCCTTTCCGGTTTGTCGTTCAAGGGGATGGCGTAGCTGAAACGGAATACGCCGAGCGGAGCGAGCCATTGCACCGCCACGCCCGCGGATTGCTTCAGCTCATCATAGCTGAAGCCGTAGTCCGCCGGCTCGCCATTCGGCCCTCGAAAACCGATGTCCTGATCCGAGAACACGTTGCCGATATCGTAGAACAAACTGAATCGCGCGCTGTTGCGCCATTTCTCGGGCATCGGCAACAGCAGCTCGGTCTGCATCACGGTCTTGATGTTGCCGCCGTACGGCCGTCCGAAGCTGTCCTTCGGTCCGAGACGGCTCTCGCGGAAACCGCGCACCGAATCCGGACCGCCCGCGAAATACTGGCGGTACGGCGGCAGCGATGTCGTATCGCCGAGCGCCTTGCCATAGGCAAGCTCGGCGTTGAACATCAAGGTCAAACCGCGCCAGATCGGCACGAAATGCAGCAGATCGTAGGCTGCGGTGACGAATTCCACGTCGCTGCCGGGCAATGTGTACGAAACGCTGAAACGATGCCGCGTGCCGCGATCGGCGAAGATGGCGCGGTTGCGCGAGTCGTAGCTCCAGCCGAGGTTCAGCTCGAAGGTTCTGAACTCGGTCCCGAAAATGACGAGGTCGTCGGTGCCGACCAAATCGCACACGCTGTCGCCGCTGCCGTCGGCGTCGTACAGGATACAGGACGCCCGACGTTGCCGGCCGTTGTTGCGTACCCAGTCGTTCGCCTCTGCAGCACTGCCGTAGTTCGTCGTGATGAGCTCCGCTTGCTGCACGGCTACGCCGAGGCTGAAGTACTGATATTCGGTGATCGGATAGTCGTAGCCGAGCGCGGCGGTTGCAGTCGTCGTATCGAAATCGGACGTCGCCGACGTGAACTGTTTGACGTCTCGATAGCCGATCGAAACCGTGCGCCGTACGCCGTCGATCGTCGTGTAGCGGTCGGTGTGCGAGAACAGATACGACTTCGCGTAGCGGCCGGAATTGAGCTCGAGCTGCACGCGGTTGCCGGTGCCCATGAAGTTCGAGTGCGTGAAGTTGCCGTTGAGCACGACGGACTGCGATTCGGAATAGCCGATGCCGCCGCCGAACTGACCGGGCAGTCCCTCTTTGATCTCGAAATCGATGTCCACCAAATCGTTCGAGCCGGGCACCGGAGTCGTCTCGAACTCCACCTTTTCGATGAAGGGCAACTGCTGGATACGCTGCTTGGAGCGCTCGACCTGCGCATTGGATAGATAGGCGCCTTCGAACTGACGCATTTCGCGCCGGAACACTTCGTCGTTTACGCCGGAAGTGCCGTGGAAATTCACGCGCCGGACGTACACGCGGTTCTTGGGCTCCACGACGAACGTCAGCGCAATTTCCTTGGTTTCCTCGTTGATCTGCGGCACAGGATCGATCGATGCAAAGGCATAACCGTCGAGACCGAGGCGCTGCTTCATCGCCTCGGCGCTCGCGGTGATCAGGCGCCGGGAATATGTGTCGCCGGGCCGCACGAAAATGAGCCGCCGCAAATCGGGCTCGGGAACGACGAGATTGCCGGCAAGCTTGACGTCGGACACCTTGTAGACGTCACCCTCTTCGACGTTGATCGTGATGAAGATGTCGTCTTTCTCGGGTGCGATCGCGACCTGCGTCGAGGTCACTGCAAAGTTCGCATAGCCGCGGTCCATGTAGAACGAGCGCAACTTTTCCAAATCGCCCTGCAACGATTCGCGCGCATAACGATCGTCCTGACGGTACCAGGACAACCAGTTCGGCGTTTTCAGCTCGAACTGCTCGCGCAGCTCATCGTCGGAGAAAGCCGTGTTGCCGGCGATGTTGATCTGACGGATCTTCGCGCGCTTACCTTCCTTGATGTCGACCGTGACCTTGACCTTGTTGCCGGGAACCTCTTCGACCTGCGTGTCGACCCGAACGCCGTACTTACCGCGGGAGAAATATTGATCCGTGAGGTATCGCTCCACTTCGTCGAGCGTCGACTGATCGAAGGTCTTACCGGTCGCAAGACCGACGTTGCGGAGCGAACGCTGCAGATCCTCGGTTTTGATGTCCTTGTTGCCCTTGATCTCGAAGCTTTCGATCGAGGGTCGCTCCAGTACGGCAACGACGAGCGTGCCGCCGTCGCGCCGCAACTCCACGTCCCGGAAAAAGCCGGTGGCGTATAGCGCGCGCAACGCCTCCGAAATGCGGCGGCTGTCGAGCCTATCGCCGATGTTCACCGGCAGGTAGTTGTAAACCGTACCCTCGGAGATACGCTGCAACCCCTCGATGCGGATATCGCCGACGGTGAACGTGTCGCGATCTTGCGCGAGCGCGCCGACCGGAACCGCGGCCGCCATCGCGAGCGTCGCGTGAATGAATGTCCTAAGACGCATCGAGTGTTCGAAACCCTTCAGTTCAAATGCCGGGCAATATCGTTATAGAAGGCCAACGACATCATCAAAAGCAGCATGACGATGCCTATCTGCTGACCGAGAATCTGTGCTCGTTCTGAGACCGGCCCGCCTTTGACCAGTTCCGCCAGCTGATAGACGACCTGTCCGCCGTCGAGAATCGGAATCGGCAACAGATTCAGTACCCCCAAACTGATGCTGATCAGCGCGAGCGTGCTCAGGAACACCCGCCACCCCTGTCGCGCCGCAAAACCCGTAGTTTCTGCGATTCGCACCGGGCCGGAAATATTCTTGAGCGACACATCTCCCGTGACGATCCGCCCGACGATGCGCAGCGTGAAGATCGAAGTGTCCCACGTCTTCGCGGCCGCGTGAGACACTGCCGCCAGCACTCCATACTTTTCGAGACCGAGCATCTCCTCGACGCTGCGCCCGCTTTCGAGCGGACGATTCACCGGCTGAATGCCGATCAGACCGATCTTACGATCCCCCACGGTCTGCTCGCCAACCGTCAACGCAATTTGCAGAGTTTCCTCGCCTCTGCGGACTTCCAGCATCACATCCTGATGGGCGCTCGGTTCGACGAGCTTGACGAGCTCGCCGAAATCGGCGACCGGCTGGCCGTCGAATTTTAGGATTTCATCGCCGGGTTTGAGACCTGCTTTCTCGGCGGCGCTCTCGGGCAGTACGGCTTCGATGATTGCGGGCAGCCGTGGCCGCCAATAGTCGAAGCCCAGACCTGGCAGCAGCTTTTCTGCGTCGGTCAACGCGCGACGCTGCTCGCCCGTTTCGAGCGCAATCTCTCGCTCCCTGCCATCGACGCCCTGAACGCGCAGCCGGATGATTCCATCGTCGATCAAATCGTCGATGATCGCGAGCGTCGCAGCTTCGAGCGTCTCCACTTTCTTGCCGTCCACGGCGACGATCAGGTCTTCGTATTCGAGACCTGCCCGCGCAGCGATCGAATTCTCGGCCACCGTGCCGATGATCGGCTTCAGCGACGGAACGCCCGCAACGAACAAGACCCAGTACGCCGCCACGGCAAAGATCAAATTGCAAGCGGGTCCGGCCAACAGAACAGCGATCCGTTTCCAGACCGGCTGACGGTTGAACGCGCGATGTGCTTCGGCGACAGGCACATTGCCTTCGCGTTCGTCCAACAGCTTCACATAGCCGCCGAGCGGGATCGCAGCGATGACGTATTCCACCGGATCTTTGCCGGCCGTGCGCTTCCACAGCGGCTTGCCGAAGCCGATCGAAAACCGCAGCACGCGAATGCCGAGGCGCCGTGCCACCCAGAAATGGCCGAACTCGTGCACGGCGACCAAAATGCCGATCGCGACGATGAACGTCAGAACGGCGGTGAAGATTTCGCCGGGCGTGTCGGGAGAAATCATGCATCTACCCCCGCAGTAGCGCCGCCGAGGCGTGCCACTGCGATTTGCGCCTGCCGCCGCGACCATTCGTCGGCAGCGAGCACATCATCCAACGATTCGACTGAACGCACGCTGTGCCGCTCGAGGACCGCCTCGATGGCATGCGGGATGTCCGTGAATCCCAGACGTCGCTCCAGGAATGCGCGAACGGCGACCTCGTTCGCGGCATTCAACACGGCGGGCGCCGTACCCCCCAGGGTCGCCACTTGCGTCGCCAACGACAGGCTCGGAAAGCGGACCAAATCCGGCGCTTCGAAATCGAGCCGCGCAGCACGCACGATATCGAGGGATTCTACACCCGACTCGATGCGGTCCGGCCAGCCGAGCGCATGTGCGATCGGCACTCGCATGTCCGGGTTCCCGAGCTGCGCCAGCATCGAACCGTCGCGGTACTCCACGAGCGAATGCACGATGCTCTGCGGGTGCACGACGACCTCGACCTGACTCGGCGCGAGATCGAACAACAGGCACGCCTCGATCAGCTCGAGCCCCTTGTTCATGAGGGTTGCCGAATCCACCGAAATCTTGCGACCCATCGACCAGCGCGGATGTGCGCATGCCTGCTCCGGCGTTGCGGTACGCAGCTCTTCCGCGCTCGCGCGCAAGAACGGGCCGCCGGAGGCTGTCAGCACGACTTTGCGCACGCCGCTCGGATGATCGCCCGCACGGCATTGGAAGATCGCGTTGTGCTCGCTGTCGACCGGAAGCAGCGTGGCACCGCCCTCTTTCACCGCCTTCATGAACAAGGGACCCGACATAACGAGGGCTTCCTTGTTCGCGAGCAGAATACGCTTGCCGGCTCTCGCCGCCGCAAGCGCCGAGCGCAACCCTGCGGCGCCGACGATCCCGGCCATAACGACATCGACCTCATCGTGCGCCGCAATGGTCGAGAGCGACTCCTCGCCGATGAGGACTTCGGTTGCGAGCCCTGCGGAACGCAGCGCGCCGGCGAGCCGGCCCGCATCCGGAGCCGACGACACGACGGCGAATCGCGGACGATGCTCGAGACATTGTTCGAGCAAACGATCGATATTCGTGTGAGCGGTCAACGCCACCGGCTCGAACCGATCGGGGTGACGCCGGATCACATCGAGCGTGTTCACGCCGATGCTTCCGGTCGAACCCAGCACGGCAACCCGGTGTCGCGCGCTCATGACAGCAACCCCAACCGCTCCATGCCGAAGAGAAAGATCGGCGCCGCGGCGGTCACGCTATCGATTCGGTCGAGCACTCCGCCATGACCCGGCAGCAACGTGCCGCTGTCCTTGAGCCCGGCATGACGCTTGAAGAGACTCTCGGTGAGGTCGCCCACGATCGATGCCACGACCACGACCACACACATGCAAATGAATGCCACGATCGGAACCGAAAAGAAGACCGTCCCCAGCACCGCCATCAGCGCCGCTGCAGCCATGCCGCCGCCCACGCCCTCCCAGGTCTTGCCCGGGCTCACGCGCGGAGCGAGTTTGTGCTTGCCGAATGCGCGACCCACGAAATACGCACCCACATCCGCTGCGACGACGACCAATAACAAGAACAGCAGCCAGTACGGCGCGCTTTGATGCAGACGCACGAGCGCCAACCACGCCGGCACGAGCACTAGCACGCCGGCCAACGCCGCGCTCGCACGATTCATGTAGCCGGGCATCGAGACGACCCAGATCGACGCCAAGATCCACCAGACCAATGCCGCTGGAAGCAGCTGATTCGCGCGCTGCGAATCGATCCCCCCGCTCCATACGAATGCAATACATGCGGCAATGGCCGCCACATAAGCGAGTCGCGCCAGGTAATGCTTGAATCCGGGAAATGCGGACCATTCCCACGCTCCGGCGAGTACGACGAGCGTGATCACTCCTGCTGTAATGCGCGAGGGGAACCAGAAGATCGCGGCGATCACCAACGCCGCCAGGACCAGCGCAGTGACGACCCGCTGAGCCAGCATCAGCGAGACTCGACCTGCGCCGGCGTCAGGCCGAATCGGCGCTGCCGCCTTCCGAAATCCTCGATGGCCGCATCGAGATGGGCGGCATCGAAATCAGGCCAGAGCGTGTCGCAGAAATAGAGCTCTGTGTAGGCAAGATTCCAAAGCAGGAAATTGCTGATGCGCTGCTCGCCCCCTGTACGAATCAACAAATCCGGATCCGGCAATCCGGCGAGCGCGACGTGCTCGCCGACGGCACGCTCGTCGATCGCGCCGATGGCGATCCTGCCCTCGACACACCCGCTAGCAAGCTTGCGCGCTGCGGTGGCGATGTCCCACCGGCCGCCGTACGCCACGGCGATCACGAGCGTCATGCGGGTGTTGGCCGCTGTGAGAGTCTCTGCTCGTTCGATGCGCTCGCGCAGTGCAGTGGAGAGCTGCTCGAGATTGCCGATGAAACGCACGCGGATGCCGTTGCTGTGCAGCTCGTCGACTTCGGTATCGAGTGCCTCGAGGAAACGTCCCATCAGCATGGACACTTCCTCGCGAGGACGTTTCCAGTTTTCGCTCGAGAAAGCGAACAGCGTCAGAACCTCCACGCCGCGCCGCGCACAGTTCTCGACAATGGCTCGGGCCGCTTTCACGCCCATGTGATGCCCGGCCTGCCGCGGCAACGCACGTTGCGCCGCCCATCGGCCGTTGCCGTCCATGATCACCGCAATATGGCGAGGCACGGAACCTCGAGACATCGGCGTACCAGCAGTACCCATGCGGAAAGCCTGCAGATCGATCGCACCCGATCAGATCTGCATGAGCTCCTTTTCCTTCTCGGCCAGCGCCTGATCGATCTCCGCGACGTACTTGTCCGTGAGCTTCTGAATGTCCTCTTGCGCGCGCCGATCGTCGTCCTGCGACACGAGCTTTTCCTTGAGCATTTCCTTGAGATCGTTCATCACGTCGCGCCGCACGTTGCGAACAGCGACGCGTGCGTTTTCCGCTTCCTGCCGCACGACCTTCGTCAAGTCGCGGCGCCGTTCCTCGGTGAGCGGCGGCATCGGAACGCGAATCACCGTCCCGGCAGTCGCGGGCATCAGGCCGAGATCCGACTTCATGATCGCCTTCTCGATGACCGGGACCATTGACTTGTCCCACGGCGTCACGGTGAGCGTGCGAGCATCTTCGACGGCGACATTCGCAGCCTGATTGAGCGGCACTTCGTTGCCGTAATACTCGACGCGAATGTGCTCGAGAAGGCTCGGATGGGCACGCCCGGTACGCAGGCGCTTCAACTCGTTGCGGAATGCGACGACGCACTTCTGCATGCGTTCGGCTGCATCCTTTTTGAGATCATCCAACATAGCTCGCTCCAATCGCCGCCGGCTGCAGCGAAATGTTCAGTTCGCGTTCGTCACGAGCGTACCGACGTCCTCACCGCGCACGATGCGCAGAAGCTCGCCCGGCAGCGTCAAATCGAATACGCGCAACGGCAAATTGTTGTCGCGGCACATCACGATCGCCGTTGCATCCATCACGTTCAACCGATCCGCAAGCACTTTGTCGAACGTCAAGTGCGAGTAGCGTGTCGCCGCGGGATTCTTCATCGGATCGTCAGAGTAGATACCGTTGACCTTCGTCGCCTTGAGGAGCAGATCGGCATCGATCTCGATCGCTCGCAAGCTCGCCGCAGTATCGGTCGTGAAGAAGGGGTTGCCCGTGCCTGCGGCAAAGATCACCACGCGGCCCTTTTCCAGGTGCCGAACGGCGCGTCGACGGATGTACTCCTCGCAGACCTCGTTGATCCGAATCGCCGACATGACCCGCGCATACAACCCGAGCGACTCGAGCGCATCCTGCAGCGCCAGCGAGTTCATCACGGTCGCCAGCATGCCCATGTGGTCGGCGGTCACCCTGTCCATTCCGGCGCGTGCCAATCCGGCACCCCGGAAAATGTTGCCGCCGCCGATGACGACTGCCACCTGCATGCCGAGACCCGCGACCTCGCGGATCTCGCCTGCGATGCGCTTGAGCATCTTCGGATCGATTCCGTAGTCCTCTTCGCCCATGAGCGCCTCGCCGGATAGCTTGAGGAGAATACGACGCAGGCCGTTCCCCCTCGGGACCGATTGTGTATCCGACGATGCTTTGCTCGATTGGGTCATGACGTATCCGTGGGAAGTCGCTCGCGCTCTGACTCGGTCTGATTATAAAGAACCCCGCTCGTCGCGGGGTTCTGATTCACAACCGAGGCCTCGATTGACCGTACAGCTCCCTCAACTCGGGAGCTGTACGCACGCCTTGCTCGCTCAATGCGTCTGCTTGGCGCTCTCGACCTGCTTGCGGACTTCCTCGGCGAAGTCTTCCTGCTTTTTCTCGATGCCGGCGCCGACTTCATAGCGGATGAACGACACCACCTCGCCGCCGGCCTGCTTCAGGTACTTCTCGACCGACTGATCCGGATCCTTGACGAACGGCTGGCCGAGCAACGTGATCTCGTTGAGCCACTTGCGGACCTTGCCTTCGATGATCTTCGTGAGGATCTCCTGGGGCTTACCGGCGTTCTTCGGATCGCTCTTCGCCTGCTCGAGCTGCAACTCGCGCTCCTTGGCAACTTCCGCTTCCGGCACGTCCACAGCAGCCACATACGCCGGATTGGTCGCGGCGATGTGCATCGCGATGTCCTTCGCGACCGCTTCATCGCCCGCCTTCATTGCGACGACTGCACCGATACGGCTACCGCCGTGCACATACGTGCCGACGACGGCCGGCGCCTCCACCACTGCGAAACGGCGCACGGTGATGTTCTCGCCGATCTTCGCGATCAGCGCGCGACGCGTCTCCTCGAGCGTCGCATCGCCGTCCTTGAGTGCGAGCAGCGCCTCGACCGAGGCGGGCTGCTGCGCCAAAGCGGCCTTGGCGACGGCCGCAGCGTAGCCGCCGAAATCGTTCTGACGTGCGACGAAATCGGTCTCGCAATTCACCTCGACGATCGCCACGCGTTTGCCGTCCGCGGAACGCTCGATCGCGATCACCCCTTCGGCCGCCACCCGCGAAGCCTTCTTGTCGGCCTTCGCAAGACCAGCCTTGCGCATCAACTCTGCGGCAGCGTCCAAATCGCCGTTCGTTTCGAGGAGCGCCTTCTTGCACTCCATCATCCCCGCGCCAGTGCGTTCGCGGAGCTGCTTTACTGCTTCAGCCGTAACTGCCATGGATTACTCCGACTTGTCCGGCGCTGCGGCAGTGGACTTGTGCTTGGCCACTGCAGCGCGGCGCCGCGCCATGAACTCTTCCGGAGCGACATCGGGCTCGACGTCGTCGAGCTCGCTCGCCACCACATCTTCCGCAGGCGCCGCGATCTCCGGCTCCGGCGTGCGACGACGCGTCGGTGTCTTCTTACGAACCGTTGCCGGCTTGGCACGACGCGCGGCGCCGGGCTTGGCCTTCGGCTTGCCTTCCTCGTCGAGCTCGACGAACTCATCCTCGCCGACCGGCACTTCCGGAATGGACGACTTGCCTTCGATCACCGCGTCGGCGATGGCCGCTGCGTACAGCTGAATCGCTCGCATGGCATCGTCGTTCCCCGGAATCACGTAGTCGATGTCTTCGGGCGAGCAGTTCGTATCGACGACGGCGACGACCGGAATACCGAGCTTCTTCGCTTCCGCGATCGCGATCCGCTCGTGACCCACGTCGACGACGAAGAGCACGTCCGGCAGCGATTCCATCTCTTTGATGCCGCCAAGGCTTCGCTCGAGCTTCTCGCGTTCGCGACGCAATGCCTGCGCCTCGCGTTTGCTGTGCTGATCGAGCGTACCGTTCTGCGCCATTTCGTCGAGCGCCATCAGACGCTTGATCGAACCGCGCACGGTCTTGAAGTTCGTGAGCATGCCGCCGAGCCAGCGATGGCTCACGAAGGGCATGCCGCAGCGAATCGCCTCTTGTTTGATCGCCTCGCGAGCAGAGCGCTTCGTGCCCACGAACAGCACGCGGCCGCCGTCGGCGACGACTTGCTTGATGAACTGCGCTGCCTCGTTGAACATCGGCAGCGTCTTTTCGAGATTGATGATGTGAATTCGGTTACGTTCGCCGAAGATGTAGGGAGCCATCTTCGGGTTCCAGAAGCGGGTTTGATGTCCGAAATGAACGCCCGCTTCCAGCATCTGTCGCATGGACACGCTGGCCATTTAAGAACTCCTGTTGGGGTTGAGCCTCCACCTACCCCATTCGACGACCCGGCACTGACGTGTCGAGCACCCCGTCGAATGTGTCGGAAGGTGTGAGATTTCGTTGCTAAAAAAACGCGCGCTTTATACCATTAAATACAATGATCGTCCAAAGGTTTTCGGACCTTTGCGACTTCCGCCGGTCTCTCTCGCCACCCATGCAAGCGCCGACCTACCCAGCGTTCAAGCTTGACTTGCCGCGTACCGGCGCAACGGATTCCTCGACCACTCGATCCAAACCCATGCAGGTGACGATAAAAACCCCCGCGGAACAAGAACAGATGCGGATCGCCGGCCGGCTGGCGGCAGACGTGCTGGATATGATCACGCCTTATGTCGTCCCTGGCGTGACGACCGACGAGCTCAACGATCGCTGCCACGATTACATCGTCAACGTGCAGAAGGCGATCCCGGCACCGCTCAATTATCGGGGATTCCCCAAGTCGATCTGCACTTCTGTGAACCACGTCGTCTGTCACGGGATCCCGAGCGCCAAGCGGCTCAAGCAAGGCGACATCATCAATATCGATGTGACGGTCATCAAAGACGGCTGGCATGGCGATGCAAGCCGGATGTTCGCCGTCGGCAAAGTATCGCCTGCCGCGCAGCGCCTGATCGATGTGACCCGCGAGGCCATGTGGATCGGCATCCGGATGATCCGCCCCGGCGCCCGACTCGGAGATCTCGGGGCCGCCATTCAGAAATTCGTCGAGGAACAGCACTATTCGGTCGTGCGGGAATATTGCGGACACGGCATCGGGCGCGTGTTCCATGAAGACCCGCAGGTGCTGCACTACGGCGAACCAGGGAGAGGGTTGGAGCTCGCCCCCGGGATGACCTTCACGGTCGAGCCGATGGTGAATGCAGGCAAGCGCCACGTGCGCCTGTTGTCCGACGGCTGGACGGTGGTCACCAAAGATCACTCGCTTTCCGCGCAATGGGAGCACACGGTGCTCGTCACGGAAGCGGGTTATGAAGTCCTGACCCTCGGCGCCAGCGAGCGCTGATCCCTCATGCGCGTCGTCACGACTGAGGACATCGAGGAGCTCCCGCAGACGACGAGCGATCCCACCTGGGATTACCTGGTCACACTGCAGCAATCGCTTGCCGGCCAGGGAACCGATATCGCCACTTATCGGCAGGCCCTGGTCGAGGGCGACAACCGACTCAAGCAACGATTTGCAGATGACGAGCCCGTCGAGCGGCTCGTCCGTGATCGCGCGCGCCTCGTCGACGTGCTGCTCAAGAGCGCCTGGAACGCCCACGTCGGCGAGCATGCCCGCGAAGTCGCGCTGATCGCAGTCGGCGGTTACGGTCGCGGCGAGCTGAACCTCTGCTCCGACATCGACATCATGATCCTGCTGCCCAAGAGCGAGTCCGCGCCTTGGCAAAGCAGTCTCGAGCGCTTTCTCACTTTCATGTGGGACATCGGTCTCGAGGTCGGCCATAGCGTGCGCACGATCGACGACTGCCAACGCGAGAGCGCGGCGGATGTCAGCGTCGCGACGACGATGATCGAAGCGCGCCTGCTGCAGGGTCCGGAGCAGCTCTTCGAAGCGATGCGTCGCGCGCTCGCTCCGGAACGCGTGTGGCCGACGAAGGAATTCTTCGAGGCCAAAGTTGCCGAGCAGACGGCGCGCCATCACCGCTATCACGACACGGCTTACAACCTCGAGCCGAACGTGAAGTCGAGCCCGGGCGGGCTGCGCGACATCCAGACGATCGGTTGGGTCGCCAAGCGCCATTTCGGTGCGGATTCGCTCGATGAGCTCGTCGATCACGGCTTCCTGACACGCAGTGAGCTACGCAAGCTCAAGACCGCGCAGGCCTTCCTCTGGAAGATCCGCTTCGCCCTGCACGTGCTGACGAACCGCCGAGAAGACCGGCTGCTGTTCGATCACCAGATCAAGCTGGCCAAGATGTTCGGCTACGAGGATGCGACGTACACGCTCGCCGTCGAACAGTTCATGCAGCGCTACTACCGCACGGCGATGGACGTCAGCCTGCTGAACGAAATGCTGCTGCAGCATTTTCGCGAGGCCATCCTGAGCGACGCGAACGTCGAGCCGGTTCCCGTCAATCAGCACTTTCAGATTCGCAACGACTATCTCGAGATCACGAGCGACGACGTCTTCGACCGCTATCCGTCGGCGATGCTCGAGCTGTTCGTGGTCATCGAGCAGAACCCGCAGATTCGCGGCGTGCGCGCTTCGACGATCCGGCAGCTCACACGCCATCTGTGGCTGATCGACGAGGAGTTCCGGCAACACCCGCGCAATCACCGATTGTTCATGGAAATCCTGCGCGCACCCGTCGGTGTCACGCATGAGCTACGCCGCATGAATTTGTACGGCGTGCTCGGCCGCTACATTCCGGCTTTCGGCCGAATCGTCGGCCGCATGCAGTACGACCTCTTCCATGTCTACACGGTCGATGCGCACACGCTGTTCGTCGTCAGCAACCTGCGGCGCTTGGCGATGCCGAAGTACGATCACGAGTTCCCGAATCTGTCGCGCATCATGCAGTCGTTGCCGAAGCCGGAGCTCGCCTATCTCGCAGCGCTCTTCCACGACATCGCCAAGGGCCGCGGCGGCGATCATTCGGAGCTCGGCGCGGTAGACGCCGAAGCCTTTTGTTTGGAACAAGGCTTGTCGCGCTACGACGCCCGCCTCGTCGCGTGGCTCGTGAAGAATCACCTCGTGTTCTCGGTGACGGCGCAGAAGAAAGACATTTCCGATCCGAACGTCATCCACGAGTTTGCGAAGCTGGTCGGCGACCAGACGCACCTCGACTATTTATATGTATTGACCGTTGCCGACGTGCGCGGCACGAATCCGAAGCTCTGGAACAACTGGAAAGCTTCGCTCTTCTCCGAGTTCTACGAACGCACCAAACAGGCACTGCGCCGAGGGCTCGAAAGCCCCATCGATCAGGACGAGCTCATTGCCGAGACACAGACCAATGCGCGCACCCTGCTCGCTCGAGCCGGCATGGAGACCGCGAAAATCGACGAGGTGTGGAGCCGGTTCACGGATGCCTATTTCCTCCGTCACACACCCGATGAGATCGCGTGGCATACGCAGCTTCTCGCCGAGCGACCACCCGACGATACGACGGCGCTCGTGGCCGTTGCGCAACGCAGCGAGCGCGGCGGAACGGCGATCTGCACGTACACGCCGCAGACGCAGCACACCTTCGCGAGAACGACCGCGCTGCTCGATCAGCTCGGCCTGAACATCGTCGATGCGCGCATCACACCGACGGCCGACGGCTTCAGTCTGGACGTCTATCACGTGCTCGAGGACACCGGCCAGAACATCAGCGACGCGAGCCGCGTCCGAGACATCGAGCAGCAGCTCATCCGCGCCCTCGCATTGCCCGACGACGCCACGGTCACCGTCACGCGCCGTGCTCCGCGGCAGGTGCGGATGTTCACGACGCCGACCCAGATCAACTTCAGCGAGGACGAGGTCAATCGACGAACCATCGTCGAGCTGATCGCCGGCGACCGACCGGGTCTGCTCTCTCAAGTCGCGAACGTGTTCTGGACCGAAGGCATCGACATTCACACCTCGAAGATCGTCACTGTCGGAGAGCGCGCAGAAGACGTGTTCTACGTGACGGACACGCGCGGTCAGCCACTCGATGCCGAAGCGCAGGAGCGGCTCGCCAAGCGCCTGACGGAAACGCTCGATCGCCGCGATTGACGGTACACTTCGCCTGCACCGTCACTCGCTGGCTCCAATGAATCCTGCACTGTCACGGCTCTGGCCCTACCCCTTCGAACGGCTGCGTAAATTGCTCGCGGGCGCACAACCGCCTGCGCATTTGCGACCCATTCCTCTGTACATCGGCGAGCCGCGCCACACGCCGCCTGCCTTCGTGCTCGAAGCGCTGACCGCAAACCTTCACACGCTGAACTCGTATCCCGCGTCGCAAGGATTACCGGAGTTTCGTGCAGCCGTTGCGAATTGGCTAACGCGCAGGTTTTCGCTGCCCAGCGGCTCGGTCGATCCCGAAACGATGGTGCTGCCCGCAAACGGTACGCGCGAAGCGCTCTTTGCCGTCGTGCAGGCATTGACCGATCGCACGCACAACCCTGTGGTGGCGATGCCGAATCCGTTCTATCAGATCTACGAAGGCGCGGCGCTCCTTGCCGGTGCCGAGCCTTATTTCTTGGGCGAAAGTGGCGGCCTACCGGATCTCGACAGCGTGCCCGAATCGATTTGGCAGCGTTGCGAGCTCGTGTTTCTTTGCTCGCCGAGCAATCCGACCGGCGCGGTCGCAGGCATCGATTACCTGCGTCGCGTGCTCGAGCTCGCCGACCGATACGATTTCGTGGTCGCCTCGGATGAGTGCTACAGCGAAATCTACTTCGACGAGACCAACCCCCCGGTTGGCTTGCTCCAAGCGGCCGTGGCAGCCGGTCATTCCCAGTTCGAGCGCTGTCTCGTTTTCCACAGCTTGTCGAAGCGCTCGAGCATTCCCGGCCTGAGATCCGGCTTCATCGCGGGCGACGCCTCGCTCATCAAACCGTTTCTGCTCTATCGCACGTATCACGGCTGTGCATTGCCGGTGCACGTGCAAAAGGCCAGCATCGCAGCTTGGAACGACGAACAGCACGTCGCACAGAATCGCGCGCTGTATCGGGAAAAATTCGAGCGCGTGCTGCCGATTCTGCGCAGCGTCATGGACGTGCCGATGCCGCAAGCGAGCTTCTATCTCTGGCCGCACGTCGGCGACGACGAACGCTTCACCCGCGAGCTGTACGAGCGACAAAACGTCACGACGCTACCGGGCACATACCTCGCGCGCGATGGCGTGCACGGTAACCCGGGCCGCGGTCATGTGCGCATCTCGCTGGTCGCCTCCGTCGAGGAGTGCGTCGAAGCCGCCGAGCGCATTTGCGCCTACCTCAAATCGCGGTGAACAAGGCGCCGGCAAGCGCCGATTCCGACTGATCTCATCGAACGACGTAGGCTAGAATCGGCCTTTCCTTTTCAACACGGCGAGCCACGATGACTGCTTCACTTATCGACACGATCAATGCGGCCTTCGAGCAGCGCAACAGCCTCACGCCGAAGGATGCGCCCGCGGATATTCGCACTGCAGTGGAGGAAGCGATCGCCTTGCTCGATTCCGGTAAGGCGCGTGTGGCGGAGAAAATCGACGGCCACTGGCGCGTCAACGAATGGCTGAAGAAGGCGGTCCTGCTCTCCTTCCGACTCAACGAGAATCGCCGGATCGATGCGGGCTACACGCGGTTCTTCGACAAGGTGCCTCTGAAGCATGCGGAATACGACGACGAGAGATTTCGCGCCGACGGCGTACGCGTCGTTCCGCACGCGATCGTCAGGCGCGGTGCGTACGTCGCGCCGAACGCCGTGCTCATGCCGTCGTACGTGAACATCGGTGCTTATGTAGGCGAAGGCACGATGGTGGATACGTGGGCAACGGTCGGCTCGTGCGCGCAGATCGGCCGCAACGTGCATTTGTCGGGCGGTGTCGGCATCGGCGGTGTGCTGGAACCTTTGCAAGCCAGCCCGACGATCATCGAGGACAACTGCTTCATCGGCGCACGCTCCGAGATCGTCGAAGGCGTCGTCGTCGAAGAAGGCTCGGTCATCTCGATGGGCGTATTCATCGGCGCCAGCACTCGTATTTACGACCGCGAAACGGGCGTCATCCTGCACGGCCGCGTCCCCGCAGGATCGGTGGTCGTTCCGGGATCGCTGCCCTCGGCGGACGGCCGTTACAGCCTGTACTGCGCAGTGATCGTGAAAAAGGTGACAGCAGAAACGCGCGCCAAGACGAGCATCAACGAGCTGCTGCGCGAATAAGGAATGGAAAGTGCGACGTGGCCTTCGCCACGTCGCCTGCCTCGATCAGCCGTAGCGACCTGTGATGTAGTCTTCGGTCGCCTTCTTGCTCGGGTTCGTGAAGATTTTCGCGGCCTCGTCGAACTCGATGATCTCGCCCAAGTACATGAAGGCCGTGTAGTCGGAAACGCGCGCAGCCTGCTGCATGTTGTGCGTGACGATCAGCACCGTGACGCGGTCACGCAAGGTCGAGATGAGCTCCTCGATCTTTGCCGTCGCAATTGGATCGAGCGCCGACGTGGGCTCGTCGAACAGCAGAATTTCCGGCGTCGTGGCCAGCGCGCGCGCAATACACAACCGCTGCATCTGACCGCCCGACAGCGCGAGCGCGGAATCGTCCAAGCGATCCTTCACTTCGTCCCACAACGCTGCGCCGCGAAGGGCTTTCTCGACCTCCTCGGCCAGCGTTGCACGGCTGCGCACACCCCGCAGACGCAAGCCATAGGCGACGTTCTCGAAAATCGATTTCGGAAACGGGTTCGGCTTCTGGAACACCATGCCGATCCGCATGCGCACCTCGATCGGATCGACGCCTGGGCCGACCAGATTCAACTTGTCCGGATACAGCGTAATGCTGCCTTCGTAGCGTGTGTTCGGTTGCAAATCGTGCATGCGGTTGAAACACCGCAAGAACGTGCTCTTACCGCAGCCGGAGGGACCGATGAGCGCCGTGACCTGTTTGTCGGCGATCGGAATCGTCAGATTCTTCAGCGCACGGTGTTCGCCGTAATAGAAGTTCAAGTTCTCGACGGCGGCCTTGACGTGGGGCGGCTTCACTTTCCGCGTATCGTCGACCGTGATCGAGATTCGCGGTCCGGTGGCTTGTCCGGCCGCAGGGCTCTGCTCGTTGGTGTCTTGCAAAGACGTCTCCTGCACAGGGCGCGAGGATGGAGTCAGCGTCGTCGCCATAATGGTATCCAAAACCTCATGCCACGCGCGCAGGCGCAGCACTCACCCTCAAACTACCGGGACGCGTCGTTGGGGTCCGTTCGGAGATTGTCACGACGATCCCTCACCAATTGATCTTCTTGCGGTACCGATAACGGATCCAGATCGCAACGCCGTTCATGAGCAGCGTCATTCCGAGCAGAATGGCGCCGGCTGCAGCGGCGTTGGCCTGGAACTCGGGATCCGGGCGTGACACCCAATTGAACATCTGGATCGGCATCGCCGTGAACGGGTCCTTCAGCCACTCGAAGGACAGGAAAGGAAACTCCCCCTTGACCGGCGACTGAGGCAGAAAGGCGATGAAGCTCAACGCACCGATCGTAATGATGGGCGCGGTCTCGCCGATGGCACGCGAAAGCCCCAGGATCATGCCGGTCAGTATGCCGCCCGTGGAATACGGCAACACGTGATCCTTCGTCACCTCCCAACGCGTCGCACCGAGACCGTAAGCGGCTTCGCGAATTGCGTTGGGAACGGCACGAATCGCCTCGCGCGTCGCCACGATCACGATCGGCAGGATCAGCAACGCCAGCGTGAACCCGGCAGCCGCAATGCTCTGGCCCAGATCGAACTGATACACGAACAATCCGAGCGCCAGCAGTCCGTAGACGATCGACGGCACGCCCGCAAGATTCGTCACATTGATTTCGATGATGGCCGTAAACCAGTTCTTCGGCGCGTACTCCTCTAGATAAATCGCCGCAGCCACGCCGACCGGCACGGCACAGAACGCGGTGACGAGCATGATGAGCGACGTGCCGACCCAAGCCGCCAAGATTCCGGCGCGCTCGGGTTTGCGCGATGCGAAGTTCGTGAAGAAATCCCAGCCGAAACGCGGCGCGCCGTCGCGAATCAGATCGATGAACAACACGGCCAGAATCGCCAGACACGCCAGCATGACGATGAGCCCGACGATGACGAAGAGCTGATCGATCAGCTTGCGGCGCGACAGATCCTGCCGAAGCGCATCGATATCGCGATACGAGGCCGACGATGTGCTCATCAGTAGGCCTCCCGGAAGCGGCGCGTCAACGAAAAGCCGATGACGTTGAAGACCAGCGTAATTGCCATGAGCACGAGACCAGCAGCGAAGATGCTCTGATAGCCGATGCTGCCGTGTGGCAGGTCGCCGAGACTCACCTGCACGATATACGCCGTGATCGTCGCCGCGGGTTCGCGAGGATCGAACGTGAAGTTCGGCTGCATGCCGGCCGCAATGGCGACGACCATCGTCTCGCCGACGGCACGCGAGATCCCGAGAATGAAAGCCGCCGCAAGACCCGAGAATGCGCCCGGCACGACGACACGCAATGCGGTTTGCAGCCGCGTCGCTCCCATCGCATAGGAACCTTCGCGCATGTAACGGGGCACGGCGCGCATCGCATCCTCGCTCAACGAGCTCACGTACGGCACGATCATCAAGCCGATGACCAATCCGGCGCTCAGCATGTTGAAGCCGGGCAGCTCGGGAATAAGCTTCTGCAGCACCGGCGTCACCATCGTCAGTGCGAAGTAGCCGTACACGACGGTTGGCACTGCACCGAGCAGTTCCAGGATGGGCTTCACCGTCTCGCGCACCTGAGTGGGTGCAAACTCGCTGAGATAGATCGCGATCGTGGTCCCGAGCGGAACAGCCACCGCGAGCGCGACGAGCGTCGTCGTGAGCGTGCCGGCCACGAGCGGCAGAATGCCGTAGTGCGCGTCCGCGAAGAGCGGCGTCCACATCGTGTCGGTGAAGAACTCGACCAGCGAAACGTGCTCGAAGAACGCACTCGACTCAATGAGCAGGATCGCCACGATCGCGATGGTCGTGAAGACGGCCACGAGCCCGGCCAGGAGCAGGAAGCTCTCGACGACTCGATCACGCAGCTTGCGATACCGCAAAGCCGAACGCGAGATCACTGATTTCGAGATCGCCTCGTTCAAATTCGAACCCTTCAAAACGGCAGCTTTTATTGCCGCCCGGACGAAAGTGCGCCCGCCACGAACGCGGGGCGCACTTTAATCGCTGACGGGCAGCTACGTCGACGTTGATTTTCGGTCACTTTTTCTTCATGGCCACGAACGGCGCGCCCCTTCAAAGCTTCGCCTCGCGCGCCAGCAGCGCCTCGACTGTGACGCCCACTTCTGGAACGCCGCCGAACACAGTGCCGAGCTTGCGCTTCGCGAACTGCTCGAGCGCGATCCGGTAAGCCTCGGCCGGCAAGGGAACATAGCCCACTTCTTTCGCCAGCTCGGGACCATCGGTCATGTAGAAACGCACGAATTCGGCCACCTCGGGACGCTCCGCGGCAGCATCGCGTACATAGATGAAGAGCGGACGCGAGAGCGGCTCGTAACTGCCGTCGACGACCGTCGCCAAGCTCGGCGCGATTGCCTTGCCGGCCGAGTTGACGATCGGCACGGCCCGGATACGCGCTTGGTTACCCGCGAAATATGCGTAGCCGAAATAGCCGAGCGCCCCTTTGTTCGAGCTCACGCCCTGCACGAGCACGTTGTCGTCCTCGCTCGCCTGATAGTCGGTGCGGCTCGATTTCGACTTGCCGACGATAGCCTCGGTGAAGTAATCGAACGTGCCGGAATCGGCGCCGGGTCCGAACAGGAGCAGCGGCTCATCGGGGAAATCCGCACGCACGTGGCTCCACTTGGTGATCTTTCCTTGCGCGGCCGGCTCCCAAATCTTCTTGAGCTCCGCAGGCGTCAGCGACTTCGCCCACGTGTTCTGAGGATTGACGACCACCGTGAGCGCATCGAAAGCCACCGGCAGCTCGATGTACTTCACCCCCGCCTTGCGGCACGCCTCCATTTCTTCTTTCAGAATCGGCCGGGAAGCATTTGAAATGTCCGTCTCTCCGCGGCAAAACCGTTTGAAACCGCCGCCCGTTCCGGAGATACCGACCGTCACGCGAACCTTGCCGCGCTTGGCGATCTGAAACTCTTCCGCCACCGCTTCGGCGATCGGAAACACAGTGCTCGAGCCGTCGATCTTGATGACGCTCTGCGCTACCGCCGGCTGGGCTCCGAGCGATGCCAATCCGACCAGAATGGGCGCACTCCACATTCGCAACGACTTCATCGCCACTCCTCGAACGATGCGGCAGCGAAGGCCGCGCCGCTTCACGGGGCAGAAGTGTGGCGGCGTTTCATTACAGACATATGACACGAGCACGGCTGTTTGGAGCGCATCGACGACGCGACCCTTGCCGCTGCCGACTGCCTTCGTTATAAGTCGCGCCTCCCTCGACCCACCCGGAGCTGCGCACTTGTCCACGCCCGACGCGTCTGCCGAAACCCTGGCACTGACCTGCGAACTGATCCGGCGTCCGTCCGTGAGCCCCGACGATCAGGGATGCCTGCAAGTCATCGGTGCACGACTCGAAGCGTTGGGCTTCAACGTGGAACGTATGCCGTTCGGCCCGGTGGAGAACATCTGGGCACGTCGAGGCAACAGCCGCCCGGTACTCTGTTTCGCGGGTCACACGGACGTCGTGCCGACGGGTCCTCGCGAGGAGTGGCACACCGATCCGTTCGAGCCGGTCATCAAGGACGGCATTCTGTACGGCCGCGGCGCCGCCGATATGAAGAGCGGGCTCGCCGCAATGATCACGGCCACGGAGCGCTTCGTCGCCCGCTATCCGCAACACGCCGGCACGATTGCTTTCTTACTGACAAGTGACGAGGAAGGCCCGTCGGTCGACGGCACGCGGCGAGTCATGGAAGTACTGAACGCCCGGGAAGAGAAAATCGACTGGTGCATCGTCGGCGAACCGACGAGCAGCGAGACCCTCGGCGACATGGTGAAGATCGGCCGTCGCGGCTCGTTGTCCGGCAAGCTCACGGTGCATGGCATTCAGGGTCACGTTGCCTATCCGCATCTTGCGGAGAATCCCGTCCACGCGGTCGCGCCGGCCCTTGCCGAGCTCGCGAGCCGCACCTGGGACAAGGGCAACGAGTTCTTCCAGCCGACGACATTTCAGATTTCGAACATCAGCGCCGGCACGGGCGCACCGAACGTCATTCCGGGCGAGCTCAAGGCGCGCTTCAACATCCGTTTCTCCACGGAGCAAACGGTCGAGCGCCTGCAGCAGACGATCACCGAGATCCTCGACCGGCACAAGGTGAACTACACGCTCGAATGGTTCGTGTCGGGGCTGCCGTTCTTTACCCCGCCCGGCAAGTTGTCCGATGCCGTGCAACGCGCCGTGCAGGAACACGTCGGCCGTACACCGGAATTGTCGACGACGGGCGGCACTTCGGATGGACGGTTCATTGCGCCGACCGGCGCGCAAGTCGTGGAGCTCGGCGTCGTCAATGCGACGATCCACAAAGTGAACGAATGCGTGCGCGTCGCGGATATCGGAACGCTGTCGAAGATCTACGAGCGCATCATGGAGCTGCTGCTCGTCGAGCCCTAGACGAGGCAGCTAGCGGATCAAGTCGTGCGCCGGAAGTTGGCGAAGACCGCCCAGCCGGCGAGCACGACCAAGCTGATCAAAACCCACCACGGCATCGACAGGCCGAAGAATTGCCAATCGACCTTCCCGCACTCGCCAGAACCGGTCAGCACCTTCGCGACCACTTCGGTGAGCGGCATGATGTCGAGCAGAAAGTCGAGATCGGCGCCGCACGCCGCCACCGTGCCCGGCGGCTGCGCTTGAATCCACACGTGCCGTGCAGCGATACCGATACCGCCCGCGGCAGCGAGCACGATGAGCCCGCCATATATACGCGCGCCGAGCGTACCTCTCGGATTGTGAAGCGCCGCGATCAGAAACAGCACGCCGACCGCGATGACGGCAACGCGCTGAAAGATGCACAGCGGGCAGGGCTTGAGGCCCAGCACATGCTCCGCGTACAGCGCATAGGCCATGAGCGCCACGCAAGCTAGGAACCCGAGGCCATTGGCAAGCCGACGATTGAGCATGATGTTCAGTCAGGTCGAAGGAGCGCCCGATTATCCAATTAGGCAGGCCGCTCGTCCCAGGGGACCGCTCCTTCAGCTACCCCGATTGCGCTGGACGCGCGCCTGGATGTGCTCCTCGACATCCTCGAGTGCGACGTGGCGAATGTCCTTGCCGTACACCATGTAAATGACGTACTCGCAGACGTTCTTGGCGTGATCGCCGATCCGCTCGAGCGCCCGCGCAACCCAAAGCACGTCCAGACCGCGGCGAATCGTGCGCGGATCTTCCATCATGAACGTGATGATCTGCCGCTGAATCGACTCGTATTCCTCGTCGACGAGCCGATCCTTCTTGGCGACGGCGACGGCCGCTTCGGGATCCATACGCGCAAATGCATCCAGCGCTTCGTGGACCATGTCTCCCACGATGCGTCCCAGGTGCTTGATCTCGCGGTAACGGTCCGCCGGACGCTCGACCGAGGCAAGCCGCGAACCGATGAAACCGATCTTCTCGGCTTCATCGCCGATGCGCTCGAGATCCGTGATCGTCTTGATCACGGCAACGATCAACCGCAGGTCGCTGGCTGCAGGGCTGCGTGTAGCCAGAATGCGGCTGCAATCCTCGTCGATCGCCACCTCCATGGCATTGACTTTCTGATCGCCGAGCGCGACCTGCTCGCCCAACCGGCTGTCGCCTTCGACGAGCGCCTGGACGGCCTGCTTGAGTTGCTCCTCCACGAGGCCGCCCATGCGCAGCACGTTCGTACGCACGCGCTCGAGGTCGTCGTTGTACCGACTCAGAATGTGATGAGACAGATCGGACTTTTCCATGAGCATCTCTTCGCAAGCCGCATGTTGCTGTATACCCTGCGGTTCGAGACGACCGCAAGCGTAGCCCCTAACTCGCTAAAACTTAACGTTGAAATCGAGCTGTAGGCGGTCGTAATCCGCTTCCGGGCCCGTTTCCGCGTTGCGCCGGCTCATGTAGTACGTCGCGTTGAGCGTCCAATTGCGGGTGGGCGCAAACCCACCCCGCAGCACCCAACCCTCGCTGTCGCTCGCACCGCCGGCAAAGTCCGAATCGATCAGCTGGGCGAACAACGCATCCTTCTCGATCTTTTGGTACGACATACCGATTTCCCAACTGCGGGGATTCCCGACCTTGCCGAGCAGCACACCGGCGGCCCACGCGGTGTCGTGATCGTCAGGGTCTCGATTCTGCGCTGCATCCATCCAGAACTGCAGCGGCGTCGACCCGAGCAGCAAGTTCAGCTCGGCCATCAGATCGATCACTTCGTAGTCGTAGACCAGCACGGGCGTCGCGCCGGCCAGAACGGTGGTGTTCCCGTTGGCATTGCCGGCATAGAACGGGGCACGGCCGACCCCGCCACTCAAGTCATAGTAATGCGCCGCCACCGTCAGCGATGAGCTGCCGATCGGCACCTTCACGCCGATCTGACCGCCATACAGCATGACGTCCGAGGTCCTTGCTGTTTCGGCGCCCGAGATTTCATCGATCCAGTAACCGTACGCCGAGCCGAACCACATGCCTCGCGAAAATGCCAACGCCAAACCTTCCGGATTGATATCGCCGTCCCAGAACAAGCTTTGGCCGGGCTTCACGAACGGCTGTTTCATCTTGCCGCCGATGAGCTGGCCCCCATTCGCAAATCGCCAATCGAAATAAGCGAGATCGAGGTCGAGACTCTTGAGCGAAAGAACGCCGTCGAGCGACTGATTCGTCGAGCGGGGATCGCCGTTCTCGCCCGTTGCGATTCCGAATCCGACCGACAGCGTTTCGGTTGCCTTCGCTTCGAGCCGCATGCGTGCGCGGATTCGATCGCGATAACGATCTGCCGCCGCTTGCACACCGGATGCATTCAACGACTCGTCGCCGATGTACTCGTAGCGATAACGCAGATCGCCTTTGATGGACACTCTGCTCGCCCAATCGGCACCTTTCACCTTCGCCGCTTCGACCGCCTGCGTTGCCGAATCCTTGCGCAATCCGCGGGTCTCGGCTCTGAGATAGTCACTCTGCGCTTTCAGCGCTTCGTTCTCCGCCCTGAGCGTCACGTTCTCCTGCTCGAGCTTGTCGACACGCTCGATGAGACGCTCGAGTTCTGCGCGGATTGCGGCGATCTCTTCGTTGTTCGCTGCGTGCGCAATGCCGATCGGTACCGCCAAGGCCGCCGCCAATGTCCCTGCGATGCTGAGCTTGGTCACTGATGCCTCCGGTCGTGGATGATCGATTGACCGGACGTTTTATAAGCATCGTTCGTTACAGCATCATGTCACCGGGGCTTGTCACATGCGCGAATGAAGCCTTCGCGTTGAACGTTCGGCGCAACAGCAATCGCTCGCACAGGCGATGCTTCCATGCACGGGCATGATTCGAGGGAGATAGAGATCAGGAAGACGACGGCACAGGTCTCGGGTGCATGCGAGCGCGATTCGCGCATTCGCAGCGGCACCGTCGACGAATCGCCTGCTATTCGGCAACTGCTTGACGCAACTCGGTCACGTTCGACCGCTGAACGATTCGCGAGGTCGGAAAGTGACAGACGAACGTGCTGCCTTGCCCGACGGTGCTGTCGATCGTCAACGTGCCGTCGTGGTGCTGCAACGCATGTTTCACGATTGCGAGCCCGAGTCCCGAGCCGCCCATTTCTCGGGCGCGACCCGCATCGACTCGATAGAAACGTTCCGTCAAGCGCGGGATGTGCTCAGGCGCAATACCGATTCCAGTATCGCGAACTGCAATGTGGCCGCCCTCGTCATCCGTCCACCAACGCAGCTCGATTTCACCTTCCGGCGGCGTGTACTTCACCGCGTTCGTCATCAAATTCGACACGATCGAATGCAGCTCGGGCTCGCTCCCGCGCAGCAATGCGTCGCTGTCGAGCGTCAGGATGATCTTCTCCGGCCGCTGCTCGAGCGCCATGGCCTCCTTGCGCACTGCCGCCAACAATCCGCCGATGTCGACCGTCGTTTCCGGCGAAGAACGTTGGCCCGACTCGAGCTTCGAAAGCTCCAATAGATCGCTGACGATGAGACTCATTCGTTCGGCTTGCCGACGCATCTCGAGCACTGGACCGTGCCACGTCGGATCGAGCTTCGAATCTTCCGCGAGCGCATCGAGATATCCGCTGATGACCGTGAGCGGAGAGCGCAGCTCGTGCGATGCGTTGGCGACGAAATCCTTGCGCAGCGTTTCGAGCTGCATTTCTCTGCTGACGTCGCGCACGATCAAGAGCTGACGGCCGAGCTCACCGGCGCGAACGACGTTGTACGCCAGCCATCGATTGCTCGAACCCGGCTCCTGAACGACGACACCCTCCTCCGGTCTGCCCGTCGCCAGGTATTCGATGAAGCTCGGATGGCGAATCAGATTCTCGACGCGCATGCCGTAGTCGCGCTTGCGACGCAGATTCAACCATTCGGCGGCGCGCGGATTGAACCAAAGAATCTCGTTGCCGGGCCCAAGCAGGATGGCACCTTCCGGCATCGCGGTCGTGAGCCTGCGAAACTCGCGCAGCAGCTCCATGACGCGCGCCTTGTGATATTGCCGGCGCCTTTGGATGCGATCGATGCTCGCGACGAGCTCGCCCCACACGCCGTTGATGTCGGGCGCTTCACCGAGATGGCGAGGACGCACCCAACGTTCGACGCGGAGGAAGTTGCGTGCCTGAATCGCGAGCACGACGGCCAGAACGATCGCGATTGCCAGCGCGACGTGCCCGACCGCAAGTCCGATCAGCAAGGCAGCGAACAGCGCGATCCCGAGCTTGATCAGCGCCTTCCAGCCTGTCGGAGAGATGCCGCGCAGAAAATTCAAGGCTCACTCCGTACGAGTCGAGAATCGATAACCGGAGCCGCGAACGGTTTGGATGAAACGGTCATATTTGAAGGCCTCGAGCGCCTTGCGCAAACGACGGATGTGCACATCCACCGTGCGTTCTTCGACATACACGTTGCCGCCCCACACGCGGTCGAGCAGCTGCGCACGACTGTACACCCGTTCAGCGTGCGTCATGAAGAACGATAACAGCCTGTATTCCGTGGGTCCTAGCTGAATCGTCTTTTCGCCGACACGGACGCGGTGGCTCGCCGCATCGAGCACGAGCCCTTCGATGTCGATGACTTCCGCATCTTCGCTTGCCGCCGCGCGCCGGAGCACCGCACGGATCCGCGCCAAGAGCTCGCGCGGCGAAAACGGCTTCGTGACATAGTCGTCCGCACCGCCGTCGAGCCCCATGACTTTGTCCTGCTCATCGGCGCGCGCGGTCAACATGATGATCGGTAAGTCGCGGGTTTCCTTGTCGCGCTTCAATGCGCGCGTGAGCTCCAGTCCGCTCGTATCCGGCAGCATCCAGTCGATCAGCACGAGATCGGGGCGTCGATCGGCGATGCTGGCGAGCGCCGAATTCGCATCGCCTGCCTCGCGCGCTTCGAAGCCAGCGCGGCGCAAGGCGAATGCGATCATTTCGCGGATCGGACGCTCGTCCTCGACGATGAGGATCTGTTTATCTGGCATGGATGGATCACACCGCGGCGTTTTCGAGATGACAACGGATTACAACCGGTCAGTGTTACAGGACGATGAAACGTCACGCGCCCTTCACGAAAACGACTTGGTCGCGCAAATACACGGGCTGCGCTTCGTACGCGGGCACGCCTCGCCCCGCGCGAAATTCCGGCTCGCTCAGCACCAGAATGTCACGCGCGTGCGGCAAAGCCCACACTTGCGGCACGCCCTCAAATCTCAACGCGAGATCGGGATACGCAGCCATGGCCGTTCCTGCAACGACATCGACATTTGCCGTCTCGACGACCGAAGGCGACGACACGCATTCGTTGCCGACCAGCTCCATGAGCCCGCTCTCGCGCCGCTCGAACCGAGCCCAATAAACCTCGTTCATACGCGCATCCATACAGACGAGGATGCGTCGACCGCGTTCAGCAACTTGTTGTGCAACGGCCGCGAGATCAGAAATCCCGACCGTCGGCAGGTTCGCGCCGAACGCCAATCCTTGTACGACGCCGATCGCAATACGCACGCCCGTGAAAGCGCCCGGCCCTCGTCCATAGGCAATGCCTTGAAGGGCCTGGAGCTGCACGCCTGCTTCTTTGAGCACCTCATCGACCATCGAGAGGACGATGTCGGCGTGCCCGCGCTGCGTATCCACGCTACGCTCGAACAATCGTCCGTCGATACGAGCGGCGACCGAGCAGCGTTCCGTCGCGGTATCGATTGCTATCAAGTTCATAAGATATGTCTCAACCGGCTTGCGCCGCCGCGGACGGGCTCGCACTCAAGCCGGCTGCAGCGAGCTTCGCGTGCAGGAATGCACAAGCTTGGGCAACGTCCTCGGTCTGCGGCATCGGCGGCAAACTATCCAGGAATATCCGGCCGTAGCCGCGCGAACGCACGCGTCGATCGCACAACACGATCACGCCGAAATCGTCCTGATCGCGGATCAACCGTCCGACGCCCTGCTTCAAGGTAATCACCGCTTGCGGGACCTGTTCGTCGAAAAAGGCGTTCCCGCCATTGCGTTCGATGGCCGCAAGGCGCGCTTTCAACACCGGATCGTCCGGCGCTGCGAACGGGAGCTTGTCGATCACCACGACCGACAGCGCAGCACCCTTCACATCCACGCCTTCCCAAAAACTGCTCGTACCGAGCAATACCGCCGCGCCGTGCTCGCGGAACCTAGTCAGCAGCACATCCCGCGGCGCATCGCCTTGGACGAAGATCGGAAACGGCGGTTTCGGACCAAGACGTTCCTTGAGGATGTTTGCAGCTTCGCGCAACGCGCGATGGCTCGTGAACAACAAGAACGCACGCCCGCCGCTAGCAGCGAGCACGGGTAACGCAGCGTCGATGACCTGCTGCGTGTGTCGCGAGGAGTTCGGCGTGTCGAGACCCTGCGGCAAGTACAAGAGAGCCTGCCGTTCGAAATCGAACGGGCTGCCGAACTGCACCGCGCGTGCGTCGGCCATGCCGATGCGTCGCGTGAAATGCGAGAAATCGCCCGCGACGGACAAGGTCGCCGACGCACAGATCCACGCGCCAGTATGTGCGCCGATCAATCGGCCGAGCGGCGTCGCCACATCGATCGGGGCGTAATGCAACGACAGATTGGCGTTCGACAGCTGAGCCCAGCGCACGGCCTGATTCTCGCCGTCGTCCTGCGCGAGCAACGTGTCGACGCGCGCGGCAAGCTCGAGCGCACGCTGCCGAACAGAAGCAAGACCAGGATGTTCGAACGCAGCCAGCGACCGCGCGAGATCTTCGAAGACGACGCGGATACGGTCCAGACACTCGATCGCACCGGCGGACCAATGCTCCGCTTCCTGCCGCTCGGGCATTCCGGCGAATGCATCCTGCAATTCTGCGATATGGCGTTCGATCGTCTGCGGCGCGGAGATCTCGACGGCAGGCGCGCCGGCCACGAGTTCGCTCGCCAGATCGCGCGCAAGCAGTTGCATTTGACGCGTCGAAACCACGAATCCCAGGAACATCGCTGCCACGTCCGCAAGCTGATGTGCCTCGTCGATCACAACGGCGTCCGCGCTCGGCAGCAGGTCGCCGAAGCCTTCTTCCTTGAGCACCAGATCGGCCATCAGCAAATGATGATTGACGATCACGACATCCGCGGCGAGCGCTTCGCGTCGTGCGCGCACGACATGGCAGCGCTCGAACGCCGCGCAGTCCGCGCCGAGACAGTTGTCCCGCGTCGAGGTCACCCAGGGCCACACGGGCGACGATTCGCTCAAACTTGCCAGTTCGCCGATATCGCCGCGCCGCGTCGTCGGCGCCCACTCGAGCACGCGCGCGAGCGCGATCGCGACCTCGCGCGGCAGGCCGCGCATCCTCGCCTGCTGCTCGGCGAGCTCGAGTCGGTGGACGCACAAGTAATTCGCCCGACCTTTCAATAACGCGATACGCACCGGCCGTCCGAGCGCGGCGGCGACGGTGGGTACGTCTCGCGTGTAGAGCTGGTCCTGCAAAGTGCGCGTGCCCGTCGAGATCACGACGCGCTGGCCCGATAGCAGCGCGGGAACCAAGTACGCGAACGTCTTGCCCGTTCCCGTACCGGCTTCGACGACGAGACGACCGCGCGTGCGCAAAGCGCGATCGACCTCTGCAGCCATACCGATCTGCTCCTCGCGCACCGTGTACCCCGGAATCGCACGTGCGAGCGGGCCGTCAGGGCCGAAGATTTCTTCCCAATCGGGTCGCGCGTTCATCGAAACACTGCCTGAAAACGCACGAGCGCCACGGCGCCCGGCGCGAGCACATTGCGCAACTGCCAACGGATATGCGTGTAGTCCTCGGGTGTCGCGCGGCGCGAAAGCCCCCCTATGCCCGTCACGGTGAGCTCCTCTGCGCGTCCGAACGATCGACCGTGATCGACAGAAAACGTGATCTCGGCAGCCGGTCCCGAAGCCGAGTTCGGCACGTACGTCGTGTTCAGGGGAATACGCTGCTCCACGATCACTCTGCGCGCGGGCTGTGTCGTCGGATTGCGAATCTGCACCGTGTAGTAGACGACTTGGCCCTGCGTGATCTTTTGAGCTGGCACGAGCCGCTGAACTTGCTTACCTTCTGGCGTCTCGATTGTCTCCAGAACCTCGGCGATCAGCTTCGTCTCGACGGGAACCTCGTTTTCAGCGAGCGCGTAAGACGACAGCACCGCACTTAGGGCACACAGCGCGGCACACAATGCACGCGGAGCCGCGCGCAGGATTCTGCATCGCAGCACCTGCATCACATGGGCGCCCTGGCGAGCGCAACGGCCGCGGATCGGCGGGCACAATCTTAGGTTTATGTCGTACATCGTGTCGCCATCGGAGCGAAGCCGATCGGTATAATCGCCGCCCCGATTTTCGCAGCCTCGATGTGCACGAGGTCGCAACAAAATGTGGAGGAATCCTTCGAAATGGGCACGTCGAATGCGTCGTTGAAGAACTGGGTTGAAGAAGTCGCGCGTCTGACCAAACCTGACTCGATTCACTGGTGCACGGGAACGGAGGCCGAGAACTCAGCTCTCATCGACCTGATGCTGCAGCGGGGCGATCTTATCAAGCTCAACCAGTCCACCCACCCGAACTGTTATCTGCACCGTTCGCACCCCTCAGACGTCGCGCGCGTCGAGCATCTGACCTACGTCTGCACACGCTCGCGCGAAGATGCGGGTCCGAACAACAACTGGATGGACCCCGAAGAAGCGCACCGTAAGGTCGACGCACTGTTCGACGGTGCCATGCGCGGCCGCACGATGTATGTCGTGCCTTACTGCATGGGTCCGATCGATTCGCCGTTCTCACGCTGCGGCGTCGAGATCACCGACAGCCCCTATGTCGTTGCGAACATGCGCATCATGACGCGCATGGGCACCGAAGCCCTGCGTCGAATCGAGCGCGACGGCACGTTCGTGAAGGGCCTGCACTCGATCGGCGATCTGAGCCCCGACCGCCGCTTCATCATGCACTTCCCCGAAGAGCTCACGATCAAGAGCATCGGGTCCGGCTACGGCGGCAATGCGCTGCTCGGCAAGAAATGCCACGCGCTGCGCATCGCAAGCTGGCAGGCCCGCGACGAAGGCTGGCTCGCCGAACACATGTTGATCATGGGCGTGCAGAACCCCGAGGGCCAGACGCATTACATCGCCGCCGCGTTCCCCTCGGCTTGCGGTAAGACGAATCTCGCGATGCTCGTGCCACCCGAGTCGATGCCGGGTTGGAAGATCTGGACGCTCGGCGACGACATCAGCTGGCTGCACATCGGCGAAGACGGCGTACTTCGCGCGATCAATCCCGAAGCCGGCTACTTCGGCGTCGTGCCAGGCACGAATCGCAAGACCAATCACAATGCCTTCGACATGATTCAGCGCGACACGATTTTCACGAATGTCGCGATGACGGCCGACGGTCAGCCGTGGTGGGAAGGTCTCGAGTCCGGAACGCCGGCCTTCGATTGGCAGGGCAAACCGTACACGCCGGGCAACGGTCCGGCCGCACATCCGAATTCGCGTTTCACGGTCTCCGCGAAACAGAACCCCATTTATTCCAACCTCGCGGAAGCGCCCGAGGGTGTACCGATTTCCGCAATCCTGTTCGGCGGTCGTCGCCGCGAAGTTGCCCCGCTCGTCTACGAGGCGAAGAGCTGGGCGCACGGCGTACTCGTCGGGGCCGGCATGGCGTCGGAGACGACGGCTGCGGCGGTGGGCCAAATGGGCGTCGTGCGACGCGACTCGATGGCGATGAAGCCCTTCTGCGGCTACAACTTCGGCGATTACTGGCAGCACTGGCTGTCGTTCGAATCGCGCGTGAAGCGCCTGCCGCGCATCTTCCACGTCAACTGGTTCCGTCAGGACAAGAACGGCAAGTTCATGTGGCCGGGCTTCGGCGACAACCTGCGCGTTCTGCGTTGGATCGCCGACCGCTGCGACGGCAAGGTGGATGCGATCGAGACTCCGATCGGCTACTTGCCCCGCCCCGAGGACATCGACACGCGCGGTCTGAAGATCGACAACGACACGCTGAAGACCCTGCTTTCGATCGACCCGGCTGCGTGGCGCCAGGAGATCGAGGCAATCGGGACCTATCTCGACGAGTTCAAGGATCGAGTACCCGAAGCGCTGCGGCGGATCCAGAAAGACATCGCACAGCAGCTCGCACGATGACGAAAATGAACTGGGCCGCAAATGCGGCCCAGTTCGTTTCAGGCTACAGGCGGCAGGCTACGGGCTACATCGGGCGCGATCGCACTCACTACTCACTACTCACGACCACAGTGCGGCACCCGCCACGACCGCGAGTCACGAGTCACGCGGAGCAACTACTCCTCACAGTAGTAGCGCACAGTGAGCGCCGCGCCGTTCTCGGGAACGCGGCCGAAACCAATCATCCCCTCGCCCTTGAGCTGCATGCTGTCGCGGCGGACGAAGGCCTCTTCGCCGTCCCGCGTCGTGACGAACGTGCCGTTCGTGCTCTGATCGATCAGCACGAACTTGTTGCGGGTGAGCTCGATGCGGGCGTGCAGGCGCGAGATCAGATTGCCCTTGATGACGACGTCGTTCTCTTCGGCGCGTCCGATGGCGATGTTCGTCCGACTGTCGTCGACGACGATCTCCTTGCCCTGGAACCGCAGGCGCAAACGCCGCGGACGCTTGGCCTCCTTGCCGATCGCCCCGAGTGCAATGGCCGGGAGCATGCTCGTCGCATCCTCCTTCTGCCAAAGCACCTCGTAGAGCTCGTCTTCGCTCGTCTTGCCCTTGAGCGTCGCCACATCGATTTGCCGGACGGCAGACTTCCACTCTGGCGCAAGCCGCTCGACCATCGCGCTCGTAACCATGATCTGCCCGGCCTTGGCCTGGCTGGTCATACGGTTCGCGGTATGGACCGCGGCTCCGAAGATGTCGCGGTTCTCGAGCACGACCGGTCCGAAGTGCCCGCCGATGCGGATCGCGATCGGCTGCCCTTCGACCTTCAGCTCGGAATGAATTCGGATGTCGTGCTGCATCTTGCTTGCAGCGTTCATGGCGTCGTTCGCCGTCGGAAAGGTCGCCATGATCTCGTCGCCGATCGTCTTGATCACGGTGCCATGGTTCTGCTCGGTGGCCGATCGCATGATCTCCACGCAAGTCAGGATCATGTCGCGAGCACGCAGGTCGCCCATGACCTCATAAATCCGCGTGCTTCCGACCACGTCGGCAAACAAAATGGCTAGTTCGATGTCTTTTCCCATGACCTCTTAAGCGCTCGATCGGCTCAGGTCCCGTGCCAACCTCGCGTCCTTTCCAGTCGTCGCGGGTCACCGGCGATGACGGCAGGGAGCCGGATGTGCCTGGGCGTGGGCATTATATACACAACACTACATAACCTTGCTCAGCAGAAAGTCCCGGTTCGGCAATGGGATGGGGCCTGAGAGATAAAGTGAAGTGGCAGCTTCCGGCCTGCTAGGCGGCCCGGACGATGCGTAACGCGTCGATCAACACCCGAGCCGAGGCCTCGTTGCGTGCAGCCTGCTCGGACAGGAACCTCCGCCAGGAACGCACTCGGGGCAGCCCTGCATAGAGTCCATGCACATGGCGGAGCAACGAGGACAATCGATGCCCCTCGTCGACCCGGGCCTGCACGTAGTCGACGTAGCGCTCGACCACCGTTTCTCGATTCGGTAGCGGCGCATTCGGATCGACGACCGCGCGGTGGAGCTCTGCCAGCAAGTAGGGATTGGAGTAGGCTTCGCGGCCGATCATGACGCCATCGAAGGTTGCGAGGTGCGCCTTGACCTCATCCGTCGAGCGGATGCCGCCGTTGAGGACCAATGTCAGCTGCGGAAAGTCCTCGCGCAAGCGCCGCACGACGTCATATCTGAGCGGCGGAATCTCGCGGTTCTCTTTCGGGCTGAGTCCATTCAAGATCGCCTTCCGCGCGTGAACGACGAAGATCTCGCAGCCTGCGCTTGCCACCGTCGTCACGAAACGATGCAGGAACTCGTATTCGTCCGCGTTCGGATCGGGCATCGGCTCGATACCGATGCGGCACTTCACCGTGACGGGAACGCGCACGGCCGCGCGCATCGCAGACACACATTCCGCCACCAGCTCCGGCGTGCCCATCAAACATGCACCGAAACGGCCGCTCTGCACGCGATCGCTCGGACACCCGCAATTGAGATTGATCTCGTCGTAGCCGAAGTCCTCGCCGATCCGTGCAGCACTTGCCAATTCCGACGGATCGCATCCACCCAATTGCAACGCCACCGGATGCTCGCTCGGATCGTAGGCAAGCAAATGCTCACGGCGACCGCGCACGATCGCCGCAGCGGTGATCATCTCCGTATAAAGCAGCGCGCTCGGCGTGAGCAGCCGCATGAAATACCGGCAATGCCGGTCAGTGTAGTCGAGCATGGGCGCTACACAGACGCGACGGTCTAGGCACTTCGAGGCATCCCGCTGCAAGGGGTTTGTGATCCTGGCGATTTCCACGATGCGTCGGCGCGCGAGGTTGCTCGGCGGTTAGGATAATGAAGGAAGGCGGCAAGACATGGCCGCCGCAGGATGATAGCCCGAGTCCTCTCTCGGATCATCTCGAGTCGACATCGAGGTGCCGTACCGAACGGCGCTGCTCGTCGAGAAACAGCGCAACGCTGTGACTCGGGAACCTATATGTGATCACTAGTTACGCATGACGGTAACGTTAACGGCAAACGAGAACGGATGCGGCCGAAGACCACAATTCTTTCGGAGCGCTGTTAACGATAACCGTAAGTAACTCGATTCGGGGACTCTTACTTGCCGAAAGTAGCGCACGCCCCATCGAGTTGGGGCGTATCGCTCAGCGCTCATTCGATTTGCGTTTCGGGGTTTCCGTGAACATCAGATTCGGTCACCTGCGGCCATTGGCCGCCGGCGCCTTGGCGTTCGTCCTTGTTCAGTCGGTTCAGGCTGCGCCTGTCGAAGAAGTGACCGTGACAGCCCGGCGACTCGAGGAAAGCATTCCCGTGGAGTTGGAGAAGGCCGGATCGCGGCTGACGACGCTTCCGGCAGAGTTCGTCGCCAACGGGGTGTACAACGACATCAGCCAGACGCTGTCCGGCACGGTGCCCGGCCTCTTCGTCGCACCGTCGAGCGGCCCCTTCAGCTACGTCGACGCATCGCTCCAGGGCTCCCGGAGCGGCGACATCCTGTGGCTCGTCGACGGCGTGCGCATCAACAATCGCCTGTACACGAGCACCCTGCCCTTGGACACGTTGCCGGCGCACATGGTCGAGCGCATCGAAGTACTGGAAGGCGGACAAGGCTTGTTCTACGGTACGCAAGCGATCGCGGGCGTCATCAACGTCGTGACCAAGGAAGCGACCGATCGACCGAGCGTCACGTTGAGCAGCGGGTTTCACACGAACGACGGCTATTCGGTGAGCGGCAACTTCCGCGGAACCTTCGCCGGCAAGCATCGGCTCGTCGTATATGGATCCAAGGACGAAGCCGACGGTATCAAGCCCTACCGCGACCGCGACTTCCAACCGAGCGCCACAGACCGCGACCGTTCGTACGACGTGCGCGTCGGCGGGCTGCGCTATGCCATCGACTTCACCGAGAACGCTCGATTCAGCATTTCTTATCAGCACACGGAGGCCGATCTCGATCAGCTCTCGCCGATGCGCGTGCGCAAGGCCATCAACTCGCGCAACGAGGAAATCGCGAGCGC
>CALEKY010000029.1 GCA_937902995.1 uncultured Sinobacteraceae bacterium
AACCATCGGTCGCAAGGTGTTCGTTGCAGGATGAATCAGAAATAAAGCCGAGCGCTCGATGTCGTCGGTTAAATTTTCTCCGGCGAACACATCAAGCGAGCAATGCGTAAGTCAGAATTAGAGCAGCAAGGAGCGCATAACCCGGAGCGATTGCGCGATCTGGCGGAGCAGACTCGTGCGCTCGCCACCGAGCTCACGAGACTGGCTGGCGCTCCGCACGAGATGGGCGAAGACCACACTGCGCAGATCGCCTCGGTTGACGACGAGCTGCCGGACGTGCGCGCCGAGCGCGCACTAGTGCTGCTCAAGAGTCTGCAATCCGAACGAAGTCGATTGTTCGGCACGGCGCTTGCGTCCGACCCGGCCTGGGAGATGTTGATGGAATTGATGCGGGGCCGGCTTGCAGGCAGACGCGTGTCCGTCAGCAGCCTATGCGCGGCCTCATGCGTGCCTATCACGACTGCACTGCGCCGAATTGAAGATCTGATCGATGCGAATTTGGTCTTCCGGTCCAGGGATCCGAACGACCGGCGACGCTCTTACGTGCATCTCAGCGAATACGGCGCAGAAAAAATGCAGAAATATTTGGCGTACGTCGAAAGAAAACGTGCGTTGAAGCCGTAATCCACCACACCGTCGGCGTACGTGCGTCGTGCCTCACTTAGTGCACCGGGCGAGGCATCGGCAGAGAACGCGCGGGAACGAGAGTAACGCGATAATAAAACCTGCAAAGTGAAGCTTGTTTTTCTCGGAAAGATCGTTCGTCGAAGCAAAATCGCTTCTCGTCGCGAAGCGATATTGCCAACACGCCGTGAAGGCGCCAACGAGTTCGGATTGCAGTAGCAGCGGTTCCCGAGACGTCATGCCGATTCGTTCAGCTCAACTCGGTGCGCGCGATCCGCAGTATCGACGCACGCGGATTGACATTCGAAGGACTCTCGGCGCTCACAGTCTCTCGCTGGATCTCATCGAGCGATTTCTGGATGCAATGCTCGTGGAACGAGGACTGTCGCCCGCCACGCTTAGATCGCATCGATCGTACCTACTGCAAGTTGAGGCGTGGCTGCGACGATCGGCGGGCCGCACACTCGTCACCGCGAGGTCTGAGTCCTTGACGCGGTACTTGCGTGCGCTCGCGCGAGAGGCGAGCTTCACCGGAGCATCCCGTAGTTCGCTCACGAGGCGGCACCGATGTTTGCGCTTGTTCTATTCGTGGCTCCGGGCGATCGGCGCGCGCGAGGACGATCCGATGGGCGAAAGCAAGCTCGGAACGGCAAGGGAATTTCGACGAATACTCGGTCCGCCGTCGGCGAACGAACGTGCGATGCGTGAGGCGATTCGAGAACGCAATAGTGTGATGTTCCTGGTCATGCTCTTTTACGGGCTTCAAGCGCGCGACTTGGTTGCGCTGAAGGTGCGGGACGCGGGTCTGCGCGGACTGGGCGCGGGCACTGTTTCTCCGGAATGCGGTCTGTCGGCAAATTCTCGCTCGCCGGCGTTGACCGAGTTACTGACGAGGTACATCGAAGGGGCGCGCGAAATGATTCTCGAGGGGCGTTCGAGCGAATATCTGTTCCCGAGCCGGAGCGGTAGCCCGCTCAAGGAAAGGACTTATGTGCGAAGCATCCGGTACCTCTCGGCGCGGCTCAGGAGTCGGGTGGGACTCATGCTGGATTCCGGCCGAACGGCGGTAGTGCACTGATGTCGCCGCGAAACGCAGTATTCGCCCTGGGTGCTCAAAAGGGTGTCCATTGGGCGAGGCGGATCGGAAACAGTTTCAATCTGAAGGGAACGGCGCCGGCAGTGCGAATCCCGTCTCGGGGTCGTCCGGTGAATGCCTCCGTTTCGAACCTTTTCCGAATGCGCGCTTAGTTTGCGAGTTGCAGAATGCCTCCCAACGGGAATCGTGAACCCTCACCTCAGGAGACCGATATGAACTCCGTTGGAACCGATTCGAAGCCGGCCATGCCCGCAGGGAGCACTGGGACAGCGAAGCCGACGCTTCCGACCGCGAACGCCGCCAGCCGCGCTGACGACATCGTCATCGGTCCGGGTGTGCGGACTTCGGGCAAGATCCAGACTTCCGGATCGCTGTTCGTCGACGGAACGCTCGTTGAGGCCGAAATCGAGTGCTATCGATTGTCCGTGAGCCAGGGCGGCCAAATCCACGGCAAGGTTCAGGCCGAACGCATCGAAATTGCCGGATTGCTGAACGGCGATGCGGTGGCGACCGACGAAATCGTCCTGCGTTCTTCGGCCGTCGTCATAGGGAAGATCGCGGCGCCATACATCGTCGTGCACCGTGGCGCGCATCTTTCGGGCGGAGTCGAGTCGACGGAGCGTCGTGCGGAGGATCGCAAGCCTTCCACCACGACATCGATGCCTTTAATCAAGCCCCGCAATAAACGCCCTTTCAGCTTCCTCATGGGTATTGCGTTGGTGGGTGTGCTGTTGGGCGGCGGTACCTATGCTTGGTTGAGCGACACTGCACAGGCGTCGCAAGACCAGGAGGCTCAGGTCGCCGCGTCGATGTGAGGTCTGTGCTATGCGATTCGCGCCAACTCTGTCAGCTGCCCGCCGCATGACGAACATCATTCAGTTCGGCCGCAAGATCGACCGGCTCATCTTGACGGACATGCTGTTGGAGGAGTTCGTCCAGTCTGGTAAGTACGTACCCGAGGAAGCTGTCGCGGTGCAAACGCTCGACGAGCTTCCGCGGTCGCTGCGCCAATGTGCCGAGCAAATGCGCCCTTCTGCGCGTTGGCGCGCCTGGACGCATCATTACCGAACATGGTTCGTGATCGGCGAGCTGGTCGACGGCATCCGTGCTGCGCAAGAACACGTGATGCGTATCATGTTCCATGACATGAACGGAACCGTGGTCGCGTGCGCCGAGTGGATTCGGAGGTCTTCGAGCCGCTGGGTCCTGTATCGAGTGCTCGATCCGAGTATCTGCAACGACGCATCGGGAAGAGATGTGTGGCACGAGAGGGAGGCCGTTTGAGTGCCCGAGGAGCTGTCAACCGGTGAGCTGCGACGCGAGCTGGGCGTAGCAGTCGCAACTCGACAGTTCGAGCTGCACTATCAGCCGATCGTGCGGCTCGATACTTGCGAGTTGAATAGTCTGGAAGCGCTGCTGAGATGGCGCATCGGCGACGACGCGTGGATCCCGCCTTCCACGTTCGTGCCGTTGCTGGAGCAGATGGGGCTCATCGCGGAGGTCGGCGAATGGATATTCGATCGCGCTCAGGCGGACTGTGAGTATTGGCGATCGAACGGCCGTTGTGTGCGGCGTGTTGCAATCAACGTTTCACCACTCCAACTGCGCGGCCGCCGCTCGCTCGCCGCTCTGCGGGAAAAATGTCGTGCCTGGGTTGCGTCGGACACGCGGCTGGAAATCGAGCTGACGGAATCGGCATTCTTGGACGATTCGAAAGAGTTGATCCAGACTCTCGAGAAACTAGCTGCTTCGGGCGTGGCCATCGCGCTCGATGATTTCGGGTGCGGCTACTCTTCGCTTCGTTTGCTTTCGTTCCTGCCCGTGTGTCGTTTGAAGATCGATGCCAGCTTTACCAGGCAGCTGGCCTGCAACCTGCGGGCGCGAGTCATTGTCGATGGCATCATCAGATTGAGCGAGTCCCTCGGCATCGGTCCGGTCGGTGAAGGAATCGAGACCTCGGAGCAGCTTAGTATCCTGCGTGAACTTGGATGCGAGTTCGGTCAAGGTTTCCTGTGTGGGCCGGCGCGGTCGAGGGAGGATCTCCTGCCTTTCTTGCCCCAATCCGACTCGCGGCACTATCGACCGTCGACGACTTACTCATCCCAAGAATTTCTCGCGGTGTAGAGGGAGCACCTGCCAGCGTCTTTGAGGGGAAAGGCCGTCAGAGCCTTCGATGGTCGGACGAAGTCCAGCCCAACGTATAACTTCTTGGCGGCTAATATTCGGCTATCAGCTGTATAAAATTGAAGTATTCGGAAATCTGTTTTCCTATGCCAATGACTTAGGCGTACGCATTGCGCCAGTGCCGCGAGCTGGCCCATTGCGGCCAGGCAGGTAGTCTTGCGATCTTCCAGGTCCTTGAGGATGCGCTGCGCGCGTTCCTTCAAGGCGCGGCCGCCGGGTTCTCGTCCATCTCCTGGTTCTCGTCCATCTCCTTCTGTAGGCCCCGCACCAGGTTGAGGACCTTGCCCTCGTCTGAACCGCCCTCATTGCGCAGCGCCTGCAGGTCAGCGCAGGTTGAGTCTTGCTCGAATCATCCAGCAGGTCGACGTGGGTAACCGCGCCTCATCCGGTGCAGAATTCTGTACGTCATTCGACGAGGCCTCATATGAAACGAAGCGCGCTTTTGCTGCTGTTCATTTCTCTCGGCGTCGTCGGCTGCGCAGGCACGCCGGGCCCGCAATACTCGAGCGCGACGCGCTCGCTCCTCAGGCTGTCGCTCGATGAGCAGCTGCAGGTCTATCGGCGCATCGAGGAGGTGTATCCGACGCGTGTCG
>CALEKY010000030.1 GCA_937902995.1 uncultured Sinobacteraceae bacterium
GCGATGAGCAAAGTTGCTTAGCAGCGTGTCCACGATTTCGGGGGAAGATCAGGGCGTGTCGTGCTCGCGCGGAAACTGTTCGAGTATGGAGTCGGTGCGTATTTTCGAATCTCACAGGGCGAGGCTGTTCGGATTGGCGTATCGCATGATTGGTGTGCGAGCCGAGGCGGAAGACGTGCTCCAGGAAGCCTTCTTGCGTTGGCGGGAGGTGGATAGCGCGACCTTAAGATCGACGGAGGCTTGGCTGACGACGACGGTGACCCGTTTGTGCATCGACCGATTGCGCAAGCTGAGAATCGAGCGCGAGACGTACTTCGGCCCTTGGCTTCCCGAGCCGCTGGCGCCGCAGGATCTCAATAGACCCGAGGCGGTGGCCGAGCTCAGCGATGACGTTTCGATCGCCTTTCTCGCCATGCTGGAGGCGCTTGCTCCGGAGGAGCGCGCCGCTTTCATCCTGCATGACGTGCTAGATGACGACTATGCCGATATTGCCGAGGCGCTCGGTAAATCCGAAGCCGCATGCCGGCAGATGGTTCATCGTGCCCGCGAGCGCGTGACTGCACGGCGGCGCCGTTTCCAGGTGGACGATGCCACGCGGCAACGAATGCTCGAGCAGTTCATGGCCGTTGCACAAAGCGGCGACCGTAAGCGAGTGATCGAGCTGCTCGCGTCTGATGCGGTCATGGTCTCGGACGGAGGTGGCAAGGCGGTTGCAATATGCCGTCCGCTCCTCGGTGCAGAGCGCATCTCGTGGTTCTGGTATGCGCTGTCTCGTCATCTCGGCTCCAAAGCGCATGTGCGCTTCGTGTCCGTCAACGGCGAGCCGGGCGTCGCGTTCGTGTGGGACGGCAAAGTGCGCACCTTGATGACCATCGAAACCGACGGACAGGTCGTGCATTCGATTTATTCGTTGCGCAATCCGGAAAAGATTGCCGCTTTTGCGGCGTGATCGAAGGCTGAAGGCTGAGGGCTGAAGGGTGCAGGCGCGCTGCGCGTGCACGACGAATCACGAATCACGAGTCACGGATCACGACTTATCTGTCGGCTCAGCTGTCACACGCCGCCCCCGTCATTCGTCTTCGCCGCGCAATCCAACCTCATTGCGGAGGCGATGACATGCAACCACGACTTCCCTTGGTACCGGAACGGTTCGGGGCCGCCTATCGTGCCATGCGCGGTCTCGGTGCCGTGGTCAGAGAATCTGGAATCGAGCGTTCGCTGCTCCTACTGGTGAAAGTGCGGGTTTCGCAGATCAACGGCTGCGGGTATTGCATCGACATGCATACGAAGGACGCGCGCGCAGCCGGCGAATCCGAGCAACGGTTGTACTTGCTCCAGGTCTGGCGCGAAGCCCCGATTTACAGCGAGCGCGAGCGCGCTGCGCTTGCTTGGGCAGAGGCAGTTACGCGTTTGGGCAAGGACGGAGTGCCCAATGACGTGTACGACCGGGCGAAGGCGGCGTTCAGCGATGAAGAGCTTGTCGCGCTCACACTTGCAGTTGTCGAGATCAACGGTTGGAACCGGTTCATGGTTTCGTTCAATGCCGTGCCGGGAACGTATCGCGTCGGCGAGCACGACGACTAGCAGCAGGCTTTGCGTCTCCAGCCGCGACCCCTCTTTCGCAAGGGAAGAGGGGATCGCGTGTCACGATACGTTTCTTACTGAGGAGGACGCATGAGGTCTTTCGCGCTCTGTTTTCTTAGTTGCTTGATGATCAGCCCCGCCTTCGCAGCCGAGCTTGCGGTCAGGGTGACACCCCTCATGACGAAGCCGCTCGTCGGCTTCGAAGGCCAAGAGGCGGCAATGATCACCGTCGAAATCCCGCCAGGCGCGGAATCGCCTCCGCATCGTCACAATGCAAATACGTTCGTGTACGTCCTCGAGGGATCGGTCGTGATGCAAGTGAAAGGCGGAAAGGCTGTCACGCTGCGTGCCGGACAGACTTTTTACGAATCCCCGACCGACGTGCACGAAGTTTCGCGCAATCCGAGCTCGACGACGCCTGCGAAGTTGCTCGTTGTCTTTGTGAAACCGGTGGGGACGCCGCTGACGGTAGCGGCGGAATAGGCTACAGGCAGCAGATGGGCTCGAAGCCTGGTTAGGAGCGCGACGGCGATTCGAGGCGACGGCCTCCAGGCACAGCAGCGCGCTTACGCACGGTCCTCCTTCGGCCTTCAGTGTTCGGTCTTCAGCTCGAGCCTCATTGGGCGCCGCCCGCTATCATGTGCGTATGAACGCACGTCGCTCTCGTTGGACCCTTGTCGCTGCGCGTTGGGCTTTGATGGCGGGTATCGCGGGCCTCGTCCTGGCTGTACTCGCATTGGCGGATCAGCTGAGAAGCTCCGAACCTTCGGAAGGCCGGCAGATGCTGTTGATCATGTCGGCCGTGTTGCTCTCGGTTTCGTTCGTGCTTGCGCCCGTTGTGCGGCGCGCATTCGATGTACTTCCGGCATCCCGCGCTCGTGGCGAGCGGAAAACCTTGCTCGACGAAATGCGCGAGCAACCAGAAGGCGAATGGAGCGAGCGCGCACATAGCGACGCACTTGCAACGGTGCCGCAAGAGACCAGCGCAAGAAGGTGGGTGGCTCGAGTCATCACGGCGCTGTACGTCGTTTTCGCTCTGGTGCTGGTGGGCGTCGTGTTTACGATGTAGACCTGGGAACCAGCGGGGCGAGCGCGCGTTCGCGTAACGATGCGCGCGAAGGTTAAAAGCCCTCCGGTGGGCACAATCGAGTCGTGGCTCGATCTTGCCCAGCTCATCGACGAGCTCGGCCGCCAGAATACGAATTGGATCTTCCGCGGCGTGCTCTCGACGACCTATGAGCTTCGACCTTCGGCAGGCCGGGAAGGCGAGCAGGTCGATGCGGCAGCGACGCTGAAATACGATGTCGACAACGAGCGCACAGCGCTGAGGCGTTTTCGCTACGACGCGCAGCCGTACGTACGCTATACGCCGCATTCCGACCTCGAGTGGCTCGCGATTGCACAGCACCACGGCATGGCGACGCGATTGCTCGACTGGACCGAAAGCTTGCTGGTCGCTGCATTCTTTGCCGTCGAGCAGGCCGGCTCTCACGGCGAGGCGTCGATCTATGGCGTTTCCGGATTGCCGATTCTGAAACCGGACGAATGCAACGACCCGTTTGCCGTCGATCGTGTATATGTGTATCGGCCGCCGCACATCGACACGCGCATTTCCGCGCAGCGCAGCGTCTTCACGATCCATCCAGATCCGACCGAGCCGTTCTGCGATCCAGGCTTGCGCAAGTGGAATATCTCGGAACGCGCCTGCGGGGATTTGAAGCTCGTGCTCGATTCGTGCGCGATCAATTACGCTTCGCTGTTCCCCGATCTGCAAGGTCTCGCACGTCACGTGGGTTGGCGATACAAGTGGGGACTCTCGCAAGGCCACGTTGGATAATGAGCCAATCGCACTGAATCGTCTCGCCCATGGATTCCATTCGACTCATCGGCATCGATGTCGACGGCACGCTCGTCGGCGCATCCGGCGTGGTTTCCTCCCGAGTCTGGGAGGCGGCGGCGCGCGCCCGTGCCGCTGGTATTCGTTTGGTTTTGTGCTCAGGAAGGCCGGCGTTCGGAATTGCAGTCGAGTATGCACGAACGCTCGATCCTGACGGTTGGCATGTGTTTCAGAACGGCGCGAGCATCGTGCATCTTGGCTCTGCCGAGTCGCTTTCGGTGCGATTGCCCCTGCACGCCACGGATTTCGTGATCGAACAGTCCCGAAGAACGGGTCGGGTGCTCGAGCTCTACAGCGATAGGGAGTACGTCACCGAGAGCGCATCCGAGTGGGCGCGCGAGCATGCCGAGCTTCTCGGGGTCGAATTCGTTCGCGGTTCGTTCGACAGGCTGCGAGAAGCCGCCGTGCGCGCCCAGTGGCTCGTTTCGCCGCAGGAGGCCGATGAAATCGTTGCGGCCGCACCGAACGAGGTCGAGTTGGCGAAGTCGAGCTCACCGCTGATGCCGCACACGACATTCATCGGTTTGACGCGGGCGGGCGTGAGCAAGGGCAGCGCGCTGCGTACGGTCGCCGAGCGTCTAGGTATACCGCTCGCGCGGACGATGTACATCGGCGATGCGGGCAACGATCTGTCCGCAATGCGCATTGCCGGATGCGCCGTCGCAATGGCGAATGCCGACGAGGCGGTCATCGCAGCAGCTGACTACGTTGCGGGACACGTGGATACTGGCGGCCTGGCCGACGCCATCGAGCTTGCGCTCGATGCTTCGATCGCGCGCCGTGTCGCGCCTGGCGATTGATTCGGAGTTGCAACCCATGAAAGGCATCATTGTTCGCGCGCCTGGCGGTCTCGACCGTTTGGAGTTCGTCGACCTGCCGGATCCTGGCGCACCGGGACCCGGCGAGATTCGAGTGCGCATACACGCAAGCTCGCTCAATTATCACGACTTCGGCGTCGTGAGCGGCATGCTGAAGCCGGCAGACGGGCGTATTCCGTTGTCGGATGCAGGGGGCGTCGTCGAAGCGATCGGAGACGACGTGACCGAGTTCGCGGTCGGCGATCGTGTCGTTTCGTGTTTCTTTCCGCGCTGGTTGGATGGCCGACCGCAGATGAGCGACTTCGCGTCCGTTCCCGGTGATGGCGTCGACGGCTATGCGCGAAGCGGTCGTGTGTCCGGCCACGTGGTTCACTCGAGCGCCGGAAGGCTACAGTCATGCAGAAGCGGCCACGTTGACGACCGCCGGGCTGACAGCCTGGCGTGCGCTCGTCGTCGACGGCGGCCTGAAAGCGGGCGATACGGTTCTCGTGCTCGGGACAGGCGGCGTTTCAATCTTTGCGCTGCAATTCGCAAAGGCCATGGGCGCACGCGTCATTGCAACGTCCTCTTCGGATGAGAAGCTTGCTCGGCTTCGGGCGCTCGGTGCAGACCACACGATCAACTACAAGACCGAACCGAAGTGGGGCAGCGCCGTGCGCGAATGGACCGGCGGTCGAGGCGCCGATCACGTGATCGAGGTGGGCGGTGCGGGAACGCTTGCGCAATCGATTTCGGCCGCGAGCGTCAACGGTCACATTTCGTTGATCGGCACGCTCACTGGCCGTGCTGGCGAAGTGCCAACCGCGCTGCTCATGGTGAAACAAGTGAAGTTGCAAGGGCTGCTCGTGGGCAGTCGCCGGCATCAGCTCGACATGATTCGCGCGATCGAGGCCACGCAGCTGAAGCCGATCGTCGATCGATCGTTCGCCTTGGCGGCGCTGGCCGATGCATTCCGTTACGAAGCATCGGGTTCGCACTTCGGCAAGACTTGTGTGGAGATTTGAGCAGGCGCGCCGACGAATGCCTGATTGTCGGTAAATTCCATCTATGGCAATTCCGTCCGAAACGGCAGGATGCCCGATTCGAGTCGAGCACTGGGAATTTCCGAGGTAGGCACTTTGAAGGTACTCGTAGCAGACGATGAAGATATCGCACGTCAGACGCTTTCGATGATGCTCGAATCCTCCGGCTATGCCGTCATCGACGCACGCGACGGCGTCGAAGCCGTACAGAAAGCTACTCGCGAATTGCCGGACGTCATCCTGATGGATATCGCGATGCCGATCATGGACGGTTTCCAAGCCGCCGAGCGGTTGCGGGCGAATCAGCGCACGGCAGCGATTCCGATCATTGCCTGCACAGGTGTGTCGCGTCCGTTCGATCAGGAGCTGTTTCAAGCGGTGATCGGCAAACCGTTTACGGCCGATGACGTCATTGCGCAGGTGAGGGCCGTTCTGCTGCAAGAAAGTCCGTCGAATCGATAACGGCGTACATGGTGCGTCGCAAGCGCGCCAACAATCACAACCTACCGAAAAGTTCCCTCGCCATGCGGGGAACTTCAATGCACTGCCCGCTCTTTAACGAGCAGGTTTACTGCGGAGAGACGGCATGCTCAAGAAGACATCGGCTTTGTTGCTCGGAGCGCTCATTGGCGCAGGCGCGCTCGTTGGGTGTAGCACGACTGGAGAAGGCGGCGCGGCGCAACGCACGGCGGCGAACGCGGGTCGGGTCGTGGACGACAGCGTCATCACCGGCAAGGTCAAAGCAGCACTCGTTGCGGATCCGACAACGAAGGCGCACCAAATCGAAGTGACGACGTTCCAGGGCCGTGTGCAATTGAGCGGCTTCGTCGATACGAACGAAGCCCGCCAACGTGCGGTGGAGATCGCGAAGGACGTCGACGGCGTGAAAGACGTGAGGAGCTCGCTGCAACTGAGGGGCTCGGGCTGAGCACGTCACAAGACTGAAGGCTGTGGGCTGAAGGCACACGGGGCGCGATAGCGCCCCGTTCTCGTTATGGGTTCGCGAGCTTTCAGCTGGCCTTCTCCCGCGGGAGAGTAAAGTGCGTGCGCGCAACGCGCGCTCTTCCTTCAGCCTTCAGTCTTCAGTCTTCAGCCTCAGTATCCCACCGCCTTGCCCGTCACGTTTCGTCCATCGCTTGCCCCCAATCGCATCCCAGTTTCGAGATCGATTTGGATGCATTCGCCGTCGCCGCCGAGACCGTAGGCAATGGAGTGTCCTTTTTCCTCGAGCAGCTTGATCGTATCGGGTGAGAACCGGTTGCGCTCGAGACGCAGTTGATCCGGGATCCATTGGTGATGGAAGCGAGGGGCGTTGACCGCCTGTTGAATGTCGAGGCCGAAATCGGCGACACCGATCAAAATGTTGGCGACGGTCGTGATGATCGTGGGGCCGCCGGGCGAGCCGAGCACGAGCCACAGTTTTCCGTCCTTGAGCACGATGGTCGGTGTCATGGCCGACAAGGGTCGCTTGTTCGGTCCGACGAGGTTGGCTTCGCCTTGGATGAGTCCGAACATGTTTGGGACACCGACTTTTGCGGCGAAGTCGTCCATCTCGTTGTTGAAAAGGAATCCCAGCGAGCCGATCGTGACCTTGGAGCCGTAGCTGCCGTTGAGCGTCGTCGTGACCGCGACGGCGTTACCTTCTGCATCGACGACAGAATAGTGCGTCGTTTCATTCGGCTCCGGCGCCGGCGCCTTGACGGGATTCTTCTCCATGTATTCGGTGAGCGCTTGGGAAAGCTGCGGACGCTCGAGCGCGGCCGATCGACTAGCGCGCTGCGGATCGATCGAAGCGCGCCACTGTTCCGCGTATTTCTTGTCGGTGAGCTCGATGACCGGCAGCGTGCTGAATTCGGGATCGCCGAGGAATTGCGCGCGATCGTAGAACGCACGCCGGTACGCCTCCGTGATCAGGTGAATGGCCTCGGCGGACATGAAGCCCGCTTTCGCGATATCGAAGCCTTCGAGGATGTTCAGCGTCTCGACGAGCGCAATGCCGCCTGAGGAGGGCGGCGGTGCGCTGATGATCTCGAGTCCACGATACGTACCGCGGATCGGTTCGCGCTCGACGACATCGTAATTGCGCAAGTCGTCCACCGTGATCAGACCGCCGCCAGCCTGAATGAATTCGGCGATCTCCTTGGCCATCTTGCCGGTATAGAAATCGTCGGGAGATTTCGCGATGCGCTCGAGCGTTCGGGCAAGCTCGGGCTGCTTGAAAATGTCCCCTTGCTTCCAGCCCTTGCCGTCGTTTTGGAAGATGCGGCGCGAATCGGGGAAACGAGCGAGACCTCGATCGTTGGTCAGCGCGCGCGCCTCTTGCCAGCTGAGCGGAAAGCCCTCTTTGGCGAGCCGGATGGCCGGCGCCATGACTTGCTTGAGCGAAAGCTTGCCGAACTTCTGCTGCGCATGGACGAGGCCCTTCACGGAGCCTGGCACGCCGATGGCGAGGTAGCCGATGCGGCTCAATTGCGGCACGACGTTACCGTTCTCGTCCAGATACATCTTCGAGTGGGCTTTGCCGGGCGCCTTCTCGCGAAAATCCAGAAAATGCGTGGCGCCGTCGTTCATCCGGATCAGCATGAAACCGCCGCCGCCGAGATTGCCCGCGGCAGGATGAACGACCGCGAGCGCAAAACCCGTGGCCACGGCCGCATCGACGGCGTTCCCGCCGGCTTTCATCATTTCCACGCCCGCTTCCGAAGCGAGTTCATGGACGCTGGCAACCATGCCTTTCTCCGCCCGCTCGGGCTGCATGGCGCCGCCGGCGAAGCTGACGGTTGCCGAAACGAACGAAAAGAGAACTACGAATAGCTGGACACGAAGCTTCATGATCGAAAGCTACCTTCCCGAAAGAGGCTGGATTGCAAGAGTAGAGCGTCAGGCGCCAATGTGCGAGTCGACCCTATGGATGTCGGATTCCACGCGGCTCGAGCGTCATTAGAGCATCGATCAGGTGCATCCGTGGGTTGCTATGTCCAAGTTGCGCTTCGCGATTTCAATGTCCTTGGACGGGTATGTCGCAGGTCCCGGCCAAAGCGTGGAAAACCCGCTCGGCATCGGGGGAATGCGCCTCCATGAATGGGTATTCTCCCTGGCCGTTTGGCGCTCGATGCACGGACTCGAAGGCGGCGAGACGAATGCAAGCTCGGCGGTCGTCGAGGAGTCGATTACGAATGTCGGCGCGACCATCATGGGGCGAAACATGTTTGGCGGCCACCCGGGTCCCTGGGATCCGGTCAAGCCTTGGAACGGCTGGTGGGGCACGAATCCGCCATTCAAGCATCCCGTGTTCGTGCTGACGCACTACCCGCGCGAGCGTCTGGAACTCGAAGGGGGTAACTCGTTTACGTTCGTGACCGACGGGATTCATGCGGCGCTCGATCGAGCGCGTGCGGCCGCAGGCGGCAAGGACGTATGGCTAGGCGGCGGCGCGAATGTGGCGCAGCAATATCTCGCTTCCGGATTGATCGACGAGATGGAGATCCATCTCGTGCCGATACTACTCGGCGGAGGCGAACGCTTGTTCGAGCGTGTCGGAACCGATCTTCATGGCTTGCAGCTCGTGCGCACGGTTGCGACACCGCAAGTCACGCACCTCAAGTTTGTGCGACCTCGATGGAGACAAGGATCGTAGTCGCGCGAACGCGCGATCTACATCCTACGGTCTAGAGCCTGTGCTGAGCACGAGTCCGAGTTGCTCGAGCACGCTCGTCACCGCGCGCTCATCGTAAGGCTTGGGCAAGTACGCAATGCTGGAGTCGTTCGACAGGCTGCCGAGCTGACCGGACCCATAGCCGCTTGCAATCACGAGCGGCAGCTTCGGGAACCTGTTGCGCAGGTCGCGAGCGAGGTCGAGACCGCTGCGGTCCGGTAATCCGATGTCGATGATTGCGACGTCGAGGTCCGAGGTGGTCTCTGCGATCGATAGCGCGCCTGCCGACGTGGACGCTTCGACGATGCGAAAACCGAGGCTCTCCAGGTTCTCGGTCAAGAACAGGCGCACGAGCTCTTCGTCTTCTGCGACGAGCGCAACGGGATGTTTGGCTGGCGTGGCCTGAGTCAGATCCAAAACTTCGCGGACACGCAGGGCGAGCTCGGCACGCGTGAAGGGTTTCGGCAAAAGGAAAATGTCCGCGTCGAGGCGACCGTTGTGCACGATGCTGTCTCGCGCATAGCCGGTCGTGAGGAGGGCTCTTAGGCCCGGTCGATGGCGTCGCACCCGATCGAGCAGTTCGCGGCCGTTGGCGCCCGGGAGCACGACATCGGTGAACAGGAGATCGATCTCGGGATGCTGCTTCAGAATGTCGATCGCAGCCTCCGCGCTCGGCGCTTCCAGGACTTCGAAGCCGAGCTCGCGCAAGCTCTCGGTGCTATAGATTCGAACGTCGTCGTCGTCTTCGACGACGAGGATGGTTTCCCCCGGGCGCGCACGCGGAACGAGTGTGTGGTGTTTCGGGGGGGCATCGACCGCTGCCGTGCTCAAGCGCGGGAGATAGATTCTTGCTGTCGTCCCGCGATCGGGTTCGCTGTAGAGCTTGATGTGTCCGTTCGATTGTTTGACGAAACCGTACACCTGACTCAGCCCCAGACCGGTGCCCTGGCCGATGGGTTTGGTCGTAAAGAACGGGTCGAACGCACGCCCCAGCACGTCTGGGGGCATGCCGGTGCCGGTGTCCGTTACGCAAATCTGCACGTACTGACCAGGACCGACATCTGAGAAGCGTCTGGAGTATGTTTCGTCGATTTCTATGTTCGAAGTCTTGATCGTGAGCCGGCCGCCGTTCGGCATGGCGTCGCGGGAGTTCACTGCCAGATTGAGAATGGCGCTTTCGAGCTGATGCGCATCCACATCGACTCGCCAGAGGCCCGGTGCAAGGAGCGTTTCGACCGTGATGTTCTCGCCGAGGGTACGGCTGAGCAGGTCCGACATGTCCGCGACCAGCTCGTTGATGTCGCAGGACTTCGGGTTGAGCGGCTGCCGGCGAGCGAACGCGAGCAGTTGTTGCGTCAGCGTCGCAGCACGCTGTGCACCGCGCGCTGCCTGCTCGACGGCGCGCCGCACGCGTTCGTTCTCGGGCGCAATGTTGCGCTCGATCGTATCGAGATTGCCCAGAATGACGGTCAACAGATTGTTGAAATCGTGTGCGACACCACCCGTGAGCTGACCGATCGCCTCCATTTTCTGCGACTGATGGAGCTGTTCCTGCATGGCTCGGTACTCGGTCATGTCTCGTGTCACTTTTGCGAATCCGATCAACTTGCCGGATTCGTCGCGGATCGGATCCACGAGCACGTTGGCCCAGAATCGCGAGCCATCCTTGCGTACGCGCCAACCTTCGCTTTCGTACTTACCGCGCGCAATGGCCAGCTTCAGCGATTGTTCGGGATTGCCCGCGGCACGATCTTCTTCCGTGTAGAACTTGGAGAAATGCTCGCCGAGCACTTCTTCGCTCGGATAGCCCTTGATGCGTTCGGCGCCGGGATTCCAGCTGATCACATAGCCCTCTGTATCGAGCATGAAGATGGCGTAGTCCGTCACGCCGGCAACCAGTTGCTGAAAGAGCTGTTCGCTGCGGGTCAGGGCCGCGCTGCTTTGTTCCACTTGACGCTCGATGATGCGTTGTTCCGTGCGCAGCTGCTGCTCGAACGCGCGTTCTTGGGACACATCTCGAAACGTCCAGACACGTCCGGCCGGCCGATCGTCGACGATGCGCGGTTTCGAGAACTGTTCGATGATCTCGCCCGTGCAGAGCTTCAGTAATTCGTGACTTTCGGCATCGAAGGTGTCGCGAATCCGGCGCGTCGCTTCGAGATAGCTCTTCGGTTCCGCCAGTCGCTGGGCCATCTTCGCGAGCACACGATCGTGATCGGCCGATTGCAGCTCGACTTCCGACAACTGCCACATGCGCCGGAACGGTTCGTTGTGATGAGTGACGATACCGTGTTCATCGATGGCAAGCACACCGGCATCGAGACAGTCGAGCGTTGCGGCAATCAAATGAGCTTCGCGAGCGAGCGCCCCCTCTCGCCATTTCGGCACTGACGTCTCCTGATTCGATTGGGGCACTACAGGTCGCACTCGCTGCTGCTCTCGTTAAGCGTTGAAAGCCGACGGCTCACACCGGCCGCAGCTCATCTACGTGTCCGTAATTCCCCCTGCCAGCGTCCATGTCACGCGGTCGTTGCGACCTGCTGTTTGGCTTCAGCCATGGTTTTCGTCGGTGAAACCCTCAGCGCAAGCACGTAGAGCCCGCCGACCTCGGAGTCGTAGCGTTGGCGAACGTATCGATGGGTGAAAAGTTCCAGGAGGCGCTGTCGCCTGTGGCCTCGAACTAGTACGCAAGCTCCAGAATCTCCATCACTTCTGCTGCGGATAGGATCGGCCGTGGATTCGCTTTCACTGGACCGTAATTGAGGGCTCGCTCGGCGATGACATCGAGATCTTGGCGCTTGATGCCGACGTCGCGAAGCGATGTCGGTTGATCGAGGTTACGGATGAGCGCTTTCACGATCTCGCTGGCGTCGCGGTCGGGAGCGCCCATGGCGGCGGAGAGTGCGCGCTGGCGATCTGCATTGACAGCCGAATTCCACTTCAGCACTGCGGGCAGCAACACGCAGGAAGTATGCCCATGAGGGACGTTGTGGAGCGCGCCGAGTGCATAGCCGATACCGTGGCTTGCGCCGTTCGGCACTCCCGCGGCATTTGCCGCAACCGCCTGCCACATTCCGAACTGAGCGAACATTCGCGCCTCGAGATCTTGCGGGTTGGACTTGATCTTGGGGAGCGCCTCGGCCAGCAATTTCAGTCCCATTAAAGAGGAGTGCTCGGTGACGGGATTGGCGCGCGGCGAGCAATACGATTCGATCGCGTGGTCGACCGAGCGGATGGCCGTGCAGAAAAGCAGCCACAGCGGAGTGTTCAATGTGGCAGCCGGGTCGAGAACGACGGACCGCGGAACGAGCAGACGGTGATTCACCGAGTGCTTTTCCTGGGTCGTCAGGTCCTTCGTGCCGGCCGATGACGTGAACTCGGCTGCCGACAGGGTCGTCGAGACCGAGATCATGCGAATGGGATCGGGCGGCGGAACGATCTTGCGTGCGATCTCCGGTGCTGCGCCGCCGCGGTACGGCTCGAGTGCCGATGGCGAGTCGAGTCCCAACCAAAGACAAAGCTGCATGGCCTTAGTGGCGTCGATGACCGAGCCGCCCCCGACAGCGACGAGCACATCCGCATTCGCGGCACGCGCTGCATTGGCCGCAGCGATGACATCCTCGCGCGGCGTGTGGCCGCGAATGGCAGCGAACGTCCCCGCATGACGCCGCCCGAGTGCGCGCTCGATCTGCTGCAGCGGACCATTGTCAAGAACTGCAAGCGAACGCGTGGACACGACGAACGCACGTTCGTGTCCGTATCGCTCGACTTCTTCGACGACGGCTTCGCCCGCCGGTTTGCCGAACAGGATGCGCTCTTGGGCTTGGATGTTGTGGTATCCGCTTTTCAACATGAACTCGGCACATCGGTGAGGGATGAGGTGTGAAGGCTACCAAGGGCTCTGGGCGCTGGGCACTGGGCTGCTGGTCAGAGTGCTCGCGCGAACTCATCGGGTTGGTAACCGTCTTTCGATCGGGTGCAGAGTGCCAAGGCATCCACTTCGCGAGTTTTCCACTGCATAGGGTGTGTGCGGAGCGGGGGATTCTAGCCAGCGCCCAGAGCCCAGCGCCCGCAGCCCCCCAGTTACTAACGTACCGTTACCGTCCCGTTAACCGTAAGTAACTGGTCGTGGATGGTCGTGGACGGAAGACTTCGCCCCGAACGAATTACGGGCTCGTCTGCCGAGCCTCGATTACCGGGAGTGAAGTTCCTTGAAGATTAGAGCTGCTGTCCGCGCGGCGTTGATCGCCGGCGCAACCTCCGTCGCGCTCGTTGCAAGCGCCAGTGCCGCCGAGGTTCTCGAAGAGGTCATCGTCTTCGGTCGTGGCGAGCGGCTGATCGGCGTGGCCGATGCTGCGAGCGAGGGTGCGGTCGGCGGGGCAGATTTGGCCGTGCGTCCGTTGCTACGCGTCGCCGAGCTGCTCGAGGTCGTTCCAGGTCTGATCGCGGCTCAACACTCGGGGTCGGGAAAGGCCAATCAGTACTTCCTGCGCGGGTTCAATCTCGACCATGGCACGGACTTCACCACGTACGTGGACGACGTGCCGCTGAACTTGCGGACCCATGGCCACGGTCAAGGCTATCTCGACGTGAACGGGCTTATTGCCGAAACGATCGAGCGTATCGATTACCGCAAGGGCACTTATCGGGTCGATAGCGGCGATTTCTCGATGGCGGGCGCGGCGTTCATGACGACGGTCGCCCGCATCGACAATTTCGTCGGCGGCGAGCTCGGCGACTACGGCTGGCAGCGACTGGCCGCGGGCGGAACCGTTCCGGTCGGCGGAGGGGAGTTCACGGTCCTCGGCCAATGGAAAACGTACGACGGTCCGTGGGAGCAACCGGAGGATCTCGATCACAAGTCGTTATGGGCGAAATACTCGCACCCGACATCGTTCGGCTCATTGGAAGTCAGCCTTTCCGGCTATCACGCCGAGTGGCGTCCGACGGAACAGATTCCAGAAGCCGCGATCGGTACGAGCGTTTGCGAAAACGAGTTCTGCTCCCTCGATCCGTCGGCCGTGGGCGAAACGCTGAGGTGGATCGCTTCGGCAAGGCTCCTCGGTCAGGATTGGCGGGCGACGCTGTATGCCCAGTATTACGACTGGCACATGATGTCGAACCCGACGTACGACTATCAGATCAGTCAATTCGATCGACGCTGGATTGCGGGCGGACGCTTCGAACGCAGCTTCGAGATCAATCCGACGCTGTCGCTGCGGGCGGGCATCGAGGGCCGCTACGACGACATCGGCAATGTCGGTGTCGAGCACACGGAAGAAGGCGTGTTCGTCGAAGCGATCGGCCGTCACGCCGTGAAGGAAGGTTCGGCGGCAATCTACACGGAGGCGAGCTGGCAACCGATCGAGCGATTAAGGGCATTTGCCGGCTTGCGTGCCGACTACTACGACTTCGAAGTTCGTGCGCGCATGGACGACGTACCCGAAGGCGGCAAGTCCGATTCGATCGTGTCGCCAAAGCTCGGCATCGCGTTCGCAGCGACGGACTCGATCGAGCTCTACGCCAACTGGGGCAAAGGTTTTCACTCCAACGACGCACGCGGCATCGTCGATCCCGCCGATCCCGTCCAACCGTTGGTCGAGGGCAGAGGCAGAGAGGTCGGTGCGCGGTTCGAGCTGGGCAAGTTCAATTTCAGCGCGACTTATTGGTGGCTAAATCTCGACAGCGAGCTGAAGTTCGTCGGCGACTCGAATTCCGTGGAGCCCGGTCCCGCCACGCGCCGGCGCGGTTACGAACTCACCGCGTTCTGGAGGCCGACCGACTGGCTCGCATTCGACGCGGCGTGGACCGACAGTCGTGCGCGTTACGTGGACAACCCGGATGGGATCTATGTCCCTGGCGCCGTCGAGAACGCCGGCGAGTTCGGCATCGCGTTCGTGAGCGAACGCTGGGAAGCCGGCGTGCGTGTGCGTCATCTCGGCGAATTCCCGCTGGTCGAAGACAATTCCGATCGATCGGATCCCGAAACCTGCGTGAACATTCGCGGCGCGTGGAAGCACGACAATTTCTATGTCTATGCCGAGCTGCTGAACGTTTTCGACGAGAAGGGCAAAGACATGGTGTACAGCTACGAGACCAACGTACCCGGTCTCGGTCCGCTCGATGGCCGCGTCAGCCGCGCCGAAGAACCGAGGACGTTGAGGGCGGGGATAAAGCTTCGATTTTAGGCTGAAGGCAGGCGCGCGTTTGCGCGCCTTGCTCTTTGACCAGAGCCTAGCGCCAAGAGCCCAGCGGGAGCGCGAAGGATTCCCTCCCCTGCGAAGAAGGGAGGGTAGGGGGCGGCAGTAATCGCTAACGCGCCTTGAATTCTCCCTTCTCGATCCTCCATTCTCGGTTCTCCCTTTAGCCTTTCAGGGAGCAACCATGAACAAGAAGAGCCTTCTCCCTTTGATCGCAGTGGTTGCATGCGCAAGCGCTGCTGCGCAAACGCCCGAAGTCACTCTTACTCGTCTGGATTGCGCGAGCGCAAATACGGCACCTTCGGATGTCGCGCGCTTCTCGGACACTTTCGCTCTCGAGGGAAAGAAGATTCAGCTCACCGTGAGTTGCTACCTGATCAAGCATGGCAGCGACTACATGATTTGGGATGTGGGCTATCCGACTGCTGCCAGCGGGCTTGCGCAAGGCAATGCACCCACCGTCAAGACGCCTCTGGTCGATCAGCTTGCGCAGCTCAACATTCGTCCCGACCAGATCAAGTACGTCGGCATCAGCCACTATCACGGCGATCACATTGGTCAAGCCGGCTCATTTCCGAATGCGACGCTATTGATCGGTAAAGGCGATTGGGATGCGCTCACGGGCGCAGCGGCCGGTATGGTCAATCCTGCGCCGTTGAAGCATTGGGTGAGCGGCAACGGCAAGGTCGAACCGGTTGTCCGCGATAAAGACGTGTTCGGCGACGGCACCGTTGTGATGCTGGATACGCCGGGCCACACGCCGGGTCATCACAGTTTGCTAGTGAGGCTCAAAGAAAAGGGCAACGTGCTCTTGACCGGCGACCTTGCGCATTTCCACGAGAATTACGAATCGAACGGCGTTCCGACGTTCAACACGCACCGCGGCGATACGCTCGCTTCTCTCGATCGATTCAAGGCGATTGCCAAGAATTTGAATGCGATCGTGATCATCCAGCACGACGCGCGCGATATCGACAAGCTGCCGCCGTTCCCGCAGGCGGCGAAGTAGCGAGCCTTCGGCTGGCGACCGGCAATTGCCGGTCGCGCGATCCATCGGTCGCCCGCATCCGCGGGCGGCCGCTTTCTGAGCGCGCTACTCGCGCGCACGCGGTCATTCCGCGTGGAGTTGCTTGATTCGTGTCCTGATCTGCCGCTCGAGCGTGCAGACCGTTGCGTCCGCCGTGCCCTCGAGTACTCGAATTTCGTGCGGTACGCTTGGTTCGTTCGTTACGTTCGTCTCGTAATAGTTCTTGCCTGCAAACCTCAGAAAGCGGTTCGCGATGCGTCCGCAATCAGTACGGCCAATCGAGTTCAGCGCCGGTCGTTGCAGTTCGCGTAGTGGGATGCTCTTCGAGTTCTCGACGATGGATGTTCCGTCTTCAGCGAGCATCTCGAAATAGTTGATCGTGCAGGATTCGCCGCTGTCGTAGCGCAGCTCCACGATCGGCTCATCGAGTCCGTCGTTGTCGACATCTATGGTTCCTGAGCCGGTCACTCGAGTGTTCGGGCGCCCGAATGCGCTGGAAGAAGGCAAATCGATTCGCTGGAGCTCGATCGATTCGAAGCCGGCGTTATTTTCTACGGCTGCGCAGACATCGTGCCCGCCTTCGACGACTGCGCTGCCGACGATGGTTTCGAGCTCGCACAAGCGAACCTCGCGGTTGGTTGGCGTGATATACGAAATGCGTAAAGGCATTTCGAGCGCGGCATCGCTCGAAGCGTAGATGAACGTGCGGTTTCCGTATCGGAACGCGGCGCGTCCGCGCGGCGTCGTCGAATCCGATTCAGGCGCTTGTCGCTCCACCGGAGCGGTAGGGATCGCGGAGTCGATCGAAAGAGCGCAGGGAGCCGCCTCGCACGCTACGTCCGGGATCCCGTCGTTGTTGAGATCCTCAGCGCCTGCCTTCTGCGCGAGAGTTTCGGCGCGTTGCTCGGGCGATTCCATCAGTGCGCAAAGCGATTGTACGATGGAAGCCGGAAACTTGCCCGTGAGCGTCACGAGTTCGTCGATGCGGCGCTCGTAGCTGTTCTTGACACAAGTCGGCTCTTTGCACGCATTGCGCTCCCGAAGCCACGGACGCTGGTTGCGCTTGATCTCCCCAGGCGCCTGTTCGGAAGCGAGCGCAACGAGCTCGGCGAGCTGACGATCGAGTGCGGCCAATTGCGGGTCGCTGCAAATCATCTTGTCGATGCCGCGAGCTCGTCTGCAGTCGAAGCTCGGACCGTCGACGGACTGACCGAATGCGGCCGCGCTGATCAGGATGAGCGACAACGAAGCGTGGAGTTTCAATCGAGCCTCCGGGTGCGTTGAGGGAATCATCGGGAAATATAGGGAAGGAGGGAAGAAGGAAGGGGAAAAGGGAAAAGGGAAAAGGGAGGAGTCTCCTGCCGTTCTCGCGGATCACCAGCCGCGGGCTTGCACTGTGACGTCACGATACGTGTACGCAGTGTTGGGTCATTTGCCGGCCGGTGTTCGTTTCCCATTTCCCATTTCCCCTTTCCCTAGCTCACCTGCCGGGGGTATCGTTGTTTCACTCTGGAGGCAGCCGTATGACTACACGCCGCGAGTTCATCGAATCTGCGTCGCTATCGCTGATCGGGGCGACGGTGCTCGGATCTTCCGCAACGACCGCTTGGGCGCAAGCGGGCGAGGGCACGGCCATGCTGAAACGCACGATCCCATCGACGGGGGAAGCGATTCCCGTCATAGGCATGGGAACGTCGGGAAGTTTCGAGGTGTCGCCGGGCAGCCCTGAGCATCGGGCGCTCAGAGAAGTGCTGAAACGATTCTTCGAAGGCGGCGGAACGGTGATCGACACGGCCCCGACCTACGGCAATGCGGAGAAGATTCTCGGTCCGCTGCTGGAAGAAGGCGGCTGGCGCAAGCAGGCGTTCATTGCGACGAAGCTCTCCCGCGTGAACGGACGCGAAGCAGGCCTCGCGCAGTTCGCGCAGACGCTCGAGGATCTGCGGACCGACAGAGTCGAGCTGCTGCAAGTCCACAATTTGGGCGATTGGAAGACGCAGATTGCCGTGGCACGCGAGCTGAAGGAGCAAGGCAAGGTCAAGTACGTGGGTGTCACGCATTTCATGGAGTCGGCGCAAGATGCGCTTGCCGACGTCGTCGAACAGACCAAGCCCGATTTCTTGCAGATCAACTATTCCGTTACGGCGCGCGGCGCGGAAAAGCGTGTGTTGCCGCTCGCGAAGGATCTCGGCGTAGCGGTGCTCACGAACCGCAACTTCAACGATGGCGCGCTGTTCAACCGCGTTCGCAACGTTGCGTTGCCGGGCTGGGCTGCCGAGATCGGCGTGACTTCCTGGGCGCAAATGTTCTTGAAGTTCGCCTTGAGCCATGAGGCCGTGACGGCTGTGATTCCGGCGACCGGTAAGCCTGACCGGCAATCCGACAATCTGAAGGCGGGTTTCGGGCCCTTGCTCAACGCGAAACAGAAGGCAGAGCTCATCGAATTGATCGGATGATGGTGCCGTATCGCACATCGAAGAGAGCCCGTGTACCGGCTCGAATCGCCGGCTTGCTCGCCGCGTTTTTAATTGCGCATGTTCCGACGGTCGGTGCGGAAAAAGTTCCGGCGACGTGGCTCGAGCCTCAAGAGCCGATCCGGCTGCTCGGTAATACCTACTACGTCGGAACGCGAGGGTTGAGCTCGATCCTCATCACGTCGGACGAAGGTCACGTCTTGATCGACGGCGGCGTCATGGATGCAGCGCCGATGATTGCCGCCAACATCGAAAAACTCGGTTTCAAGCTTCGGGACGTGCGCGCGATCCTGCATTCGCACGCTCACTTCGACCACGTTGGCGGATTGGCGGAGCTGCAGGAGCTCACCGGCGCCGACGTCGTGTCGAGCAAACACGGCGCCAAGGTCTTGCGACAAGGACGTGCCGGTCCCGACGATCCGCAATTCGAGAGCGCCGAGGCTTTCCCGGCCATCGAGCACGTCAGCACGATCGGAAACGGCGAGACGCTGCAAATCGGACACATCGCAATCACCGGCTATTACACGCCCGGCCACACGCCAGGCGGGATGTCCTGGAGTTGGTATTCGTGCGACAAGCTGGAGTGCGCGAACTTCGTCTATGCGGACAGCCTCACCGCGATTTCGGATCCAGACTTCAGATACACGGACGGGACGCGCTATCGCACCGCGTTGTCGGATTTCCGCTGGTCTTTCCGCATCGTCCGCAACCTGTACTGCGACATCTTATTGACGCCGCACCCGGAGGCCTCCGACTTGTGGGGGCGCTTGGCGCGTCGCGACGCCGGCCAGCGCGATGCGCTCTATGACATGGATGCATGCCGTGCTTACTCGAATCGGGCGCGGCAGGCGTTCGAAGAGCGGCTTGCGCGGGAAATGCGCGAACGGCGCCAGTGAGCGTCAGGCCTTTTTTGAACTTGCAGGCGGCAGGGTCCGTATAGCCGCGGTGCGAGCATGTTTGGTAGGTTGCGGGCGGGAAGGTTGCCTCGGTGGACGTCTATGAGAGCGGCGGTCGTACTCATATCTATAGGAATGCTTGCTGCCTGCGGCCGCGAAACGCCCACGACGACCTCGACTCCCGATCTCGCCATCGAATCAGACCAAGTTCAGCAGCCTGCCGCGCCGATGTCGATCGATCCGTTGCCCGCGCTCTTCTCGGGTGTGTTGCCGTGTGCCGATTGTCCAGGCATCCGTTACGAGCTCGATCTGCGCTCCAACAACATCTACTTTCTGCGGATGACGTATCTGGATGAGTCGTTCGATCGCCGGTACGAGGATCTTGGTACGTGGTCGATTGCTTCCGATCTACATACCTTGGCTTTGCGCGGATCGCGATTGGCGCCGATTTTGTTTTCGATAGCGGACTCGACGACGCTGCGTAAGCTCGACGCCGAAGGCCAGCCGATCGAGAGCGAGCTCAATTACAACTTGAGTCGCAGTGAGACGTATGCGTCTCTGACGCCCGAGATACCGTTGCGCGGGCTGTACTCCCTGAGGGACGGCCGTGCCGTCGTCAAAGAGTGCACGACCGGACTCGATCTGCGCTTGGAAGGCGAAGCTGCGGCGAAGCTCGCCGAGCAGTTTATGGCGCTGAAAAAGGGGAGACAGGAACTGCTCGTCGCCGCCGAAGGCCGTATCGAAGCGCCGCCGGGTGCGGGCGAGGCCAAGCTCATTGTGACTTCAACAGCGCGATTCTGGCCGGACGAATCCTGCACGATGCGCGGCGTTACTCACGAGCTCGAAGGGTCGCGATGGGTACTGGTGCAGCTCGGCGATGAGTCGGTGATCGTCGGCCAGGGTCGGCCCGAGCCCTATATCGTGCTGCAGGCGGCGACAAAAGAGATCGCAGGACACACCGGTTGTAACCGTTTGAACGGGGGCTATCGCATCGACGGGGATGCGCTGAGAATCAGCGAGGTGACGACGACGCGTATGGCGTGTCCCGACGGTGACCTGGAGCATCGCTTCTTGAATGCGCTCGAGTCCGTGGCTCGCTGGCGCTTGCAGGGCGATCGGCTCGTCTTGCTCGATGCGGAGAATGCAGCGTTGATGCAGCTCGAGGCCCGCAATTTGTAGGGTGGCGCGCGTGTGGGGTGACCTACGGGCGCGCGGTAGGTTGAGGTCCGTCGGTACGTAGAACACGTCGGTCTCGAGAATTTGCTCGCGTGCGCGCCGCTCGTAGGCGCATCATAGTCACGACTCAACCCAAGCGTGGAGGCGAGGATGGCGAAGCCGACGAAAAAGAAAGCGAGCAAGGCAGCGGCCGCTGCGTCCAAAAAGCGATCTGCGAGTGCGCGTGCCAGTTCCAAGAGCAGCGTGAAGAGCGCGAGTGCTGCCGGCCGTTCGAAGGTCGCAAAAGCCAAGAAGGCGCCGGCGAAGGCTGCAACATCCACCCGAAAAGCACGGCCAGCGAAGAAAGCCCCGCGAGAGTCGAAGCCCGCCGTTCAGCCGGCTGCCAAACCGGAAGTGCCCGCCCCGACGAACTGGACGGATGCAATCAAAGCGGCGCTCGAAAGACGCGATCGTCAGCCGGGCTATCCTGGCTCGGGGTCGGATAGCTGGAAGCATCGGCCGAAGCACTGACTGCTAGTTGCCGCTGCGTTCGATGCGGTGAGCGTATGACACCGGCTCGATCGGCGTCGGGACGAGCGCACTGACGACGAACTTGGTTCTCATCCGTGCACTCGGGTTCAGCGGGCAGATCAAGCGGTTCTCCTCGCGTACCGCGAGTTGCGGAAACACTTGTGCGGCAAGCGCCCGTAGCAAATCGCAGTCTCCGCCGTCGAGCGCTCGTACCCGATGGAGCGCAACGGATTGCCATTGCGCAGGAAAGCGCTCGAGGTCGGTTGCCGTGGGCAGCGAAATCCCTTTGAGGCGCGCAACCAGCAGGGCTTCGGCAGAGTAGGCGGTCGCTGCCTGAACATTCTCCGGCGTCGCTTCGGCCGGTGTCGTGACGGTAATGATCGCGACAGCCGTGCTCATGAATCCGACTCCTTGACATTGCACTTGCACGTTCAAGCCGGGACCGGCGCCGATGGCTTGCAGCACGGCTGCGATCTTCCGCCTGAGGCCATCGCACGAATACAGCGTGCGATGGCCGCGATAATCGAGCTCGAGCTGCTGAACTCGCCAGAAGGCGAAGACCTTGGTCGGTGCGGGTTCCAATGTCTGCGCTGAAGTCGCGATGGTGCCTGCGAGCAGACACAAGGACATCGCGAACCGTTTTCCGATGTTCGCGTGAATCCTGAGTGCCAAGCTCCCCGATCCGTCGTCAACTCGATTCGGTGCAGTTCCGAAAATCGAAATCGCAATCCATGTCGCACTCTGTACACGCAAACAGGTCGATTCACTCTTGGGCGGAAACCTTAAGGGCTGCTCGAATTCGTTTTCTCGCGATTGATGTCGATGTCGAAGGCGGTCGCCTGGTCGCAACGAAGGCGATTGGAGCGATGTTTTCCCTGTGTTGTTCGGGCCACGGAGCGTGCGATCCGTGATTGACGCGGGGCGTCACAGACTAAAGGGCGATAGCCGGTAGCAGAAACGAATTTTTGGGGATGTTGCCCAGAAAATCGTGCCAACAAAACGCCGTTCCGGCCTGATATTCCGCTTCTCGCTCGAACGGAGATTCGTCACGCATGGAATGCGTTCGTCCGGCCCGGCCGATTCATCGCGCCCTTCGTGCATATCGTCAACGCGGCACTTCGATCGTCGAGGCAGTGATCGCGCTGCCGATTCTCCTGGTCGTCATTCTCGGCGCAATTCAGTTCGCGCTGATCTACGAAGCGAAGGCCACCCTGAACCATGCGAGTCTGCAAGCAGCACGACTCGGTGCTGTCCGCAATGCCGATCCTGATGCGATTCGGCGCGGACTGGCGAGGGGCCTGGCATCTCTGTACTCGCCGGAGTCATCGCTCTCCGGGCTGATGAGCACGATCAATCGAATAGAAACCGAGTTGGCCGTCGACGCACGCATTCGCATTCTCAATCCCACGCGCGAAGCGTTCGACGATTTCGGCGAGGACGTCGACGGTCGACGAGAAATTCCGAACGATCGCTTGCATACGCGCAGCACGGCCGTCGGTCCCCGCAGCGGTGTGAACATCCAAGACGCGAACCTGCTGAGAGTGGAGATCACGTATGGCTACGAGCTGCATGTGCCGCTCGTCAATTGGTTCATTGCGCGTGTGCTCTTGGGAGTGAGAAGCGATGCGGATGGTTTCGAGCAGCAACTTCTGCGGCGTACACGGCTGCCGATCATCGCTACGGCTACGGTACGGATGCAGTCGCCCGCTCGGTTGAGCGATGCGGTGGTTTCGGTCAGCGATTTCCCCGAGCTCGAACGAATTCCGAGCGGATCCGTACCGCCACGCGCAAGCGAGGATGAGCAGGACGAAACAGAGCGCGACGAACACGACGATCCGCATTCGCCGGACGAAGAAGACGATGACGACGGTTCCAGTCTCAGCGATGGCTTCTTCGGTTTCGGCGAAGGCAGCTACGAGAATCCGGCCGGAGGCGGAAGCGGCGGCGGGGAAGGGAATTGGTGGAACAACGATACGGGCGGCGGCCTCAATGGCGGCAATCCGCAGCAATGTCTGATCGATGAGCCGAGTTCGCCGTTCCCTTTTGGAGCTTCGGCGAACATTGCATCGATCGGCGTCGAACTCACGCCTGATGTTCTCGGTAGCAGTACAGGCAGCAGTGCGACGTTGTCGGCTGTCTCGCTGGCTTCGCTGTCGGTCGGCAACCCGATCCACGTCGTTACCGGCAACAAGTTTCAACAGGAAACCGACATTGCTCCGTTTCCTGGAAGGCTCGGTCTCGAGTTTCGCCGTTACTACAACAGCAGCGCGGTCCATGGTCGCAGCGTCTTGGGCGCAGGTTGGCGACATAGCTATCAAGCATCGCTGCGGCATGTCGACGATGGACTGCATATCGTGCAAGCAGACGGCCGGCTCGTGCGCTTCGATCCTGCTGGAAAAGCCGGCCAATTCATCGCACAACGCGTAGGCGACGGTGCAGTCGTCGTCGAAGGGGATATCTATAAATGGCTGACGCCCGATGGACGCGAGCTTTCCTTCGAACGTGCGGGACGGCTGCTTCGGATTGAAGCGCCCGGTGCCTCACTCGTGTTGCGCTACGACGATCGAGGCGAGTTGCAACGTGTGGAGGATTCGCAAGGCCGCAAGCTGTACTTCGAGTACTACCCCAACGGACGGCTGGCGAGCGTTCGCGGTCCGGGAACGGTCGTGCGCTATGCCTACGACGCTGTCGGCAATCTCGAATTGGCCGCGGCGAGCGACGGCAGCGCACGCCGATACGCGTACACCGACGCTCGTCATCCGCATCATCTCACCGGAATCTCGGTGGGAAACGTCCGCCTGCGGGCATACGGGAAGCGCTCGACGTACGAACGGATTGCGAGCTGGGCCTACGACGAGCAAGGACGCGCTATCTACTCCTCGCATCCCGTCGATGCCGGCAAGGTCAGCCTCGAGTTCAACGAAGGCTATACGGACGTCATTGACGCCTTCGGCCGTAAGACGCGCTACATCACCGGATGGAGAGGCGGTGTCGCTTACGTCAGCGAAGTTCGAGGCCCCGGTTGCGGCGTCTGCGGTACCGGCGATGCCCGGTATCGCTACGACGATCTTCTGCGCCTGGTCGAATATTCGCGTGTCAATGACCCGACGCTCCGCTACACGTATGACGAGCGCGGCAGGCTCGTCCGCGTCGAGCGCGAAGTCGAAGGGCGGCGCGAGTGGCTCGTCCGGTATTCGTACGATGGCGAGAGTTATCGGATCTCGCGCATCGAGCGTCCGAGCGTGAAACCGAATGCGGTTGCGGCGATCGAGCTCACGTACTCGGACGGGTTGATCGTCAATCGGCGGGAGAGCGGCTTTACGCCAACGCCATCCGGCTACGCGCCGATACGACGGGAAGTTGCGTACGAGTACGATGAGGAGAAGCGTCTGCGCCGGATCGATGGTCCGCGACCCGATGTGCAAGATTGGATCGATCTGTCTTACGACGATGCTTCGCACTTGGTGCGCATCGATTCGCCGTACGGAGAGATTCGGGTTCTTTCTTACGATCGAGCCGGCAGGCCTTTGCACATCGAGCGCCGCGGTCGTCCCGGTCTGAAACTGCGATACGACGCGCATGGGCGGATCGCGGCGATTGCTCAGCTTCGATCTTCCGGCCCCCTCGAGTACACATACGAGTACGACGATGCTGGCCGACTCGTGCAGATCGTGGACGCCGATGGCCGACGCATTCGCTACGGGTACGATGCCGCAGGTCGACCGAATCGGCTCACGCGCAGCGATTCGTGGATCACGACTTTCGCGCGCTACGCGCCGGACGATCGCATCGAGCGGCTGTTCGCGGTGGGACCCGAAGGAAAATTACTCAAGACACTGTACTTCGCCTACGACGAACATCGTCGGCTCATCGAAGTTCGGGACGGACAGGGTGCGCCGCTTCAGCAGTTCGTGCACTTGGATGCCGACGCGCTGCCCGACCGGCGCATCGATCCGCTCGGTCACGAAACTCTTTTTTCCTATGACTCACTAGGTCAGCTGGCGTCGGTTCAGGCCGCCGATGGCGGCGTCACTCAAGTTGAGCGCGATGAGTTCGGACGCGTTACGGCGGTGGTCGCGCCGAACGGCGCGCGCACAACGTACAGCTATGACGATTTCGGGCGTCGGGTGGGAGAGTCCAGTGCGGATCGAGGCGAGCTCCGGTTCGTCTATGACGCAGCGGACAACCTGATCGAACGAACTGACGCGCGCGGAGCAACGATCCGTCTGGCGTACGATGCGGCAAACCGCCTCGTCCGTGTCGATCGGAAGGAAGGGACGACCAAGCTCGAATATGCGAACGGCTTGCTGACGACTGTCCACGGGGAGAAGGTCATCGAGCGCTACCGTTATGACGCCGATGCGCAGCTCATCGCACATACGCGCACCGTCGGTGGTCATGAGTTCACGACACGCTTCGAGTACGATGGTCGAGGCCGTTTAACGATACGCCGACTGCCCTCAGGCGTCAGCCTTCGATATCGCTACGACTCGAACGGCAAATTGCAGTCTATCGTTCAAGAGCGTTTGTTGGGCGATCGGGCCATTGCCAATGCAGAATCGAAACTTGCTCACCGGCTCGATGCGCTCCATCCATTCACGTATGGCAACGGTCTTTCGGCTCAAACGGAGTTCGATGCGCGATTCGGCAACGTGAGTCGCCGGAAGATCGAACAAGTCACATCGATTGACTATGACTACGATGCCTCGGGTCGCCTCACGCGCATCAAGCAAGGAGAGCAGGAGCGCATGTTTCAATACGATGGGGTTGGGCGGCTGGTTCGCGCAATTCTCCCGGCAAAGCAGATCGAGTTTCAGTATGACCTCAACGGCAATCGGACTGCACTTGCCGTCGATGAGTCGTCACCGTCTTGCGATGCAGGAGGTTCGTGCGAAGCGCAAGACAGCAACTCCCGGTATCGGTACGCGCAGCGCTCTAACCGGCTCGTGGCCGTCGACGACAAAGAGTACGTCTACAACGAGGCGGGACTTGCGATTTCCATCGGGGATCGCCGCTACGAATACGACTCGAACGGTCGCCCCACGCGCATCTACGAAGGCGGGGAATTGGTCGCGGAGTACGAGTACAACTTCTGGGGCGAACGCGTCCGGAAACGAGTGCACTCGACAGACCGTCGTGGGAGCACGATTTATATCTATGAACAGAACAAACTCGTCGCGGAGGCCGATGAACGCGGTCGAGTGACGCGGGAGTACGTCTATCTCGGTCACCATCCAGTCGCGCTGATCGAAGGCGGTCGCACTTACTGGATTCACACCGACCATCTCGGTGCGCCCATTGCCGTTACGGACGAAGGCCGACGTGTGATTTGGCGCAGCGAGCTGCAACCGTTTGGCGAGGCGAGGGTGGATCCGGATCCCGATGGCGACGGGAAGCTTTTCACGCTGAATCTACGCTTCCCGGGTCAGTACGCGGACGACGAAACAGGTACTCACTACAACTATTTCAGAGATTACGACCCCGCGACGGGGCGTTACCTGACCGCAGATCCGATTGGATTGATGGGAGGGATCAATTCGTTCGCGTACGTGAGCAATGCGCCGCTTCAGAGGATGGACACGCTGGGCCTGTACGACCAGATGGTCCATTACTACATCACTTATTTCTTAGGCCTCGTCGCAGGGCTTCCGCAAGATGTCGCAAGAATGATTGCGATCGCGACGCAGTATGTGGATGAGAACTGGCCAACTGAGCCGGCACATGTTGGCGTCTATCCAAACAATGTTGCTTTGCCGCTCTACCATTTCGTTCTGGACTACAACTCAGGCGCGTACGGCGACAAAAATTCCGACCCGCTGACACGGTTTTATTCGCCCGAATCTGCACAGTTGGAAAATCTTCTTGCGAGCACCGACCCCGCGCGGTTACGCGATCTATGGGTGCAGACACATCCGAGCCCGATCCCAAATACATGTTCCATCCCTTCGTTCGAGGATATCAATCGAGCACGGTATCAACTCTTCGGAGAGTTCTTGCATGCCTTTGAGGACACGTTTGCTCATCGTGATGCCTACAACATGCCGTACGCGATAGCGCCTAACTCGGCGAATACGCCCGTGGCATTGGTGGGTCATGCTGGACCTGGCGTTCCGGATACGTTTGGGCATGCACCGGATCGCACGTACAACCAGAACTACGCTTCGCCGTCGCGCTGTCACTACGTCGCGCGTAACGGACGTACGGTCGTTGTTCAAAACTTGAGTCGCGCGCAGTGCGAGGCTAGAAATGGGCGATACGAGCCGGCAGTGGATGACGACACGCCGGAGTGCGAGGTACGCTACGTGCTCGGCGGCACCTCTGTGGAGCGAGGTGTCACGGAAGCGCAGTGCGCCGAGTTAGGACGCTTGCCGACCGTCATTGGAGTGACCTACCGACCCGGAAGTGGACAGATCTGGGCCTTTAATGAGCTACGGACGCTTCGTATGGAATACGAGGTTTTTGACCTTATCAGCAAGCACTTTGCGGACGAGATTGCTGCGAATGGCGGCCCAAGGTTCACTTGGGCAGATATCGCCGGCTTACCGGATTGGGATGAATCCAATCCCGAGGCCAACGCGCGAATCGGTCTCGAGCAAGGATTCGAAGATTGGGCTGCGTCGCGTGGGTTTTCGCGCCAGAAAGATATTGGCTCTGTCTACAATGCTTCCGTTGTCCTCCAGCAGTTCAATTCATCTCGAGCTCCAGAACCAGAGAGAGTGAAAGTTCTTAACGATTGGCTAAAGGCAAACGGCTTTGTGGATGGGGCCGGAAATCCGTTAGAAATCGAGCTATGGGAAAATGTTTCCAATCAAGGTAGACGCTTGAGAAGTCGAAATCTTGACTGGATCCCAGCGGATTCATTTCCTGGGACATTGCTGCCGAGAGATTGAGGTTAAGTCGGATAAGATTGAGTTGTGTATGAGATCAGGGAAGTTCTGCTCGAAGCGAGGGATCTGCGCCATAGGTGTGCTCCTGGTCGGAGGCCTAATTCTACTTTCGATCTTCGTTGATCGATATTGGATGCGCGGACGCGTAGAGTCTAGGGATGGCGTCCCAGTTCCGTCTGCTGCGATTATCGTAACCATCCGCGGGGATCGGCCATACGTTCCTGTTCCGCATTCGCGGCGTAGAAATTCACTTTGCGTGGCGTCTTATGTGGTCGAAACTAACGAACAAGGTGTCTTCAAGTTGAATCGCCTCGCCTTCAAAGGTCCGTTCATCAGTAGGTACGTTACGTTTTCAACCTTTGCGGAAGGCTGGATGGGTAATGTGAGAATGGAGCGAGTCCAGTCGAACATGCTCGGTCCGCCCCAGTTTTTTAAGATTACGTTAGACTCGGAATCGATGAAGCGGCTGAGTTACTTGAAGGAAAGTACTTACGACGAACAGAGGACACGGTCGGCTGCATTTGCATCGCTTCAAGATTTGATGGGTACAAATAATGTATGTAATGCCAGCGCAACACCCGTGTTGATTAAGGTGGTCCATCGGATGGCGAAGATTTCCGAGTCCGAGGAAGAGCGCCGACTGA